>JBGUIK010000112.1:0-19435 GCA_045112915.1 Lachnospiraceae bacterium
GCTGCGCGACCTGAAGCACGCGATCGGCATCAAGGATTCCATCCGCGAGTACGGCGTGGACGAGAAGTACTTCTTCGATACCCTGGATGAGATGACCGAGCAGGCCTTCAACGACCAGTGCACCGGCGCCAACCCGAGATATCCGCTCATCTCCGAGCTCAAGAAGATATACACGCTGGCTTACTACGGCGAGGATGACAAGAAGGTCGATTTCTGATAACGGCACATGTCGAATAGTCTGAGTCTGGCGGTTCGCAACATCCCGACAGGGTTGTGTAATGCAGCCGCCCGGCATAGATATTTATCAGAAATAAAAACAGCAATTTTTTGCGCGTCGCTTATGTCTGAGCAGTAAGCCATGCGCAGTAAAGACAAATCAGGAGGTCCAATATGAAATTCAAAGAAAAGGATATCATTGTAAAGCGGGCGAATAAGACCGTCTATAGAGTAGGGGACGAAGTCATAAAGGTGTCTGCGCCCGAGCATCCGAAGACAGGCGTCTTCAATGAAGCTCTGATCACATCCTACGTCGAGTCCTTCGGCGTTCCGGCCGCGAATGTCTTATATGTAAAAGAGTTCGACGGCTGCTGGGGACTCGGTCTCGAATATATCGAAGGCCAGACGCTGGCTGAGAAGATGAAGAACGAGCCGGAGAACCTCGAAGCCAACCTTGAGAAGTTCGTCGACATCCAGCTCGAAATCAACAGCTTCCGCGCGATCGGCCTTCGCAACACGATCCCGAAGCGTACCGAGGAGATCAGCGCCCTCGACATCGACCCGAGTATAAAGTGGGAGCTCCTTCAGCGCCTCGCGGGCATGAAGCGGCACACCAAGCTCTGCCACGGCGACTTTGACCCGTCCAACATCATACTGACACCGGACGGCGGCTACAAGGTCATCGACTGGGCGCACGCGACATCCGGCAATGCCGGTGCTGATGCCGCGCTCACGTTCCTGCAGTTCACTCTCGAGGACCAGAATATCGCAGATAAGTATCTGAGGATCTACAGCAGAAAATCCAACACGGCGATCCAGTACATCCAGCAGTGGATGCCGATCGTTGCTGCCGGCCAGCTTGCGAAGGCGAAGACCGCTGAGGAAGAGATGCTGCTTAACGAGTGGATCTCGGTCGTCGAGTATCAGTAAATTGAATGAATGGCCGCTCTTTTGAACGGCGTAATTTGGGGACGGTTCTTTACGTGAGAACCGTCCTTTTAGCATGCTTGAATCTGCTATCGCACGATGATAAGATATTTGATAAAAGAGCATGATTTTAAGGAGACACAAAATGGTATCAGAAAAAATGTATGACAAGCTTGCGAATCTTGTGGTGATAAAGGGTGTGAACGTCCAGAAGGATCAGCCGGTCGTGATCAGAGCGAACGTCCGTGATGCTGCCTTTGTGAGGAAGATCGTGAAATGTGCGTACGAAGCGGGCTCGGGAGCTGTCAGCGTTGAGTGGAGTGACAATGACATCACAAAGATGGCCTATGAGTACGAGAGCGTGGAAGCGCTGTCGGAAGTGCCACAGTGGAAGTACGACAAGGTCAAGCACCAGCACGACCGCGGGGCCTGCTATATCTCGGTCCTCTCCGATCCGCCGGGTGTTATGGCAGATGTCGACGGAGAAAAAATCAAAGCGGCGAACAGGGCTTACTACACCAAAATGGCAGACCTTATGACGTACACGATGAACAATGAAGGCCAGTGGAGCGTGATCGGTGTGCCTTCGGTGGAGTGGGCAAATAAGGTATTCCCGGAGCTCGATGAAAAGGAAGCGTATGAAAAGCTCGGCGACGCGATATTTGCAGTGACAAGGGTCAAGGAAGATAATGACCCCATCGAGGAGTGGAATAAGCACGATGCGGAGATGCTTGAACATGCATCAAAAATGAATGAATTCGGCTTTGAAAAGCTGCACTTTACCGCCGGGAACGGGACAGATCTCTATGTCGAACTTGTTAAGGATCACATCTGGATCGCCGGGGGCAGCACTACGCCGGGCGGGATCTTTTTCGACCCGAACATGCCGACGGAAGAGTGCTTCTGCATGCCGCTCAGAACAGGAGTGAACGGCATCGTGTACGCTTCAAAGCCGCTGGACTATGAGGGCAAGGTCATTGACGGCTTCTGGCTGCGCTTTGAGAACGGAAAAGCTGTCGAATTCGGCGCTGAGAAAGAGGAAGAGGCATTGGCACAGCTTCTGAGCTTCGACGAGGGTTCATCATATCTCGGCGAAGTCGCGCTTGTTCCCTACGATTCTCCGATCTCGCAGTCCGGGATCCTGTTCTTCAATACGCTGTATGATGAGAATGCGGCCTGCCATCTGGCACTCGGAAGAGCTTATCCGGAGAATCTTGTGGGCGGCACGGAGATGAGCAAAGAGGAGCTCGCGGCTCACGGGTCAAACGATTCGATGCAGCATGTGGACTTCATGATCGGCACTGCCGACATGAATGTAGACGGTATTTTAAAAGACGGGACAGCGGTTCCGGTGTTCCGGGACGGGAACTTCGTGTTTTAATGAGTTGGGGACGGTTCTTTTTGCGTGAGGCAGTTCAAAAAGGCTGTAGCGAAGGTCCATAATTCGTCGTAAACATCATCTTCATCGAAAAACGCCGGTCCTACCCTGCGAGCCAAAAAATGTATACACATTTTTGGTCTCTCGGTCGGACCGACAATGTTTTTCTCACGAAGATGGATGCTTTACGACGAAAACGAACACTTAAAACAGCCTGTCTGAACCGTTATTTCACGTGAAAAGAACCGACCCCGATGTGTGAAGGAAATCACTGTTATGGTCGGAAAATATAAAGTCATCACCCTCTGCGGCAGCACCCGCTTCAGGGATGAATTCATGGAAGCCCAGAAGCGCCTGACGCTGGAGGGAAATATTGTGATCAGCGTCGGCCTCTTTGGCCACTCCGGCGATAATGAAGTCTGGGAAAATATGGACGAGGGCACGCTGACTAAGACGAAAGAGATGCTGGACGATATGCACAAAAGAAAGATCGAAATGGCAGATGAGATTTTCGTAATCAATGTCGGTGGCTATATCGGATCCAGCACGAGGTCCGAGATTGAATATGCAGAGGCGACCGGAAAGCCGGTCAGATATCTGGAGGGGATTATAATATGATCGGTGCGGGTTCCAAGGGAACCTTACTGACCGCTATATGAGGTGCATGCAAATGCAGACAGACAATCTTTCTAAAATCGTAAACCTCCGGCATGAGCTCCATATGCATCCGGAACTCTCCATGGAGGAGAAGATGACTGCCGCACGGATCAAAGACTTTCTTGGTGCGAACACAAATCTATCGATCATTGACCGTGGCGAGTGGTTTTATGCGGTCAAAAGGGGGACGACCGGCGAAACCAGGATCGCCTTCAGAGCGGATATGGATGCCCTGCCGATTGCTGAGGACGAGACGCTCAGCTATCACTCAAAAAATCCGGGTGTTTCCCACAAATGCGGACACGACGGCCACTGCGCAGCCCTCTGCGGTCTGGCCCTTGAACTGGATGGAAGGGAAACCGAGGCGGACATTTATCTGATCTTTCAGCCCGGCGAGGAGACCGGCAGCGGGGCAGTACTATGCCGGGAGCTGATAAAAGAGGAAGGCATTCAGCGAATATTTGCCTTCCACAACCTGAGCGGATATCCGGAAGGGAGCATCGTGTACCGCTCCGGGCTCACCCAGCCGGCGTCCGAGGGACTCAAACTTTGCTTTCACGGGAAAACCTCGCATGCGAGTGCCCCGGAAGATGGGAACAATCCGTCGGAGGCGGTTGCAAATGTCATCCTCCGCGCAGCAGAGCTCTCCAAGGACCAGTCAGCCGGGATGCTGCTTTGCACCGCGACCGGGATCAGGCTCGGCAGCGGGGACTTTGGGATATCTCCCGGCGAGGCTGAGATCTGCATGACCCTGCGTGCTGAAGAGGAGAGCAGGATGAAGAGTCTTGAGGAGGCGATAATAGCATTTGCCGGAGAAGAGGGAGAGAGGCGCGGTATCCGGATCAGTTATTCTGTTCACGATTATTTTCCGGAAACCAGAAACGATGAGGAGTGCCTTAAGGCGGCCCTGGCCGCGGCAGAGGGGCTCGGCCTTCGGCGGATCCCCATGGATAAGATGTGGCGTGCTTCGGAGGATTTCGGGTGGTATCTGAAGGAATGTCCGGGGGCGATTATATACATCGGTAGCGGAGAAGAGCATCCTCCGCTGCACACCGCAGAATATGATTTTAACGACCGGATTCTTGAGACCGCAGTGGATCTCTTTGCGGACTTAAGTGTCTTGAATGCAGAAGACTGCGTATAGCGGAACGGAAAGGAGAAATAAACATGGCATCTATTTTAATCAAAGATACGACCCGTGAGGAGAGAGCGCGCATTGTCGACGAGGCCATCGGAAACATTGAGGGTCTCTGTGACGGGTGCAGCCCGGGACTGCTCAAGATGTACGATGA
This sequence comes from Lachnospiraceae bacterium, assembly GCA_045112915.1. GTDB lineage: Bacteria > Bacillota > Clostridia > Lachnospirales > Lachnospiraceae > Chordicoccus. Next base: position 4,471 of record JBGUIK010000112.1, read on the forward strand.
TTACATCGATGGCAAGAAGGAGCTGCGGGAGGTCAACAGGGAATTTATTGCCCGCTATGTGTCCGGCCAGACCGGCCCGGAGACGGGCGGCATGAGCTGCGTGGAGGGGCACTAGAGATAGTTCTTTGCACATGAGGTACCAGTTCAGACAGGCTATTCTAATTGTTCGTTACCGCCGTAAGACATCCATCTTCGTGAGAAAAACATTGCGTATCCGACTGAGAGATCAACAATGCGCATGCATTGTTAAGCTCGAGGAAAGGATATGCGTTTTTCGATGAAGATGATGCTTACGGTGGATTATGGAACTTCGCTGTAGCCTGTCTGAACTGGAACTTCACGAGAAAATAACCGTCCCCAAAAGACTTGGAGGTAAATCATATGTCACTTGGAAAAAAACTGCTGATCGCGATCATCGCAATTGTGCTATTGCTGCCGCTCACTTACGCAGCCTTTAAGATCCCGGGCGGAGCTCCCGCGGAGAAGGAGGCCGATCTTGAAAGCACGGAAAAAATCCCTGTGAAGGTCCTCATCCTGCCGAAATTCGAGGTGGATGAGATGAGTGGGGACTTCCCGGGCGAAGCCCAGCTCTACTATGAGCACTATCTGGACGGAGCGGAAGAGTATGAAGTTCAAAATGCAGCCGAGGGATGCACACTGTACCTGAAGGACGGGGTCGCCCTCTGCGTGCTCGGTATGGGAAAAGTAAATGCCGCGCTGAATACGATGGCCATTTTGACAGACAGCCGGTTCGATTTTTCCGATGCCTATATTCTGTCTACGGGCTGTGCCGGATCTGCGATGGACAACAGTGTCATGGGAGATGTGTTCGTCATCACATCCGCCGTGGATTATGATCTCGGCCATCACGCGGATCCCCGGGACATGGAGGACGACACTGCCGCCACGTGGTTCCACGACGCCGATTTCGACTCCGCGGCTGTCGTTCATCTTGATTCGGACCTGATGGACCGCGTCTATTCTCTGGTTAAGGACATTCCGCTGGAGACGACGGAACGTACTCGGGATTTTATGACACGCGCATTTGACGGAGCCGACTGGGCAGTGCGAGACCCGAAGGTGCTGCGGGGAACTACGGTCACAGGCGACAACTACTGGAAAGGTCGGTATGATCATGCAAATGCACTCCTCATGACTCAGACCTACGGATGCCCTGACCCGTACGCGACGACGGAGATGGAGGATATTGCAATCGCCAGGACAGCGCGGCAGCTCGGAATGCTCGACCGCCTGATCATTATCCGCGATAGTGTGAACATGGATACGTTCATGTTGGGGGCAACGCCGGAGAGTCTGTGGGATCCTGCGCATGACAACAGTGATGTGAGCAATGAGAACAGTGAAGAGTACATAGATATCTTCGCCACCGCAAGGGAGAATAATTTCATCGTCGGAAGAACTATCATCGATGCGATCCTTGAGGGCAGCTTCTGATCGGCAGCTTTTTCAAAATAGTTGTACATTTATTGCAGAATGTGGTATCATTCTTCAAGTTCTATCCTGTTATAACGTTAAATTACTAAAATTTCCTACTTAATGTAAAAACACAAGTCGTGATTGAAAAAATGCTTTCGAGGGGTAGGCGGCGCGGCTTGAATTTGCAAATGTTGCGAAAGGAGAAGATACAATGGATGAATATAACGAGATCGGCGCAAGACTGAGAGAACTGCGTGAAGCCAGCGACTATACAATTGAAGAACTGGCAAAAGAACTGGAGCTGGATCCGGAAGTCTATGCCTCCTACGAGGAGAACGGCAAAGACGTACCCATCAGTGTCATTTATCAGATCGCCAATATGTTTAAGGTGGATTTCACCGAGATCTGCACCGGACAGAGCGCCAAGCTTGACACCTACCACCTGATCCGCAGGGGAGGCGGCAAGGTCATTAACCGAAATCCGGAGTATCATTTTGAGGATCTCGCTTTCCGTTATGCAAATAAAATCATGCAGCCGCTCCTGGTCACCCTGGAGCCCACGGATGAAGTGGCTAAGCTGATCACACACAAGGGCCAGGAATTCAACCTCGTTCTGGAGGGCACGGTAATTGTCACTCTGGGTGACAAAGAGTTTGTAATGAATCCCGGAGATTCCATTTACTTTAACCCGACCATCCCTCACGGACAGCGCTGCGGCGGAGACGTTAAGGCGCGTTTCCTGACGGTCATAACAGAATGAGACTTGAAAGAAAAGGAGTGAAGCGGCTTTGAATTACTTACTGAACAAATATCTTCCCCAGATTGAGTTTTCAAGCTATGAGGAGTTCAAAGAGAAACTGAAAATAAATGTACCGGAAGATTTTAACTTCGGCTATGACGTCGTAGACGCGTGGGCAAAAGAGGAACCGGACAAAAAAGCCCTTGTCTGGGTGAATGAAGAGGACGAGGAGCACATCTTCACGTTTACCGAGATCAGCAGGCGTTCTAATCAGGTAGCCAATTACCTGAAGAGCCTGGGGTTCAAGAAAGGTGACGTTGTCATGATGATCCTCCGCCGCCGCTGGGAGTACTGGGTATGCGCTACAGCGCTCCATAAGCTCGGCGTCATCCTGATCCCGGCTACCCTTCAGCTCACCAAGAAGGATATCGTCTACCGCGGCAATGCGGCTTCCGTTAAGGGAATCATCTGTGTCGATGATGACTTCGTCATGACCCAGACAGAGCTGGCAGAGCCTGAAATTCCCTCACTGGAGTATAAGTTCCTGGTGGGAGGACCCAGAGAAGGCTGGAATAGGCTTCATGACGCATTTGACAACTTCTCTGACGAATTTGAGCGTCCGACCGGCGAGGAAGCCACCAGGTGGAACGACGTTATGCTGGTCTACTTTACCAGCGGCACTACAGGCATGCCGAAGTTGGTCCAGCACAATTTTGCGTATCCTCTCGGCCATATCGTTACCGCGAAGTATTGGCAGCATGTGGAGGAGAATCATTTGCATATGAGTGTCTCCGACTCTGGCTGGGCGAAGTTCGGATGGGGAAAGATTTACGGTCAGTGGATCTGCGGTGCTGTCATTTTCTGCTATGATATGGTAGGCAGATTCAATCCGAAGCATCTTCTCTCCAAGGTCGAGAAGTACAGGGTGACAACGTTCTGCGCGCCGCCGACTATGTACCGTTTCATGCTTCAGGAAGACCTCTCGCAGTTCGACCTCTCCGCGCTGCACCACTGCGCGACAGCCGGCGAACCGCTCAACCCTGAAGTTGTAAAGCGCTGGAAAGAGCTGACCGGCCACCAGATCTACGAGGGATTCGGCCAGACAGAAGGCCCGGTCCTGATTGCCAATTTTGGCAGCGAGTGGTTCAAGCCGATCGAAGGCTCAACAGGAAAGCCGAATCCGCTGTTCGACATTCAGCTGCTCAATTCTGACGGACAGATCTGTGAGGACGGTGAAGAAGGCTCCCTCACGATGATGGATGTAAAGCATCATCCGCCGGTAGGCCTCTTTACAGGCTACTACAAGGATCCGGTGATGACGGAAGAGAAGCTGGGCGGCATCGGCTACAATACCGGCGATGTCCTATGGCGCGACAGTGCGGGCTATTACCGCTTTGTCGGAAGAAACGACGACGTCATCAAGTGCTCCGGCTACCGTATCGGACCGTTCGAGGTCGAGTCTGCCCTGATCGCTCACGACGCAGTCGTTGAGTGTGCCATCACAGGTGTCCCGGATCCGATCCGCGGACAGGTCGTCAAGGCGACGATCGTGCTTGCCAAGGGCTATACACCGTCGGAAGAGCTGACCAAGGAGCTGCAGAAGCATGTCAAGAAGCTGACTGCGCCCTACAAGTATCCGCGCGTGGTCGAATACGTGGATGAACTGCCCAAGACGGTCGGCGGCAAGATCAAGAGAGCTCTGATCCGCAAGACGGATGAGGACCACTATAAGAGCGCTCAGTAAGGATCCGCCGCAAGAGGGCTGATGCGTAAGTGAGATAAGAATACTGGTAAAGGCTGCCGCAAAGAGTCGCGGCAGCCTTTTTTGGTCTGCGATTGCGACAGCATCTCTTTTGATAATATGATATGATTGAATTGCCGGAAGGAGACGAGACCACAGGGATTCGATTTTGAATTATGCCAGAAGTCGCAGACACGAGCCCTGCGCCAGAGCTTGTATGCAAGACCTTTTTTGGGAGATTAAATATGTGCGGACGATATTGGATTGATGATACTCTGGAACAGAGACAGATTGCGGAAGAAATGATGCGCTCTGCGCTTGTGGGCAGATGGAAGGATAAAGCTGCTGTCAAAACTCAGGGCGAGATCCGCCCGACTGATGTCGTACCTGTGATTGCCCCGAACCGCTATGGAGCCAGAACTGTCTACCCCATGAAGTGGGGATATACCGGGAGAAGTCTGCTCATCAATGCGCGCTCCGAGACAGCGGCCGGGAAGCCGACCTTTCGGGAGGACTGGGCAAGGCACCGCTGCATAGTGCCGGCATCGTGGTATTTTGAGTGGGAGCACTATCTTGATAAGGGTGGAAGGAAGCGCACCGGCGATAAATATATGATCAGACCGCAGGGGGCATATACTGCCATGAACAAAGGCGATGCACAGGGGACAGATCCTGCCATGACCTGGCTCTGCGGGCTGTACCGGATCGAGGGCGGCCTGCCGGCATTTGTAGTCCTGACCAGAGAGCCGGGTGAGAAGATCCGCTTTATCCATGACCGTATGCCGCTCATCATGCCCGGGGAGCTGGTGAATGAGTGGATCCGGCCGGATGTGAAGCCGGAGGAGCTCTTGCCGTACGCACTGACGGAGATGGACTTTGAGAAAGCCCTTTGATGTTGCTCCGGCGATCTGGGGACGGTTCTTTTCACGCGAAGGGACCGTCCGTTTTCGTGGGCGAAGATGTTGGTCCGGAACGCATAAGCCTCACCGCGATACATTGCTGAAAAGAGTGAAAGACAGATGCTGCTGTGTTACAATGCAGTAAGACACCTGCGGCAAATCCTGCGGAGGTATTATTTCATGCTCAGCACACAGCTCATTAATGAAGTCGTCATCGACTGGGAAAAGATTGGCCGAGGGAGCTATCTGCGTGATATTCCCGCTATATGTGATGTCGAAAGAATCAGTTTTACGCACCCTGTGACCTTCTTCGTCGGTGAAAACGGCAGCGGGAAGTCGACGCTGCTCGAAGCGATCGCCGTGGCCTACGGCTTCAACCCGGAGGGTGGGACACGGAACTATAATTTCTCGACGTATGACTCCCACTCTGAACTCTGCAATGCGATCCGGCTCTCGAGGGGCTTTCGCCGTGCCGGCTGGGGATATTTTCTGCGGGCGGAAAGCTTCTACAATGTTGCGACCAAGGAAGAGGAGTACAGCAGGGAAGGCGGCGTCATGCCGGAGTACTACCACCACAAATCTCATGGAGAGAGCTTTCTGGCGCTTGCCCAGAAGAGTTTTAAGGCGAACGGGCTGTATTTGCTCGACGAACCCGAGGCAGCTCTCTCGCCGCAGCGGCAGCTTACCCTGCTCATGGAGATCGACCGGTGCGCGAAAGAAGGGTCCCAGTTCATCATTGTGACCCATTCACCGATTCTTCTCGGGATGCCGGGCGCGGAAATTCTGAGTTTTGACGACGGACCGATCCATCCCTGCGCATATGAGGAGACGGACAGCTATCAGGTGACGTCCATGTTCATCAATCACCGGGAGCAGATCCTGCGGAGGCTGCTCACGAATTAGGGATGTTTTTTACGCGAAGCAGCTCAGTCAGGCTGCTTTATCTGTTCGCTTCCGGTGCAAATCATCCATCTTCGTGAGAAAAACATTGTTGGTCCGACTGAGATATCAGAAAACGCATAGCGTTTTCTAAGATCGCAGGGAAGGACCAACGTTTTTCGATGAAGATGATGTTTGCGCCGGATTCTGAAACTTCGCTGCAGCCTGATTGAAATGCTGCGTCACGCAAAAAACGTCCCCAAAAGGAGGAAGACATGAAAACAATTTATCTTGCCGGAGGATGCTTCTGGGGTGTCCAGAAGTTCTTCGACCAGTTCGACGGAGTTATAGCTACTGAGGTCGGGTACGCCAACGGACCGGATGCGGCTCCGAGCTACCGCGATGTGTGCAAAAGCAGCGGACATGCCGAGACGGTCAAAATCATTTACGATGAGAGCGTAATCAGCCTGACGGAGCTCCTTAAGTTTTATTATATGGTGATCGATCCGCTCTCTGTCAACAGACAGGGGAATGATATCGGGATCCAGTATCGCACGGGTATTTATTACACAGATGATGATCAGCTCGCGGAGGCAAAAGCGGTCTATGAAGCCGAGGAGAAGAAGGCCGGAGCGAAGCTGGCTGTCGAGCTTGAACCGCTTGTGAACTTCTTTTCCGCGGAGGAATATCACCAGAAATATCTCGTAAAGAATCCGGGTGGTTACTGCCACATTCCGCGGTCGATGTTTAATTTGAATAAGTAATTTATGGGGCTGCCGCATTATACGGTGTCACCATTATATATGGCAGACATTTGCAAATGACGTCTGCCATATATAATGGTGGCCCGCCTTAATGCGGCAGCCTTTCTTTGCCTGTCGGGGACAGATTTTCATCAGAAAAACTGTTGATTATGTGTATACGCCATGATATAATACATATCCTATAGGAATGGTATGTTTATGAAAGGATATGGAATTATGGGCACTTTACACGATATATATGAATATGTAAGAAGCGGGGAAACTGAAAAGGAGAGACTGGGACTTGAAATTGAGCACTTTATTGTAAATGAAGTGGGAGTCCAGATCACGTTTGAAGAGATCACACCTCTGATTGAGAGAGTCGGCAGAGAAACCGGAGCGAAGCTTTTATATGTGGACGGCCATGTTGTCGGCTATGCAAATGACAAATACTCAGTCACCCTTGAGCCGTCATGCCAGTTCGAGATTAGTATAAATCCGTACTCTGTCCTCGGCGAGATAGAGGAAGTCTATCAGGAATTTCGCGGTATCTGGGATCCGATATTTGCCGGAAGGGGCTATCATTTTGTGGCCAAGGGCAACCTTCCCCTTGTTGAGTGTGGTATAATTACACCTGATGAGATCCCCCTGTCGCCCAAAAAGCGATACGAGTATATGGATGCCTATTTCAGGACCAGCGGTAAATATGGCAAATACATGATGCGGGCATCCGCCTCCACGCAGGTCTCGATCGATTACAAATCAGAGGCGGATCTGATCAGAAAACTGCGCCTGCTCGAAAAATTATCACCGATCTTTATGATTATGATGGAGAATAAGACGGAGGCGGACTCGGCGCTGCCGGGTGCCTCGGAGAAGCCGCATTTGCTGAGAATTCAGGAGTGGGAAGACCTCGACCCTGCAAGGACCGGCTTCTATCCGGGATCATTTGATGATGATTTCGGGTACGGGAAAGTTGCCGACGTGGTCTATCACACTCCTCTGATTTTGCTGACAGATAATGACGTCTCTACCTATGTGGGATCCAAGACCGCGGAGGACCTGTTCGCTGAGCACATCATCTCTGAAGAGGGGCTCACTGAGGAGAGAAGGACGAAGCTCGTCGAGCATTTTCTCTCCATGGGATTTTTCCATTTCCGCATCAAGAAGTACATTGAAGTGCGCGTCGCCGACAGTGTTCCGATCAAAAAAGCGCTCGGGTATACCGCACTGCTGAAGGGTATCGTCTATTCAGAGCGAAATCTTGATGTGCTGGAGAAAGAGCTGGCGGATATAAAAGGACTTGATGAAATCCAGGATGCTGTCGAAAAGATCGAGGCAGGCGGGGATCAGGCGGTTATTTATCATAATATGACGGCTGCACAGTGGGCGTCATATCTAATCGATCTGGCAGTGGATGCGCTGCCTGAACACGAGAAGGGATATCTTGCAAATGTGTGAGCTTTTAGGCGTCACGGCTAAAAGAAAAATCTTAATGAACGAACTGCTCGTCACTTTTTTCAGTCACAGCGTTGATCACCGAAACGGATGGGGGCTTGCTGTGCTTGATACGGATCCGATCACTATTGACAGGGAACCTGTGATGGCGAGCAGCAGCCTGTATCTGAAAGACAGGCTTTTAGGCACCATTGAGACCTCAAAATGTATTGGGCATATCCGGTTTGCGACGATAGGCGGAGACAGTATAAAGAATACGCATCCATTTGCGCGATATGATATTTCGGGCAGACAGTGGGTGCTAGCGCACAACGGGACTATATTTGACTCCGAGGCGCTTGCCCCTTATCGGTTTGTGCAGGAGGGGTCGACTGACAGCGAGAGGATATTGCTGTACATAATTGACCGGATGGGTGAGACGTATCGGCGAAAGGGAGATGGGCTGAGCGTCGATGAGAGGATCCGAATTGTTGAGGATACGGTGCTGACAATCGTCCCGGGAAACAAGGTCAATCTGCTCATTTATGACGGTGAGTTGTTTTACGTGCATAAAAATGAGAGAGGAACACTCCATCAGAAAGAACTGGCGGAGGGGATGCTGTTTGCGACGCAGCCCCTTACCGGGGATGGCTGGGAAGAGTTCCCGCAGAATCAGCTTATGGTATACAGGGACGGAGACCTGGTATACGCCGGGAAAAAGCACGATAATACTTATGTGCACAACGAAGAGAGGATGAAACTGCTCTATCTGGCTTATGCCGGGCTATAGGGGATTTGGGGACGGTTCTTTTTGCGTGAAATAACAGCCTGCCTGAGCTGCTTCACGTAATAAGAACCGTCCCTATAAATGTGGCAATCACCCAGCGATTTGTTATTAATCACGTGTCTATTGAATGGAAATATGCAAGAGAATGATGGTATACTTTGTACAGGAGGTATTGCTATGACAAAAGAAGTTAGACTTACTACACTTGCAAAGACATCGGGGTGAGCGGCCAAAATAGGTCCTGAGACCCTTTCCCAGGTTCTGGGAAAGCTGCCCCGTTTTTATGACGAGAACCTGCTCGTCGGCATTGAAACGTCCGATGATGCAGCAGTATATAAGATCACGGATGATATTGCTCTGATCCAGACGGTGGATTTCTTCACCCCGGTGGTGGATGATCCCTATACCTTTGGCCAGATTGCTGCCGCCAATTCTCTGAGCGACGTCTACGCGATGGGCGGACTGCCGAAGATCGCACTCAACATATGCGGATTCCCGAACTGTCTGGATCCATCGGTGCTGGGAGACATTCTTGCCGGCGGTGCCGACAAGGTCAAGGAAGCCGGAGCGCTCCTCATCGGAGGACACACGATCCAGAACGATGAGCCGCAGTACGGTCTGTGCGTCGCCGGTTTTGTTCACCCGGACAAGGTGTACAGGAACTGCGGCACGAGGCCGGGAGACGTTCTGATCCTGACCAAGGAGATCGGAAGCGGAATCGTTAATACGGCCCTCAAAGCGGAGATGGCATCACCCGAAGCGTACCGGGATGCCGTGCGGGTCATGACGACGCTGAATGACAAGGCGGGAAGAATCATCCGGGAGTATCCTGTGACTGCGTGCACGGATATCACAGGCTTTGGACTGCTCGGTCACTGCGCCGAGATGGCGGTGCCGAGCGATGTCACATTTGAACTTTACCCGGAATCAATTCCTTATATAAAGGAAGCGAAAGACTACGCCATGATGGGTCTGATCCCTGCCGGCGCCTACAAGAACCGCAAGCTGACCATGCATCGGATGCGCGCGGACGGGATCGACGAGGTCTATATCGATCTGCTTCACGACCCGCAGTCGTCAGGCGGACTTTTGTTCTCTGTTCCCGCCGACTGTGTTGACCGGGTCATGGATGAATTTGCGCGCGCCGATATGAGTACCACTGCCGCAGTGATCGGCAGGGCGGTCCCGCACGAGGACGAGTATATCCGTCTGCTCCCCGGAAAGTACGGTGTGATGGTATGAGAAAAAAAGAAATGAAACTTGTCGTCACGTTCCATACGACAGCGGACGCAATGGCGACCGAGAGAGTGTGCAAAAGCGCTGATATGCCGGGCCGCCTGATCCCGGTCCCAAGGACGATCTCCGCAGGGTGCGGTATGTCCTGGTGCACCGATGAGGCTTTGGAAGAGCAGCTTACAGCTCTGCTTGATGCAAATCAGATCGAGCGGGAGGGAATCTTCCATTGTCAGATATAATGGACACCCGCCACAGAGACTGGTTTGCTGCCACCCTATAGAGAGGGAGGCATCTCACACTGAAATATATTTAATTATTCAATAAATAAGCCTCCTTATCAGGAGGGGTAATTGGACACATACTAAGAACCACCTTTATAATTTATTTCAGTGGCGGATAACAATCCTCCGCTGAGTGGGGCGAAAAGTCAAAAGAGATTCTTTTGGCTTTTTGTATCTTAAAAAGATATAGAAAAGGTGGTGTGTGTATGAATCTATCGGACTCAAAAATGAAACTATTGATCGCGGGACTCGGATGCGGTGTTATCGCGGCAGTCCTCGCCTACATGGGCAACCCTGCCAACATGGCATTTTGTATCGCTTGCTTTATCCGTGATATGGCCGGCTCTCTCGGTTTCCATCAGGCGGCAGTCGTCCAGTATGCCCGCCCTGAAATCATCGGACTTGTCCTGGGTGCGTTTATTATTTCTATTCTGACGGGCGAGTATCGCTCATCCGGCGGATCCGCACCGATGATCCGATTCATGCTCGGTGTGATCATTATGATCGGATCCCTGATTTTCCTCGGATGCCCGCTCCGTATGGTCCTCCGCATGTCAGCCGGCGATCTCAATGCGTGGATTGCCCTTATCGGATTTGCGGCCGGAGCTGGCACAGGCGCATTTGCACTGAAGAGCGGATTCAGCCTCGGACGTGCCTATGAGACGAAAAAGGGCAGCGGTTTTGTTCTGCCTGCCATGATGGCCGGCGTTCTTATCCTGCTTGTGTGCACGTCTCTGCTGAAGTTCAGCGAATCCGGACCGGGCAGCGTCCATGCTCCGATTATCATGTCTCTCATCGGCGGTCTTCTGTTCGGCATGTTTGCCCAGAAGTCCAGACTGTGCTTCGCCGGCGGCATCCGCGATGCTATCCTGATGAGAAACTTCGACCTGCTCATACCGCTCGGCGGCCTCTTCGCAGTCATGCTGGTATACAATATCGCGATGGGCAAGTTCGTGCTCGCTATGAATACGCCGGGCATCATCGCGCATTCGAATTCTCTGTGGAATGTTCTCGGCATGTACACAGTAGGCTTTGCCGCAGTCCTCGCCGGCGGCTGCCCGCTTCGTCAGCTGATCCTTGCAGGTCAGGGTTCTTCTGATTCCGCGGTCACTGTTCTCGGCATGTTCTTCGGCGCGGCCCTGTGCCATAACCTGGGTCTTGCGTCCAGCGGCACAGCGATGAACGCGGAGACCGGTGAGCTTGTAGCCGGCGCGGTCACTCCGAACGGCAAGGTCGCGTGCATTATATGTATCGTGATTTGCTTCATTATTGCATTTGCAAATAAAAGAAAACAGAGCTGATTATAAAGGAGATTCACAATGGAAATAGTTGATGCAAGAGGGCTGTCCTGCCCGGAACCGCTGATGTTGACAGATCAGGCCTTAAAGAAGGCCAACGGCCCCATCAAGGTGCTGGTGAGTGAGCCGCATCAGAAGACTAACATCGAAAAACTCGCAAAATCGAAAGGCAAGAAGGCTGTTTCAAATGCAGTCGGCTCGGAATTTGAGATAGTTATATCATGATTTATTTTGACAATGCCGCGACTACTATGGTCAAGCCCCGCTGTGTCATAGAGGCGGTAACGCAGGCCATGCAGCATATGGGAAACTCCGGGCGGGGAACTCACGGCGCTTCGCTCGGAGCGGCAAGAACGATTTATGACACGCGAAAGCTGCTCGCGGATTTTTTTAATGCGGAGAAGGCGACCCGGATTGCGTTCACGGCCAACTCCACGGAGAGCCTGAATATCGCGATCAAGGGACTTTTTGCCCCGGGCGACCATGTTATCTCCACGGTGCTGGAGCACAACTCAGTGCTTCGCCCCCTCTATGAGCTCGAAAAAAAGGGCGTGCGGGTAACATACGCCGAATGCGATGAAAAGGGGGCGATCCGACCGGAGGACATCCTTAAGTATGTGGACAGCTCCACAAGGGGAATCGTCTGTACGCACGCATCGAATCTGACGGGCAATATGATCGATATTGCCCGCGTCGGTGCGGCAGCCCGTAAGGCCGGCATCATCTTTGTTGTGGATGCGTCTCAGACGGCGGGGGTCGTTCCGATCGACGTTCAGGAGATGAATATAGACGTACTGTGCTTTACCGGTCACAAAGGACTTCTGGGTCCTCAGGGAACAGGCGGTCTTTATGTGCGCGAGGGTGTGGAGATACGTCCGCTCCTTTCCGGAGGCAGCGGTGTGCAGACCTACAGCCGGGAACATCCCAGGGAAATGCCTACAGCGTTGGAAGCAGGTACACTGAACGGACACGGAATTGCCGGTCTTCACGCGGCGGTAGAGTATATCATGGAGACCGGGATCGACAACATAAGGAGTGCGGAGAGTGAGCTCATGCTCCGTTTCTATAACGGCGCGAAAGAAATTCCCGGCGTGCGTATCTACGGCGATTTCGATACGGAGGAGAGGTGCCCGATCGTCACGCTCAACCTGAGAGATTATGATTCCGGAGAGGTCAGCGATGAGCTCGCCTTCGGGTATGAGATCGCGACAAGGCCGGGCGGCCACTGTGCGCCGATGATGCACAGGGCGCTGGGAACAGTCAGTCAGGGAGCGGTGCGATTCAGCTTCTCGAGCTTTAACACAGCGGATGAAGTCGATACTGCCCTTGATGCGCTCAGGGAACTTGCCGGGGGAGAGGATTAGTGATTCAAGCGTGCTTATGTGATTTTTTATAAGCGCGCTTATTGATTGTGTTGACATATGAATTCCGACCGTGATAATATCATATCGGAAGTTCTCAGGAACTTGAAATTTCAATAAGGGAGTGGATAGGTAACTGGTGTGCCTCCTGGTCTTCAAAACCAGTGTTGGGCGTGTGTACGTCCTGGGTGGGTTCGATTCCCACACGCTCTCGCCAGAATGATCTGTGCAGACTTGCACGTTAAAAAGAACTGCCGCATATGGCAGTTCTTTTTGGTTATATCGATAATTGGGGAAAGCCGCTTTGAGGTTATCAGCGGTCAACGATAAAGTGCAGCATTTTCAGGAAATCCGCTGTCGGTTTTCTGTAATCTTCGAGAGCTTCACTGGCCATGGTTATGTCCGCATAAGATTCGTCGGAGGGAGTTCCGGCCTCGCGGATCTGGCTGGACAGATACTCCTCAAGCGTGCTCACGATGATGAAATTGGCCATCTCAAGGTTCTCATCTGTCAGGCGGGCTCCGGGCTCATTGACGAGGGGGGTCAGAATACTCAGGCATCTGTCATACATGGTGTTCCCCTGGAACATGGCGTTAATGAGCGGAGAATGATCATTCTTAATGTCCGGGAATAGAGTATAGTATTCATCCAGCAGCTCAGAGAGCTGATATTTATATTTGCCGAAGAAGAAGTTGTAGTAAAGTGCCGGACTGGAAAATGCGTAGCGGCAGAAGCAGTTCCAGATAGCATAAAAGTATTCGTAAGGGCTAAGGTCCTGTCGGCTTATTTCGACCAGGGCATCACTGTAGGGCTGAAGAAAACGCACGGAAGCGAGTGCGATCAGCCAGTCGGAGTCCTGAAAATAGGAATAAATTGTTGAATTGTGGAATCCTGCGGTCTCCGCGATCTTGCGGATCGAGATGGAGGAAAACGGCTGAGAAGCGATCAGAGTCGATGCGGCATCCACGAAGACGCGTTTTCTCCGCAGGAATAAATCCTGGTTCTTTTTATTCAGCATATGGCATTACCTGTATCGTTGGTTGAGGGGACGAAGCATGTGTCCCGGCACGGCTGCGATATCAAAGAGAGTATGGCAAAGATGTTATAAATGGCAAATATGCAGTGAAATTTTTATATATCCTATCTTACTATAGATTTATAGAGATAAGCAATAGTGAGAAAAAAATTAAGGCACTTATCTTTAAATCGGACGTAACACGGACATAACAGTTCAGACAGGCTTTTCGAGGTCTGAGATACGACGCAAACATCATCTTCATCGAAAAGCGCTGGTCACTACCCTGCGAGCCAAAAAGGCTAAAGCCTTTTGGTCTCTCGGTCGGACCAGCAATGCTTTTCTCACGAAGATGGATGCTTTGCGCCGTAAACGAACTATAATGACAGCCTGTCTGAACTGTTACAATCGAGCACAGAATCGGAGAGGAAAAAGCACTATGAACGGCATGGGATTTTCGGAACCGGGAACTCGGATTTTTTGGACGAGGCAGGCTGCGGCGATAGAAGAGGAACTGGAGAAGACGGGCGTCTACCGGGTTAAAAAAGAGTATATAGAAAAGAAAAATGATACGATCTCGGAGTTTTATCTCAGACTGTATCGCTGGTACACGAAAGAAGCTTCGAAATATATAGAGACTGCAGGAGAATACCCGATCTGGCTCAGCATGTCGGAGGACAATATGCTGCAGCCGGTGGAAGGCACCGTCATTCTGGAAGTTGAGATCCCGGCTGACAAGTATCTTTTATGCAACTATGACGCGTGGGGCTACATTGTCAATTATTTTTATGTGCCTCTCGATGAGGCGGACCGTGTCCGTCATACGAACGAACTCCGGCGTTACGGTATCGGCAGCGACGATGAGCTGCTTCTTACAAATAAAGGGAATTTCTATCCTCTTTTAAAGCGGGAGGTGCAGCAGAGCTGGAACCGTGCGTTTACTCTGAAGCCGGGAAATATGGAGATGGGTCTCGTGGCGACTGCCTGGGAGATCCGTAAGGAGTGGGTCAGAGAAATCCGTCACTATTTAATCTCTGACGCAGAATTCTCGTGACTTTAGTCGTGAGATGAATGCGCAAAAGAAACTTACCTCTGACATGGGATACAAACCC
>JBGUIK010000113.1:0-2030 GCA_045112915.1 Lachnospiraceae bacterium
GAATTGAGGGAAAAATATTCGACAAGGCTGATGTGATACAGATTTTAAGTGGCGAGCCAAAAGGCTCGCTGCTTGCGTATTTGATGCCGGAAAAGACGCACAAAGGAGACTTGGGACAGGGACTGAGTGACGGAGTATCCAGCTGTGAGGATGGCGCGGGACTCCGAGGTATGGTGAATTAGGAAAGGTTCTTTTTGCGTGGATCTTCTATATACATGCTGAAGAACTAACTATTTCATTATGTATATAAAAACCGTATTTACAATGAGGTATTTCATGAAACTGGGTAAGACAAGAATTTGTACAATGCAAGGAGATATCACCAAAATAAGTTCAGTTGATGCCATTGTCAACGCCGCAAATTCATCTCTGCTCGGCGGCAGCGGCGTCGATGGTGCTATACATGCGGCAGCGGGAAGCGGGCTTCTTGAGGAATGCAGGGCATTGAATGGCTGTCCGACCGGGGAGGCCAGGATTACCGGCGCTTATAAGATTCCTGTCAAATATATTATTCATACTGTCGGTCCAAGGTGGTATGGAGGCAATCGACATGAAGCGGAGCTCCTGGCTAGTTGCTATAAGAACTCATTGGAGCTGGCGGCGTCCCGCAGTATAAGGAGCATTGCATTTCCGTCAATATCTACCGGAATATATAACTATCCTCTGGAACAGGCAGCGCAGATCGCGGTTCATGCAATCAGTGAATATGTAATGGCCTATCCCAATGCATTTGATGAAATTATATTCGTCCTGCGTCCCGGCACAAAAGAAGCTTATGATGAGGCTTTGTCTCAATTGAATGGGGAGATAAATAAGGGGCATATCGGCGACGAAGATCCAGAAGACAATAGTCCTGTCATGATTGGTTTTTATCATGAATATGACAAATATGGCTGCTTCAGCAACTGGTATCAGGCCGGATTTGACTATGCCGGACAGCATTATGCCAACTCCGAACAGTTCATGATGTATCAGAAAGTCATGATGTTCGGTAAATATGAGCTTGCCGAGAAGATTATGAAGACAGGCGATCCGGGCAAATGCAAGAAGCTCGCAGGTCAGAAATTCCCTGAATTTGATTCAACGATATGGGAGAAGACCTGTTACACGTCTGTAAAGCGCGGCGTGAAGGCTAAATTTGCTCAGAACGAAGATATTTTGGAAGTTTTGCTTGGAACAGGGAATGCGATTCTTGCCGAGTGCTCTCCCTATGATAAAAAGTGGGGGATTGGAATTAATCTGAATAATCCTGACTGTCGAGTGGTTGCTAAATGGAGAGGCAATAATCTGCTGGGAAGGATTCTGATGGAGGTTCGAGAGGAGCTTCGTCAGGAGATTATGGCTTCTCCCGATGGTATGTTGCATTATGCGGAGGCGCGTAATCTGGATCCGATTCGTGAGTGGAAAAGGACTGCCGGTGAGCTGAAGAGGATTCCTCAGTTCTATAATGCGGTTCATGCCTACAGCGATACGCTCAAAGGGGCTTATGAGCGAGATGCATTCTACAATAATTTCTCACTTTATGAGTGTGAGAATATGATGCGTGAAAACATGGGTGGAGGGCTTCCGATTGGCGGGTTCTATGAGATGAAACAGGATGTTTATGATATCGCTAGGAGACTGAGATCATTTGATGAGCATTGTATCTTCAACAATAAAAGCCGTTACCGGTATTGTTGAGTCTTTTCCCTTATGCTATATTTTCTGAAAATGCATTGGCAGAAACTCTCTCTGCACAAAACCTGACCCAATGAAGCAATCGGTCAGCAGTGCCTTGTGAATTTTCCTTTAAATGATATAATAAATTGTAGGTAAGTTCGAATAAGTAATCGTTGTAATTGTGTGAGGACATCCCTGCCGAAACTCAAATACGCTGGGGTGTGGGAAAGAACACAATGGATTTTTAGCTCCGATATTGACTGCCCCTCTGTGTTACAAAGAAACATCAGAAAGTCCTGGCAGCGCGGGAACATGTAGAATGGAGGAGGGAATATATGACTCTACTCGAACGAGATGAACGGATGCGCGAG
>JBGUIK010000114.1:0-4595 GCA_045112915.1 Lachnospiraceae bacterium
ATTTATGAGGTGCCCCATGTCCTTTGTCCCGAATTCCGCTCAGCAGATATCCCTCTTTGACAAGCTCGCTTTTCTTTCCAAAAGGAAGCAGAAAATGATCGAGAAGTCCTGGGCGCAGGCGTTCTCTGACCATATTTTTACTCGTATCAACGAACACATCTTTGCCCCGCTGTATAGTGAAAAGACGAATTTACGGCCGAATACCCCGATCAACGTTGTTGTCGGCTCCCTGATCCTGAAAGATTTTACGAACCTTACGGATGAAGAGATTACCGAAGCCTGTGAATCTGATTTCCGGTATCAGTATGCCCTCCACACAACGAGTTTCGAGGATCAGCCGGTCAGTGAACGGTTGCTGAGCCGTTTCCGCTCACGCCTTGCAGCCCATGAGCTGACCACCGGGGAAGACCTGCTCCATCAGTGCTTTGTCGAGATGGTGGAAAGCATGCGGAAATATATGGAGATATCGCCATCTATCAAACGGATGGAAAGTATGATGATTGAATCCAACATACGGAAGAAGGGACGACTGGAGCTGCTCTATACCTGTCTTTCCAACCTGGTGAAAGAACTGCACCGGGACGGAAAAATAGAAATGTTTGAGGGCATGGAGCGTTATGCGGATTCGAACGACAGGAATCGTATCGTGTATCATGAGCGGGAGGTCCCACAGGCAGAGCGTATGTAATAAGTCATCGATGCCGCCACGGAACTGCTGCCGAAATGTGCGGATGAATACGCTGATTCTGAAGATCATCAGCTCCTGGAACGGGCGATCAGGGAACAGACGAAGGAGGACGATGACGGACATAACGTTCCCAAAGGCGAAGGGGACGGCATGGATGCCTCCCTGCAGAACACATCTGACCCGGATGCCACCTATCGGATAAAGGTCGGAAAAGAGCACCGCGGTTATTCGGTGAACATCACGGATTATCAGTATGATGTCAACACAGTCAACACACGCAGCGATGTGGATTATCTCTGTGAAAGTTTTGAAGTCGCGGAAACAGCTGAAGAGACGGAGGCTTGGATCGCTGACGGTGCTTATGCGAGTGAAGAACTGGCAGAACTGGCTGCGGATAAGAACATCGGACTGCTCACGACAGGCCTTCGCGGCAGAAAGCCGCGCGAGATCCTGACACAGTTCAAGCTTTCCGATGACGACCGTTTTGTTACGGAATGCCCTGAAGGATACACGCCCAGGAGCAGTTCCTACATCCGGCAGAGCAATTCCATCAGAGTCTCCTTTCAGCGATGCTGCTGCGAGAACTGCCCACATCAGAAGGAATGTAACGCAAAAATCAGATCCCGCACGGCCGTAATCATCTTTTCTCTCGGTGCACTGGATCCTACAGAAGAGGCCATCCGACGGA
The DNA here is from genome assembly GCA_045112915.1 of Lachnospiraceae bacterium. GTDB lineage: Bacteria > Bacillota > Clostridia > Lachnospirales > Lachnospiraceae > Chordicoccus. The sequence continues at coordinate 1,377 of JBGUIK010000114.1, forward strand.
AGGATGATGAGACCATGAAACTGGTTGGACGGATGCGGAATGGTGTAGAGAACGCACCATCCGTTCTTAGAAGGAAGTACCACGTAGATACCAGCAGGTCAGAGACAGGCTGAAGACCAAAGTGTTCTTCGGCCTTAAAATGTTTGCCCTGAACTTTTCAAAACTGTGGCTTCACGAGCGGGGACTTGAAAAATGCAGATCTTTGCAGGCAGGAACGGTCTGAAAGGCAAGGTGATACCCACGTTGATCCGAAAGGATACTTCTGAAACATGGCAAATCCAGTCATAAACTGTATTCAGTTGTCAAAGAACAAGCATTGTTTAGTTTCCGAAGTCGGGATTTCTCGACTTTTGGCGATATAATCATATAATGTCAATTTTAAAAGAAATAAGAAAGTAATTAGGAATGTGAATCCATTCCACCAACATAGCCCATTCCTGATATATATTTTTTTCGCACCTTGACAATCAATCGGCTTTGTAATATCTATGATATTATTGTCCGCGGTGTCAAAAAGTATTAGTTCTTTAATGCTGAAATACCCCTTTGTCAAGACATCCGTGATGGATAAACCCACCCTTTCTCTCCCTTGGCTACCCACAAAGCGAAAAATATGAGCTGTCAAGGGGACTTGCAACTACCAAAAGAACCCTTTACAGCTCATGTTTTCAAGCTTACCCTTCCCGGAAGGGAGATACAGGCGCATATTTATCTGTCCCAGTAGAAATCTTCCGAAGTTCGGTATCGCTGGAATTCGGAAGTACGAAGTTGTAATACCGCAAGAAACTGTTGATTCCCATCCTGGCTTTCCGTGGGGAGACATATACTTACGAGTAGACATCCTCGTACTCAATTGGTACGCCAGAATTGTTCCACGAAAATGCTGTCATAGGCACGGTCACTGTGATTCCTGTTAATTTTTCCCGGCGTTCAGGAACAGATCCTGATAAGTGGGGATAGTAAAATGGCTCCCTTGGTAGCTGTTCATGGTCTCTGGTGTGGATATCTCCAGAGATTTCTAGCTGGTTTTTAGGGCAATTGGAATCTCGATATTGTCACACATCTCTCAATGGAGGACATACTGGGAGAACCAGTCAATGATGGTAACCAAATGAACCCAGTTCATCCATATCTGAGAATGTCAGACTAATTGATTTATTTTTTCTACGACAGAATCTGGATTTTGATCTTCTAGGACAACATCAAATAAAACATCTCTGGCTGGTTCTTCTGTATCGTGCTGTAGAGCAATCACTAATTTTCCTAATGAAACGGCATAGCCGAGTTCAAGAGTGCTTCCCACTCCAAGATAGCCATTGGGGTTAATCATAACGCATATACTTGCAGTTTTCACCCGATTAAAATGAGCAAATGTTGCACCTTTCCAGAGTAGCAGACTGCCTTCTTCGTCCATAGATTCATTTTGAATATACTTTCCGAGATTATGAAGAGGAGGTGTAAGAACTATATGACCTTTACTCTCTAGTTTTCTGCAGATGCTATGAATTAGTTCTTTGTTTTTCCCGCTACCACAAGCAGTAATAATTGCCATTTTTCTACCTCCCTAAATCTTTTTAATAATACTGTTTGTTTTATAAGAAGTACCAAGAATTTTATCACGATTATTTCTGGCTCTATATATTAAACGTCCGAAGTGATCGATAGATAAATAATTTAGTTCCATTAGTAGTGCTAAAATGGCTGGGTTTGCGCTCCGAAGAAGAGTATACTGAACCATTTCCCGAGGCGTTAAATAATTTTCATTTCTGAGATTTCTGAAAAAACACTCAGTACAGTTAAAGGATATAGTCTCTCCATTATAGTATGTGAGAATTTCATCTTCAGTTACCTCATATAATGGGCGGCAAATTCTCAATGATGAATCAGTTTCCTGTAAAACAGCCTCATCCGTCCCGACATTTTGATTACTAATTTGTTCTTTTAAATCTTGATAGAAAGATGTTTCCTTGAATTTGTATGCTTCCAGTTGAAACAATGGTTTGTGTTGCTGGAGTATTTTCATGAAATTTTCAGAGTTATACTTTGTGTGATCTTCTCTCCATCGATCATAATACATGAAATATGATTTTAACATTGAAGCAATCACATCTGTTCCATGATGTCCCATTGCAATCTGGTCAATGTCATGATGCTTTGCAAAATCAATTAAAAGAATCATTTTTGCGTTATAGCAAGGAGTGCAAGGCGAAACGTTTTGGTATTTTCCGGAATTTATGTCAATCACATCGTTGAAAAACTGATTGACTTTTGATTTGGTTTCTATATCATTTGAAGAATCTGGATCTATCAAGTGAGTATTTAATCCGACAGATGTTAGATTATCTTTAGCAGTTTTCCATTCGTTTTTATAGCCAATATCAATAATAATTGGTATGACTTCGAATCCTAATTCGATGAGACAGCGACAGAGGAATAGAGAATCTTTGCCACCAGAGTAAGCAACAGTAGCTACCCCATCAGTAAAAAGTGAATATTTCTTTATTACGTTATCTACTTTTAATAGGGTTTTATAAGGTATTTTCTTCATATTAGTATTATTTTTCTACGTTGAAAAAAGACTAATTAAACAGTACATTCTAATCTTCCGTCATGATCCTGATTAATGAGCTTAAGACTATTGTCAAAGAAACTGGTTTTTTTAGTTAATTCTTTACAAGCATTATAGACATCAAGCTTGTCGCAATCTTGTAGTTCTTGAAGATTTATGATTTCTTTGATTGAAGGATATTTTTTTTGTGTGTTTAGATTTCTTATCAAAAGAAGTATTTCCCATTCTAAAGGATCTTTTATAAGAAACGTGTTATTTGCTGCTTTTGCACATAATAACGCTGCGGGACATAAGAAAATACCATACATATCTTCGAAACTCAAGTTTTTATTTATAGATATCAGCGCTGGCACTAATTCTGTAGCAAAAAAGCTTAATATATCTATCTTACTTACGTCCTTGTATGCAACATGAAATGGCCCTATGGAACTAACGCCAACAAACTTTGTGTTTCCCTTAAGCATCCCCTTTGATTCAAATATTCTACATAGATCCCAAAACTGCTCTTCTTTAACTGGTTCATCTGTTCGTACTTCGTTCCATACATCTTTAAGAAAAGCATCATAATTAGGGTATGCTGAATAGACTCGATTTTTACGCAAAACGCATGTATCCGAACATGCTTTCGTCCTGGTAGAATTGTATATGAG
>JBGUIK010000115.1:0-142444 GCA_045112915.1 Lachnospiraceae bacterium
CATTACGTACCTCCCAAAAATTAATTTGTCAGTATCGTAACACTAAAAGTAGGAAGCAGTCATGAATGCCCGTTTTCTACCGTTTACGCTCTTTGTGCTCGCTTTCTACCTTTCCATGACCTTTTCAGCCTTATTGTTATTGCAATGGCTTGTGTTTGCCGAATAGCTGCCGTTTGAGCTCTGCTTTAATTATTATCTAGATGATGCCACAAGACAGGTAGAACGTGGTAAGATATGTGTATATTGAGTGAGATTGAAGAATTAATCATATCTTTTATTTTGCTCAGAGCGTCAGCTATTTGGTAGGACTTAATAACTCAGACAGAATTTTTTGGCTCAGACAACAAGAGGTATAAAGTTGAGGCACAAGAAGACCCGCAATTCCAGCATTGAAGCACTGAAACTTATAGGGATTTGTTCAATTGTAGTAAGCCATGTGGTCTATACACTGGAAAAAGGCAGTCCATTTGTTTCAGACAATAGTTACGTAATCGACCTGACCAGAGCTACCGATAATATACAGTATCTCATAGCTTCAATGCTGCGGTACGGCGGTGAGTTCGGAAACACGATTTTTTTCATTTGCTCCGCATGGTTCCTTCTCGGCAGAATGAAGGGGGTCGATAAGAAAAAAGTTCTTTATATGTTCGCGGATGTGTGGACTATATCTGTGCTGATCCTGGCGATTGTTCTGGTGCGCAACGGAGGACGGTTACACAGAACACTTATCCTGCAATCGCTGTTTCCGACAACGTCTGAGAATAACTGGTACATCACGTGCTACCTGATTTTTTATATAATACATCCGGTTTTGAATAAGGCTATTGCCGGCTTGACGCAGCGAACGCTGCTCCGATTGAATAGTCTGGCAATCTGGCTGTATCTTATTATTGCGTTTGCGTGCCGCGCGAGTATGCATGCGTACGGTATAGGGACACAATTCTTTTTGTCAAGTCAAGGCTTGTAATGTGGACTGTTGTATATTTTATGCTTGCCTATGTGAAGTTTTACGCAAATGATTTTTTCAGCAGAAGAAGTGTCAACACAGGTCTCATTGCTTTCGGATTTATTGGGAACTGCGGATTGATTACCCTGACTAATATTCTTGGCCTGAAATTCGGCAGATTCAGCGACGCGCTTCAGATTTGGATCGTGCAATACAATCTGTTTTTGATTATTTCGGCAATCGGACTTCATGGCATTGCGAGGAATATTGCATTTGAAAATAAGGCAATAAACTATGTCTCAAAACTCTCTTTGTTCATTTATATTATTCATGAGAACAGACTGTTAAGGGTCTTATACCGTCCGCTTATGCTCCAATATGTATATGCGAGATTCGGATATGAGCATCTCCTTTTTTGGATCATAGTTCTCGCGGCGATTGTGTTTGTTTTTGCCCTGGTCTGCAGTATTGTGTATGACGGAACCATACATAAGCTGACAATGCGTGTCTGCGATCGGGTCTATCCGTATTTGACGGCAGTTTGGATGAAGTTTGAGACAAAGGTTATTGGCTCATCGTGAGGATTCGCGTCAGCGATAAGAATTAAAGAACGGGGCTGCCGCACTGGACGGTGTCACCACAACATATGGCAGACATTTGCAAATAACGTCTGCCATATGTTGTGGTGGCGCGCCTTAGTGCGACAGCCCCCGTTGGTTTCAGTTCTGTATGGACGAACGCGCTTTCATGCGCAGGCTGTTATGGTCGTAAAACCTGGATCAAAGACGATGCTTACTCGTACACAATGACTGCCACAAGCTCAACGACCTCGTCTGTCTTATTGGCAATACCATGGCCTGTGCCTGCCGGACAGATGGTGACATCGCCTGCTGTGACGGTGCGGATCTCACCGGCATCGTTATATTCTGCCGTGCCCTTTAAGATGTAGAAAAGCTCGGCGTCGCCTTCATGAACGTGATAGCCGATGCTGCAGCCGGGGTTCAGAGTGATCTTTGCGAAGAGACGGCCTTTGCCGTTCAGCTCTTCCGGACCTGTAATGAAATGTGTGAGCTGGACTGTGCCGTCACCATCGCGCATATGTTCCTTGTACTCGATGCGGAATTCTTCGGGTTTTCTGATCATGAGATTGCCTCCTTTTTATTATTGCGGCGCGTAGGCCGCTTTTTTTGCAGCCTGGCAGCTGCTTTTTTGAAGGGACATGCCGACCGGTCCGGCATTTTCCGGATCAGCGATCATGTCCACCGGACATATAGATTCTGCGTTCTGTCCGATTATTGATTAGATGATACCACAAAACGGTCTGAACGTGGTAAGATATCTGTATATTGATTGATTAAATACACTGTGGATTATGTATTGTGCGCAGCTCAGAAGTGTGCCGGACTCTCTTAGCGCAGCTCTGCGGTCCGCCGGGTTGCCCGTGAGACGTTGCCGGTCTGTCAATGATGCAGCATGACAAGCAGTAATTACTTTTAAGGAGGAATATCTTATGGCTATGTTTTATATGCCCGTTAAAGTCTATGAGGAATCCGAGGCGGTAAAGAACCATGCTGCGGATATCGCGAAGTTCGGTAAGAAGGCCCTGATCGTGACTGGGCGAAGGTCTGCATTTGCCAATGGCTCTTACGACGACATCGCGGCCGCCCTGAAAAGCGAGGGTGTGGAGCATGTGGTCTTTAATGAGGTCGAGGAGAACCCGTCGGTAAAGACTATTATGAAGGCCAGAGATTTCGGTATTGCGGAGGACGTTGATTTTGTGATCGGCGTCGGTGGAGGTTCGCCGCTCGATGCGTCGAAGGCCATTGCGCTGATGATAAAGAAAGCTGATAAAGATGCCTCTTATCTGTACAAACCGGATGGGGACAGCAGTACGCTGCCGATCGTGGCTGTTCCGACGACCTGCGGAACAGGATCGGAAGTCACGCCGGTATCTGTCCTGACGGACACAGAGAAGATGGTGAAGAAGTCGATCCCGCACAAGATATTCGCTGATCTTGCCCTGATTGACGGCAAGTATTTAAAGTCTGCCCCGAAGCATGTTCTCAGCAACACGATTTTTGATGCGTTGACCCATCTGTATGAGAGCTATCTCAACTCGAAAGCCACGGATTACAGCAGGATGTGCGTGGATGCCGGCCTTAAGATGTGGGCAAGAAGCCTTCCGATCCTGCGCGGCGAGAAAGAGGCGGAGGACAGCGACCTTCTCAACATGATGAGGGCTTCTATGATGGCCGGCATGGCGATCGCGCACACGGCAACCACACTTCCCCACGGTCTTTCTTATTCGGTGACGACGAAGCTGCATGTGCCTCACGGCAAAGCGACGGCCTACTTTACCGCGGGCTATCTTGCGGAGGCCCCGGAGGCGGACCGTGACTATCTGTTGTCGACTGCGGGATTTACATCTCTTCAGGATTTTGAGGACGTGTATCATGCGTGCTGCGGCAGGATTGATGCATCGGAGGAGCAGCTTGCTGAGGTCCTCGAAGGGGCAATCGAGGAGCTCTCCGGGAATCCGGCTAAGATGGCGCTGGCTCCGTTCGCAGTTGACCGCGAGATGCTTAGTAGGATTGCGTATTATGAGGTTCAAAATCCGTCATAATTCACAGAAAAATGTTTTATTATAGAAATGTATTCACACTATTTACCAAAAAAATAAGGCGTGGTATAATAAAATGACATTCTAAATACAAGCGGCAGCAGCCGCAGAAATGTAAGGAGGAAGAAACATGAAAAAAGGAATTCGCAAACTTTTTGCCGCGATCCTGGTCGGCGCAATGGCACTCGGCCTTGCCGCATGCGGCGGCGGCAACCCGGTCTCAACGGCACCGGCGGCAGATTCCGGCGCTGCAACAGCTGATGCATCCGGTCTCAAGATCTGCATCATCACATCATCAGGTGTTGACGATGGTTCTTTCAATGAGAACTGCTATGACGGCATCAAGGCTTTCATTGCAAATCACAGTGACTGCACAGTAACCGACGTCAAGGAATCCGACCTCACAAAGCTCATCAGCACAGTCGAGAGCCTTGTAGGTGACTATGACGTATTCGTACTTCCGGGCTTCAACTTCGCAGGCTGCGGCGAGATCGCTCAGGCCAACCCGGACAAGAAGTTCCTTGTTGTTGACTCTACAATTACAGACTCCGAAGGCAATCAGATGACTCTGGATAATGTCTACACAATGACATTCCAGGAGGAGCAGGGCGGTTTCCTGGCAGGTGTTGCAGCTGCTCTTACATCTCAGACAGGCAAGGTCGCTGTTGTCAACGGTATCGCTTTCCCGTCCAACGTCAACTATCAGTTCGGCTTCATGAGCGGTGTTAATTATTCGAACGCAAAATTCGGCACAAACGTTGAGTGTGTCGAGATCGCTGCATACGCAGGCCAGGCAACTGTTGAAGTTCAGGGCATGGGTGCAAATGTAGGCGGCAACTACGTCGGTGACTTCGCCGATGAAGCAACAGGCAAGACTGTCGCTGAAGCTCTGATCGCTCAGGGATGCGACGTTATTTTCCCGGCTGCCGGTTCTTCAGGCAACGGCTGCTTCACAGCCATCAAGGAGACATCGGGCGTCTATGGTATCGGCTGTGACGTCGACCAGTATGATGACGGTGTGAACGGAAGCTCCAATATTATCCTTACTTCAGTCCTTAAAGGTATGGATGTCTATATTGAAGAGCAGCTTGAGAAGATCTATGACGGCACTTTCGAGGGCAAGGATGACACTCTGGGCGCTACAGGCTATGTCAACGCAGAAGGCCGCCAGCAGCTCTCCGAGGACGCTATTGCAAAACTCGACGAGGTATATGAGGCTATGAAGGCCGGCGACATTGTTCCGGCTTCCAACTGGAACGGATATCTGCCGACAGATTTCCCGGGTCTTAAGTAATATGAACGGCCTTATGGCCGCACTCAGATGAAAAGCCAACGGGGGATGTATTTCCCCCTGCGGCTTTTTATTATATCGCAGGGATTCGTATGTGAACGTGTCAGATGGAGCTGACCGGAATCCTGTGCAAAGTCTCGCGAATAAGGCTGGAAAACAGTCGGCTGCCCTCGGATTAACAAAGGGGAAGAAGGCTGCATCGCAGCGAATGCGCAGGAACCGTTGACTTACACTGCGCAATACCTAAGGAGTGTTACACATGAACAGCGAGTACATAGTTGAAATGAGAAATATCACCAAGAGCTTTCCGGGCATCATCGCCAACGATGATGTCACGATTCAGGTGCGGAAAGGTGAAGTCTACGCCCTTCTTGGTGAGAACGGTGCCGGCAAGTCGACGCTCATGAGCATGCTCTACGGCATGTACGAACCGGACCGTGGAGAAATCTATATCCGCGGTGAGAAGGTCGTGTTCAAGTCACCTTCCGAGGCTGCGGAGAAGAATATCGGTATGGTCCACCAGCACTTTAAGCTGGTCGACAACTACACCATCGGTGAGAATATCGTCCTCGGCATTGAGCCCATGAAGAAGAAGTTCGGTATTTTCCCGTATGTGGATATGAAAGAGGCAAATGAAAAAATCGCCAAGCTCTCAAAAGACTACGGTCTGGAAGTCAACCCGACAGACCTGATCTCGGATGTCAACGTCTCGATCAAGCAGCGCGTCGAGATCCTCAAGATGCTCTACCGTGAAGCGGAGATCCTGATCTTCGACGAGCCGACGGCTATCCTCACTCCGCAGGAAATCGAGTACCTTCTGAAGATCATGGAGGAGCTCAAGAAGGGCGGAAAGACGATCATCCTCATCACCCATAAGATTGAGGAGATCAGGAAGATCGCCGACCGCTGCGCGATCCTTCGCCGCGGAAGGCTGATCGATATTCTGGATGTCAAGAGCACGTCAACTCAGGAGATGGCCAATCTCATGGTCGGCCGCAAGGTCGAGCTCACGACGGACAAACAGCCGCCGAAGTTCGGAAAGACCGTTCTCGAAGTCGATCATCTGTCCGTCTACGACGAGAGCAAGGTCGAGGTCGTCAAGGACGTGTCCTTTAAGGTCCGGGAGGGCGAAGTATTTGCCATCGCCGGTGTCTCCGGCAACGGTCAGGTCGAGCTTGCTGACGCGATCACAGGCCTCATGAAGGCCGGCAAGGGTAAAATTATCCTGAACGGCAAGGATATAACAAATGAGAAGATCCGCCAGAGGACGGAGGACGGCATCGCCTACATCCCCGAAGACCGTCAGAAGTACGGCGTCCTTCTTGACTTCAACCTTCGCGACAATCTTGGCCTCCGCAAGTATTACAAGCCTCCGTTCTCCCAGAACGGTATTTTGAAGTTCAGTGAGTTTGAGAACTATGCGGTAAGGCTGATCGATGAGTATGATATCCGCTGCGGTCAGGGCGGACTCACATCTCTTCGGTCCATGTCAGGCGGCAATCAGCAGAAAGCCATCGTAGGCCGTGAGATCGAGGAGCATTCACCGCTCATCATTTTCGTACAGCCGACCCGCGGTCTTGACCTGGGCGCGATCGAGAATATTCACAGGGAAATCATCGCGGAGAGAGACAAGGGCACCGCAGTCCTTCTGATTTCTCTCGAACTTGACGAGGTCATGAACCTCGCGGACACGATCGGTGTTATTTACAGTGGCAAGATGCTGAAGGTGGCGGACGCAAGTACGCTCGATTCACAGGCGGTCGGCCGTTATATGATGGGGGTGACTGAGGCATGAAAAAAGAAAAAGTACCATCGGAAAAGGGCTTCTTCGCCTGGCTGGCCAAAGTCCTCGGACATGAGAAATGGAACAGCGTCACGGTCCCGATCTTTACGATCATCCTCACGCTCATTGTCTCCAGCATCTTCCTTCTGATTCTGGGCAAGAATCCGCTCACAGCTTTCTACAGCTTCCTGGCCGGCAACGGATTTGCAGCCAAGGCAAGTTACGGCGCCGGCAACGGCATGCTGTCGGACTTCTTCGCGTTCCTCAACATCATGGCTCCGATGCTTCTGGCGGCGCTGGCATTTATATTTGCATACCGATGCGGACTCTTTAACATCGGTATCGCAGGTCAGATGCTTATGTCCGGTTTCATGGCGACGATCCTTGTGGGCTACAATAAGGCTCTTCCGGCAGCAGTCGCGAAGCCGCTCGTTATTATTGTCGGTCTTGTGGTCGGCGGACTTCTCGGAGCCTTTGTCGGTTTCCTGAAGTACAGGTTCAATATCCATGAAGTCGTTTCGACGATCATGATCAACTACATTATCAGTTTCCTGACCGGCTTCTTTATCAACTCCAGATATGTCGATTCGATCACGCGGTCATCGAAGATCTGCAGCTCAGATGCCAGACTGACATGGACGAAGGTCCTGATCGGCGGTTACTACTGCAATGTGCCCCTCGGCATTGTGGTCGCGCTCATTATGGTGTTCGTGGTCAAGTTCATTTTCGACCGGACTGTTTTTGGCTTTGACCTGCGCGCTGTCGGTTCCAACAGGAACGCCGCGACGTATGCGGGCATCAATGTCGGCAAGTCCATTATCATGTCGATGATGCTTTCCGGTTGCCTGGCGGGTCTTGCGGGTGTTACATATTATCTCGGCTACACAAATACAATTATTCCGAAGACGCTGGCCGGCATGGGCTATGACGCGATCGCGACAGCGCTGCTCGGAAATAATACTCCGGTCGGCGCAATATTTGCATCCGTCCTGATCACAATTTTCCAGAACGGCGCGAACTATATGTCCTCGACACTTGGCGTAGCCAAGGAAATTGCTTCCGTTATTACGGGCATTCTGCTTCTCTTCTCGGCATGCAGCGGATTCTTCAGATATCTGTCTAAGAATAAGCTGAATCGGATTGCTGATGAGAAGCGTGCCATCGAGAAAGCGAGAAAGGAGGCTGAGAGCAAATGAGTTATATTAATGCGATGATTACCAGCGGTCTGGCATTTGCAATTCCTCTTTTCATTATGGCTGTCGGCGGTATCTACTCCGAGAAGAGCGGTATCACGAACCTTGCGGTCGAAGGCTTCCAGGGCTTCGGAGCTTTCTGCGGAGCGGTCGTCGCGGTGTTCCTCGGCATGAATACCGGTCTCAGCTCTTCTTCAATTATTTATGTCGCGATGCTGTTCTCCTTCATCGGAGGCGCCATCTACGCGATTATCCACGCGCTGCTCTGCATCAAGTTCCGCGCGGATCAGGTCATCAGCGGTGTCGTCATCAATATCCTTGGCGTTGCCCTGACGACTTTCCTCACGACGACGATCAACACAGCGCTTTTCGGAAATGCTTCGAATAAGTTCACGCTCGGTGTATCCCCGCGTTTCAGTGTTCCCGGCATTTCCAAGATCCCGGTCATCGGCGCGATATTTACAAATATCTACCCGTTCGAGATCATTATTCTCATCATCGCTGCCTATGCATGGTATCTCATGTATAAGACGAAGTTCGGTATGCGACTTCGCGCCTGCGGCGAGAATCCTCAGGCGGTCGACGCGGCCGGCGGTGATGTTGCGAAGACGCGTTTTATCTCCGTCATGATTTCCGGCGGTCTGTCCGGTATCGGCGGCATCTGCTTCGCATACTCGCTGCTGTCTCAGTTCTCACCGAGTATTTATCTTGGCTACGGCTATCTTGCCATCGCCGCGATGATTTTCGGCAACTGGAACATCATTCCGACTTTCTTCGTCTGCATTTTCTTCGGCATCGCGAGGGCGGGCGGCTACCAGCTCTGCCTGGCTATGGGACTTGCGTCTATCTATTCGGACCTGTTCCTGATGATTCCGTACATCCTGACCCTGCTGCTCCTGATGTTCTTCTCGAAGAGGAATCATCCGCCGAAGGCGGCAGGCGAGGTTTATGATAAGGGTAAGAGGTAAATGCGGGTTGTGTGCTTGCCAATACCTTGAAACTCAATGTCTTTAGCTTCAATGACCTGAGCTTCAGTGCGCTGAGGGCGGGCACGGAAGATTGTGAGCCGGCTGAGTTTGGGCTGATTCATAATCACCGATCGATGAGGTTGGGTACTCACTAAGCGAGGCCTGAATTGTGAATGAATCGCCGTAAGCGATTACAAAATATTAGAAAATCCCCTGGATTTTCATCAACAACTACCAGCTTTTATGAGGAGGTAAACATGAATTTATTATCACTGCTTCTTGGTTCCATGATGACACAGTCTTCGGTCAATAATCTGTCCGGCAAGACCGGCACATCTCAGTCCGCAATTATGAGACTTCTGCCGTTGGCTATTCCGATTCTTATCAAGTATCTGACAAAGAATGCGCAGAGCCAGCAGGGTGCTTTATCTCTGCTCGGTGCTCTCACACAGCACAAGAACACGAACTCGATGGAGCTTCAGCTTGCTGACGCTGATGCGGATGACGGCGACAAGATCCTTAACCACATCCTTGGCGGAAACTATGGCAACGTCATGAATCAGCTGGCGGGTCAGAGCGGCATGTCTGAGGATCAGGTCAGCTCTGTTCTTGCCAACATTGCGCCGGCTCTTCTTTCCGGTGTCTCCGCTGCCAACACGCAGCAGCAGTCCGCCGGCGCCGGCAGTCTCGGCAGCCTTATGAGCATGTTCGGCGGGGCTGCACAGCCGCAGCAGGCAGCCCCGGCACAGGGCATGGAGCTTGACGGAAGCTCGCTGCTCAGCCTGCTTGCAGCACTGAGCAAGTAATTTAGGATTTATCAAGATAAGAATTGGGCGGCCGCAGTTCGTAAGAGCTGCGGCAGCCTATTTTGTTGGTGTGGTGGGCAGTCGTGTTTATTGAAATTCTCTTTATTTGGCTGAAAATAGGAATAGGAAGGTGGGCAGTCACCTTGGTTTTGTTCGGTGCATGTTGACTGCCCGGTGATATGGTGGGCAGTCGCAAACAAAGAAATCACCTTCAATCGACTGAGAGCAGGAATTGACGGCAGGCAGTCGGTATAGTTCAATGCGGCGCTAGTTGACTGCTCAGAGTTGTAGCGAGCAGTCGGTATCATTGAAATTACTTTCAATCGACTGAAAGCAAGAATTGACGGCAGACAGTCAACATAGGTCAAAACGGTGCATCGAGACTGCCCGGGTGATATGTCGGGCAGTTGCTAACAAAGAAATCAGCGCAAATCAACTGAAGGCAAGAAAGAAGGCAGGCAGTCACCTTGGTTCAGTTCGGCGATTGTTGACTGCCCAAGTGATATGTCGGGCAGTCGCTAACAAAGAAATCAGCGCAAATCAACTGAAGACAAAAAAGAAGGCAGGCAGTCACCTTGGTTTTGCTCGGCGCATGTTGACTGCCCGAATGTGATAGACGGCAGTAGCTTTCGGCGAAAGCACCTTTGAGCTACTGCCAGTTCAAATTTGGGCATAAGTAGCCTTACCATCACCAATTATTAAAATCAATAAAGGTGACTGCTTTTAGACGGTACATTTCAACGGACTGTCAGCGGATTTATTTAGAAACGAGCTAGTGTGACTGCCTATGGTACATGATTTGAGTCTTGTATGGCACTGCGCAAATGCACTTTTTTCCAAGATCGACTGCCGACTTTCAGATTGAACGGTCAAGAGCGATGAATGTCGCTTAGATGAGCCTAAGCAACAGAAAAATCCGGCTGTGAGGCCGGATTTCATCCTGATTCAAGTTTTGCTCACGAGACCTGGCGTGGGAATCGGGTAAGCGATAGCTGATATAAATAAAACGACTGTCAAACTAAAAAACGCCACCGCGACCAAAGACAGCAATCATGTCATAGAATCAAGAATTCGACTGTTTCCGCCATCAATCAATTAATCTTCAATTTTTGGGGATACCATTCATCCAAGAATTCGGCTGTTTCCGCCATCAATCAATTAATCTTCAATTTTTGGGGATATCATTCATCCACTCGACGATATCCCAGGCTGTGCGCTCCGCTTCGTCGTATACAAACATGTGCCGCGCATCACGGTAGGTAACATAGATTGCATTGGGGCATATTTCTTTCATGCGGTCAATCTGATAGTAGGGCATGGTGTGGTCTTCGGTTCCCCAGATGACCATCATGGGTTTCCCGGAGGCTGCAGTGGCCAGGTAAGCCTCCATGGCTGTGTCGTAATCAAGTATACAGTGGGCAAGTGAGCTTGCGAGGGCTCGGAAGTAGCCCTTGTATCTCGCGAAGTCCGCAAATCTTCGGATGTATCTGTCTTTTTCCTTCTCGGTCGCCATACCAAGCTCATCGGCGGATTTTGATATGATGACATAAGGGGCAATGAGGCGGAAGAGCCTGTCGCCGATGATCGGCAGGTCGCTGAGTTTCATGGCGCCGGGTGCCTTGAAAGTGTCCATAACAGCCGGGGCAAGGAGGATGAGGCGGGAGACTTTGGCGGGGTGCATTTGCACGAATCTTGTGCCGATGATGCCGCCCATTGAGGTCCCGATTATAGTGAAGGTCTTGCCCGGCAGCAGCGCGTCGGTCAGCTCATCAAGCTGTTTTACAAAGAAGTCGGCATCATATATCGCCTTCGGCCTGTCAGAGAGGCCGCGTCCGATGAGATCGTAGCGGAGGACCTGGTAACCGCGGGCGAGTAGGCTCTCGTAGAGGTTGTCATAGATGAAATATGGGGAAGAGAAGCCGTGGACGAGAACGATGCATTCATCGCCGTCCCCTTCAAGTTCGTAGCGGGTGTAACCGTCTGCCAGCTCGATGAAGCTGCCCTTGTGGGTCCTGCGCGCGGTGTCATCGAGAGTGAGACTTTCGGCTAGGAGCGTGTACCGAATCTTTGTGAGAGTTTTCATATGACCTCCTTTAAGTCGTGCAATAACCGCATTGCAGATTGGGTTAATTATTGCACATTTCTATGGAAATGGGAATATAGCGTTCGCTCGATTCTATGACGTGAGGCATATTTCATGGGAGGCAACTGTATTCATGATTTCAATGGAGTATGGTTGCCTTTTTGGTTCACGGCAGAAAGCCGTGGATTGCGGGAGGCAACTAAATTCATGATTTCCGTGGAGTATGGTTGCCTTTTTGGTTCACGGCAGGAAGCCGTGGCTTGCGGGAGGCAACTGTATTCTTGATTTCAATGGAGTATGGTTGCCTTTTGGTCTCACGGCTGGAAGCTGAGGATCGCAGGAGGCAACTATATTCTTGATTTCATTGAGCGGCAGTTGCCTCATAATCTTGAGCGCTTAGACTCAGAAAAAATTCATGGAATTAACTCAGATAATAGTATAAGATATGTTTGGTGCACTTAAAAAAGACTTCATCTGAACATTCACAGGTACGCGCTATGAAAAAAATCACCATTTTAGCAACAGTCCTTGCTGTAGCTGCCGGTCTCACCGCAGGTGTGGCAGGCTACATTGTCCTCAATAATAAGCCGGACAATTCAAATGTCGCGACAGCTTCACAGAAAGAGACTGTGGGAGAAACTACCTCGGCAGACACAAAAGAAGCGACTGCTTCGGGCGATACCACGGCGGCAATTAATGCCGCTGCTTCGGGCGATGCCACGGCAGCAGGCAACGCGGCCGCGAATGAAGCCGCCACTGCGGACAATACAGCTTCCTCAAATGGGACTGCGAACGAAACCGCGGACAATGCGGCAGCCCCGAACGATAACGCTACAGTGAATGAACCCGCCGCAGGCGCAAACGCAGGAGAAGAGACTGTAGGCGCTCCCGATGCAGCTTCTGCAGCACAGACCACCTCCACCGGTCTTGCTTTAAATACCGCCCAGGCCATCCACGATGCCTATGTCGCGAAAGCACCGTCTGCTCAGGGGGATGTCGGACGCGGTTACTATATTTATGATATTGATAAGGACGGCGTTCCGGAACTTCTTCTCACCCACGAGGAGGGTTTGGACAGAGGTCTCGCCGTCTTCACATATATCGATGGCGCAGTGGCAGAGTGCGGAGTCATGTGGGGGTTCGCTCACGGATTGCCTTTCCCGGCTTCTTACCCGGAAGGCAACGGCATCGTGCTTGAGGAGTGTGCGCGCGGCTATCAGTGCATCTGGCTCATCTCAAAGGACGGAACTGCGATGAGCGATACAATAAACAGTGACAGCGCTAATTTGTTCACTGAAGAGCTGAGGACAGCCTGGCCAACGTATTACACTGACATTGAGGACGATTTCGGCTATTATTATAATCACCAGTATCGCGCAGTTATAAGCCCGTATTTCGAAGGATCCGAGGCCCTGAGTCTCTGTGACCCGGCGGACGATACAGCAATCCGGGAAGCACTGGGGATGAGCTAGGATGCCCCCAACCCTGCGCTGATAATAATTCACTCCAATCTTGCTTGCGAGACTTGACGTGAGATTCGGGTCAGCGTCAGCTGACAGTGCTTGAATCGCGCTTTTGCCCAGTACGTGAAGCTTCACGTCCCTACTTGCATCACTATGCTAAGATTTCAATGGAAGAACAAATCCCGCTCAAAGGTACGATAATTTGTGCCGGATGAGCGGGATGTTTTGACACTGAAATTTTTTGTGCTATAATGCATCAGTACATTAAATCACTAAACAGAGGTTGCTATGAAAACTAGAGAAAATTTAGGTTCCAGACTTGGCTTCATCCTGCTCTCGGCGGGGTGCGCCATCGGCATCGGAAACGTCTGGCGTTTCCCCTACATCACAGGGCAGAACGGCGGCGGACTCTTCGTCCTGATTTACCTTGTCTGCCTTGTGCTGCTCGGCATCCCCGTTCTCACCATGGAATACTCCATCGGCCGATTCAGCAGGAAGAGCATCCTGCCGGCCTTCAGAGAGCTTGAGCCGCAAGGCACTAAGTGGCACATCATGGGCTATTTTGCCGTCGCCGGCAACTATGTGCTCCTCATGTTCTACTCCGTTGTCTCGGGTTGGATCCTGCATTATTTCACACTTATGCTGACCGGTCACTTTGAGGGCGCGACGACTGATCTTATTCAGGAAACGTTTGGGCAAATGATGTCCTCCCCCATGATCCTCCTCCGCAACATGCTGATTGTCATGGCTCTGACATCCATTATCTGCGGCGTCGGTCTTCAGAATGGCGTTGAGCGCATCACAAAGTTCATGATGCTTGCTCTGATCGTTATTATGATCTTCCTCGGCATTCGCAGCGCTCTGCTTCCCGGAGGAAAGGAAGGTCTTGCCTTCTACCTGCTGCCAAATGTCAAGAATCTTTCGCAGGCAGGTCTCGGCAATGTCATTATCGCCGCCCTCAATCAGAGCTTCTTCACTCTGAGTATCGGTATGGGCGGTATGGAAATCTTCGGAAGCTATATCGAAAAAGACAGGAGTCTTCTGGGCGAGGCGATTTTGGTGACGGCGCTGGATACATTTGTAGCGATCGTGTCAGGTCTCATCATTTTCCCGGCCTGCTTCTCCTATGGGATATCTCCGGATGCGGGGCCGAGTCTCATTTTCCTGACCCTGCCGACGGTTTTTCTGTCCATGCCGGGCGGACGTCTTTTCGGGACGTTCTTCTTTGTCTTCCTGTTCTTCGCGGCTCTGTCTACGATGATCGGTGTCTTCGAGAACATCATGGGTATTACGTATGACCTTTACGGAACTGACAGAAGAAAGTCAGCCCTCATAAACGGCATTCTCATTGCCATCGGCTCGGTACCGTGCGCGCTGGGCTTCAATGTCTGGAGCTTTATTCAGCCGCTGCGCGAGGGCAACTGCATCATGGATCTCGAGGATTTCTTCGTCAGCAATCTTGTGCTGCCGATCGGCTCCATGATCGTTACGCTGTTCTGTACATGGAAGTATGGCTGGGGATTTGAAAACTATATGAAAGAGGTCAACACCGGTACCGGGCTTAAGGTGCCTGCCGGCCTCAGGTTCTACTTCAAGTATATCCTCCCGTGTATTATCGGGTTCGTGGTCCTGTATGGGCTTGTGACATACTTCTAAAAACAATGAGCATATAATGAAAAGTAAGTCTCGCTCGCTAGAATTAGTCTGGGATTCGGGTCAGCGTCAGCTGACAGAATACTAAACCGAACTCATGCGGTCACCGCTGAATAAAAACTTGGCTGGAAGCAGAAGCTGTTGGATGTAAAAGGCTGGAAGCAGAAGCCGTTGGATGTAAAAGGCTGGGAGTAGAAGGCTGGATACAAAAGGTTGGAAGCAGAAGACCAGCCGCAAAAATGAATAGACGTAAATGTGGCTGGCACTTTATGATGTGATGCTTAGATGCAGCATATCATAAGGTGCCAGCCACTTTATTTAATTTCTTGTGTAGAATTCTGCCTTCAGTCGTGAGATGGAATGTGAAAGTAATCGAGTGGGTACACACATTAGCAGGGGGCAGGGAATCCGCCTACTTGGTCTCTCCCAGAACGCAGATGCCGAATGCCGGCAGCGTAAGTGTTGTGCCATCAAGCATAACTTCATCTGAGGAGACAGTGAGAACTGCCTTGAGCTCTCTGAAGTCAGAACCGGTTATGTCTACCGAGGCCGGCTCACTAGTCGAATTGATGAAGATTTCGACGGGCTCGTATTTGCCATCCGGATCTCTTCTTGTGAATGCGGCAACGGAATCGTTCGTCCTTTCATAGTCCACCGCCGTCCTGCCTCGTGCAATGACCGGGAAGGAATTGCGGATGCGAATCGCATTCCTGTAATAGTTGAAGATAGAGTATTCGTCGCTGGTCTGTGAGTAGGCAGAGCCGAACTTCATCGTGAAATTGTCCATCTCAGCCGGACCGTCGCACATCATATCGCGCATTTCCTGTTCAACCATTTTTGTGGCTGCTTTGGTTTCGACGATGGTATCTTTCGAGTTAGCTTCGGTTTTTGCTCCGGTAGCTTTTGAGTCAGCTTCGGTTTTTACTCCAGTAGCTTTTGAGTCAGCTTCAGCCTTGGCTTCGGCGGCTTTTGAGTCAGCTTCAGCCTTGGCTTCGGCGGCTCTTGAGTCAGCTTCAGCCTTGGCTTCGGCGGCTTTCAGGTCAGTTTCGGTCTTGGTTTCGATGGTTTTCGAGTCAGCTTTGGGCTCGGCTTCAGTACTGGTTTCGGTACCGGAGCCTGCCGCGTCACACTCATCTTCAGAGATCCAGTACATCGGAGCCCGATAGTTAGGATCCTTGCCCGAGCCCATCATGCCGAGCTCCTCTCCATAGTAGACAAACGCGTTGCCGGTCATGAGAAGATTCAGCGCTCCGGCGAGTTTGGTGCGGGGGCCGTCGTCATCGGCATAATACCCGGCACTGCGGGGCATATCGTGGTTCGTGTAGAACGGAGCATTGATGAAATGTTCGTTGATTGACGAGTAGAGGTTTTCTTCATTTGCCAATGATTCTGCAAATGACTTTGCAGACATATTGCCCTTAGCCGTCTGAGCAATGATGCCGTCGGCGCCGGAGTAGGCAAAGTCAAAGAAAGAATTCACGCCGGTACTGTAGTAGCTTGCGTAGGAGGACTGATCAGTCCAGGCCTCAGCCACGAGATACGCTTTCGGGTTTATACCATGGACTGTGTCAGCGACCCACTTCATGAACTCCATGTTGCCGTCGCGGTTGTCCGTGTAATAGGAAGTGACAGCGTCAAGGCGGAAACCGTCGACGCCGCGGTCCAGCCAGAATTTCATGATGGTGCTGAGCTCGTTCCTCACCTCGGGAGTGCTGAGATTGAGATCGGGCATGCCCTCCCAGAATCTGGCCTCGTAGTACCAGGCGCCATCCATCGGGACGAAACCGGGATACTGCTCACGCGAAAAGGTGTAGTACCAAACATAGGGGCACTCATCCTTGACCGGGTCTTTTCCCGCAGGCAGTTTTTCAAGATAGTCTTTGGCCGCCAGGAACCATGGGTGTTCCGTCGACGTATGGTTGAGCGCAAGGTCCAGGATCACATTTATGCCTCTTGCGTGGCACTCTTTTAGCAGCTTGTCAAAGTCTTCAAGTGTGCCGTAGGCGGGATCGATATCCATGTAGTTCGTTGTGTCGTACTTATGGTATGTCGGGGATGGGAAGATCGGCATGAGCCAGATCTCGCCGGCGGAAAGATCCATACCTGAGGATAGCTGGCCGTCATTTATGTAGCCCAGATTGTCATAGAGACCGTTCAGATCTCCGATACCGTCCCCATTGCTGTCCGCGAAGGAATATACGAAGACTTCATACGTGGTTCGGTAATTGTCGTCCGGTACAATTTCAGCCAGCTCATTATTTATGAGGCTCATCTGAGAGAAGGTGAACAGGGTCTGATCGTCCTCTGCATCCATCTCTGGGACAGGCGCTTGACTTTCTGTCGAGTTGGCGGACATATCATTCTTTTGTGTCCAGTCGTAGCCGAGGGTGGCGCCTTGACCGGATGTTGCGGCATTTGCTCCGCTTCCGGAACTGTCGTTGGCTATGACCGCGGAATCGGTTGCCGCGCCGGGCTCGCTTTTTTGTGAATTGAGTTGGCAGCCGCCAAGCAGGAGGCAGGCGGCTGTCAGGAGAGCGATTGTTTTTTTCATATTGATTTTTATCCTTATTATGGCTTTGATATGCTTTGTTGTGCTGCCGATGATACTTTGTGATAATATCTCCGGCTACATGCCTCAAGGATACATTTCGCGCTCCGAGCTGTCAATGTTTACTTCCCAGTAACATGAGATGTGAACCCCAGGACCAAAGGCAGCAAAAAGCTCAAGAAATCCAAAAATTGATGCCTTTCAAGAATTGCTGGACATGAACCCCCTGATGAAAGGCAGCAAAAAACCCAAGAAATCCAAAAAACGATGCCTTTCAAGAATTATGGGAGATGAGCCCCTGGACCAAAGGCAGCAATAACCCAAGAAATCAAAAAAACTGTTGCTTTTTTAGATTATGGCGTGATTTACGCTGAGCTGAGCCTTCGCAACGCAGCCTGTGACATTGTGTTTTTTGGTTTTACGTACTATAATTCACAAAGAGCAAAGTCACTCCGATATTTGCATTAAAATGTAAAATATAGGATATAATGTTTAAGACCCAAAGCTTACGGCAAAGGATCAGGATTCACAGCAACAGACTTGTATTGAAAGGGACATGACTATGGACAACAACGGCAGCAGAAGCATGGGTTACAATTTTGCGATCATCGCCTTCGGCATTCTTCTTTTTGTGATCGGACTTGTTGGAATTATCAACAATCACTCGTTTCGTGCAAATGCAGTCGAAGTTGAGTGTGAAGTCACCGACATTGTGAAGCAGGGAAGGACCGGCTGGTTCCAGAATTCTCACGCGATCGTCAAGTATGAGTTTGACGGTCAGACATATGAGAATATTAAGGTGGGGACGAGCCTCAACGCGGCGATCGGGGAGACCAAGACGATCCTGGTGAATCCCGCCAATCCGTCAAAGCCAAGAGACCCGGTCGGCACGACGAGCGTGCCGAGAGGA
This sequence comes from Lachnospiraceae bacterium, assembly GCA_045112915.1. Taxonomy (GTDB): domain Bacteria; phylum Bacillota; class Clostridia; order Lachnospirales; family Lachnospiraceae; genus Chordicoccus. The sequence continues at coordinate 18,265 of JBGUIK010000115.1, forward strand.
ACGATGATCGTCGGGCTGCTGTTTGCGCTTTCGGGCTGCCTCGGAGTATTTTTATATTTGAAGAAAAGATGATGGTGATTTAGGGACGGTTCTACGTGAAAGGAACCGTCCCTTTCTTACCCCCAAAATCTTTCCAAATACCTACTGACACGGCTATGCTATAATCAAATCAACAAAGTTTTAGGAGGCCGCAACTACATGAGTTCCGATAAGAATCCCGTCCAAAGGGCAAAGCCCTTTAACGAGCTTCGGCTTGGATATATTGCTTCGCTGCTTTTTCAGAATGTGCAGAAACAGCCGATCCCCCATAATATTGATCTGCTGGATTTTTTCTTCCCCAGCATGATCGTATTCGAAATGGGACCCGGTGAGCCCAAAAAGACAGAAGCCCTGTTCTCTGACACGGATCATGTGATACTGGCGGTCCGGAATAAATCAGGTTTTTACACCGGAGGCAGCAGCACCCGGGTGAGCCAGATCGTCGGCCGTCTGATTGGGACTGCCAAGAGCGGAATCGAGAAGGAGCGGAGGGCTGCAAATCTCATTCAGAAGAGGGTTGCCGCAGAACTCATCAAAGAGCCTGAGAAGCTTCTCAACCTATGGATCCTCTACGCGGACATTGTGAAAGACCAGACGGGGGAGGCGTGGGACAGGCTCATAGCGACATTTGCGGAATATATAAACGCGATTATTATGAAGCGAGCTCAGATGAGCGCCTATGAGAAGGAGAACGAGCTCTTCGCCTTCGACGATGAGACCTTTAACCTGCTCATGGATTATGTGCTCTCGGAGTGGAATGCCGAGACGCTCGATAACTGCATCAACGCGTTCACATGGCTCGTGTTCGGAGCCCTGATGCGGAACGAGGTCCGGAGGCTCCTCTATGCGTACGATAGCGGGTTCGCGCCGAGGGCGACGGATATGTCGGCGGCGGAGGCATTTGCAAAGGACAGTTACACCGAATACTATTATGAGGGGGATGATTTAGACAAGCTCTTTCCGGGGATCGAGTGGTACTGCGACCGCTGCGGCGCTTACCTGAACGAGCAGGACGATTTTGATGACCACAACAAGGTCTGGAAATGCACCTGCTGCGGGTACACGAACCAGCTGACAATTGAGAATATTTATGATTCCGAGGAGGATTATCAGGAAGGCGGGCCGCCGACGGACGCAAAAAAGTTCTTCCGGGCTCTTAAGGAGCGGACAGAAGAACTGGAAGATGTGTGAATCAAATCATGACATCGCGTTCGTTTACCAACACGCCCGCGAACTGCTCCATGCCGAACCTGTCCATGAAGGCGGTGCATTTGCACAGGAAGAGGTAATAGATGTTGAGGCCGCTGCCGTGCAGGGATTCAAAGTTCCCCTGACCTTTTGAGATGCAAATGTCAGCACCCCCAAGCAGCTCTCTAATCTCCTCAGGTACTATAAGGCGTCCGTCAAGCGGTGTGCCCGGGGCGCATGTCCCGTTCCCAATGACCGGAGCGATGTCAGTAAGGCCGACGAATGCCGCGTCTTCTACTGTAGCGTCGTTGTGGATGGGCATTCCGCGAACTAAGACAGTCACATCGAGCAGGGGATTCATCTGCCGGATGAGTCGGATCAGGATCTTGTCCATGACGATTTCACCGCAGTTGTCCGTTATATAGACAAGCTTCTTTTTAGAAATCAGGTCATTTTTCAGACGGTCCAGGGTCTTCGAACTGAGCGCTATATTGCTGCTTCCCGCCAGGATCTCCATAAGTTTATCTTCAGTCACAACGTCGAGGGCACCGAAATCGATATAGTTGCCGGCCATCGCGTACTGCACCGCGCGCTTCAGCGGGTCTTCGTCTGCCATGACTTCGTCCGCTATGCGCTCCTCAAGATTCAGCATCAGCTCATTAAATCTGCGTTTCGGTTCGACGTACTGGTCATCGACGTCGGCATACATTTTCATGACATTTGTCAGAATTGCGGACATGGCAGGCGCGGACTCGCTGCCTCTGCAGCCGTCGGCAGCGCGGCGGATCTCCGCGAGCATTTCCTCTGTTTTTTCCGGAGGCACCGGGAGCGCTTTCGCGCGTCTTAACGCGGTGGTGAGACAGCAGTTCCAGCAGGATTCATTTGCAATCATATCTACCTCTTTTTTCTGAGTCGGGTGAGTTTAGTAAGTCATTAAGTCTTTGATGTGCGCCGGTATTGCTTATCCGCCTGAATTTTCATCAGTATACAGTTAAGTCAACGGGGTAATATCTTATCGGTATGTCTTTAATTAACCGGCTGATTATTCTTAGTATATCATTTAAGGGCGTTTCCGGGCACAATCATTTCAGCGGAGGCATCGCATGTTTCATTAGTTTTTCAGCGAAGAGAAACGATGCTGCGGATTATGCGAATGTCAATTTCACCAAAAATTGTCTCAATCCGCCAGTCTACAGTTCAGTGTACAGTGATTAGTCTGCAAAAGGCTGGAAAAGAAAGAATAAATTCTTTATAATATTTAATAATCTTTTGGATTATCAGTATTATGATACCTTCCGGGGATAAAGTGAGAAATATGTCTGAAACATAGGAGATGAGGGAACTGTGGGAAATTTTTCGGACGAACTTTCCAGCATTATGCGAATCAGGAAAATTGCAGTCGATGATATTATTCAGAGTATGAATATATCAAGGGCTGCTTTTTTCAAGTATAAGAACGGAACAAGACTGCCGGCCAAAGCGGAGATTGTTGAGGAAATCGCGGATGCGCTCCGCCTGAATTATAATGAGCGTAACAGTCTTCTTGAATCATACCAGATTGACAGTATCGGAGAGTATAAGTATCGCGGTATGCAGGCTGTGGAGCGTTTTCTGACGACTCCGGTCGGAGAGTTCAGCATCAAGGAGTTCGACTTTGCGGCTCCGGCGGCTGATAAGATGGCTAATCTGTCTGTGGTCCACGGAAAAATGCATGTCCTCATGCGGATTTATACGACGATCTGTGAAGGACTGAATGATGGGGATGTCACAATATTTGAAACTATTTGTGACAAAGATGTTTTTTCTGTGCTCCAGCAAGTGAGGGAGGCAAATAAAACAAATACTATTGAGTACATCATGGCAATGAACGGCTCTGATGACATTCATGCGAAGGACCGGCTTTATGCTATTGAGAGCCTTGGAAGTATGCTGATCACAATGTGCAGGTGCGAGAATTATTATCCGTTCTATTATTATGCGTCACTGTCAACTCTGAGGACCTTTGAAGAGTTCATGACAAATGCTGTCGTCACGAAGAACTGCGTGTTCTGCTATTCGGGGAACATGGACAGCGGTGTGCTCTACAGAGACGAGAGACTGTGCAGCCATTATCGTGATGTGGTTGCGAGGTGGAGGAAGAGGGCGAAGCCATTTGCAGAAAAGATGGACCTGACGACATCTCTGCGGTCGTTCATTGCTTTCCGCAGCTCACCGGATGAGAAATATGAATTTATTCCCGGCATCTGCATGGCATCCATATATGAAGAGAATGATAATCTTATAAATACAAATCTCAATATTGAAGAGGGTGCCGCGAGCCGGCAGATTTACGATTTGGTCAATTACTCAGAGGAATTCAAGAAGGGGCTTAACGCAGCAAAGGAACGCAATCACTTCATTGTGCCCGGGAACACGCTGCGATACAATCTGAACACCGGATATATGCAGGAGTTGCCCAAAAAAGTTACTATCCCCCTCAGCAGAGATATTATGTATAAAATGCTGCGAAGATTTCAGCAGGTGTGTGATACACACGATTTCCGGATCATTGAGGATGAAAGATTTCCTGAGGATAATTCATTTAATGTCGAAGTAACGCAGTCTCAGGCTATGATTACTGTCATATTGCCTGGTGAGGCAATTATGCGGATGTTCCTTGTGAAGGAGAGCAGCGCGGTTTCACTTATCTATGAGTATCTGAAACATCTGTATGATAATGAGGCAATCAGTGGCAGGGAGCGCTCCGCGTGGTTCGAGGGGCTGTTTGCCGGGGAGTGTTGATGAGCAGGGGCTGTCGCATAAATGCGGCAGCTCTTTTTTTGTGCAGGGCTCATCTTTATTCAGTTCGGCGTGCGTTGGCTGCCCGGGGGTGATAGCAGTTCATGATAGGGTGGGCAGTCGCTTTTATTGAAATCAACTTTAGTCTACTGAAAATAAGAATGATGGCGGGCAGTTATCTTAGATCGATGCGGCGTTTCAAGACTGCTCGGGTGATAGGGTGGGCAGTCGCCAACAAAGAAATCAACTCAAGTCTACTGAAAGCAAGAATTGATGGCGGGCAGTCATGATAGCTCAAACTGGCATTGATGACTGCCCGGATGGCATGGAGGGCAGTAGCGTTCGCCGAAACCACTTTTGAGATACTGCTGGTAAAAACTTGATATAAGTGAGTTTTACCGTAATCTCATAACAATAACAACCAAAGTGACTGCTTTTGAGCACCTATTTTATTCAGACAATCAGCTGATTTAAATAAAAATGAGCTGTTGATACTGCCTATGCAACTTGATTTGACCCTAGTATGGCACTGCATATGTGCGTTATTCTCCAAAATCAACTGCCAAATTTCCGACTGCACTGAATTTGGTAATATTTCGGAAATCAAGATTGAAATTAGGAAAAATCGTGCTGGATTTTCATTAATTATCACAAGCTGACGCAACATGATCATCAACAATCATTTTATTAGGACTCATACTAATCGGATTTAATCTCTGACGTAAAACTCTCATGACTTTAGTTCTGAATGCTCAAAATAAAACTTTGCTCTGACATGGGACACAAACATGCGAAGGAGATTAAAATACTGCGGTGGATTGCATACATGCACAGTGGAAGGCGCTTTCGCGCCGCGCACGTCGCGGCAAGAACGCCGAAGCAGTTTTGATACTGCTTTATCCGAATGAAAAATCATAAAAATAATGTAATGGATTTATAGTATAATAAATATTAAATCTGACGACAGACAATGGTGGTGTGCGCGTGTAAATAATAGGCGATAGACATTGCGCGTTTAGAAACATCTGGACATAGGTGCTGTCGACACTTGAGAGAATGACGAGTATGTAGTTCACGGAATTACTTTGCAGGTTTGTTTCATCGGAAAGTTTCATCGGAAAGGAAAATTATGCCGCTTCATATAATACGCAACAACATTGTAAATATGGAATGTGACGCAATAGTCAATACGACCAACCCGTATCCTCAGATCGGTTCGGGGACGGATTCGGCTGTCTATGCCGCGGCGGGAGAGAAGCGCCTTTTGGCAGCGAGAAAGAAGATAGGTGAGATTGCGCCGGGCCTGGCAGCGGTGACGAGCGGTTATGCGCTGAAGGCCCGATACATCATTCATACTGTTGGCCCTGTGTGGGAAGGCGGAGGAAATGGTGAGGAATTGATCCTGCGATCATGTTACAGGACTTCGCTGCGTATCGCTGAGGCTAAACGATGCAAATCTGTAGCATTCCCGCTGATCTCTACCGGCTCATACGGATATCCCAAGGAGGCAGCATTAAAAACTGCGGTCGAAGAGATTCGCAGCTATCTTGAGCATTCAAATATGACAGTCTATCTGGTCGTTTTCGGTAAGGAGGCTTATGAGCTCTCGGGGAAATATTCCGATGCGGTCGAGGCTTTTATTGATGAGCATTATGTTAATGCCCAATTGGTGAAAGAATATAGTGGGCTGGTAACAGGTAATCTGAGAGGCACTGAACGCAGAAGATGGGACAATCTGCAGGCTTCCAGGAAAGCCGATAGTCAAAAAAGAGACGATCTGCAGGCTTATGGAACGGCTGAACGTCGAAGAAGACATGACCTGCAGGCTGACGGAGCGGAAAACGGGAGAAGAGAGGAAAAACTTCAAACTGATCAGGTGAGCAGACCAGGATGGGAGAGTGCGCAACCTGACAGGGCAGCCGATAGTGGAAGTAAAGATAATCTGCAGGCTTACAGGACAGAAGAGAGTGGACAAGGGGATAATCTGTGGGCTGATGATATAGCCGAGAGTGAATTCCTGGAAGATCAGCTGACTGAAATGGCTGATATCGACAAAGAATCAGCGTGGGAGCCGGAGTCGTCACATTCGGATATGTCGGAATATATGGGGGTTCCACAATCTGCTGCACCGGGATTCGGTATGCCTCAGCCTGGCGTACCGAAATCTGCTGCACCGGGATTCGGTATGCCTCAGCCTGACGTGCCGAAATCTGCGGAACCGGAATTCGACATGTTTCAGGCTTCTATGCCGAAATCTGCGGCACCTAGGCCGGCACCTCTGGAATCTGCCGCAAAGTCAAGTCCCAGATTCTCCTTTAGACCTGCGGCTTCTGTTCTTAAGAAGAAAAAGAAGCTGGAAGAAGCAGCTCCGGCACACAAAAAGAAAAAGAAGCTTGAGGATTCTGATATTGTCCTTGCGGAGACCTTTTCCGAGACGCTGCTCCGCCTCATTGATGAGAAAGAGATGACGGATGTCGAGGTCTATAAAAGGGCTAACATTGATCGCAAATTATTCTCAAAGATACGCAGCCGGCGCGATTATCAGCCGGGAAAGAAGACTGCATTAGCTTTGGCAGTTGCGCTGAGGCTCGATCTTGACCAAACTAAAGATCTTTTATCGCGTGCCGGCTATGCTATTTCTCCGAGCAGCAAGTTCGACCTCATTGTGGAGTTCTTCATTGTCAATGAAGTCTATGACATTGATACTATCAATATTGCGCTGTTCGATCATCAGGAGCAGACGCTGGGATAATACAAAATCAGCCCCGAGGTTCGTGCCTCGGGGCTGATTTTATGTGGTATAGAGGTATTCTTTCATTAGGGACTTGGAACTGCATTTGGATCGTGCGGAGCTTACCTTCAAGTTCAAGTCCCTGAGTTGATGTTATGGTGGTGAACTACTTGGCAATTGAATAACCGATGATTCACGCTTATTATCCAATATTACTTGCGGCGACGCCTCTTCATATCTGCCTCGATCGGAGCCTTCCAGCCGGGATCAAGAGATGCTTTTGTGCGATAGCTGCTGACAGCTTCTGTCAGGACCCTGTAGTTGAGTGAAGTACCGTCGGAGTCGCTGCAATACTCTACTGCGCGGTCGGCGTTGATGCCGAAGGAGGCGGCTTCTTTGACGGCGTCGATATTTGCACCGAGGAAAAGGAATTCCCAGTTGTCTTTTGCTTTGCGTTTTTCAATCATGTCGCGGACCTTTTTAAGGTTGTACCTGCGGCTGGAGTTCTCGCAGCCGTCCGTGATGATGATGAACATGGTCTTTTCCGGCCGGTCATCCTCGCGGGCGTATTTGTGGATTGTGTGGATATGCTTGATCGCTCCGCCCATCGCGTCGAGCAGCGCGGTGCAGCCGCCGGGAACGTAGTCTTTCGCAGTCATTTCGGGAACTTTATCAATCGGTACGCGGTCGTAGAGCACCTGCTCCTCGGTGTCGAAGAGGACCGTGGAGAGATAAGCTTCGCCATCTTCTCCGCGCTGCTTCTTCAGCATGGAGTTGAAGCCTCCGATTGTGTCGCCCTCAAGCCCTGACATGGAACCGCTCTTGTCGATGATGAATACGAGTTCTGTAAGATTTTTCTTCATGATGGTGATCCCCCTTATCTTTTTTCTGAAGTAATCGGGAATTATTGCCTGTTGTACTTCCTGCGATTACTTGTTTTCTTGTTTGTGAGATCATTATATGAAGAATTATGTTCCTCGTGGTCGCTTCCGAGGCGACAACGAAGAGCAAACAAGAATCAAACGAATATCAAATCAATTAGCGAACTTGCAGATGCTTTATCAAATCGACTATCGACTTGTTAATTCTTTCCGCAGATTGCAAATTACGCGCGGATTGGGGAGAAGGTGGAAATGACACATAAGAGTGGTGAAGCATAACAAAAATCCGGCCGCACTGGCCGGATTTCTGTTTGCGTTTTGTGTAGAGGTTAGTTCCGTATATCATCTGAAGGAAGCTTTGGAATGAAGGAACTGTTCAATCACTTCTTAATCTTGTTAAAGAGCGTTCCCATCACGCCTCGCCCAAGGCTTGCGCCAATGTTGCCGCCGATGGTCTGACCGAACTTGCCGAACTTACCGCCGAATGTCTTGCCGACCTCACGTCCGACTGTGCCCGCAACAGTGCTTCCGACAGACTGGGCAGCGCGGCGCCTTGCGGCCTCCTCGCGTTCTTTCGCTTTCTGAGCCTCTCTCTCAGCTGCGGCAGCAGCCTTGGCGGCCTCTTTTTCTTCAGCAGCCTTGGCAGCGGCAACGGCAGCGGCCTCAGCCATCTCGACACCTCGTCTTTCAAGGAACTCATATGCGGAGTCCGGATCCACCGGATCTTTATACTTGGTGTAGAGAACACTGCTCTTTATCGCGTTATCGCGCTCGGATTCTGTGATGGAGCCCATGCGGCTCTGCGGCGGCAGAATATTGACCTTCTGTGCGACCGTCGGGATACCGTCTGCGCCGAGGTAGGAGATGACTGCCTCGCCGGTTCCGAGGGCAAGAATCGTCTCATAGGTATTGAACGCAGGATTCTCGCGGAAAGCCTGCGCGGCAGCTTTGACAGCGCGCTGTTCAGCCGGTGTGTACGCGCGGAGTCCGTGCTCGATCTTCGTGTTGAGCTGAGCGAGAACGTTGTCCGGGACGTCACGCGGATTCTGTGTGACAAAGTAGACGCCGACGCCCTTGGAGCGGACCAGCTTTACGACCTGCTCGATCTTGTCGAGCAGAGCTTTGGAGGTGCCGCTGAAGAGCAAATGCGCCTCATCGAAGAAGAATACCATCTTCGGCTTGTCAAGATCGCCGACTTCCGGCAGGGTCTCGAAGAGCTCGGAGAGCATCCACAGGAGGAATGTGGAGTAGAGACGGCCGTTGTTGATCAGGGTCTGGCTGTCAAGGATGCTGATCATACCCTTGCCGTCGCGACTCGTCGTGAACCAGTCATGAATATTGATGCCCGGTTCGCCGAAGAACTGGTCGCCGCCCTCTGACTCAAGGGCTACGATTGCCCGGAGCATTGCGCCGATGGAGTTCTTTGCGATGTTGCCGTACTCAGCGGCAAACTCTTTATTGTTGTCGCCCATGTAATTGAGCAGGGCTTTAAGGTCCTTGGTGTCAACAAGGAGCAAATCCTGGTCATCCGCAATCTTGAAAGCAACGGACATAAGGTCTGTCTGCAGGTTATTGAGGTCCAGAATTCTGGAGAGAAGAGGAGCGCCCATCTCGGAAATTGTTGTGCGGAGCGGGATACCGTTCTTGCCAAACAGATCATAGAGGGTCGTCGGATAGCTGTCATAGTCCCATCCGGCTTCCTCAAGCCCGAACTTCTCGATTCTTCTCTGCATGTCCTCGCTGTCTTTGCCCTCGAACATTGTAGCCGCGAGGTCGCCCTTGACATCGGCGAAGAATACCGGAACTCCGAGATCACTGAATGATTCAGCCATGACTTTCAGCGTGATCGTCTTGCCGGTACCGGTCGCGCCTGCGATAAGGCCATGTCTGTTGGCCATTTTTGGCAGAAGCATTGCTCTCTCGCCATCGTCGGTCGTGCCGATCCAGATTTTTCCATCGTAAAGCATAATGAGATCCTCCTTTATCTGCAGATGTAAGAAACCGCGCCTTAAATCCGAGGGGATAAGGCCGCAGGTCTGTTCTGAAAACTTAGCTTTATTATAGCAAAATGCGAGCAAATATGGAAATACGAATCATATTTGAAACAAAAAATGTTGGAAAAGCGCCGGAGATAGTTGTGACAAAAATGTTGGAAAAGCGCCGGAGATAGTTGGGACAAAAATGCCAGAAAAGTACCGGAGATAGTTGGGACAAAATGTCAGAAAAGCGCCGGAACTATCTGAATAAAAGTGTTAATAGCCGCTGGGACAGAATGCGTAATTTTCCGTCCCGGCGGCTATTATTTTGGAATCCGAGGACTGAGCGAGCGGGTCTCGATATTCCTATGATTATTTTTTATATGCCCAACACACCGGTCCGCAGGACCGATTTGATAGGATTTTTTATAACCCGCTGCAGCAACCCTGAATACTCACGGATTGCATCTTTTACAGGGGGTATATCCCATTGCAATCACATTTGCCCTACTTCCCGTATAGTCCTTACGATGCTGATTTTTGATAGTCTTAACGCTTGAACAAGATGGGTAATGAAATTTTTTCGTATTTGTATTTAGTACAAATTTATTTGTACTTGGAACAACTGTAGTCCCGCTTCCTCCTCCACTGACACTAGTAGTTTTTAGGTGCATATTATGAAGAAATTTTACTGCCTCGCCGCGAGAGCAAGGCTTGGTGTCCCTGTACGTTCCATCCGAAAAACCGCTGGAAACACCTTTTTCATAGGACCAGATGACTGCTTTGAGGTATGCCGGGGTGATGCTGTCCTTAAATGGATTTTTTGTAGATTTAGGTGAGGGAGCTCCCCTGTAGCGCCAGATGAAAGTCATAATCTGACCGCGGGTGCAGTAGTCATTGATTCCGAACTTGCCATTGCTGTATCCCTTTGTGATTCCCTTTTGGCTTCCCCATAGGATCGCTTTATAGAACGCGTGAGACTTCGGAACATCAGAAAATGGACTTGCCGCCGCAGCCTTTGGCTCCGGCTTACCAGCATAACGCCAGAGGAACATCATGATTTGACCTCTGGTACAGGTGTCGTTAATGCCGAAGAGACCGGTGTCCGTATATCCTTTGGTGATACCTTTACTTACTGCCCATGTAATTGCGCTGGCAAATGCGTGATTTTTGGGGACATCTGGGAATGGCCCGGGTACAGGTGCAGCCGAGTTTTTCACGGTCCGGGAGCTGCTAAACCATGTGCCTGCATCGTCGATGAATATATTTTCTTCATCCGTTTCGTTCTGAACAAGAGCCGGGTCTGTAGATTCAATCTCCGGGTCTACGGAATCAGGTTTTTCGATTTCAGAGTCCGGAACCGCAGTGCCGGTATCATCGATCTCATCAGCAGATTCAAATATCTCTGTCAGCGGACTCTCAGCTTCGGAAACAGTTCTCGAATCTTCTGAGATATCTTCTGGCAGTACACTTTCTGCGTCCTCTTCGGTCTCGTAAGATTCCGCAATGGTTACTTTGCCTGCATCAGCAGTATCATAGACCTGGGCTGCAAATGCCGGTGCCGCCTGAGTCAGGCACAGCACGGCACTTAAAATAGTACATAAGATTTTTTGTTTCACTTTTTTCCCCTTTCATGCTGTAAGAATTAATTATAAAAGATGTATATATTATAACACTAATGAGCTTAAAAAAACGGCGGAATACCTTCTTGAAGTTGAAGGCATTCCGCTTGATTTGTAACCGTGAAATTAGTTTTACAGCCTCTTCCCATTCATAAATCTGTCCGTTATGTCAGCCGCCGTGCCGGTATAGCAGAATCTTTCTACGGTCTCCGCCGGCGTGATCCTCCGGAACGGATCGGAGAAGTCCCGGATGACGAGCGCGTCAAAGACGTACCCCGGCTCCAGGCTGCCGACATTTCCGAACAAGGAGCCGCCTTTTTTGGTGGCCATGTAGAAGGCATTTGCAAATGCAATCACCTCATCCCCCTGAGTCTCATACAGCCATTTCAGCTTTGAGAACTGCACTGCCCGCGCAGCCTGCGTATATGTTCCGGGCAAATGTCCGCCCGCTATGTCACTTCCGAGCGCCAGATTCATGCCCTGCTTTGCCAGGGTTGACACGGGAGTGATTCCGGCTATGACGTTGACTGTTGCGTCCGGGCAGTGGACCGCGTAGCCGCCATGCTTTTTCAGGATTCTGATATCATCTTCTGAGGGGAATATGAAATGGGCAGCCACCACCGGCCCGTGATCCATCAGCCCGGCTTTCTCGTAGATTTCCGTGTCGCAGGAGCAGTCCGGGAAAAGACGCTTTGCCTCGGCGGCCTCCCACTTCGACTCGACGAGGTGGGTCTGAAGGCCGATGCCGTATTTAGCCGCCAGCTTTCCGAGCCCGTCAAGCAGGTCCTTGCTGCAGGTCGGCGCGAACCTGGGCGTTATGATCGGCTTTGCGTATCGATTTCCGGAGCAGTCGGCCAGAAACGCTTCCGTCTCGCGTACTGACTCTTCGACTGTCTCGCACAGGTAATCCGGCGAGTTCATGTCCATATTCACCTTGCCGATGTAAGCCCGGAAACCGCGTTTTTCCATCTGCTCCGCAAGATATTCGACCGACTGTCTGTGGATGGTGCCGAAGACGGCGGCGTGCATGGTGCCATTTGCAATCAGATCATCAAGGAACGCGTCATAGACGGCGCGCGCATAGTCTATGTCGGCAAATTTTGCCTCCTGCGGGAAAGTGTAGGTTGTCAGCCAGTCCGCCAAGAGAAGATCCATGCCGAGGCCGCGCTGCGGATACTGCGGCGCGTGCACGTGCAAATCAGAAAAGGCCGGGATTATGACACTCTCCCCAAAATCCGTCACCGGCAGAGCAGCGAACTTCTCCGGCAGGCTGTCATAAATGCCTTCGACAATTCCGTTTTCCACAGCAATATAGCAGTTCTCGTGAACGGCTATTTCATCCCAGCTCTCCGAATAAGCAATGTTTCCGCGGTAAATATCCATCTGGATGTCTCCTTTTATACTTTATACTAAGAGGAACGCCGTCCGAAGACCGCAGGGATCCGGCAGGTGTCAGCTGAAGCTGACCCGAATCCCGTGCCAGGTCTTGCGGGCGTGACCTGGATCTTTGGTCCGGACGGCGAAAATTTACTTTTTATAGGCCCAGCTTCTAATCCTGTACAGGAACGTGACGATCTGGCCACGCGTACATGCTACGCTGTCCCTGAAGGTGCCGTCCGGATATCCTTTTGTGATTCCCAGCGCGCTGCCCCACAGGATGGCGGTGCGGAAAGCGGGCGTCAGCTTGTCCTTGAACGGGCTGACATTTGACGCAGGATTCGGCTGCCCGGCATATCGCCAGATGAAAGTCATGATCTGGCCGCGGGTGCAGGGAACGTCGACTCCGTAGGTGCCGTTGGCAAAGCCCTTGGCGATGCCGGTCTGATAAGCCCACAGGACCGCTTTGTAATGGGGATGTGTCGGCTTTATGTCTGAGAAGGGGCTCTTAGCCTGCGTTTTCGGGGCAGGCTGTCCGGCCATTTTCCAGATGAACATCATTGCCTGGCTGCGGGTGCAGGGATCGTCGATTCCAAATATTTTCCCGCCGGGATAGCCCTTCGTTATGCCTTCATCGACCGCCCAGTAAATAGGTTTGTAAAACGCATGGTTTGGATCTGTGACGTCTTCAAAGAGCTTTCTGGTCGGCGTAGGCGTCGGAGTGTTTGTGGGCTTCGGCGTAGGCGTCGGAGTGTTTGTCGGCTTCGGCGTGGGCGTCGGAGTCTTGGTGGGCTTCGGCGTAGGTGTCGGAGTCTTGGTGGGTTTCGGCGTAGGCGTCGGAGTCTTGGTTGGCTTCGGCGTAGGCGTCGGAGTCTTGGTCGGTTTCGGCGTAGGCGTTGGAGTCTTGGTCGGTTTCGGCGTCGGAGTCACTGCCGTGGGGTCATAATCTGTATCGGACATGGGGTATTCCGCGTTGAACGCTGCAGTGTTATACTCTGCATCCCGATAATGATCTTCAAAAGTATCCTGTCCTCTGAGGAAATAGTAATAGTTTTCCGGATCCGATTCCGCGTCCCATGTCACATCGATGTTATAGTATAGATCACCTATGCGGACGATATTCCAGGCATGGTCGCTGTAGCCCGGAATATCGCTGCCTGTGATGACTCTTGCGTCAAGTCCTGCCGTAAGGCACATTCTGTAAAATAATGTCGCATAACCCTGGCAGACAGATGTACCGTTTACTAGGGCGGCATAGGCTGTGTGCTTGAGTTTATAGGAATCGTCTTCCAGGTTATCCCTGTCATATGTGACATGACTGGCGATATAGTCATAGATTGCCTTTACTTTTTCATATTCGGACTTTGTGTCAAGGTCGAGAGATTCCATGACTTGATTTAGTTTCGTTGTAAGCTCGTCTTCCTGGGCTTTTGATGTGTAATACTCGACAGAAGTGTTAAATGAAACAATGAGAGCGCTATCTGTGTTATACCCTGAAGCCGAATATCCGGCTCCCCCATAAGTCCACAACGCGTAATCACCTTCTGTCGGATTGCCGTTGTGAGGGAATATATTCCCTTCTGCCAAAGGAAATAGCTGATTATTAAATACTCCACTCACGGTGTCATCATATGAGGCCTGGTATTCAACACTGAACTCGGTTGCCCACTCGGCGGCCGCTTCATTGGATGCCTGACCGTATAATTCAGCAAATTCATCAAGCGAATGGGCACGGGGCACCTCGTCACTGCCGACCAGCGGTTCTTCGGCAGGACCAACATAAGTAATGTCATCGCTGCTTGGCGGAAGGACAATTACATACGGTTTTATCAGACCTTTGCCGTGCTCATGCTTGTCAGAGCGTCCGACTATGTCTTCAGGGGAAGTCGTGTCCCCTTCAGAAATCAGGGAGTCTCCTTCTGGAATCAAGGTGTCCTCTTCCTGGGCAGCCGCAGAGTCATTGCCCGGCACCGTCACTTTGACACCCGGCGCGGAGAACGCTTCATCCGGCGCATTTGAAGCGAGCGAAGACATCGGGTTTGATACGATCATGATGAAGGAGAGAAGAAGGGCGAGCACATTTGCCGCTTTTTTGTTCATGGTGGGAATTCCTTTCTGGGGTTCTTTCAATGTACAGCAATATTTCAGTCAGGCATTGAAGACCGCTGACAGCTTACGGCTTCGGTATCGGCGGCAGAGGCCCGTTGCCGGAGCCGATGATCAGCTTGACCATCCATACGAAGAGGAGCAGCACGAGGATCGGGATCACACAGGAGGTGACCAGCATGACTGCAAATGCCTCCAGCATATTATTAAATAACTGCCGGAATTCTTCTGTGGAGTGACTGACGGAATTTGTAAGGTTCTCTGTCAGTTCCCTTCCGCTCTCTGTGACGGAGTTCAGCCAGCCGCCGATCGTCTCGGCGATTCCCGACGGCTTCTCGGGTTCCGGCTCGGTTTCAGCGGGCACACTTTCGGCTATCGATTCGGACTCCGCTTTAATTTCCTCGGCAGTCTGAGTCGCGCTGTCTATCGTGGCCTCGATGGATTCATGATATGTGTTTTCAATCATGCGCGAGACCCCGAGGCTCGCGGGAATCACAAAGAAGAAGGCGAGCCCCAGCAGCGCGATCCGGAAGGAGGTGCGGAACATGGGAGGCCTCATCAGCAGGGCTCCGATCGAGAAGATGATGCAGGCAATCGGTATCAGTATTGCAAATGTCACATACCCCGTAATCGTAAGCAAATACTTCTCTACGTAAATTGCGCATATCACGATTATAAATTTTGAACTTAGATGCGCAAGCTCCGTCGCGATCGGGGTGGCGACGTCACCGGGAATGAGCGTGATGGCGGCTGATGCGGCAGCTGAAGCTGCGGTGAGTTCCATGACTTTGTCTTTTTTGTTTTCCAGAGATTCGATATTTGCCTTGTGGAAATCTACACTGGAGGTGGTTTTGGCAAGCACAAAGAAGGACAATAGTGCGAGTACAAGGGGTGCGGTGATGAGAAGAAGTTGCAGTTTTGTCATATGCTTCATAATTCATCCTCCCGGAGCGTATATCTCAGTGGGGGATTGACACCCGCCGCTGAGACTAGTTTGTTTCCCACCGCCTATAGAAGCGGAGGTCATCTTACACTGAGATATATATAATTCTAAACATTTGCCGTAGAGATGTCCATAAATAAGATATGTGAAAAGTATTAAGAATATGTGTTTTCGAAATAAAAGCGAGTATCTGTATGCGGTGATCAGGGGACTGCAGAATGAAAAGTTTCAGCCGGGACTGACGGGGATTTTATGGCTGCGTTCCGTAAGAAGTTTGCGGTTATCGCAAATTATTAGGTGACTTGACATCTGTATAGACTTTCGGTATGATGAAATTATGTTTTAAAACAACAACCACGTCTCGTGGCTTCCGATAAGATGAGTCTTTGTGTATTGCAGTGGAGGATGCGGGATACGTAACCGGATTACGGCAGCTGATGATGACTCAGGTACAGTGCCGGGCAGTGGAAGACCGGCAGAAAGAGAGACAGCTATGGATACTATGGAGAATCGCAGGGATGCAATCTGCGCACTTGTGAATGAGAGAAAGAATGTTACATTTGCAGAAATAAAGGAAGCTTTTCCGCAGGTGTCGGACATGACGATTCGAACGGATCTCCGCGTGCTGGACGAAAAAAAGCGGATCGTGCGCATCCACGGCGGTGCCAAGTCGGTGGAAACGCTTCTTGCAAATGACGACCTCCTCGGCACCCGCTCCGTCCGCAACGTCGATGAGAAGAAGCTGATCGCGCAGAAAGCGGTCAAACTCATTCGCCCGAACATGACGATTTTTATTGATTCGGGAAGCACAACGACACAGATGTGCTCCATCATCCCGGATATACCTTGCTTTATCATGACGAACAGCATAAGCTGTGCCGCGGAGCTCATCCATCTCACGCAGGCCAAGGTGGTGATCACCGGAGGCATGATGAATCGAAATTCTCTGAGTATAACAGGATTTGCGGCGGCTCAGACAATTGCGAGCGTGAATTTTGACATCGCTTTTATCGGGGCGACGACGTATCGGTCAGATATTGGATTTGCTTGCGGATCCGGGGAGGACAATATCATAAAGCAGCAGGTCATCGGGAGAAGCGAGCGAAATGTCATCCTGCTCGACTCTACGAAGTTAGGTAAAAAGAGCTCGTTTACGACCTGCATGCTTGACCAGGTCGACTGTGTGGTGTCCGATGACAGGATTTCTGAGAAGTTCGCGGAAGAGTGCCGGCAGAACGGCGTTGAGCTGCTGTGAGATACGAGAGACGATTTGAGGGGACATTTTTGCACCGGTCGGAGAGTGGCTTGATTGAGGACACGCCTTTTGCATCGGTCAAGAGCGGACTGATTAAGAAAACGTCTTTTACACCGGTTGGAGAGTGGTCTGACTGACCTTAGAAGACGCTTTATGGCGTCAGCTGGAGATAATTATGGCAGATGAGAAATTGAAGATTTTATATCTCATGCAGATTTTGCTTGATGAGACAGATAAAGATCATGTTCTCAGCGCAACGGATCTGGCATCCCGCATGGATCACCTCTATCACATCACGTGTAACAGAAAAACTGTCTACACTGATGTGGAGAAGCTTCGCAGCTTTGGACTCAAGATCGAGCAGGTGAAGGGCAGCAATTCCGGCTACTACGTGGCTGAGCGCGAGTTCGAGCTGCCGGAGCTGAAGCTGCTCGTCGATGCCGTCCAGTCCGCGAAGTTCATCACAACTAAGAAGTCGGATGAGCTGATTAAGAAGCTGGAGAAGATGACGAGCCATGAGAACGCGCGTCAGCTGCAGCGGCAAGTCTATATTTACAATCGAGCGAAGACTGACAATGAGACGGTCTATGCCAATGTCGACTCGATCCACACGGCCATCTACATGAACCGTCAGATCAGCTTCAAGTACTGTGAGTGGTCGGTCAGCAAGAAGCTTGTCAAGCGCAAGAACGGAGCTGACTATATTGTCTCGCCCTGGAGTCTCACATGGGATGATGAGAATTATTATCTTGTGGCTTACGAGGAGAGTACGGATAAGATAAAGCACTACCGCGTCGATAAGATGCAGGAAATCCGGATTCTTGAGGAGGCGAGACTTGGCAGGGAGAGGGTCGAGGGGTTCGATTTGGCTGTATTTGCAAAAAAGACATTCGGCATGTATGGTGGGCAGGACACCAATGTTACTCTGAACTGCGACAACAGTCTGATCGGTGTCGTGATCGACCGGTTCGGCAAGGATGTCATGATTATTCCGCGAAAGGGCGGGCGGTTCGCGGCCCACGTCGTGGTGACGGTCAGTTCGCAGTTTTTCGGCTGGGTGACCGGGATCGGCGATAAGATGTATATCGAGGGACCGGAGCCGGTCCGGGAGGAGTATAAAGAGTTCATGAGGCGTGTGCTTGGGAATTATAGCTGAGGCGGGTGAGTGCTTCGCTGGAAATGTTGATAGCTGCCTTCTGATTTGGAGCTTGAATGACTACCGCTCCGTGTCACTGACACGGAGCGGTAGTTTTCTGTCTCTGGGTGTCGGAGGCAGCAAAAACCTGCTTCGGAGGCGCGGTTGCTGCCTTTGTGCTTGGCGGGTTTCAAGGGCTCGATGTCGGAGGCAGCAAAATCCTGCTTCTGAGGCGTGGTTGCTGCCTTTGTGCTTGGTGGGTTTCTTGGGATGAGTGTCGGAGGCAGCAAAATCCTGCTTCTGAGGCGTGGCTGCTGCCTTTGTGCTTGGTGGGTTTCATTGGGTCTACGGCAGAGGCAGCAGAATTCTGCTTCCTAAGGCGCGGTTGCTGCCTTTGTGCTTGGTGGGTTTCATGAGACTTGTGTCGAAGGCAGCAAAATCCTGCCTCTGAGGTGCGGTTGCTGCCTTTGTGCTTGGTGGGTTTCTTGGGATGAGTGTCGGAGGCAGCAAAATCCTGCATCTGAGACTCGGTTGCTGCCTTTGGGCTTGGTGAGTTTCATTGGGTCTGTGGCAGAGGCAGCAAAATCCTGATTATGAGGTGCGGTTGCTGCCTTTGAGCTTGGCTGGTTTCATGGGACTTGTAGCTGAGGCAGCAAATATCTAGATATATGAGGGGCATTGTTGTCTGTGGCATAAATTCATCTTGTAAATTACCTCAGTTATGATTACAATATAAGAACACAGTTGGTTTGTGTGACAAAAGGGCTGTGTTATCAGTTTCCGTAATTCCCGCGGAATCTTCAAAATTCTATTATCATTCCCTCTATCCCGGCTATATCGTATATTCCAACCATACCCATGAGTATGGTGAATTCTTTTTGGCTCTTATTCGATATAAGCCTTGGATATTCGCTATAAATCTCCCAGGAGATTTATTTTTTTCCCATTTTTGAACATTTCACAATTAAATCAATGGAGGTAACAGGATGAAAGAAGATCTCATACGTTTACTGGACAGCGAAATGATATGGACCAATGAAATGGTAGAAAAGGCCAACGCAATGCTGAAGAATGCTCCACCGGGAGAATTGCGGGTGATCAGGCATCATACTAATTACCAGTATTATCACAGCCTTCCGGGACAGCGCAACTACATCAGTAAGAAAAAACCTGAACTTGCAATTAGTCTGGCGCAGAAAGAGTATGATACAGCTGTGTTGACAAAGGCACTAACATTTCAGGAACAGGTTGACGCTCTGTGCCATACGTTGGAAGTGGATTTTGATGAAATTATTAATCAGTTCCCAGAAGAGAAAAAGAAGCTTATCAAACCTTATTTTACATCAGATGATGAATTCATCAGGGATTGGGAAAATATGTCATTTAAAAGCAAGCTGATTGACGAATCGATCCCTGAGTTATTTTCAAATAGAGGTGAGCAAGTCAGGTCAAAATCCGAGAAGATTATTGCGGATAGACTCGCTGAGTTGGGTATTCCATATCGCTATGAAGCCCCGCTGTTCTTAGGAACTATGGGCATTGTGTATCCTGATTTTACGCTCCTTAAAGTGTGTACTCGTGAAGAAATATACTGGGAGCATCTGGGTATGATGGATGACCCATCCTATGTGCACAAGGCGTTAAACAAGATTAATACATATATCAGAAATGGCTTTATACCTGGTAAGAATCTTCTGCTTACTTTCGAATCGAAGGCTGTCCCCCTTAACATGCGTAATGTTGAGTCTCAGCTTCGCGCAATTCTTTGTCTCTAACAAATGATTAAAGCTCTACCATGTTTACTGTGGAGGCAGATAATGCCCGCTCATGCAAAACGGTTACCTTTGGGTTTGGTGGGTTTTCCGTGACATATGTCAACCGCATTGTTATAATTATTTCAGTTCACAGGTGCTGATTGTCTGAAATAGCTACGACATTTCCGCACCGGTAAGTCTGCTAATCAGAGGTCACAGCAGCACTTACGGAATGGAGCAATCTCGTTAGGAGATATATTATGGAAAAAAATATGACACTGGAAGAAGTCAGACGTCAGATAGACAGCATTGACGCAGAGATCCGTGAGCTCATCATGAAGCGACTCGACTGCAGTCGGAATGTCGCCATGGCTAAGCAGGCCTCCGGCAACCTGGTAATTTACCGGGCAGATCGTGAAGCGGAGATTCTTGAACGACTTGGTCAGGGTGTGCCGGAAGACCGTAAAGCTGAGTATCTTGCAGTCGTTAAAAAGATTATGGAGACAAGCCGGATGTATCAGTACGGGCTTCTCTATGACTGGAACGGCGGGCTATTCTCAGAACGTTTTTGGGAAATCGACATCCCCACTGAGCCTTCCCATATCCGCTTTACTCTCACCAGACCGAATCAGCCAAGCTCGATGGCTCAAATTCTCTCAATGATAGGCGACTATGGGTGCAATACGAAGCTCATGGAACTTGTCGGTGAGGATAAGGAGAATGGCACGGTCACTTTTACACTGACCATACTGGGAAATCTGAACGAAGAACATATGAAAAAGCTCATGTATCAGCTCTCGATGGAGAGCCGGGACTTCACAATAGAGCATGTTTGGTGAACATGTTTGAACAGTGCTGAATTACCGAGTTCGGGTGATGCGCATATCTCAAAAGATACACAGGTCAGCAGTCAAACTTTGTCATAACCAGAGCGTAGAGTCTACACGCTTTAATTCTGACCGAATTACACTATCCGACTGTCAGATTCAAACAGCCTAATAGCATAACCGGAGCGAGACTTTAATCCTAACTAAATTTCAGTATCCTGCCAGACGCACGATGGATGGAAGAAATGCCTTACTCTATCAATGCGACAGAATGGCAAAAACGCAGTTTTAAAAAATGGAGGCTATAGATATGTATGAAAAAGGCATGAAAACAGTAAGCGACTCACAGGTTGAAACAATTCATCAGCTCCGCTACATTGATATCAATGGTCAGGGCAGGCTCTTCGGCGGACGCCTTCTCGAGTGGATCGATGAGACGGCCGCACTTGCAGCGGAGCGCCACGCAGGTATGAATGTGACCACCGCCTCCATTTCCCACCTTGATTTCAAGGAAGGGGCTTATCTGAACGACACAATCGTACTGGTCGCCAGAGTGACTTATGTCGGCCGGACCTCCATCGAAGTGCGCTGTGACACTTATCTTGAAGATCTTGAAACAGGCATGCGTCATTCAATTAACCGCGCATTCCTGACAGAGGTATGTGTTGACAAGGAAGGTCACCCGACCCCGGTACCATATGGACTCAAAATCGAATCGGTGGCTGAACAGGCCCGCTATGAAGGGGCTCTGAATCGAATCAAGATGAGGAAGTTAGCTGTTCAGGAGGGGTTCTGAGACCGCAATACTGACCTGTATTCCATGTAGAATATCTTGTGCGAGACATCAAGAACGCCTCGGCGTTCTTGCCGCGCCGCGCAAAGTGCGAAGCACCTTCATCATTGCGCGGCTGCGATCCGCCGGAGACATTTAATCTCTGACGCGGGTTTGTATCCCATGTCAGAGGTAAGTTTCTTTTGCGTATTCATCTCACGACTAAAGTCACGAGAATTCTGCGTCAGAGATTAAAATGCCTTTTTTTCTGAAGCTGCCTGACGCTTTCTGCGCCGCTTCCTGTCCTGAGACGGAAGCGGCTTGAACATACCTATTATTACCAGCGCTATTGCCGGCATCGCTCCCGTGAAAATCGCAATCATGTTATCAGTGATTCCGAGCGCAAGCGCTGCCACTCCGAGAATTACACAGGTCATGGACAGAGCGAGTACCACATGGACCAGTCTGTCCAGTGCCCTGCCGGCTGCGATTCTTCTTCTGCGCCTCGCTTTTCTCTTCCTCTGATTGTATTCCGATGCTACATAATATGCCGGCCCAAGAGCCCTGATGACAGCCCGGGCATCCCGCCCGACAGGTCTCTCCCCTTCCATATAGTCCTCAAGCATCTCGTAAATTACTTCTTTCAGGTCTCTTTCCGCCTTCAATCGCTCGAACGGCGGTATATATCTCATGACATCAGCTACATACCTGTCAATAATTCTCTCAACCACCTTATGCCTCCGTTTGTCAGACGTCCCGTGCTATGTCCTTCATCGCTTCGGACATATCTTTCCACTGTTTCATCAGGACGTCCCTCACTCTTTTTCCCTCACCCGTAATACAGTAATACTTGCGCGGCTTGGAGCTGCTCGTGTCCCATCGGTCTTCGAGGAGCCCCTGGGAAGAGAGTCTCCTGAGAAGAGGATACAGAGTGTTAGCCTCGACCGGTATTCCCTTCTGCGCCAGCTGTTCTACCAATCCATATCCATGTACAGGTTCATCGAGGCAGCACAGACAGACGAGGACGATCGTCCCTCGCCGCATTTCCATTGTAAGTGCCGCTTCGATATTCTCCCTTCCCATAATTCCCCTCTTGTCTGCCGGAACTGCTCCGGACTCGGAGACAGCTGCCTCCCGACTCTATATAAGTACACTCCCCAGTATACTGATAACAAGCTTACTTTTTACTGTGTATTACACATTATATTATTATTTAATTATTATTAAAGTATTATTATAGTATTATGCTTATTATTTCCAAACCAATTATAATGTGTATTACACAGCATGTCAAGAAAGCAGAAAACAAAAAAAAAGAGCCGTCGCATTAGACAGTGTCACCGCTATAAATGGCAGACATTTGCAAATAACGTCTGCCATTTATAGTGGTGGCGCGCCTTAATGCGACAGCACCTTTACGTGTCTTTTCAATTATGACGGCAAAAGATTTTTACGAGGACCCGGATCACTCTTTATTCCTCATCGTAATCCTCATTGTAAGTCTCTTCTTCGGTATTTTCTTCATCCTCTGTATAATTTTCTTCTCCGTTATACTCTTCCTGCGTATCCTCCTCGCCTGTCTCACTTACAGCTGCGGAAGACTCCTCCCCGGGCTCTTCCGCACTCTCGACAGAATCGGCACCCTGGATCTTCGCGTTATCCATGATAATATCGCATGCCAGATAATATCTGACGGTCATGTCGATGTTTTCGCTTGAAATGCCATTTGCGACTGCAGCATCCTCGGAAGCGTAGCCCGATGAAGAAAGAAGCTCATTCTTCTTCGCGCGGTATATCTGATCGTCTTCATCGATGCCTTCATTTTCCATGATCGCAGTGGCGACCAGATAAGATTTTACATATCTCTTGGCATTCTCGTTGATAGCATTCTCAGTGACTCCGTACTCAGCCAGGAAGTCCTCATACTCCATGCCGAGCTTTTCCGCACTTCTCGCGTAAGAGTCCTGACTGTACTTTGTCCATGTCCCGATCATATCTTCCGGATAAGCGAGTACTTCTGACTGATCGAATACCGCGAACCAGGCATCCGTGCGGAGCTTAGTGTCTGCCTCCGCAGTAAGATCGGCTGTGACCTCCTCGAGTTTAGCAGCTTTATATTCATCAACACTCTGTCCGAAATACATTCTCGTCCAGTCAGCAGTCGGTTCACCGAGCGCTACGGATACACGGGTAATCGTAATATTATAGGTCGCAGTCTTTCCAGCGATGTCGCGATTATCATATTCTTCGGGAAAATCAACATCGATCGTCAGACTGTCACCCTGCTTGTGACCCATAAGCTGACTCTCAAACGACTCCGGAAATGTTCCCTGACCAATCTTCAGATCATAATTCGTTGCTGAGGAACCGGCAAAGCTCTCACCGTCGATCAGACCTTCATAATCCATTGTCACCCAGAAATAATCCGCGATTTCCATATCCGGGACATCGATTCTGTACTGATTGAGATCTACATCATACGCTTCCTTCAGATCAGCCTCCGTCACATCTACTGTATCTTTTGTGAGTTCAACCCCCTTGTACTCCGGTATGCTTACAAACCTGTCAATGCCAGAATCGTCAAGAGTCTCCTCAACAACAGGGACCGCACTCTCATCTGCCGGCAATGCAGCATCTCCGGCTCCGCCTCCCGCGGCGCAGCCACACAGGCAGAGGATTGCAGCACAAGCAGTCGCAAGAATTCTTTTCTTCATTTTTCTCACCTCACAAAATTATAAAATGCTTCTGGTTTCTTCGTCGCCGGTACCCTTATGATACAGTACAACTGCCTCATAAGGCTTCAGGTCAAGAGTCATGATGCCGCCTGTGACAAGATATTTTTTCGGACTTGTCGTGTATCCGTCTCTGTCCGTGGACAGAAGCTTCACCATTTTCGTATTAGCTGTCTGGGTGATTCCGATCTCCCAGACCGGGATCTCCGCCGGGAGCGGGTCCTCGCCCGCATTGACAGCGACCACGAACTGTTCCTCATCATCGAATCTTCCATATGATATAAAATTATATCCTGATCCGAGTTCCTTGATAGACCCGGTCCTCAGAGGCTCATACTTCTTGTGGAGCCTGATTGCCATCTTATAGAAATCAATAAGAGAGCGGTCCTCGTGCCCCCACGGATATGTCCGGCGATTGTCCGGATCTGTAAATCCGACGACACCCGCCTCATCACCGTAATACAGGGTCGGAGCGCCGATGAAAGTCATCTGTATCAAGATGGCTTCCCTCATGACCGGTACAACGATGCCCTTGCCGGCAGCCTCGGAGCCGAGCTGAGAGACACGGCCTACAATATGATTTGTTCTGGTGAGGAACCTCGAATGGTCGTGGTTGTCCAACTCGTTCATTGCGCTGAGCAGGGACGGCCCCATAAAGCTTGCCATATGATACCGCATCGCGCTGGTGAATACCTCACCGTTGCCCAGCAGATCCTCTCTGAACTCGTCGCTGTGCTTCTCCATGCCGGTCAGGAACCATGATACAGGCTCCATGAACGCGTCATAGTTCATGACGGTGTCCCACTGGTCGCCGCCCAGCCATTTACTTGCATCTCCATAATGCTCGGCAAGAATGAGCGCATCCGGGTTGACGGACTTGACTGCTTTTCTGAACTCCCTCCAGAAATAATGATTGTAATCCCGCGTATGGCCAAGGTCCGCCGCAACGTCAAGTCTCCATCCGTCAATATTGTAGGGCGGGGATGCCCACTTCTTTCCTATGCGCAGGATATAATCGAACAGTTCACTGCTCTCCTCGTAGTTCAGCTTCGGCAGAGTGGCATGTCCCCACCACCCGTCGTAGAACTCGTTGTATGGCCAGGCATGTTCATTGTTGAACTTGAAAAAAGAGTGATAGGGGCTTTCCTTATCGACATATGCGCCTTTCTCATAGCCCGGCTGATTTTCATAGATCAGTTCGCGGTCCAGCCACTTGTTGTAAGAACCGCAGTGATTGAACACGCCGTCGAGGATAATCTTCATCCCCCTGCGGTGAATTTCGGCGGATAATTCTGCCAATACGGCATCGGATGCCGCCAGGTTCACCGGATCGGTCGATCTTGTTATATACCTCGTCGCGTGCCGGTTGTTCCTGTCATCCCATCCGAGGAGATTTCCTTCATCCTTTACGATTTTCCCGAAATGCGGGTCGACATGATCATAGTCCTGAATATCATACTTGTGATTCGACGGTGATACGAATATCGGGTTAAGGTATATGACCTCGACCCCGAGATCCTGCAGATAGTCAAGCTTCTTCATGATGCCTGCAAGGTCACCGCCATAGAAATTACGCACGTCCATATTCTCCGGCGGCTGGTTCCAGTCCGTCACCTTCCGGGAGAACTCGTTCAAATACGTGTATTCGCGGGACAGCACATCGTTGGTCGGATCTCCGTTGCAGAAGCGGTCCGTATAGATCTGATACATGACCGCTCCATGGGACCATTCCGGCGTCGAAAAGCCGGGGACAATACGGAAGCTGTTGCGTTCGCTCAGATCTCTCGTGATCCCCATTTTATTGTAATAGCATGTAGCTGACTCGACCTGCAGCTCAAAGTAATACAGAACCTTGTCCGTTCCCAGATGGATCGTCGTCTCATAAAAATCAAATCCGCCCTTCACCTCCGCAAGGTCCATTTTCTGCCTCACAGAGCCGCTGATCAGATACACCGCATCCACATTATTCTTCATCGTGCGCAGGCGGATGGTTACATCATCGTATTCCTTCGGCTGTGCCGGTCTCCGGTAGTGACCGGTCTCATCGCTGAAGACCGCTCTCTTCCGAAAAACGGGACGCATCAGCGAAACATATCTCATTCGACGATACTCTTTCGTGCCGTCTCGTTCCATGTTTTCAACTCCTCTTTCATCGATTCACGCTGCGCGCTCCCGCACATCCGCAAATCAGTCAACTCCCCTTACTCTCCTATAAACCCGGAAAGCTCATCAGCCAGTGCCGCGCGTTTCTCGAACAACTCTTCGAATTCCTCTCTGCCGATTTTTTCCTTCTCCAGCAGCAGCTGCGCGCACATATCCAGCACATCCCTGTACTCCATAATAATATTGCGGGCATTCCTGTAGCATTGATCGATAATGGATTTAACCTCCTCATCGATCTCATCCGCCGTGCGTTCGCTGTAGCTTCTGGTCTTCTCAAAGTCTCTGCCGATGAACACTTCGCCGGAATCATCGTCATAGGATATCAGTCCCATCTTCGAGGACATTCCGTACTTCATTACCATCGCTTTCGCCAGGGCGGTAGCCTGCTTGATATCCTGAGACGCTCCCGTTGTGATATCTCCGAACCGGATCTCCTCAGCGACTCTTCCTCCCAGATCCACTGTAATCTCTTCAAGCATGCGGCTTCTGGTGTTAAAGATCTCATCTTTCTCCGGCAGCGGCATTGTGTAGCCCGCCGCACCCTGTCCGGTCGGGATGATGGATACGGAGTAGACCGGTCCCACCTGCGGCAGTACATGGAATAAGATGGCATGGCCGGATTCGTGATATGCTGTGATCTCCTTATCCCTTCGGGACATTACCTTACTTCGCTTTTCAGCTCCGATACCGACCTTAATGAATGCCTGGCGGATATCATTCTGAATAATATACGGTCTCCCGCTGCCGGCAGCATAGATGGCAGCCTCGTTCAGCAGATTCTCAAGGTCCGCCCCGGAGAATCCCGCCGTCGTCTGGGCGATCTGATCCAGATCAACGTCATCGCCGAGCGGCTTATTCTTGGCATGCACGGCCAAAATCTCCCTGCGTCCTTTGACGTCCGGCATGCCTACCGCGACCTTCCGGTCAAAGCGTCCGGGTCTCAGTATGGCAGGGTCCAGAATATCCACACGGTTGGTCGCCGCGAGGACAATGATTCCCTCGTTCACCCCAAAACCGTCCATTTCGACAAGAAGCTGATTAAGAGTCTGCTCGCGCTCGTCATGACCGCCGCCGAGTCCGGCGCCGCGGCGTCTGGCAACTGCGTCGATCTCATCGATGAACACGATGCAGGGATGATTATTCTTGGCGTCCGTGAACAGGTCGCGCACGCGGGAAGCGCCGACACCGACGAACATTTCCACGAAATCGGAACCCGAGATCGAGAAGAACGGAACGCCCGCCTCGCCGGCAACAGCCTTGGCAATCAGCGTTTTACCTGTTCCGGGAGGTCCGACAAGCAGTACGCCCTTGGGTATTCTTGCCCCGAGAGCTGTATATTTGGCAGGATCCCTCAGGAAATCAACGAGCTCCTCAAGATCCTGCTTCTCCTCCTCCAGACCCGCGACATCATCAAATGTGACAGACTGCTCGTCGGCAGTTGTCATTCTCGCCCGGCTCTTTCCGAAATTCATCATCTGCGCATTTGTCCCGCCGCCCTGCCGGTTCATCAGCACAAAAAAGAGCATGAAAATGCCGGCGGCCGCGATGATCAAAAATACAGAGTTCATCATCGAGTTGTCAGAAGGAATGTCATCGACCGCGATTTCGACACCGTCATACTTTGCGGCATCCTTCTCCGCTTCCCGGACATCCGTCACATACAAGCGATGGATCTCATTTTCCTTCATGCGGATTATGATCTGACCGGTCGTTCCCTGTGAGTTCGGCCGGATCGTGACAGACTCGACATCCCCCTTTTCGAGGGCTTCCGTGAATTCTTTATAAGTATATAAATCTCTTGTTTCAAATCTGCCCGCAAAATAATAATATGTCATCACAAGGACAAATATCGCGAGCAGATATGTCAATATTCTTCTAGAAGGTTTTTCCGTCAATTTTCCTCACCCGTTAACACAATTTCTCCGATATAGGGAAGATTCCTGTATTTCTGCTGATAATCCATACCGCAGCCCACGACGAAACGGTCCTCTATCTCAAAGCCGAGATAGTCGACCCTGACATCACGCACGCGTCTGTCCGGCTTGTCGAGGAGCGTGCAGAGCTTAATGGAGTTCGGCTTTCTCTCGCGCATAAGTCCCATGAGATAATACAGGGTCCTTCCGGAATCGATAATATCCTCTACAATAAGGACGTCCTTACCGATCAAGGGCTCATCAAGGTCCTTGATGATCTTGACAATACCCGATGACTTTGTGTCATCGCCATAGCTGGATACAGACATAAAGTCAAGAGATACGGGAACATCCTCGGATATTCTCTTGGAGAGGGCAGTCATGAAATATACACCGCCCTTAAGGACACAGACCATATGCACCTGTTTTCCCGCGTAATCACGGCTGATCTGCTCTCCCAGCTCCTTCGTTCTCTGCTCTATCTCTTCTTCGGTTATCATAATCTTAATATTGTCTTTCATCTTGTACCTCCGTATCGGACCTGTTAAAAGTCATAACAAGTACCCTTGTCGTTTTCTCATCTGTTCTGCAGGATTCTCCGCTCCTCATACCGATTGCCCACAAAATCTCACTTCCGCACGCGATCAGCGGAATCCGGTCACGAAGTTCTTTATCGACTTTCATATCCGTGAGATAATTAGAGAAGCTTTTCCGCCGCCCATCAGGGTTTATGACAAGAAAATCGCCCGGCAGACGGGTCCTCAGTTTAAGAGTATCCTCTATTTTATCATAATCGAACGTTTTCGTATACATATTTTGTGGAATGACAACCCCGTCACAATCAAGAATTTCAACATTCAGGACTCCGGTGTCCAGTGCAAATGTACCCGGTTCAATTACTCTCTCTTCGCGCGGTTCTTCCCTGACCTGCTTTTTTCTTACGCGGATGTTTACTCCTTCTGTCCTCCTCTCAGCCAGAAGCCGGTAAGGAAGATCAATTCGGCGTCCGGTCTCATTTGCAAAAAGCTTCAGGATATCCTCAATATGCCCTCTGGTAATATCTTTTTCTGTCCCGGCAAGCTCGGCAATGGCGCTTTTTATGATCAGAGTCTGCATAAGGTGAGTCTCCGCAAGACATGTCTCCGCGATCAATATCGCATCCCCCCGCCTATTCACATACTTTCTCCGTCTCGCCTCGCACTCCGACGCAAGGAAATCCGATACTTCACCGGCTTCCCGGGACAGCAGGGCAAGATGCAGCCTTGCCTTTTTATTGACCATCTTCTCCGTTTCGGGGAGCAGGATCCTTCGAACGGCATTCCGTGTGATTTCTGTGTCAAAATTAGTCGAATCCGTGCAGTAAGAAAGCCCCGCCTTCATGAGACAGTCCTCGATTTCCGCCCGGTCTGCGCAAAGGAGAGGCCTGATGTAGGATCCTCGTACAGGCCGCAGCGAAGCAAGGCCTTTGATTCCCGTACCGCGGGCAGCATTCATTAATACAGTCTCCGCAAGATCATCCATATGATGGGCAAGTGCTATTTTTCGCGCGCCGGTCCCTGTCAGAAGCTGCGAAAAAACCTGCCGGCGGACATAGCGGCCCGCTTCCTCGATTGTCATATTCATTTGGGCGGCGTAAATTGGCACATCACGTCTTTCAATCGTTAACGGCACGCCAAATCTTGCGCATATCTCCGATGCATGCGCGGCGTCTCTCTCCGCCTCCTCACCGCGTATTCCATGTATCACATGACATGCCAAAAGTTCAATCCCCAGCTTTTTTCGAAGCGAACAGAGAATATACAGGAGACAGACAGAATCCGCGCCGCCGGAGAGTCCGACGATCAAAGAGTCTCCCGGTGCGGTCATCCTATTCTCCCGCATGAATCTCTCTACCTTTTTGATCATAAATCCTCCGCTCTACCTAAAAAAGACTGTCCCACATGTCAAAACACGACTGCGCATGGCGGCTTGCCATATACAGTCGTGCTCCGGCATAAATAAGACAGCTTTTCATCAGTTTTTTCCGTCATCTCTCCGGAAGATGATATCCCCGTCATCCACGAGGCCCAGCTTTTCCCGGGCGACCTCGCGGATATATTCATCGGTCTTCATGTATTCCTCGAGCTCCTCGATTTCCTGTTTCCGATTCTCCTCGTCTTTGATCTGATCCTCAAGTTCAGACTTTGTCGCAAGAGCATTGTCAATTTTTTTGTTGAGACGGTATCCCCCGATAAAGAGTGCCGCAAAAAGGATGCATACGACCAAAAGGATCATCAGCATCGTATTTTTCATTATCTTTCGCTCGCGCGACAGCCTCGCTTTTCTTCTCCCCATAAAGATCAACCCCTTAAATACCTTTATTAGAATTTTACACCAGCGGCGGGACAAAGTAAACCGTGCCGTTAAATGTAGCGGTACATCTCAGCGGCATTCTCTTTCTTGGTGGAATCAACAATACGGGTCACCTCGGCCCGCACGGTCCGCTCGCCGAACCCGATTTCAATGATGTCGCCGATCTTTACGTCATACGATGCCTTTGCAGGTCTGCCGTTCACCATGACACGGCCGGCATCGCAGGCTTCGTTGGCAATCGTCCTCCGTTTGATCAGCCTTGATACTTTCAGATATTTATCAAGTCTCATATTTCACTACTTCCCTTTCTATCACGAATGCCCCGGCATTCCTGCCGCGCAGGGCGGTCAGCCCCTTCATCATTGCACGGCTGCGATCCGCCGGAAACTTCTGATCTCGAGTTGAATTAAAGAGCGGGAGGATAAAACCTCCCGCCCGACTGTCATCTTTTATGTCTGCCTTAAGCAGTAAGATTATTTCTTTCCATTGACAAGGTCCTTTAATGCCTTGCCTGCCTTGAACTTAGGAGTTCTGGAAGCCTGAATTTCCATCGCATCACCGGTCTGCGGATTTCTTCCTTCACGTGCAGCACGCTGAGAAATTTCAAATGTGCCAAAGCCCACAAGCTGCACCTTGCTGCCCTTCTTGAGCTCCTCGGATACAACATCGATGAAAGCCTTAACTGCAGCCTCAGAATCCTTCTTTGTCAGACCTGTTTCATTTGCGATTGCAGCAACCAGTTCTGTTTTGTTCATGGTATTTCCTCCTTAACTTACAATATATAATAGCCAACCCCTCAGCAAGAGTTTACTTATTTATATCTCTTTTAGTACGTAATGTCAAGGATAATGGGCGTATCTAATCACAAACAATCAAAGTCGTGCGCGCTTCCTCAAACGCAAAAGGTCTTGATTTTTGCGTGTTTTTCAGTTGCGATTTTTTTCTATTTCGTGCTTTGCAAATGCGACCAGGCTGTCATGCTCATTCATATCCGGATCCTCGACTACGAGCTTTAGGGCAAGATTGAGGATCCTGCCGACTTCTTTACCTTCAACTCCGAGGGCGAGCACATCATTACCGTTAATGGCCAGGTCAGACAATTTCACGCAGTCCCGGTTCTTTAAGACGTCCTCATAGACATCGCACACGGCCTGTACACGGTCGAACTTGTCATCCAGGCCGAACTCGCTCTTTGCGCTGTTGTCAGCCCACTGAACTTCCAGGAATATCGGGAAGAGATCATCGCCGATTTTATTAAGCGCCCATCTCACCGCTGTCGGCTCCGGTTCCGGACGGTAGTCATGATATTTCACAAGCTTGGTTACAACAGAGGATGTCTCATTGTCAAACTTAAGCCGCTTCAGAATATCCCTGGCGATCTCCGCGCTAATCTCTGCATGGCCCGGGAAATGATCATATCCGCGATCATCAGTAACTCTGGCGGCGGGCTTGCCAAGATCATGGAGCAGCATAGTAAGCCGCAGGATCTTGTCCGGCCTGCACGCGACCAGCGCATGCAGCGTATGCTCGCCGACATTATACATATGATGTACGGAGTTCTGCGGGGTATTCATGGCCACATCGAACTCGGGCATTATGACGGCTGTAATTCCGGTTTCGTAAAGGTCGACCCACCTTTCCGGATTAGCAGATGTGAGCAGCTTTACGATTTCCATCTGAATCCTCTCTGCGCTCACTTTTCTCAGATTCTCCGCGTGCCTCGCAATCGCCGCACGGGTCTCCTCCTCGATTTCAAAATCAAGCTGGGCGGCAAAACGCACAGCCCTTAAAATGCGCAGAGCATCCTCATCAAATCTTTCGTCCGCATTGCCGACACATCTGATCAGTTTGTTCTCAAGGTCGGAAATTCCTCCGTACATGTCGACGAGTCCCGCCTTCTCATTATAGGCCATCGCATTGATCGTGAAATCACGCCTCAGCAGATCCTCCTCAAGATTCGGAGTGAACGTTACTTCCGTCGGATGGCGGCCGTCCTCATACTTGCCATCGACCCTGTATGTCGTCACTTCAAAGCCCTCATTGCCCTGCATTACCGTGACGGTCCCATGGGCAATTCCCGTGTCTATCGTTCTTCTGAAAAGCGCCTTTACTTCCTCAGGCTTCGCTGAAGTTGTGATATCCCAATCTCCAGGCTTCCTTTGGAGAATACTGTCCCGCACACATCCGCCGACCACGTACGCCTCATATCCATGTGCGTCGAGAACATCTAAAATATTCCTGACTTTAGACGGCAGTTCAATATTCATTACGCACCCCCGGTAATTATTATAAATCAGATAAAGGCCGGCTATATCGAAAAAGCCGGCCTTTTAGATTTCAAAGAAACTTCCCTTGTGTCAATTTAGTAAGCTTTGCCCCAGCAGACGAGCTTCCTCGCTTTCTTTCCGCAGCAGACGCAGACCGCTTCCTCCGGTGTCTCCGGCTCACCGAACGGCATGCAGCGGGATGTACAGGTAGTATCTTCCTTGATCTTGTTCTCACATTCCACATCTCCGCACCAGAAAGCTCTGATAAAGCCCGGCTTTGTATCCGCGAGCGTCTTGAATTCTTCATAGTCGGAAGCTTCATAAGTATGTTCTTCGCGGAACTTTTTCGCGCGCTCGAACATATCCGCATGAATCATCTCAAGCAGTTTCGCGGCTTCCGCAGCGACATCATCGATTCTGACAGAGATCTTTTCTCTTGTGTCGCGGCGAACGATCACGCACTCGCCCTTTTCGATATCCTTCGGTCCGATCTCCACACGGAGCGGGAATCCGCGCATCTCCTGCTCGGCAAATTTCCATCCCGGTGATTTCGCGGGGTCCGCATCGACACTGACACGGATTCCTGCTTTCCGGAGGCTGTCAGCGATCTCATCTGCCTTGTCAAGAACACCCGCAGCCTTCTGGCGGATCGGTATGACAACGCACTGGGTCGGAGCGATCTTCGGAGGAAGTACAAGACCGGAATCATCGCCGTGTACCATGATGACCGCGCCTATAAGGCGAGTGGTCATGCCCCAGGAAGTCTGATGGACATACTTTAACTTATTGTCTCTGTCCGTGAACTGGATACCGAAAGCCTTTGCGAATCCGTCGCCGAAATTGTGGCTGGTCCCGGATTGAAGAGCTTTGCCGTCATGCATGAGTGCTTCAATCGTGTAGGTAGACTCTGCTCCCGCAAATTTCTCCTTGTCAGTCTTTCGTCCGCGAATGACCGGGATCGCGAGCACATCTTCGAGGAAATCAGCATACAGATTCAGCATCTGTACAGTTCTCTCCTCCGCCTCCTCCGCAGTCGCGTGAGCCGTGTGGCCTTCCTGCCACAGGAACTCTCTGGAGCGGAGGAACGGACGTGTCGTCTTTTCCCAGCGTACTACGCTGCACCACTGATTATAGAGTTTTGGAAGATCTCTGTATGACTGAATGTCCTTCTGATACAGATCACAGAACAGTGTCTCAGAAGTCGGTCTTACGCACATTCTCTCCTGAAGCTTTTCTCCTCCGCCATATGTGACCCAGGCAACTTCCGGGGCAAACCCCTCAACGTGATCCTTCTCCTTCTGAAGAAGGCCCTCGGGAATGAACATGGGAAGGTATACGTTCTGAACACCGGTCTCCTTGAACCGGCGGTCGAGTTCCGCTTTGATATTCTCCCAGATGGCGTATCCTGCCGGCTTAAAGACCATGCAGCCTTTTACAGATGTGTATCCTATAAGCTCTGCTTTTTTAACGACATCCGTATACCACTGGGCAAAGTCGATATCTCTCGCTGTAATTTCTGATACCAGTTTATTATCTCCAGCCATAATAATCTATTAACTCCTCTTCAACATCAGGTACTCAAGCTGCCGCATCAGCCAATGTCGACAGCCCTCACCCGTTTTTCTTTACAGTGTAATTTTAATCTCGCGGTTCGTGTGTGTGTACTGATAATAACGCACGCCTGCCGCGTCGAACATCCGCTTGGACGCAATGACGCTCGGAGTATCCGCGTACTTGTCGCTGTCATAGATGACAGTGCGGATACCTGCCTGAATGATAGCTTTTGCGCACTCATTGCACGGGAACAGTGACACATAAATCTTCGCCCCCTCGAGGCTGCCTCCCCTGTAGTTCAGGATCGCGTTCAGTTCACTGTGGGTCGAATAAAAATACTTGTTCCTCAGCGGGTCTGTGCCGTCGCGGTTCCACGGAAACTCATCGTCAGAGCATCCCTTGGGAAATCCGTTATAGCCCATTGAGAGTATTTTATTATCGGAGCTTACAATGCAGGCACCCACCTGCGTATTTGGATCCTTAGACCTCATACCGGCCAGAATCGCGACTCCCATAAAATACTCATCCCAGCTTAAATAGTCGACTCGCTTAAAATTCATTCCATTCACCTCCCCGGCAGGGCAGTCAGGTTACTTCGTTCCGAAAATACGATCGCCGGCATCGCCGAGACCCGGGACTATATATCCGATATCATTCAAATGATCGTCAAGCGCTCCGACATAAATATCGACATCCGGCTCGGCATCCTGAAGTTTCTTAAGACCTTCCGGAGCAGCGATGATGCACAGGAAACGGATATTCTTGCAGCCGTGCTTCTTAAGCTGCTCAATCGCGTCGACAGCGGAACCGCCTGTTGCCAGCATAGGATCAACGACAAAAACATCTCTCTCCTCAATATCAGCCGGCAGCTTGCAATAGTACTCAACCGGCTGCATCGTTGCCGGATCGCGGTACAGACCGATATGTCCGACTTTGGCTGCAGGAAGCAGCGTCTGCATGCCGGGGACCATGCCGAGACCTGCGCGGAGGATCGGGATGATTGCCAGTTTCTTTCCGGCAAGGCGCTTAGCAATTGTGTGGCCCATAGGTGTCTCGACCGGATACTCCTCCAGCTCGAGATTTCTGGTAGCTTCATAGCACTCAAGCGTCGCTATCTCGCCGACCAGCTCTCTGAAATCCTTAGAACCTGTATCAATATTTCTGATAAGTCCGATTTTGTGCTGAATTAACGGATGATCCATGATTACTGTCTTGCCCATTTTTCGCTCTCCTCTTTTAATTATATTAAAGCCTTCGTTCCCCCAACTGGAGAAATATCCGGCTGTAACGCACATATTACGCTTCTATAACAGAATGACCCGCAGCCTTGAGCAGCCGGTTCATGATCGCCTGACCCATGCGCGGCGTATCAAAAGCTTCGGAATATATAATGTCTACCCCGTCATCATCAAAGTCCCTCAGGACCGAGAAAAGATGCTGTGCTATCTCCTTATCGGATTCAATACTGCCGATATCACGCACATGACCTTCTGTATACCTCATGGCTGTCTCATCTGTCGCGATGATCCCGACAGTCTTCCCCTGAAGTGAGGCTATGCCGGCAAGTTCATTAATCTTCGCAATGACAGCCTCCTTATCCCCCGTCACTATGCTGAGTCTTGCTTTCGGCGCATAGTGGCGGTAAGCCATGCCCGGTGCCCTGGGCTTAAGATCACGCGTACCCTCCGGCGCTATGATTGCGGGGTCGATCATCACCTCGCCGAGTATCTCACGGAGTTTCTGCTCATTCACATATCCCGGCCTCAGAATACACGGCACATCTCCCGTGAAATCCACAATAGTGGACTCGAGACCAATGCGTACCTCGCCGCCGTCAATGACCATATCGATCCGGCCGTCAAGATCCTCCATGACGTGCTCTGCCCTGGTCGGGCTCGGTCTGCCGGAAGTGTTGGCTGAGGGAGCAGCTATGTAACCGCCCGCAGCCCTGATCAGGGCAAGCGCTATCGGGTGATTCGGCATGCGAACCGCGACTGTCGGAAGCCCTCCGCTGGTCTCGTCGGGAACAACAGCCTTCTTTCTGAAGATCATCGTGACAGGTCCCGGCCACCAGACATCGGCAAGGCGTATGGCAGCTTCCGGCACCTCTGCCGCTATCGGATAAAGGTGGTCCATATCCGCTATGTGGACAATGAGCGGATTATCCGACGGCCGTCCCTTGGCCTCGTATATCTTCATTGATGCCTCCGGATCAAGAGCGTTTCCGCCAAGTCCGTATACCGTCTCTGTAGGAAACGCGACGAGCCCGCCTTCCCGGAGGATCCTGCCCGCCCTGTCAATTTCATGCAGATCCGGATGCGCGGCATCCAGATGTAATAACTCTGTCTCCAAAAGATCGCCTCCGGTCGTCAGATTTTCTCGCCCGGCAGACGGAACGTTCCTTCGTCAGCGAAAGGATTTTTCACCGCTTCATCGTCAGCAAACGCGCCAAAGTCATAGTCCGGAGCATCCTTTCTTTCGGAATTTCTCATATTCTGCGGGATGTTTCCTGTGTTCGAGCCGGCAAACTCGACAGGCATGGAACCTGTGTAGTCCAGCCTGATGCCGCTCATTCCCACTTTAGAAAAATCAATCGTATCACCCGCTGAATTTGAACCGGATACGGCTTCATCTTCATACTCATCATCTTCAATCACAAAATCGCCGAAGCTGAAGTGTACGCCGTCTGACTCGAAATCATTTTCATCATAACTGTCAAAATCATCCAGGTCTTCATCCGCTTTATCAATATATGCCGCCGAAGGCATCTCATCATAAGACGACTGCTGCGGAACTGCCTGTTCCGTGGTCCCCTCTGCCCCTTCAAACTCCGAATCAATGTCACCGAAGGAAGCCGGTACGCGCTGAACGACCTCATGAATTTCCTTGTAAGCACGCATAAATCGCTTCTGGACTTCATTTATAAGATCAACGATCTCGTTCATGTCCTCCTGGACTTTGGCATACTGTCTCTTGCCATCCTCAAGTTTCGCGTCGATCTCGCCCTGAACAGCGTCGAGCCTGTTTTTGGCCGCAAGATCGGCTTCGGCCACTGTCTTTTCATACTGGCTCCTGCTTTCAGCGGTAAGCCGGGCAGCTTCTTTCTGTGCTTCCGCAATGATTTTATCGCCCTTCACCTGCGACTCATATACCAGGGAACCGATTTTCTCATAATTTTCAATATATGTGCGGTACTTGACCTCGACTTCATTTTCAAGCCGCTCATATCTTGCGTCTTTGTTCTGAATTCGCTGCTTCAGCTCAGCGATCTGCTTATCCTTCTCGATCACATCCGCTCTGGCCTGCGCGACTTTCTGGTTGGCATCAGCCTCGATCTGCTTTATATATGCGAAGACCTCCTCTTTGTCAAAACCGCGCATGACTGTTCTGAACATCTGATCATCCATAGAATTCTCCCTTCCTGCTTAAAAACACTAATCAACAATGTATTCCGTTATAAGGTCCCAGACATCCGCTTTCTCAAGTCCCAGCTTCCATTCTGCCACACCAGCGCAGTCTGCCGCGCGTATGAGCTTCAGCTTTTCTTCAAGTGACGCGTTGTTTTCCAACCACATCTGGTAGCGGGTATTCCCGCTGTTCATTTCAACATATTCCTGTGCACATGCATCGTCCCAAGCAGTTGACAAATTGTTGGAACGGATCCAGTTCTCCGCTTCCTGCATCCCCATTGCGTTCGCAGTCGGGATCCCGGGACTTACTGTCTTCCAGAGTCTCGTAAAGAACGGTATCGCTATCACAGTCTGTTCTGCGGGTACTTCAAGGAGAGTATCCCGGATTCCTCCCTCCACGAATGGCAGGGACGCAACACTTCCGGCTTCCTCGGATCCGCTTACATGTTCATCATAACACATGCAGATCACATAATCACATACCCTTGCCTGCTCTTTTCGATTGAGACTTCTGGTATAGCGGGGAACGTAATCACATACAGACAGGTACAGGCCGTTCTTTCTGCACTCCGCCGATATTTCTCTGACAAACTCAAGAAAGTAAGGAGCACATTCGTCAGATATCTTTTCAATATCGAGACATATTCCGTCCGCGCTTACATCGAGAATCGCGTCCACAGTGGTCCGTATCATTTTCTCACGGGCTGACTCGGATGAGAGGGCTGCCAGCGTGGATTCACTGGAATTCACCTGTCCGTCAAAATCATTCAGCACGCCCCAGACCAGAAGTCCTGCTCCATGGGCCGTCTCGACATAGGATTTATTGGAAATCTCTGTCATATCGCCGTTCTCCGAATCGAGGAAGAACCAGGTAGGCGCAATGACGTTGATTCCGGTGACATTCGTAAGCGCATCCGCCAGAACGTTATTGGCAGCGTGCGACGTCGTCTGGTGAAAAACCATATTGACCTTTTTATCAAGCAGCATATGCGTATATACAAGCCCCCGGTCATCACGGGATATCGTGACATCCTCACTCTCACTGTCTACGGCATCCTCAGAAATATATCCTCGGTATCCGTCAGAAGTAATGACGTGGACCCAGCCATCGACCTCAGTATCCTTCTCATCGACAAGTCTCAGGCTCTCACCGTCGTCGGCCAATCGCAGCACCGGGCTTTTAATGCCTGCCTGATATCGGATTGCTGCCTTGTCCTTTGCCGCCCTGGTCTGAGTGTACTTTCGGGCTGTACTGATCACGAGCCGCTGCGGATCCGAGAATTCCTCGCAGTCCATATCCGTGTACTCTCTGACCAGATCGAGCGCTATATACACTCCGCCGTCAAGACTTCTTGCCTCTGCGGATGTCTCGCTCACCGGCAGCATGTGCTTTTCGACGGGCGTTGTCACAATAAGAGTCGTTTCATCGCGTGAGACAAAGAAACTTCCGTTGATCCCGCCGGCCGTCGTCTCATAGGGTAAATAAATCTTGCCGTCAATTGTCTTGGCGGGGATTTCGGAGACTGTCTGATCGACCACAAGTCCGATATCATTTTCCTCCGTCATATTGAAATACAGGCGGCCGTCCATCACTTCTTTAGTCCCGGTAAAACGGGTAATGACAAACGTCACAGTTCCCGCGACCGCTACAAGAAGCGCAAGGACGAGGACCACCCCGACCGGGCTTTTTTTCTTTTTCATAACACGCCTTTCAGTTATCGTCCAGTATCAAATGCATGCCGCGTATTACTCATACACTTTATTCCATGACATAGTTAGAGTTATTTTAACATCTAATTGCCGATTCGTAAATGAAAAGAGCAAAAAAAGGCATTGCCGTGCCGCACCGGTACAGGTTAGTGTCGTCAGGCAATGCCAACCCTATATAACGCATATGCGGAATAAATCTGCCTTAAGCGCACAGATTTACTCCATATTTATGAAATTGTAATTGAAGGGAAATTCTATGACTTTTATTGCTTGTCGAACCACTTCCTCTCTGTAGAATACTTCTTCTCGTGAAAATTTATAATCGGCAGATGAACATCTCCCGGGGAAGGCCTTCCATGGACGTTATTATAAATTTTCAGCCATTTTAGTCAATGGATTTTTTCAATTTCCATAATATCCTACCATTTTTCAGGCAAATTCCATAATATTCTACCATTTTCGAGGATCCTTCGGACTATGTATCGACTATATTCGTTCCGGCAGCTGCCGGATTCGTGCCCTCGGCTCGATGCCGGTCTATAAGGGCACGAAATCACCGTTTACAGCTATCAGTGGGCTGAGTTATAATTATATCAAGAATACCCTTCTCGTTGTCGCAGGTGAAACCGGGATTTCCCCGGACACACAGCGAAAAAATGCGGGGCATCAGAAAGCGGTTTTATGAAACTTGAGAAAATCAATGATAATCAGATCAAATGCATACTGACATCCGAAGACCTGGCAGAGCGCAGCATCCGGCTGAGCGAGCTTGCTTACGGCTCGGAAAAAGCGCAGGCGCTGTTCCGGGATATGATGCAGGAAGCCTTCCGTGAATTCGGTTTCACCGTGGACGGTGCGCCGCTTTTCGTGGAAGCAGTACCGCTGGGCATGGACACGATTGTCCTGATCATTACCAAGGTGGATGATCCGGACGAACTTGACACTCGTTTTTCCAAGTTCACAATGCCTAAAAATCAGGGGACAGACATAAAAGACGCTCAGGGCGCAGACGACATTCTGGATGCGATCCACAAGATTTATGAGTCCAAGAAAAAATCCGGAAGCCTGAGAGCTAAGACTCCCAGAGAGAACTCTGTCGAGCCGGTCGCGACAGAAAGCGATGAAGCGGTCGACTTTGTGCGCTGCTTCAGATTTCCTGATATGGATACGGTCATCAGCGCCGCCGCGAACATAGCCGGCTTCTACAGCGGTGAAAATTCTCTTTACAGGCAGGACAAAACAAACGAGTATCTTTTAGTGATCCACAAGGGCGATCACACTCCTGAGGATTTCAACCGGGTGGTCAACATCCTTTCAGAGTACGGTTCCCTGACAAAGTACAGTGCAGCAGCTTTGGCCTATATGAGCGAGCACGGATGCGTCATACTGAAGTCCGACGCTGTAAGACAGCTCGCGGAGCTCTGCTGATCCCCGGATATACGTCCGCGTGCAGGAAAGACCAAGGCACATTACTCACACCAACACAAAAAAAGACTGCTGCCCATGCAATTTATGTAAGAGCAGCAGTCTTTATTTCTTCCAACGCGGAATTCTAATAATTCCTTAAGCAAGAATTTCATTATTTTCTTCCGGATGGGCGGCAAGATACTCGTTGATCTCTCTCTCAATGATTGTCGGATCTACGCCGTGTACCATAGCGGCCTCCTCAAGTGTTTCCATCTGAGAAGCCGGGCAGCCAAGGCAGTGCATTCCCATACCGAAGAAAATCGGTGCTACGTTCGTATTGATCTGAAGAATCTCACCAATCGTCATATCTTTATTGACCTGTACCATAATAAATCTCCTCTCTATAGATCCTGAGCTCATGCGCGCTTCCGCCTCATTTGCGGGATCATGATCAGCGGCAGCACATAATTTCATCATTTTGCCGCGTGTGGTAATTATAAGCCCTGGAATGTACTATTGCAAGCGCAAATGCCGTGCAGTCCTTCACTGTATTTGTCGCTTCTAACCGAGTGTATCAAAATTCATACGCATTTTTATATAGTTTGTCTTTACTACCTCAGCATTCAAGCGATACAATCAGCTTAATAGATGACACCAAGTCTTATTACCAAAGGAGGATTATATCATGGCATATGTTATTTCTGATGATTGCGTAGCTTGCGGAACATGCGAGAGCGAGTGCCCGGTAGGCGCTATCTCTATGGGCGAAGAGCACTATGTGATCGACGCTGATGCATGCCTTGACTGCGGCTCTTGCGCAGCTGTATGCCCGACAGAAGCTATCTCTGCTGAATAATTTACATAGGTAGTAAAACTTAAGGCTCCGCCACCTGGCGGAGCCTTTTGCTTTACCCGATTTATCTCAGTTCTTCATCGCGCAATACCCGTGCCGCGCACGTCGCTTCAGGAACGTCAGGACGTTCCTGAAGCCAAAAAAAGAGACCGCCTGGCAGGTGCGGTCTCTTTTTCTTTAAAGGGAAGGAGTTCCGTCTCTCGACGGATAATGAAAAAGAAAAAGGTAATTGGCTTTGTAAGTTATTATCTTACTGTACATATACTAATTCAGGTTTATGAACCAGATATTAATAGTTTTCCAATTAAATATGAACTTTTCACTCCCGAAACAGGGCCTTTTCGCCCCCAAATATGAACGAATTTTGAACGAATCAAAGCCCGTTGTAAAATCTCGTTAACAAAGCTGAATATTCGAGAACGCCCATGCGTTTAATCAGCAAGCTTGAACGCATCGTGAACTGCCGTTGCAGCACGCTCCGCATCCTTCTCATCAATCAGGACCGTGACACGGATCTCAGAAGTAGAGATCATACTGATATTGATGTCCTCATTGTAAAGAGCCTCGAACATCTTGGCAGCAACACCAGGATTCGTCATCATGCCGGCACCGACGATAGACACCTTCGCCACATCAGCGCGGGTATCAATTCCCTTGTACTGCAGGCGGCCCTTGGCGCTCTCGATCGCCTTGATCGCGTCGTCCATAACGCCGTCATCGCATGTGAAGGAAATATCCTTTGTTCCGTTGCGGCCGATCGACTGAAGAATCATGTCCACATTAATATTCGCCTTTGCCAGTACGTCGAACAGCTTGAAAGCAATCCCCGGCTGATCCCTGAGACCTATTACCGATACACGGTCTGCATCCTTATCCACAGCAACTCCGCTGACTAACAGTTTCTCCACTCCAGTGTCCTCCTTTACAACGGTCCCTTCCGAATAGTTGAGGCTGGATCTTACGACCAGCGTAACTCCGTATTTTT
Source organism: Lachnospiraceae bacterium (assembly GCA_045112915.1). Taxonomy (GTDB): domain Bacteria; phylum Bacillota; class Clostridia; order Lachnospirales; family Lachnospiraceae; genus Chordicoccus. Next base: position 60,995 of record JBGUIK010000115.1, read on the forward strand.
TAGCCATTTCTACCGAACGGTTATGCAGTACGCCCGCGCCGAGCGTAGCAAGTTCGAGCATCTCATCATACGTGATCACAGACATCTTTTTAGCGTTCTTCACAATGCGCGGATCTGCCGTGTACACGCCGTCAACGTCTGTATAAATCTCGCAGGCATCCGCATGAAGCGCGGCTGCCAGAGCCACCGCCGTTGTATCGGAACCGCCGCGGCCGAGCGTGGTGATATCATCATACTTGTTGATGCCCTGGAATCCGGTCACGATAACGATCTTGCGATCTTCGAGTTCGTGATGGATACGTTCACTGTCGATTCTTTTAAGTCGCGCGCTGCCGTACTGGCTGGTCGTATGCATAGCGACCTGGAACGCGTTCAGAGAAACCGCGCGTACACCGAGCGAATCCATCGCCATCGCCATCATAGCGACGGAGACCTGCTCGCCTGTCGACATCAGCATATCAAGTTCTCTCTTCTGCGGCTTCGGATTGACCTTGTGGGCAAGGTCGATGAGGTCATCTGTCGTCTTTCCCATGGCGGAAAGAACGACTACAACATCGTGCCCCTTTTTAAAATCCTCTACGCAGCGTATTGCTACATTCATGATTCGTTCCGGCGAGCCAACAGATGTACCGCCGAACTTCTTTACAATAAGCATATATCCTCCAAGCCGGGAGGTCCGGGCACCTCCATGAGCTGTCCCGGATCATTCCTATATAAAATTTATTAAGCCTTGCGAATGCTCTTAATCACCTTGCCGGCCTTCTCCGAACACTCTCTGAAAGCTTTTTCTGTCATGACATCAGTCAGAAATCCAAATTCACCGTCGACATCTTTAAGGCGTACAGGCGCGATATCACCAAACACAGCTTTCGCCTCTTCTTCCGAACCTGCGAATCTCACAAAGAACGCATGCTCAATATCATCCGTCGGCATAAGCTCGAGTTCTTCACCTGTCCAGTCAGACGGAAGGGTCCTGTCCAGGCTTCTCGCGATTGTGATAATGTCGCCCGCGACAGCACTGGCCGTCGGAAGCGAGCCGGCTCCGCTGCCGTAGAAAATCGCGTCGCCAAGCGCGTTTCCGTGCACATAAATGGCATTGAGAACGCCCTCAACATTGTAAAGCATGTTTTCAGAGCCCACGAGCATCGGAGCGACCATTGCCCAAATACCATGCTCCGTTTTTCTGCTGGAAGCCAGCAGCTTTATCTTAAGGCCCTGCGCCTTAGCATACTCAATATCCGTCGTATCTATGTCGGTAATGCCTTCTGTCACAACATTCTGATAGGAGACATGTTTTCCGTATGCCATCGTAGAGAGAATTGCGATCTTTCTGCGGGCATCGTGTCCTTCGATATCAGCTTCGGGATGAAGTTCGGCAAATCCCTTGGCCTGCGCTGCCTTAAGGGCGACATCAAAACTCTCATCATGAGCTGTCATCTGTGTCAGAATGTAGTTTGTTGTGCCATTTACAATACCGGTCACCGCATCGATCTCATCCGCAGTCAGAGAGGAATCGAGCGCATGGATGATCGGAATACCGCCTCCGCAGCTCGCCTCAAAGAGGTAGTTAATATTGTTCTCCTTCGCAATCGCGCGAAGTTCGACACCATGCTCTGCCACCAGTTCCTTATTGGATGTACATACGCTCTTTCCTGCCAGAAGGAGCGTCTTTGTGAACGTATACGAAGGACGGAGTCCGCCCATTGTCTCGACAACGATCTTTACATCCGGATCATTCAGGATATCATTAAAGTCGTGCGTGAGAACTTCCTGGGCAGGATCACCCGGGAATTCACGGAGATCCAGAACGTACTTGACGTTCAGCTCTTCACCCACACGCTTTGCAATGAGATCATGGTTCATAGTAAGAACCTTGAAAACACCTGCTCCGACTGTGCCATAACCCATAATTGCAACATTGATCATAGCGGTTTCCTCATCATTTCTATATTAATCTTATCGAATCGCAGTTGCATCCGACGCAGCGTCGGCCGCGCGTCCGCCGAGCGCTTCCCACTTCAGGAATGCGTTGATGAACGGATCTATATCACCGTCCAGAACCTTCTGCGCATTAGTCTGCTCCTCGTTCGTCCTCAGGTCCTTGATCAGCTGATAGGGCTGCAGGAAATAGGATCTTATCTGGTTGCCCCAGGCTATCTCTGTCACCTTGCCCCGGATATCATCCAGCTTTTCCGCGTTGGCCTGCTGCTTCAGCATAAAGAGCTTGATCTTCAGTTCCTGGAAAGCCTTGTCCTTATTCTGGAACTGAGACCGCTCGTTCTGGCAGGTAACGACAATGCCGGTCGGGAAATGTGTGATTCTGATCGCCGACGAGGTCTTATTGATATGCTGTCCTCCTGCTCCGGATGAACGGTAGGTATCGATTCGAATATCCTTCGGATCGATCTCAATATCCAGATCCTCCTCAATATCCGGCATAACTTCGCAGGACGAGAAGGATGTCTGACGCTTACCGTTGGCATTGAACGGGGAAATTCTGACAAGCCTGTGTACGCCGTGCTCGGATTTCAGGAGCCCGTACGCATTTTCGCCATTGACCTGGAACGTGACCGATTTAATACCGGCCTCTTCTCCCTCAAGAATATCAAGGACTTCCATCTGGAATCCGTGAGCCTCAGCCCAGCGTGTGTACATGCGATACAGAATGCCGGTCCAGTCCATAGCCTCCGTTCCGCCCGTGCCGGCGTGCAGTGTGACGATCGCGTTACATGCGTCATACTCACCCGAGAGCAGAGTCTTCATTCGAATCGACTCGAACTTAGTCTTGAACGCATTGAACATCTCGGTCACTTCGGGCACGAGTGCCGGATCCGGCTCTTCATCAGCCATCTCAATCATATCTCTGATATCATCGCGCTCTGCGACAAGCGTCTCATAACCCTGAACATCTGCTTTAAGCGAAGCCAGGAGCTTTGTCTTCTTCTGCGCTTCCTGGGGATCATCCCAGAGATGCGGATCTTCCATTTCTCTGTTTAATTCTTCAATTCGCTTTTCTTTGACAGCGAGGTTAAAGTGAATCCCTCATTTCAACTAAAGGTTCGTCGTAGGAATTCAGTTCATATCTGATCGGATCTAACTCTACCATTAGTCTCACCCTCTTTCGTTAAGACCGACTCCCTTGCGGGAGGTTAAGTTCCCTGTCTTCCGACGTAAAAAACAGGTCCACTATGTTTATACATTAACGTTAGTAATATACACAAAAATCCACGATTATGCAAGGGTCAGAAATCTAAGAAAACCTATTCTGTAAATTCAGACGGCCACGTGTCACGTTTCATGGTACGTCGCAAACATCATCTTCATCGAAAAACGCCGGTCCTTCTCTGCGAGCTCATCAGGAAAGCATGATCTCTGTATCCAAGTGAAAACTGTAAATCAATTTCTGCCCGATGTTCTTGCCGGTCACCCGGGTGAGGGCCTCCTCATAGGAATCAAGCTGGATCTGATAGCGCTGCACCAGTTCATCAGCCCTTGCTACCCGGTCTGTCTTATAATCGACAAGAATCACTTTTCCTTCTTCATAGAAAAATGCGTCGATGATCCCCTGCACAAGGATCTGCTCATCCTCGGGAAACTCTTTTCTTATTTCGGATGCCGCGACACCCAGTACGAACGGCTGCTCCCGGTACAACTCATCCCGATACGCCGCAGCGGCCATCCTGTGGCCGAGAGAGCTCTCTGCAAATCTCGCTATGTCCCGCATACGTATCGTCTTAAGCTCTTCCGCCAAAAGAAGACCGTCCGCAACGAACTTCGTACACATACCATGGAGAAAGCGCATGAGTTCTTTCTCATCTGCGCATCTTAAAGCCGCTGATGTTCCGTCATAGGAATAGATGTCCCTGTATCTCATGAGCTCCATCACCTTGTGATAGGCTGTTCCGCGGTATGTACCTCCTATGACCCAGGCCTCATCGCGCGACTCGTCGGCGTCTCCGGCTTTCTTCATCCGTTCTCGCATAAATTCCGGCACGAAGGGAACAATTTCCGGTTCGGGGAAAGCCTCCTCCGCATCCTCATCCGCGAACGCTCCGTGTTTCAGTTCAGATACAGAGACCTTGGCCGGGACCAGGGCATGGGAAGCATAAGGATACGCGTAGGAATACCTCTCCTCGATAATTTTCTTCGTATCCGGATCCCAGAGCTCGTTCCCGTCGAGACTGCCAAGAGTACGGATCGTCTCAGAAAGTCTGGTCCGCTCGATGATCTCACTGTCCAGGAGATCCGCCGGAGATACCAGCTCCATGCGGATCGGGCATGGTCGGTGATCCCGCTCACACCTTGCGATCATGCGGTCCGCCGCCGGCAGGATCAGCTCCTCCGGAGAACCGGCCCTGAGCACAAAGTTCTCCGGCAGATGAGTATCCCGAAGAGGCAGCGTGAGGTTTTTCATGTCCTCGTATTTGTCTTCATTTGCAGCAGCACCGACCAGAATAAGCTTCTGCTTGGCCCGTGTCAGGGCTACATAGAGAACGCGAAGCTCTTCGCCCATGCTCTCCCTCAGAAGTCTCTGCTGGATAGCAAGCTTCTTCATCGTCGTCATCCTGCTCCTTGCGGCAAGATTCAGATAATCGGCCGCAATGCCGAGATGCTCATCAATCAGCACGCTGTCCCTCAGACTCATCCGGTTGAACGACTTATCGAGGCCTGCCACGAACACGATCGGATACTCGAGTCCCTTGCTCTTGTGAACACTGACTATACGGACGACATTTTCATTTTCGCCAACAACGTTGACACCGCTGATTTCGATCTGTCTCTTCATCATCCGGTTAATGTAGCGGACAAAATTGAACAATCCGACATAGCTCGTCTGTTCATAGTCAATGGATTTATCAATAAGAAGGCGAAGGTTGGCCGCCCGCTGGATTCCTCCCGGCAGAGCCGACGCGTAATCCATAAAACCTGTGCCGGTCAGGATCATCCAGATGAGTTCGTGCAGGGGCGTGTAGGGCACCGAGGCCCTCATACGTTCAAGAAGCTCAAGAAAAACTTCCAGTCTGCGCTGAAGTGAACGGTCCGGCACATCGGGAGATTCCACATAGCGCCTTACGCATTCCGCCATAGTGACATAAGCGCTTCCTTTGGATCCGGGCGGTCCGCATATGAGGCGGACGCGGGCCATATCTTCAGCCGTCAGTCCTACGATCGGTGAACGCAGCACTGCAGCGTATGCTACATCCTGCTCCGGATTGTCAACGATCTTCAGATAATTCAGAAGAGTCGTCACCTCGGTGGCTTCAAAATAACCGGTCTTAAGTGTCGAATACGATGGTATTCCCATTCCCTCAAGGACAGCTGCGACCTCGTCCGCCCATCCCTTCATCGTACGAAGCAGAATAACAACGTCCCTGTATTCCACCGGCCGTGTCATCCCGGTCTTCTGGTCATATATCTTTTCGTGAGCCACCATGTGCCTTATGCGCTCCGCGATGAGACGCGCTTCGGCATCGCGCCTCGCGGACGCTCTGACATCGTCAAGAACTCTGTTGCCCTCAGAGTCCGTCTCACCCATATTAATCGTCAGAATCTCCGTGACATAGGAGTCATCCCCGGCATCCGGATAGTCGGCCCTGGGCACGAGGAACGCTTCCTCGTCATATTCAACCCTACCGACCTCGCGCATCATGATCTGCTCAAAAATGCCGTTGGCAGCATCCAGCACCTCGCGGCGGCTCCGGAAATTCCAGGACAGATCGATGCGGGTGCCCCTGCCGGCACTGGACATAGGCTCGCCCTCCGGGATCTCTACTGTTCCGTCCGGGTGGGTGTAGCGGGCAAATTTATCCATGAAAAGATCGGGCTTCGCGTTCCGGAAGCTGTAAATACTCTGCTTGACATCCCCGACGCAGAAATAATTATTCACACCGTCCTCCACACGGCTGACCGCGGTGAGGATCGACTCCTGCAGAAGGTTGCTGTCCTGATATTCATCGCACATGACCTCGCGGAAACGTCTGGCGAGCTCCGCGGCTGCCTGTGTCCGGCTCCCGTCGGGATTTCGAAGGATTCTCAGCGCAAAGTGCTCGATATCCGGAAAATCGATCAGCTTCTTCTCCCGCTTAGCCCTGTCATAGCGGTCGATAAAGAGCGCAGTCACATCAATCAGAGTGTTAAGTACCGGCTCATTGGCCTGCATAGCCATGAGCACCTCACGTGCCTCATAGGCGTACATCGGCTGTATCCTCTTTTCCATACAGCTTTTGATCTCCGCCCGCGCTTCCTTGAATCTTTCTCTCTTCTCGGGATCCTCTCCCTTTTTGGCTTTCCCCGCAAGGCGTGCAAATGAAGCCTCCCCACAGATCCGATACCTCTCCTCGTATGTTCTGTGCGCAAGAAGCTCACTGCACATATTGAAATTGTTCTCGGCTTCACCCGCGAAGGAGGACGGGCCGTCCGGCTCCCTGACGAGCGCAAGGTTGGCGACAGCCTTTTTCCGCATCTCCTCAATAAGAAGGTCCGCATCCCGCATATACTCTCGCATCCATACAGTCTCCGAAAGCTCTTCAAAACTCGACGCGCGGTTACTTTCCCTGCAGGCGGCAAGCCATGCATAAGGATCCGGCTGACTCTGGGCCGCAAAAAAGACCTTTTCCACGATGGACTCAAGCTTATCCTCATTTTTATCCGGCGCAAATGTCTCAACGAGATCATAAAATGCCTGCTTTTTCGCGCCCTCTTCCTGCTCATGCAGCTCCATGAACATACTCTTCATGACATCTTCCATAAGCAGGTCCAGCTCGCCCTCATCACCGACCCTGTAGCCGGGCTCAAGATCTGTCAGATGACAATAGTTCCTCAGCACATAGGAGCAGAATCCGTCAATCGTCGTGATCTGAGCGTTGTGAATGAGCGTCGTCTGGCGCGAAAGGTGCTCGTTATCCGGATCCTTTTCAAGGGCATCCGCTATGGCTTTCGCTATTCGTTCGCGCATCTCTCCCGCTGCAGCCCGCGTAAACGTGACTATGAGAAGATCATCAATATCGACTTTATCCTGCAATATATATGCCATGATCCGCGCAACGAGAACCGCTGTTTTACCGCTCCCCGCGGAAGCGCTGACCAGTATATTGTCGCTGCGGCTGTCTATTACCTTCTTCTGGTCATTTGTCCATTCCATACTGTATCTCCCGGTATCAATTATTGACAGACTCTTCGTCAGCCATAAGAGCCAGAACATCTTCCGAATTCATTTTGGGGATCCGTCTCTTCCTGTAGCCGCTGATGCCCTTGTCAAATCCGCACATTGTCTTAAATGAGCAGAAATCACAGGCAGACCTTGAACCATACTCGTAGGGATTCATGTCTGCCGCTCCATCCATGATCTCCGCCCCGATCTTTCTGATCTTACGATCAACATACGCGGATACCAGTCTGAAGCTGTCGGGATCAAGTGTAGAAGAGGTCTTGTAGGGAGTTCCGTCTTTTTTGACCCTCACGTTTATAGTTCTTGACGAACCGTTCCTTAATATATCGCGGTCCAGATGAGTGAGAACTGACACATCATCCGAAATAATGCCGGATGCCTTCATATCCGCAAGCACTCTCTCGCGGATCATATCCTCCGTGTCCCCAGCCTCAAAATCCACGATCGGGTCTTTTATTCTATAATAGAAGATTCCCGCCGGCTCTACAGTCTTTCCCCTGCGCTCAAATATCTCCGAGGCCGCATTTAAGTAAACGATCAGCTGCAGATCGATACCGTAATACACCGCAGTGATATCGAACTTTTTTTCACCGGTCTTGTAATCTACGATTTTCAGATATGTGACTCCATCCGCTTCGCAGGTATCGACGCGGTCGATTCTGCCGTTCAGCACAAGCTTTGTCCCGCCCGGCAGCGCGGCATTCGTTGCCCCGAGGTTTTCTGACCCGTTAAACGCAAACTCATAGCCGGTCGGCTCAAAATCTCCGACTTTCAGCTGCTCCTGGAGCGCCCACACTGAAGTCTTCAGGATCCGCTTCATTCGCCCGATCTGGTACTCACTTCGAGCACTGTCATGCAGAATCATGGCCCCATAAGATTGCGCTGACTCATCGATACACTGCTCGACCAGCGCGTCGCGGCTTGTGTCGTCAATCGTCGCCCAGGTCGCCGGCGTCCCGTCTTCGAGCAACACCCTGGTCACTTTCTGACCGAACCTATCGAGAGCACTGTGCATGATATTACCAAAATCCGGCGCCCTGAACTCATACTCTTCCCTCTCCCTTAAAGCCAGACCGTACTGGACATAGTGGGCGAACTGGCATGAGGCAAATTTCTCAAGTCTCGATGCCGAATTATAGAGTTCCTCCCCGTAAAGTGCGCGGGCCACTGCCCTTCCGATCTGGTCGTCGGGCTTGTGGGCGGCCGCCGCCATAAGCAGGGCGTCAGTCCTTGTCCGGTATTCGGGCTTTGCCCGGTACCAGCCAAAAAGCTCAAGAAATGCCGGTGAAGGCTCGTGCTCCGCCAGCTGGGAGAAGCCTTCGGTGAGGAGGGCGAGACCATTTGCAGACCTCTCAATATTATCGCGAATATCATCAGACACATATTCTTCCTTAAGGAGCGGAAACAGATTACGGATCGTCGAGACAAGGTAGGCAGGTCTTTGCACCTCGCCCGCCGAATCTGACACCGCGTAGGACAACATGAGTTTTAAGGAAGGCTTTGTGAGGGCAAGATACATGTAAAATCTTCCGATCGAGATATTTTCCCTCGGTGTAGGCTTCAGTCTGATCCCGCTGCTTCTCAGCGCTTCGCGGTCAGACTCCGTCAGCATACCGCCCCCGTTATCCGGTTTCGGCACAATACCTTCATTGAGGCCGACAAAGAAGAGGACTTTCACGTCCGCAAGGCGGCTCCTCTCCATATCTCCAACGAGGACCTGGTCCGTGCCCGGCGGAATTATGCCGATCTTTTCTTCTGCAAATCCAGCCTCGAGAATCGCCCTGTAGTCCCGCATGGATATCTTCTCATCTCCGAGAACGAAAACCAGCTTGTCCAGAAAACCCATGACCTTCGGAAACACCTGGCTGTACTGGCGGGCAAGATCCTGCCTGCCGGATTCGCGGAACTTGTCCGCCTCCGCAGCAAGATAGGTTTCGCAGCCTGTGCGCGCGCAGAACTCATAGAGGGCAGCCGTCTTCTCAACGATCGTCCCCCCTCTCTTCGCCATGGCGTCGGCAAACGGATCAATCAGGGCAAGCACCTTTTCCCTGAACCTGTTGAGTTCCGCCATTATGCCGGGATCCTCATTCCTCGAATGCAGGATCCATTTTTCGCGCCACTTCTTTTTCCCTCGAATTCCGAGCGCAAGCACATGATTTTCAAGAATATCGATTTCACTCTCGGCAAGGCCGGAAAGTCCGCTCCGCAGCATCCGGAACATACTGTCATACGAATAATTATCTGCGCAGACCTCGACCGCTGCCCGCAGGTACTCAACGAACGGGTTGCGCAGAAGAAATGCTTTCTCATCAATGAAATAAGGAATACTCATCTCACCGAATATCTGGCGTACATAGTTGCTGTACCTGCCGAGATCTCCGGTGATGACCGCGAAATCGCGGTAGCGGAGCCCCCTCTCCCTCACCAGCCTTGCGATCACCTTCGCAGCTTCGCGTATCTCACTGAGAGGATTGGAAGCGACAAGAAGATGGATATCCTGAGGCTCATAGGCATACTCTGTGTGCTGCCTTCGCATAAGGTTGGATTCAAGGTGGGCAAGATCCTTCGATATGGCAAATCTTCCCCTCGGCTTTCCGAACTCCATGTTGGGAATCCTGACCGGGGTCGAAACAGGAACACCGATCTTACCGGCAATCCCCGCAAGCTGACCGATCATCTCACGGCTCATAGAGAAAAGATCTGTCTTTCTGTAAGTTCCGAACGGGTCATACCGTGCGTCAAAAGTTACCGCCACATACATCTCCCGGCAGAGCTGCATCAGCTTCTCGACCAGAATGAGCTGGACCGGAGTAAAACCGGTAAACCCATCCAGCACTATGATGGAGTCCCGAAGGAGCTCCGACCGGTCGGCGACACGGGCAAGAACATCCGGGATCTCTTCGGAGGTCATATAGGAGTGGCGATCAAGATAGTCCCTGAACTCCTTGTAGATGAGCTCTATGTCGTGCAGCTTCAGCCCCAGCTGGGCAGGGTAAGCTGCTTTTCCGCCCGCCTTCCGCTCTTCCGCTCCTGCCAGATCGTCCGGCTTTATACCGTAGAGCATGAGCTCCGAGATGACCGATTTCATCTCTGCTATATTTCCCGGCTTGGTCAGACTGCTTCCAAGAAGCGACATGCGTTCCGTCGTGTCCAGCGCTATTTTCTGAAGAACAAAGCTCTTGCCGATCTCCTCCATAAGCTCCGCCTGCTTCACGCCGACCTCATCAAATACGCGGTGGGCGAGCCGGTTGAAAGACAGAACATCAATATTCAGCAGACCGTGCCTTGGGTGAAGTCTGACAAGCTCCTTCTGCGCCTGCATAGAGAACTGTTCAGGCACAATGACAAAGAACCTGTCTTTCGGGTTCTTTATCGACTGATCAATAATTTCACTGTAAAGCGCACAGGACTTTCCCGAGCCGCTGCTTCCGGTGTACAGGTGTAGTGCCATTCTTCTCCTCCAATTGTCCTTGTTTCGCCTTCCGGTTTATTCATTGTCGAGACTCAGGATCATATCTATGGAGATCCTTCTCTTGTCCATCGTAACGATTTCTCTGCAGTCAGTATCCACTCGCCGGATCCTGACTTTATCCGTCACGTACTCGCCTCCGTCCTTTCTGGCATCGGGCACAAAATACGTGATCTTAACGTCCGCCTTCGGGTCCGGATTTCGCATAAGACCGGCAAGTGCAGCATCCAGTTTTTCCCTTTCACTGTCCGAAATATCCCTCAGATTATCCGTCAATCTTGCCGTCTCCTCTATTGCCCCCTCGAATCCCGTCAGGGCAGCGAACGGCGAGAACTGTGCTGCCCTCTCTATGTTTGGCATATGAGGGTGGGACACCGACACATGATGCGGCAGGTTTATTATATCATCGTAGGGTCCTGTCATACATTTTCTCCAATTATGCCGTATGACCGCCGATCTGAGGCAGTCAGTACATGTTTCGTCTCAGATGAATTATGCTTTATGACCGCCGATCTGTGCGTTGCGCTCCATGCCTGTCGCACCCTCCTGCATGTTGAGACCGCGAACAATAGCATTCTTTCCGTACTTTTTCTTGATGTCCATCAACGCCTGCTGGACCTTCTTCTCGCGGTCTCGCTCCGCCTTCTCGGCTTCTTTCTTCACCTCGAGCGCTTTGTAATCGGTGAAGAGATCCATCTGCTCGTAGACCTCCTCTGTCCTCACCTCGGATTCCGGAATAACGCGGGCTGCCGTGATGAACATGCGGCGCACGAGCAGATCCGGGTGCACAATCGAATCATAGAGCCCGGAGACGGCGTCGATGATGACTCTTGATGAGGACGTCTTTGAACCGAGATTGACAGTGCCTCTCGCCATCTTGGGGACCCGCTTGCCGTACCAGTCATTGGTAACAGGTCCTTCATACTTTGCGCTTATAGCAGGATCTGTGAGCGACGTCGCGTCATAACCAATATTGATGACGATCTGATCGGTCACAAGGCCTTTATCGACCAAATCAAGTGACAGCGCGTCGGCCATCTCCCGCATGACAACGCGGGCTTTGTCCGCAGAGTAGGGGCACTGCAGGACCTGACCGCTGCCGATGCTGTTCGACTCGGGCTTGTAGGCCTTTATATCAGCCATCGTGCAGGGCTCCCATCCCCAGGCGTGGTCGATGAGAAGCTCCGCATTGATACCGAATATCCGGTACAGAAGCTCCTCGTTATAATACTGACCGGGCTGTCCGACGGAGCATCTTGCAATGTCACCCATCGTGTAGAGTCCCTGTTCCTCAAGGCGCCTCGCATAGCCCCGACCAACTCGCCAGAAATCCGTGATCGGCCTGTGCTCCCAAAGCTGCCTCCTGTAGCTCATCTCGTCAAGCTCAGCAACGCGGACTCCGTCCTTGTCCGCCGGCATATGTTTTGCGACAATATCCATTGCGATCTTGCTCAGATAGAGATTTGTCCCGATTCCCGCTGTCGCAGTGATCCCGGTCTCCTTAAGGACCTCCCGAATCATCGTCATGGCCAGCTCATGCGCTGTCATCTTGTAAGCCTTCAGATAGGACGTCGCATCGATGAATACTTCATCGATGGAATAGACATGCATATCTTCCGGCGCGACGAACTTCAGATACGTATTATAAATTTTGGTGCTGCACTCTATATAGTGGGACATCCGCGGTCTGGCAATCACATAGTCAACAGCCAGGGAAGGGTCTGCCCTCAGCTCATTGTCATTAACGGACTTTCCGGAAAATGTGTGGCCGGGTGCTTTGAGACGACGGAGTTCATTTGCCGCGTCCACCTTGCGAATAACCTCAAAAAGACGAGCACGCCCCGGAATCCCATGCGCTTTCAGTGACGGGGAGACAGCGAGGCAGATCGTCTTCGACGTTCTGCTCTCATCCGCGACGACGAGATTGGTCGTCAGCGGGTCAAGCCCCCTGTCAGCGCACTCGACTGAGGCATAGAATGACTTTAAATCTATCGCAATGTATTTTCGTTCCATAACATTATCTTCCGATTCGAAAATTCCCCAGCCTAAACAGCGGCACAATTTAAATCTCTTAACATCCTTCAAGACGGCCTCTCAGTCGAACGTGCTCGTATCAGCATCTTCAACTTCAAGGTCAAGGAGCCTTCTTGCCTCCGCAGCGTCGAGCTCCGTGACATTCCGCATCCTTCGCTGAATGAGTTCCGTCCTGTGGCGCAGCCGGTCTGTAGATTTTGTGGCGTCAGACAGCTTCTTCTGAGTGCGCTCGACCTCGTCATCGAGCTTGGCAAACTGAGTCTTCACCGCCTCAAGAAGCTTCATGACCTCAAAACTCTTTTTTGAGAGTGCTACATTGCGGAAGCCTGCCTGAAGGCTGTTCAGGATGGCCGTGATCGTTGTCGGACCTGCCACGATCACTCCGATCTGCTGGCATTTCTCCGTAAGGCCGTCGATGCGGAGAACTTCCGCGTACAGCCCTTCCGTCGGCAGGAACATGATGCCGTAATTGGTCGTGTGCGGCGGACTCAAATACTTATCCCTGATAGTCCGCGCCTCATCAAGAATCCTGACCTTGAGCTCCTGGGTCACCGCAGTCATGGCTTTCGCGTCGCCGCTCTCCCCCGCCTCAATGATCCGGTTATAGATGTCGGACGGGAACTTGGCATCTATCGGCAGATAGACCTGCTCTCCGCTTCCGTCCTGGGCGGGAAAGAGGACCGCGTACTCCACACGGTCATCCGAATTCGGCTTGGTGACTGCATTTGCAGCATACTGAGACTTCGTCATCGTCTGTTCCAGGATACGTCCGAGCTGGACTTCGCCCCATACTCCGCGAGTTTTGACATTTGCAAGTGTACGATTCAGATCGCTCACACCGTTGGAGAGGGCCTGAAGTTCCCCGAGAGACTTGTAGAGAAGACCAAGCTGGTCTCCGACCATCTTAAAGTTCGTGTCGAGGCGCTCGTTCAGCGTCTTATCCAGCTTCTCATCGACTACTCCCCGAATCTGATCAAGTTTTTCCTCATTGGAAGACTGGAGGCGGTCCATCGATTCCGTCAGCGTTCGGGTGACGCTGTCCTGCAGCTTGAGCAGTGTATCGGTCTGATTCCTGGAAGAAGAGAGCATCTGCTCGGAGACAATGATCGATGTCTCCCTCTGCTGGCGCGACTGCTCAGAAAGGCCGTCGCGCAGTGCGGTATTGACCTCGCTCCGAAGCTGCGCGTTGTACTCGGCGGTAGTACGGGCGGTCGTCTGGACCTGCTCACCGATGCGGACAAGCTCGTCCTGAAGGTCCTCGATCCGCTCCGCGGACACGCCGGCAGACGTGTTCTGCCCGAGACGCAGCAGGACAAGGACAAGCAGAACGACTGCTGCCAGAAGAAGAATGAAAAGTATAACGAATTGTTGTAAAGACATGATACCCCCTTATTGGTTCCCCATTGAAGCCATTATAGAACATTCGTTCTGTATAGTCAATAAGGACTTGGCAGGGGGCGGACGGTCATTAGATGAGCCATTCCGGCCACCAGGCAGTAAACAATACGTCTTCCTTCATCCTCTCACGCCGCCGCGTCCATCGCATTTATACGGCAAGTATCGATGCCGTTTCGTTTTCGTTCTTGCGCCCTCTCCCCATATACGGTATAGTATTTAAATACTTCCCCAATAATAGTATTTTACGATGAGACTGCATATTAACCGGAAGCGGGAAGTGTATATTTAACTAGAAGAGAGGTATTCCCATGGATCTTAAAGGACGTCACTTTCTGAAGCTTCTTGATTTTACACCGGAAGAAATCCTGTACATGCTTGACCGCGCAGACCGGCTCAAGGCAGAGAAAAAAGCCGGTATCGCCCACAGGAACCATGAGGGCAGGAATATCGCCCTGATTTTCGAGAAGACCAGCACAAGAACGCGCTGCGCCTTTGAGGTCGCCGCTGCCGATCTCGGTATGCATTCCACTTTCCTTGACCCGTCCGCCTCGCAGATCGGCAAGAAAGAGAGCATCGCCGACACCGCCCGCGTGCTGGGCAGAATGTATGACGGCATCGAATACCGCGGCTTTGCCCAGACTATCGTGGATGATCTGGCGAAGTATGCGGGCGTACCTGTCTGGAACGGTCTTACAAATGAATTCCACCCGACCCAGATGCTCGCCGACATGATGACGATCCGCGAGCACCTCGGCCGTCTCAAGGGAGTGAAGCTCACCTATCTCGGCGATGCCCGCTACAACATGGGCAACTCCTATATGGTCGTCTGCGCGAAGCTCGGCCTTCACTTCACCGCGTGCACGAATAAAAAGTATTTCCCGGACGCGGAGCTTGTCGCTGCCTGCGAGAAGATCGCGGCCGAGACCGGCGGTACGATCACAATGACGGAAGATATCGCTGCCGGCACAGCGGGAGCTGACGTCATCGCGACCGACGTCTGGGTCTCCATGGGCGAGCCGGATGAGGTCTGGGCAGAGAGGATCCATGATCTGCTGCCCTACCAGGTCACAAAGGATGTTATGGCCAATGCGGGGGAGAATGCGATCTTCATCCACTGCCTGCCTTCCTTCCATGATCTGAACACCACGATCGGTAAACAGATCTCCGAGAAGTTCGGCATCGACGAGATGGAAGTCACGGATGAGGTCTTCGAGTCCGCCCAGTCAGTCGTCTTCGACGAGGCTGAGAACCGCATGCACACAATTAAGGCTGTCATGGATCTGACACTGTGATGCGTAACTTGACACCTGATGAGCAATGATAAACGGCTGTGAAAAATGAGTTTTATCAACTCGTTTTTCACAGCCGTTTTTTATCTTCGGATATCCCAAAAGGTACGGACAAACGAAATTCTAAGGATCATGATCCATACTGGCAATTAAGGAAAAGCCCTGAAATTAAACACCGTATAACCTGCCACCGCCGCGTTGACAAGCAGCAGCGCAAATGCTGATTCGGCAGCAAAATTCCTGCCCTGATACCTTGCCGGGATACATGACAGGGCAATGAAGATGAGAGGCAGAACAGGAAGCATGTAGCGCGGCTGCACGCCCTCGACTTCAGCCGCGCCGACCGGCGTGTAGCCGATGTAGGCGGCAAAGATGGTGAGACCCGCGACCACGAGGGTGATCATGATGCCGGCAAGGATAAAGATCCGCCTCTTTCTGATTCTGCCATCGGGAACCTTATCGTCTGAAAGGATACAGATGACGAGAGCGATGACTGTCGTTATATCTTTCATGGTGTTCGGGGCATACATTGTGTAAGTACCGAAATAGTTTCTTATACCTTCGGCAAATGATCCGACGAGCGTGCGAAGCGCGGTCTTCGGATGCTCCATAATAAACGCGAGCTGGCCCGCCATACTGACGTTGCCGTTCCTGTCCTCTTCAAACACGAAAGTCCGCATGAGATAGATCTGCCAGAGGAACATGGCAGCAACCAGCAGGATTCCTGAACCGAACAGTATGAACTGATACTGTCTCCTGACATACTTTTCCTTCGGTATAAAGAAGAGCAGCAGGAAAATCGGTGTATAGAAGAGGAACTTCGGCGATGCGACAAAGGATGCCGCCAGAAGAATTTTCAGCATCTCCGGGATGCCTATCTTTTCCGTCTCTGTCTCCGAGAAAATGTATTTTACGCAGATGGCGCAAAAGTACAGAGCTGCGCCGTTCAGCGCGGTGTCGATCGTCACACTGCCCGCAAAGTAAAGCGGGAGAGGCAGACATGCCGCCGTGAAAAAGGCTGTTCTAAAGACCGAAGCGGTGCGTATCGCAAAATAACCAAAAGCAAGATAGACCGCCATACTGAAGAGTCTTGCCAAGTATACCAGCCACCCGATACCCAGTCCAAGCGCCCTGCCTAAAGCTATGCCCGCTGCTGCCGGGAAGTAATTGACCGGGATATAATTTGCAGAATAGGGCTGCACGAAGAACTCACGCTCTGCGGATGCCCTCTCATGAAGGAGCTCACTGTTGGCGTACGTATTCAGCGGCGATACCCAGACGCAGTCATACAGGCCGTAGTTGTCCGAGATGTCGGCTCCTATGCTGCCGTCCGCTGAGAGCTCGGCGTTCAGATGTCCTTCCGCCAGCGCGAAAGATCTGAAGAAGTGAGCAGGCTCATCGATCGGCTGTGCGTACGGATTCCAGAAGACATAGGCTAGCCCGCAGAGGAGACCGATTGCAAGAAAGTTCCTCGCGTGATTTTCACTGAAGATGAGAAGGCAAATGAAAGATCCGGCGATAAAGAGTATCCACATGCCGAAATAGAGGCGGTTCACATGTGCATCGCAAAAACCGATGCGGGAGACAAGAGTAAGATTCTCCTCCCTGCCGTTGACCTTCACTTTCTTCTCAAAAGAGCGGACTGTCCCGCTCGCTAAAAGCTTAGCCTCCATGTCCTCACCCTGAGGACCTCTGTTCGTGACCGTAAGGCGGAACACACGGCCGGCTGAATTCTCCATCGGCATGCTGTATGTGAAGCGCTGTCCGATCGCGAGTTCACTTGAATTTACCGTCTCACTGACCAGTACCTGTTTCGAGCCTGTATCCTCGACCAGGATGTCGATCTCCTGATTCCCCAGCATCTTGCCTTCAAGGAATACCGTGATATCTCGCGCTCCGTCGAACGGGAACTCATAATCCTGGACAACGGTGTCTCCGCCGCACAGTCTGACTTTCTTTTCCCTCATGCCTCCGTACCGGCGGGCAACAGTCCGATTCTCCGGCAGTACAATGTACAGAAAGGATATAAGTACCCAGAACACTATTAATATAAGAGCGGGGACGATCTTGCCCCGCAGCTTCTCCGACAGAGTCATAATCTTTTTTCCTTCACATTCCCATTCTGATCAACTGTACCTTCGGTCTGCTCATCACAGCACGTTGGATTTTTCGCTTTTCACATAGAAACGGTTAATGAAGCCGGCAACAAACGGCGGCCAGAATCTGCCAAATATCTCCATATCCTCGCCGCTCCTTACGCTTCCCTCGATCGTAGCGGACGTCTCGGAACCCGAATGGATCCGGTGACCGATGAGCACTTTGGGGATGTAGACAAATCTTCCTTTATTTTTCGAAATTCTCTCCCATGCGTCCCAGTCCACGTTGCTTCTGAAATACTCCTTGAAGAACGGCTGCGGGAGATTTTCCCTGACATAGGTCACAGAAGGGCAGCAGATCGGATTACCCAGAGAAAGCGATCTTCGGCGGATGAACGGTGACCTCTGCAGCAGACTTACTCTGAGCGGAAGGAGGAGGATGCGCTTGATTCGCAGGTTTACATTTGCAAGCACAGTTTTTCCGTTCCGTATCTCCGCATAGTCAGTGAAGATGATCAGGGCCTTTTCGGTACGGACGGAGAGGACACTCTCGGTATATGTCGGATAATAAATGTCATCCTGATGGGCGATGGTCACAAGTTCGGTATCCCCCTGCTCCATCGCGAAATTCCAGTCACCCGCGATTCCCGTGTGATTCTCATTCACGCGCAGCGGCAAATCATATTTTTCACAGATACCGGAAATCAGCGTATTTGGCGTCGACGTAGCGACGATAATACGACTTTCGACAGTCTGTTTCCTGAGAGACTCGATGCATTTTTCAAGATACGGACTTTCTTTATATGCGCACACAACGTATGTGTGCCTTAATGTGTTTTGTTCCATCTTTTTACCTGCCCTGAGTTCCGAAAGCCATGATCACAATGCCCGCGATGACGACGAACGCACCGATCAGTGTGACTGTGCTGATTTTTTCCCGAAATACGATCGTTCCGAGCCCCAGTATGACAAGCTGGACGACTCCGTTCACGATCGGAACCATAATAGACAGGTCATATTTTACGATCAGGCGCTGCCAGAGCAGGAAGCTGATGATATAGAAGCAGAATCCTGCAAATGTCTTCCACCCCATCGACAGCGCAAACCCGTCGCCAAGGGAGAGGTGCAGCGAGTCGCCTCCCATTTTCATCAGCGTGATACCGCCGGTCGTAAAGAATATGTAGATAATAATCATTAAATACTGCATAAATCCACCTCACTTCTCTTCGTGATCCCTGAGGGCGAGATCCTGCGCAAGCCGGGTCAGTTTGTCGTTCACCTCCGAAAGCCGCACATACAACTTGAATACCCTGTGAATGAGCAGGGCGATGATGACCAGATAGACCAGGTTGACAGGCGATTCAATGCCCAGAAGTTCTGACGCCCAGAATGCTATTCCCGGAAATGCCGCAAGGAGCAGCAGAAGGAACGCGAACCCGAACCAGAATATGCTGTCGGCGATCGACATGGCCGATTTCCTGATCATGCGGATGACAAGGACGAACTCGAAAACAGCACCGGCCATGAGCAGCAGTCTGAAAATAACACTCATGCGCTCTCCTCCTTCTCTGCCAGCTTTCTGTCCGCCCTGATCCAGGGCTCGAACAGTATGCTGATGCTTACTGTCAGCATATATCGAATGCTCTTTGACAAATTCAGGTAACTGGTCCCGGCTATGCGCTCATCCATCACGACCTGCACTTCCGCCACTTCGGCACCAAGCCTCATGAGGTGGCACACGGTATCCGGCTCCGGCGTCATCCGGCTGTTTTCCGCAAATGTCCTGATCAGCCTTTTGCTGTACATCCGCATCCCGCTGGTCGGATCCTTGATCGTGCGGCCGGTCATAAGACGGATCATTGCCCCTATGAGACGACTTCCGATCATGCGGCCGGTCAGAGGCTTCTTTTCCGTGACGAAGCGGCTCCCGATCACGATGTCGCAGCCCTCTTCGATCCGCTTCTCCATCTCTTTAATATATTCGCCTCTGTGCTGCCCGTCACCGTCGAACTGGACGACAGCGTCATATCCGTTTCTCAGAGCATAGATAAAGCCGGTCTGGACAGCGGCGGAAAGCCCGAGATTGACGGGGTGGGAAATATAATTAAAGCCTTCAGCACGACAAATATCCGCTGTCTGATCAGAACTGCCATCATCGATGATCACGTAATCGATGCTGCCGGCAGTTTCTGTCAGACGGCGGATGACTCTTTCAATATTCAGTGCTTCATTGTAAGCAGGTATAACGATAAGTGTTTTCATATGACCTCAAAATCCATTCACTTTGAGATTATATCCCATACAGGATAAAAATGAAACACCTCTCATAAAAACGGATGATTATTTCTCGTACAGGAATTTCTCCGGCAGATCAACGTTGAAATCCTTGGCCAGATGTCTGAAGTCGTCCGGAAGGATCGTCTGACGCTTCTTATCTGTCATGGAGAGGACCTTGACAAGGATCTCAGCAGACTTCTCGGCCGTGTGCATAAGACCGAATGTGATGTCGAAGTCCGGGCCTGCAGCGAACATGCCGTGATGTGCCCAGATTGCGAGGTCATACTGCTCCATCAGCTTGGATGTGGCGACTGCGATCTCGCGTCCGCCCGGGACCATCCACGGAACAACGCCGACGCCCTGCGGGAATACGACCGGGCACTCTGTAGCCATCTCCCACAGTTCGCGTGTGAAAACTTCGTCTGTGAGCGGAAGGACAAATGTCAGAGCGATGATGTTCGTGCAGTGGCAATGGTAAACAACCCTGTAGGACGGGTCGATCTTCTTCTTGACTTCAAGGTTCATAAGATGGCTCGGAAGCTCGGATGTCGGACGACCGCCCTTGTTAAGACCCCAAACGATGCGGAAGTTCTCGCCGGCTGCGTCGAGCTCGATGACAGCGATATTGGCTTCCGGATCAAGCGGTACGTTGCGGAAGAATTTGCCGGAACCGGTTACGAGGAAATACTCGCCGGCGAGGGCCGGAACTGTCGTTCCGATAGCCTGCCATTCCTTCGGCTCGAAATTCTCTTTTACGGACTCGACTTCCTCATCCTTAATTCTGTAGGACAGGTTGCCGCCGTTTCTCTCATGCCAGCCCTGCTCCCAGCCGTCACTGCATAATCTGATAAATCCCTGTACAAATTCAGCATCTAAAACCTTCATTATAGTCTCCTCTCTTTTATGTCTTTTTTATTATCCTGCCCCGCATGTACAGGGCATGAGTTTATATGTTCTGCGGCAAATCATGCCGGCTGCATCCGAGCCCGGCCCAACCAGCCTTCAGCGTAGTTGCCTTACTGCCATACTGTCAATCCTGACAGCCCGTCTTCAGCAGGCTTCCTCCTCCGTGATGTCGAAAGATATTGTAACGCATGCTCTCGCGTCCTTGAGATCCCTGAAAACGCCGTCCGTGATCATCTGAGCCATCAGGTTTCCGATCGCGGTACCCTCGCCAGGACCCGCGATGACCTTGCGGCCTGTCGCGCGGGCTGTGAGCTCATTGAGATATTTTGCCTTGGATCCGCCGCCGACGATGTTGATTGCCTCGTAGTGCTTTCCTGTCAGCTCCTCGATCTCTTTTACTGTCTTTGCGTAGGACAGAGCAAGCGACTGATAGATGACCGCTGCCATCTGGCCTGTTGTCTCCGGGACCTGCTGATTCGTCTTTCTTGCATACTCGCGGACTGCTTCCTGCATATTGTCCGGAGCGAGGAAAGAGACATCGTTCACGTCGACGCGTGTCGGGAAGTTCTTTTCTGCCTCCGCCATGTCGCAGAGCTCTGCAAATGAATACCCGTCGTTCAGCTCATGTCTCACCTGCTGAATCATCCAGAGGCCCATGATGTTCTTGAGGAAGCGGAAGCGGTAGTCGTAGCCGCCTTCATTTGTAAAATTGCGTGCCTGCGCTTCCGGAGTGCAGACGGCTTCTTTATTCTCAACGCCCATGAGTGACCATGTGCCGGAGCTTATGTACAGTGTATCGTCAGACTGGGTCGGAAGAGCCATGATCGCGGAACCCGTGTCATGGGTGGCCGGAAGAACGACCTTGCACTTGTAGCCGATCTCAGCGGCGATCTCGTCCGTGAAATCTCCCACGACCGTGCCGGGCTTTGTGACAGGAAGGAACATCTTTGTCGGGTATCCGAGCTTTTCGATCAGCTCATAATCCCAGTCATTGGTGTGGGGATTTACGAGCTGCGTCGATGTAGCGTTCGTGTACTCCTGCTTCTTAACGCCTGTCAGCAGGAAGTGGAAATAATCGGGAAGCATCAGCATTGTCTCTGCGGCAGCCAGAACTTCAGGCTCCTGTGTCTTGACAGCCATGAGCTGATAAATTGTATTGAAGATCTGCTTCTGAATGCCGGTGCGGGCATAGAGCTCTGTCTCCGGGATGATTTTATATACTTCCTCGTCCATGCCGGTCGTGCGGCTGTCGCGGTAGCCGTAGGTCCTTCCGCAGGGCACATCGTTCTTGTCGAGAAGCACATAGTCGACAGCCCATGTGTCGATGCCCATGCTGACAGGGACTTTGCCCAGCTCTTTAGCCCTTTTGAGGCCGTTCTTGATCTCCGCGAAGAGGCGGTCGGTGTTCCAGTAGCGGTGACCGTCGATGATGTCCATTCCGTTCTCGAAACGGTAGATTTCTTCCAGGACCATCTTCCCGTCTTCCATGTGGGAGAGCATGTGACGACCGCTTGAGGCGCCGATGTCGACTGCAAGGTAATATGTTGTCATGTGAGTTCCCTCCTTACGTGCCATATCAGCTTTCTTTTATGTTTTTTAATATACAGTAAAAAAAGACAGTTTTTTAGTGTATAATATGACCTGAAAAATGGCTTTTTTTGATGGCATCTGCAATACACAGTCTTTCCGCTTATATAATAACGGCCAGTCGAAATTGTGGATTTTGCCATATCTGTATTAAAAAGAGGACATCACATGGACGCAGCAATCATAAAAGAGCTTCAGAAAATAACACCTGAAGAACAGCTCTATCTCGACAAAAAAATGACGCTCGCGAGCGACGACATCTATTTTTCCAGAAGTTCCAACAAAATAGAAAGCCACCGCTTTCTCGAGGACGAAAAGCTCCTGACAGTGAGACCCCACACAAGATTTGTGGATTTTGACCCCCACTCCCACAACTATATAGAGATGATGTATGTCTGCAAGGGAAGCGTGACGCACACAATTGGTGATACCGAAATTGTCCTTAGAAAAGGAGATTTCCTTGTCATGAACCAGCACGTGGAGCATGGCATAAAGGCTTGCGGCTACGACGATGTCGCGATCAACTTCATCGCCCGCCAGGAATTTTTCTATATTCCCCACAGAATGGTCGGCAGCGGCAACGCCATCTCTGAGTTCCTCCTCGGGATCCTCAGGACCAAGGATTCCGTACCCCATTATCTGCATTTTCAGCTAAACGAGGACAGATATATTGAAAATCTGATTGAGAACATTATCGCCTCCATCGTCTTCAGGAGTGATCTCGATGAAGTGATCAATCAGTACATGATGGGCATCGTGTTCCTGCACCTGCTCCGGCATGTCGACGGTCTGACAAAAAATTCCTCCATGGATTACCATGAGCTCCTCGTTCAGTCCGTCCTCCGCTATATTGACTCGAGGTATCAGACCGCTCAGCTTGCGCGGTTCGCGGACGAGACACATCAGAATGTATCAGTCCTCTCCCGCCTGATACGTCAGAAGACCGGCACGACTTTTCAGGAACTCTTAAAGCGGAAGCGCCTGCAGAAAGCCGTTCAGCTCCTTGTCGAGAGCGATCTTTCGATCGAGGAAATTTCCGCAAATGTCGGCTACGAAGACCCCGGCCACTTCTTCCGTGAGTTCAAGAAGAAGTACGGAACGACTCCGCGCAAATTCAGGCTTGCGCAGAAGAATAATGAATCTATCCCCATATGATCATATTCTTTTCACCGTGTTTTCACATTTCTGTACTTTACTGTTATTGACTGCCGTAATACTTGTGGATTATAGTAGTAAGAGCTTTTTTCAGGACTAAAGGGAGGATTTTTTAATGAAGAATTTGGCTAAATACATATCGATCGGTCTTATCGCCGGTCTCATCGTGACCGGATGCGGCAGTGAAGGGGCAGGAAATGCGGTCTCCACCGACTCCGGCATCGCTGCATCTGACAGTACAGCTATCGCAGATACAGAGAGCTCAGTCGCCGCGGAAGAGGCAGTCGCTCCTAAGCTGGACCTTGCTTCTTTTAAGGCTTCCGACTATGTCACACTCGCGGATTACAGTGAAATTGCTATCAATGCGGCAGACATCGAACCGACGGACGAGCAGCTGCAGGCTAAGATCGATGAGTTCACAACATCCCACGCGCCGGCTGACTACGTGGCCAAGGATGGCGATACAGTGAATATCGACTACGTGGGAAAAAAGGATGACGTCGCTTTCGATGGCGGAACAGCTTCCGGCTACGATCTTACTCTCGGATCCGGCACATTCATCGATGGATTTGAAGAAGGTCTCATCGGCACAAAGGCAGGAGATCAGGTTTCTCTGAATCTGACTTTCCCGGAGGATTACGGCGCGAAGGACCTGGCAGGGGCAGCTGTCGTCTTCGATGTCACCGTAAATTCCATCAAACCGGGCGAGCCGGTCGAATACACCGATGAGCTCGTCGCCGCCAATACTGAATATGATACAACAGAGAAGTACAATGAATATCTGAAAGAGAGCATCCGGTCAACCAACAAGAATGCCAAGAGCTCAGAAGCCTTAATGAATCTCGGAACTTTCACAGGTGAGTATCCGGATGGTCTGGCCAACTATTATTATGACTACTATATTCAGATGTACACCAACTACTATGGTGCAGACGCGCTGAAGGAAGCTGCCGCAAAGTACGACAGCAACCGCGACTACATGAAAGAGTACCTTGGCGAAGGTCTCAATAAGCAGATGCAGGCTGACCTCCTTCTGCTTGCGGTCGCTGAAAAAGAAAACATTCTCTGCGAAGGCGAGGACTATGATTCCTACATTGACGGCGTCCTCGGGCAGGTCGGTACCACCCGCGAAGAGCTCTTTGAGCAGTACGGCGAAGGCTTCGTCAATTACTCTTACCTGACAGACAGAGCCTACTCGCTCCTCAATGAGAGAGTCGTTGTTAAATAATCCGGCAGATCACGGAATTTCTATATGAAATAAAAAAGTGGCTGTCGCATTAAGGCGTGTCACCACTATATATGGCAGACGATATTTGCAAATGTCTGCCATATATAGTGGTGACACCGTCTGATGCGACAGCCACTTTTTTTCATTTATTTCAGCATGTCAATTCCCTATCCTCTAAGGTATTAGGGCTTAACGCATAGATACACTTACAGCTCCAGTGGTTTCTTTCGGACAGCCGTGTCATGGAAGCTGAAGTAGTCCGGTCTGTGGCGGGACTGGGTATACTCGAACATGATCCCGTCCGCATTGTAGACCTGACCTGTGATCACCGCCATACAGTTATAATCTCCGAGGTTGAGCCATTTCTCATCCAGCTCGGTGACCCTCTCAACAGTGATCCACCTCTTGCTGGTGACGATCGTCATCCCTAATTCATTTTCAATATAGTCATAGACTGAGTTCTCTGCAATCTCTTTTGTAAGCCCCGGCACCTGACTGGTCAGGAACATATTCAGGTCCAAAATGAGCGGCTTCTCATCAAGATACCTCACCCTCTGCAGAAAATAGATTTCCTCACCCTTCGGAAAGCCTGTGCGGGCGGCGATCCGGTCATCAACGTTCATCGTGAACAGATTGAGGACCTTCGTCCTCGGCACCTTGTTGTTCCGGAGCGCGGACTCTCTGAAAGACTCGATCCCACCGATCGAGAAAGCCGTCTGAGTGACCGGCTGATAGATGACACGGACACCGACTCCATGCAGGGACTGCACATATCCGTCCTCAGCCAGAGCCGCTATAGCCCTGCGGACAGTGTTTCGTGAACAGCCGTAAAATCCGACAAGAGTATTTTCAGAAGGCAGAAGTTCCTGAGCCTGGCGCTCACCGGCTTCGATCCGCTGCTTCATATCTCTGTAAATAGACTGATATTTTGCTCTTGGCATATTGTTCTGACCCTTTTCAATAGCAAACGTTCATGCTGCGGTTTGGTGGCTTTCGCGCAAAAGCCATGTGGCTGCGTGTCCGCCGTATGTGGACATTGCTGTACAGCGGCACGGATGATACCGGACTGCGTGGAAATGTTAAAATAATGCTATTTTATTATATAGATTAACATCTGTCTTAACAAGTGACAATAGTCTTAAAATTTCACTTTATGTACTTTGTTTTTATGATATCGGTCATTTGAGATCCTGATTCCTCACTTTCTGCACACAGAAAAGAATACCTTGAGAAGACTGCCTGTAATATATGGCAAATGTACCAAATTTCCGGGTCCAAATTTGTTTAAACAAGTCTTTAATAATTATTGACTTTCTTGTTCAGACAAGATATTATAAATATGCATGGCGAACATGTTCAAACAAGTTAGACACAGATAATGGGTATGCCGCAAAAGCGGCGGAAAGGAAGAGGCTATGGGAAAGTATCGTGAAGAATCAGCTGAGCTGCTCCAGCTCGTAGGCGGAAAGGAAAACATCACCGCCGTATCACATTGTATGACGCGTATGCGTTTTGTTCTGACAGATCCTGCCAAAGCGGATGTTCCGGGCATCGAGAAGATGAAAGTCGTAAAGGGCACTTTCACGCAGTCCGGTCAGTTTCAGGTCATCATCGGCAACACAGTTTCAGAATTCTACAATGATTTCGTTGCAGTATCAGGCGTCTCCGGCGTCTCCAAAGACGAGGTAAAGAAGGCTGCCAAGCAGAATCAGAATCCTCTGCAGCGTGTCGCTACAGTCCTGGCTGAGATATTTGCTCCGCTGCTGCCGGCCATCATCACCGGAGGTCTTATCCTCGGTTTCCGTAACTGTATCGACTCCCTCTACATTTTCCAGGGCGGTCACACTCTGACAGAGCTGTCCCAGTTCTGGGCAGGTCTTGATCATTTCCTCTGGCTGATCGGTGAGGCGGTCTTCCACGTAGGTATTCCGGTCGGTATCTGCTGGTCCATTTCAAAGAAGATGGGCACAACAGAAATGCTCGGCATCATCCTCGGTCTCACACTTGTTTCCGGCCAGCTGCTCAACGCTTACGCCGTTGCTTCCACAGCTGCTGCTGATATTCCGAAGTGGAATTTCGGTTTCGCCCAGGTCAACATGATCGGCTACCAGGCCCAGGTCATCCCGGCTATGCTCGCAGGCTTCACGCTCGTATATCTTGAGAAATTCTTCCGCAAGATCATACCTGCAGTTGTTTCAATGATTTTCGTACCGTTCTTCTCCATCACTCTCGCTGTCATGGCCGCTCACTTTATCCTTGGCCCCATCGGCTGGAAGATCGGTTCCGCTATCTCCGCAGTCGTTTACGCCGGTATCACAGGTCCGATCAAGGTCCTCTTCGGCGCAATCTTCGGTTTCGTCTATGCTCCGCTTGTTATTACCGGTCTGCACCACATGACCAACGCTATCGACCTGCAGCTCGTCGCTGAGTTCGGCGGCACAATGCTGTGGCCTATGATCGCTCTTTCCAATATTGCTCAGGGCTCCGCTGTTCTGGCTATGATCATGCTGCAGAAGAAGAACGAAGAGGCACAGGAAGTCAACGTTCCGTCCTGCATCTCCTGCTACCTCGGCGTTACAGAGCCGGCTATCTTCGGTGTCAACCTGAAGTACATGTTCCCGTTCGTCTGCGCTATGACAGGCTCCGCGTGCGCGGCTGTCTTCTCAGTCCTCACGGGCGTTGAATCTCTCTCCATCGGTGTCGGCGGTCTTCCGGGCATTCTTTCAATTCGTCCTGACAAGATGCTTTTCTTTGCAATTGCCATGCTGATCGCGATTGTAGTTCCGTTCATTCTGACTACAATATTCGGTCGGGCAAGGGGTGTTAAGTAACAATTTAAACATGGTATATTATTGTTGCCGGTGTCTTCGGACCCGGCATACAATATATCTCAGTGGGGCGTTGTTTCCCCACTGAGATACAGGCAAAAGGAGGGTCAGGTATGTCTGATTTCAGAAACAGCACCGTTTATCAGATTTATATTAAATCTTTCTGCGATTCTAACGGCGACGGTATCGGCGATCTCGGCGGAATCATAAGCCGCCTTGATTATCTGAAGAATCTCGGGGTCGACTATTTGTGGATCACCCCGTTCTTCCTCTCGCCCATGAACGACAACGGCTACGACGTAGCTGATTATTACAGCATCAATCCCATGTTCGGCACGATGGACGACGCGGACAGACTGATCCGCGAAGCCGCAGACCGGGGCATCGGCCTCATGTTCGACATGGTCTTCAACCACACATCCACCGACCATAAATGGTTCCAAAAAGCCCTTGCCGGCGATCCGACCTACATGGATTATTACATTTTCCGCGATCCGGTCGACGGACACGCGCCGACCAACTGGGAATCAAAGTTCGGCGGCAATGCGTGGGAATATGTTCCGTCTCTGGGCAAATATTATTTGCACCTCTTCGACGTCTCTCAGGCCGATCTCAACTGGGAGAACCCAGCTGTCAGAGCGGAGCTGGCCAAAGTGCTGCGCTTCTGGAAGGCCAAGGGTGTTTCCGGATTCCGCTTCGACGTTGTCAACCTGATCTCCAAACCGGATAAATACGAGGATGACACGATCGGCGACGGCAGACGCTTCTACACAGACGGTCCGAGAATTCACCAGTATCTCAAGGAGCTGGTCGAGGCCGGAGGAATCGCAGGCGATATGACCGTCGGCGAAATGTCCTCGACTTCGCTCGACAACTGTGTCCGCTACGCGAACCCGGATGAGAAAGAGCTCAAGATGGTATTCTCGTTCCACCATCTGAAGATTGACTATCTCAACGGTCAGAAGTGGGCTCTCAAAGCCCCGGACTACGCCGAACTTCGAGCTCTCTTTAAGAAATGGCAGGAGGGCATGCAGGATGCCAATGCATGGAACGCCCTCTTCTGGTGCAACCACGACCAGCCGAGAGCCGTCAGCCGGTTCGGCGATGACAAGAACTATTGGAAAGAATCCGCAAGGTCTCTCGCTATGCTGATCCACCTGATGCGGGGAACACCGTATATCTATCAGGGTGAAGAACTCGGCATGACGAACGCCTACTTCACGGATATTGACCAGTACCGCGATGTTGAAAGCACGAACTACTTCCGCATTCTGACAGAAGGCGGCACATCAAAAGAGGAAGCCCTCGATATCATCGCAGCAAGATCCCGCGACAACGGAAGAACACCCATGCAGTGGGACGGAACAGCCGGCGCAGGATTCACGACGGGAACACCGTGGCTCGGCATTCCTGACAACCACGTCACGATCAACGCAGAGGTGGAGGAAAATGATCCGACTTCCATCTATGCCTTCTACAAAGAGCTTGTACGCCTCCGCAAGGAGATGGAAATCATAGCCGACGGACAGATCAGATATCTGGACTCCGGTCACGATTCCGTACTCGCTTACGAGCGTACTTACGGGCAGGAAAAACTGACTGTCTTATGCAGTCTTGCCGGTGAGGAGCTGCCGCTTTCGAAGCCGATAAGCCTTGAGGGGAAAAAGGTCCTGCTATCTTCGTACTTAGATCAGCCATCAGGCACTGTGGCATCGCTCCGGCCGTATGAGTCGATAGCGATCTACGAGAGCTGACCGGTAAGATTGAATACATCCAGTCAGAGCTCCGTCAATTTATTGCGTATTCCGATTCACCATGCGGAATCCCAACCATACTTCTTTTCAGAAAAGAGAGGCCGGAAGGTCTCTCTTTTCGCTCATTTCGTATTGACACTTTTACCGGTAAATGATAAATTTTAATCACTGACATTATGTCAAAATAATAAAGATTCACGGGGGACACATGCCAAAAGGATCACCTGAACTGACCGCAGCGCGGAAGGAAGAGATAGTAAACGCATGCGAAAAGCTCTATCAGACAATGAGTTTTAAAGACATCACTCTGAAAGAAATCGGAAATGTAACTACTTTTACCAGGACATCCATCTACAATTACTTTCAGACAAAGGAAGAGATATTTCTCGCGCTCTTCGAGCGGGAATATGACAGATGGAACCTTGAACTGGTCTCAATTCTTGAAGAAAATGAGACTCTCTCCGATACAGAGCTTGCGGATAAGATTGCCGTATCCATCGAACACCGGGCCCAGCTCCTTAAACTTCTGTCCATGAACAATTATGATATGGAAAAAAGCAGCAGACCGGAGCTCCTCGTCTCATTCAAGAAAGCTTACGGAGCATCAATCAAAAACGTCAAAAGGCTGCTTGAAAAGTTCAGGCCGGATATGAGTGACGCGGAAATCCAAAATTTCATCTATTTTTTCTTTCCCTTTATGTTCGGAATCTATCCGTACACTGCTGTCAGCGATAAGCAGAGGGCAGCGATGGAGGAAGCAAGAGTAGATTATGTATATCAGTCAATTTACGAGCTCACCTATTCCTGCCTGATTAGGCTTCTCTGCCGGTAAAACCGGCTTATGATGATAATGATACACTGACTATGCAGAGTAAGCACACAAGATGACACAAGAAAGCAGAAGGAGGATGACATGAGTATCACACTGAACCTTTACTACACAGGAGAGAACGGAAACGCCAGAAAATTTGCCGAGGAGATGGAGAGCAGTGGAGTCGCCGGCGCCATCAGAGCCGAGGCCGGAAATGAGAAGTACGCTTACTTCTTCCCTATGGACGATCCCGAGACAGTACTTCTAATCGACAGCTGGAAGGATCAGGAAGCCATCGACGTACATCATGCTTCGCCCATGATGGGGGAGATTGCAAGGCTTCGCGAGAAATACGATCTGCATATGAAGGCAGAGCGCTATGTGACGGATGAAGCAGGTATCTCTGCTCACGACGCGAAATTTATCAAGCAGTAAATTCCCGTAAGATTTTCGAGCAGAATAAAGACCCGGGCGGATGCAGCTCGTTCTGCAATCCGTCCGGGTCTTTTTTATCAAAATCTTTACTTCAGTTCGATTTTCTGTTTCACTTCCAGATCACTGAATCGTCAATGCTGTCCACAGTTGCAAATCCGCATCTTCCCATCACAGAAACCAGCTCTCCGGTCATCTTGCGAATTTCCTTTTCAACTCCGTCAGCGCCGCTCTCATAGGTCTTTGCAAGGATATGCCTGCTCACACTGACCGCGTTCGCTCCGAGGGCCAGGCCCTTGAACACATCAAGACCGGACTCAAATCCACAGTCCACAATAATTTCTATCTTATCGCCGACAGCTTCCCTGATTGCCGGCAAAATCCGAAGCGGTGCCACAGCTCCGTCAAAAATGCCATGGTGGTGTGAAACTACAATGGCTTTCGCACCGGCTTCTACGCATTTGCAAGCGTCAGAGACGCTCAGCACGCCTTTCACGACGAAAGGAAGATCTCCTGCTGCTTTGACATAGGACGCAAGCTGCTGCACGGTCTTTGGCTCCATGATGTTTCCGGCAACATCATCGTAATCGCCATTACGACCGAATGCGTGATCAATGTCCATACCGACGCCAAAAGCACCGTGAGCAATCGCAAATTCAATTCTGTGGAATATGTCATTCTCCTGCCTGAATGGCTTGATGATTTCTATCGTATCTGCTCCTGTAGAATAAATTGCCGACATCTCTTCATCATTGCTCATTCCCCACATGTTGAGAGCGTCCGCCTGTCTGAAGCCTTTCGCCATTTCTGCCGGATAACCCGGATGCGAAGCTGCAAGGAATGAAAACGCGGCATTCATGATGGGCGTGGCAAATTCCTTACCGAGGATCCTCGCTTTTGGCGAAGGCAGAACAGCGTCAATCAGTCTCTGCTCGATTGTTAAACTGTCGATATAGTCCCTTGAAATTATATTAGAATCATTATTTTTTCCCACGAAAATTTCCTCCATAAAATTGTTTCCTGTGCGCTTTCCTGTGCCCTGACTTATGATTCAGCCGAAGAATCCGCCTCTACCGGGAGCCATTCAAATACCATGTCAGTTCCGCTATCGGACTGGTCTTCATGCCAGGTGAAGGTCCCGTCGTCGCCGAAGATGATCGTACCGGATCCATCCTCGTACTCCGGCTCCTGGCTCTTGACTTCTCCGGTCTCGTCATAGGTCCTTATCGATTTTGCGCAGCCGGAATACTCGATGGTAAGCGTGTCCGCATCAAGGCGTCCGACGATATCCCAGTGGGCCGTCTCTTCGGCGCTTCCGCCCCAGTCGATGGTAATCCAGGCTTCATCTTTTCCGAAAGGCTCGACCAGAGCATGCGCTCTGTCACACTGATACTCACCGATGAAATTCATCACGGGGTTCTGCCAGTCCGGATCGTCTTCGAAGACTGCAACAAAATCCGCGGTTTCGGTAAGTTCCACGGTAATCTTCGGATCCGTACTGTAATCCTTGCCATCCTTCGTCCATTTTACGAACACACTGCCCGTCTGCGGCCAGGCAAGAAATGTATATGTGGCTGCCTCACCGAGATTGATCTGCGCAGACTGCACAGGATACTCTGTGTCAGGTTCCGGAGCTTCCTCTCCCTCGGCGTACTCGATATTGCCCATGCCCTCTGTATTGATCGTGATGAAAATGCTGGCATCCGGCATATCGTAGGGCACAAAGTGATAGGATTCGCCGCCATCGACGACAAGGAGAAGTCCATTCTCTCCCTCCTCCGAGATGGTGACGGTGAGATCATCTTTGCTGCCTGATGAGGTCAGCGCACCATGCAGGGTGCTGCCTTCCTGAGCAAGGGTGCCTCCCCATGAGTCTTCGATCATATCCTCTCCGATCATGCAGCCGACATACCAGCCGGGCTCATCGATATCATCCATCCAGGTGATCGAGATCATATTTTCATTTTCATCCTGGAAGTAGCCCGCCCGGGTCCACTCGGCGGTTTCAGTTTTCTCTTCAGGTTTCGTTTCTGTCTTTTCTTCGGTCTTTGAGCTGCCGCATGATGCCAGAAGAGGAATCAGTAAGACAGTCAACAGAAGGCATATCCATTTTTTCATATCCATTACCTCTCTCTCAATCATTCTGCCAATATCAGTTATTTGATAAGAATTTCGCTGATCCTCCTTTCTGTGGTTTGCTCTATCGTTCTGAATCTTCGTGGGTAACTAAGCTGTGATGGGCATAAGACGACTTATCCGCTGCCGTAATAGTGAAAGGCTCTTCAGAAAAAGTTGAATCCGGCAGCAGGAACATTAAGGAATGAACACGCACTGCATCTGTGTTCATTCCTTATGTAAATACTACACCATTATATTTCGCACTTCAATCTTGAAATTGTGAAGATTTTTTAAAATGTAGTCAGTGATACGCAGTTGTCTGAATTCTTATTTGCTTGAGCGCTCCTTCAGAGCGGCAGCCAGCTCATCTCTGAACTGATGCAGGAATACAGCCCGATCACTGACTCAACACCGCGACAGCAGTACTACCGTCTCCACATGGCAGCTCTGCGGAAACATATCGCACGCGCACACCCTCTTAAGTTCATACATATCTTCACACAGAATCTTAAGATCCCTGGCAAGCGTAGCACTGTCACAGCTCACATACACGATCCGGTCCGGCGCAAGCTCACGGATCACACGAAGTAGGGACGGCTCGCAGCCCTTTCTCGGCGGATCGAGCACAATCACATCCGGTCTGACCAGCGGATTCTCCTCATCGAAGTATCCCCGCTCTGCCACATCCTCAGCTGCCGCCGCAAAGAACTTCATGTTCGTGACCCCATTCCGACGCGCATTAGCCTTGGCGTCTTCTATAGCCTCAGGCACAATCTCAACACCATAGACCTCATGGGCTTTCGACGAAAGGAAATGCGAAATGGTTCCGATCCCGCAGAAGAGGTCAAAAACAGTCTCCTCCCCTGTGAGGGCCGCGTACTCCACCGCCTTCCCATAGAGCTTCACCGTCTGTGCAGGGTTGACCTGGTAAAACGAGAGCGGTGATATGCGGAAGGAGTAATCAAGAAGCGTATCCATAATCCATGGCTCACCAAAGAGCGGTATGACCTCCTGTCCGAGGATAACATTGGTCCGCTTTGTGTTGGCATTGAGGCAGATGCTCGTGACCCCGAAAATTTCCTTAAGGCGGCTTACCAGTACGTCAGACTTCGGCAGCTTTCTTCCGTTTATGACAAGGCAGATAAGGACCTGTCCGGAAGAGAACCCCTCTCTGACAAGCAGGTGCCTGAGGAGGCCGGTTCCCGTACTCTCATCGTAGGCGGAGATATTATATTCTTCCGCAAATGCCAGCACCGTCCGAAGAATCTCCTCATTCTTTTCCGGAGACAGGGCACAGTCCCTTATATCAATAATGCTGTGCGTTCTTCCCGCAAAATAGCCGGCGACCAGTTTTCCCTCTTTGTTTGTTCCGATGGGGTACTGGGCTTTGTTCCTGTATCTCCACGGATCCTCCATGCCCATGATTGGCTCCATGGGTATGTCGCGGAATCCTCCTATTCGCTCGAGGTTCCTTCGGACAACGTTCTCCTTAAACTCGAGCTGCTTTGCGTAACTCATCGCCTGCAGTCGGCAGCCGCCGCACTGCCTTGCGACGGGGCATCGGGGCTCGACCCGGTCCGGGGATGGCACAAGGATTTGCTCGAGCCTTGCGTAGGCAAAATTTTTCTTCGGTCTTGTGATCTTTGCCAGGACCGTATCACCGATCACGGCATCCTTGACGAACAGAGTATAGCCGTCCACATGACCGATACCGTCACCTTCATTTGTCATATCGACAATATCCGTCTGAACAATGTCGTTCTTGCTGAATATGTATGCAGCTTCTGCCTTCTTTTTCTTTGCCATATCTCTCCTCTGCAAAAAACACGGACCCGGCACATAAGCGCAAACGCGCCGGAACCGGACCCGTGACTTTCTTATAATTATTTTCCTGTTCTTCTCAGGTTGGTGTCGAAGAACCTGTTCCACCCGAGCCACGTCTCCTCAGCGGGACCTGACTCAAGCACCTCCGACATCGTCTCGAGCTTGGCATCCGTGTTATCTGCCAGGTTGAGGGCCATAGCCTCAATGATTGCGGGCTTCTTCGGTGAGCCGTACTCGTACTCGCCGTGATGAGCGAGTATGCAGTGCTTGACCATCATCTCGAGCTCTGCCGGAAAACCTTCGATGCGGGAGGCGTGATCATGTACCATCTCGGCCCCGATCATGATGTGACCCAGCAGCTGTCCGTCATCCGTGTACTCATTGAACGGGAAGTCGGAAAGCTCCTGAACTTTGCCTATGTCGTGAAGCATGGCGGCTGTAAGCAGCAGGTCTCTGTTGATGGCTGCATAGCTTCTGGCAAGAAAATCGCACATCTTGGTCACCTGCAGAGTGTGCTCAAGAAGACCGCCCACAAAGCTGTGGTGAACCGTCTTGGCCGCGGAGTGACCGACAAACACTGTCACGAACTCTTTATCATCAGAAAAGAAGCTGAGAAGGAGCTGCTTCAGGTACGGATTCTCAACAGAACGTATATAGTTCATGAGTTCACTATACATGACCTTACGGTTCTTCTTGGTGACCGGGAGGTAATCCGCCGGGATATATTCGCCCGGGTCCGCCTTTCTCACCTGCTTGAGCGATGCCTGCAGCTGTCCGTTGAAATTGCTGACGCTGCCGGCTACATAAATATAATCGAGGGCTTCGAACTCACCGATGGCACCGGAATTCGGATCCCAGATCTTGCAGTCGAGCTGGCCGGTCTTGTCCTGCAGTATGACATTCTCATAATTCCTGCCGTTTTTTGTCACCGCTGACTGTTTGTGCTTGCAGAGGTAAATATCCTGTATGCGTGACCCTTCTTTGAGCTCACTGATATAACGCATGAAAGTCTCCAATCTATTTTCAATAGTTCAGAAGGGCTGCAACTGAGTTCCTAAACCGGCACAAGCATCATCTTCATCGAAAAACGCATATCCTACCCTGCGAGCTTAGTAAATGCAGTCGCATTTACTGATCTCTCGGTCGGATATGCAATGTTTTTCTTACGAAGATGGATGCTTTGCTGCCGGAAACGTAACTTGAGAACAGCCCGTCTGAACTGCTGCCTATTATTTATTCCCAATTAGTATATCAAGTCATAAGGAAAATTCAAGTCTCACTCTCGTGTTCCGACCGTCATCGGGAGGGTGACCTCCACATATTCCCCCGCGCCGAATCTCTGCACGGTCATGACAATTGTGTCTCCCGGCTGTTTTGAGACCAGCCGTTGACCGAGGACCGCGAGTGACGTGACCGTCGAGTCATCGATTGCCGTGATGACATCTCCCGGCTGAATCCCCGCCTGCTGGGCGGGTGAATCATCAAATGCCTTAACGACGTACACGCCTGTCGGCACTCCGGTCACTTCCGTCATGACGGTCGAGATGTCCTGTCCCCTGATGCCCAGATAGCAGAGCTTCTCATTGTTGGAGAGTCTCTCCAGAAGATTCTTGATCGGGGAGATCGGGATGACCGAGATACAGTCTGATCCCTTCTGGACATATTTCTGAGCTATAATTCCAAGGACCTGCCCCTTCATGTCGATGAGCACACCGCTGCCGGTCTCGGTTCCCGCTATGTCCGTGTCAATCATGGTATACGCGCCGTCGGTCACGACCACTTTTCGCGACATAGCCGCTACACGCCCGACTTCAAATGCACGCTCCGTGCCGCAGGGGGATCCCACAGCGATAACCGTCGTGCCAGTCGTAGTCCCGTACGAAGTTCCCAGCTGTGCTATGCTGACTGCGTGAAGAACACTGTCCGGAACAGCCTGAAGAGACACCTGCACGATGCAGAGCCCTGTCACCGGATCACGGCTGACAAAACTTCCGGCCACTGCCGTGTTGTTGACAAATGTGACCATGATCGTCGCCGCCTCAAATGCCGCGTCCTGTTCCGTCAGTATAAGTAAGTTCTGACCGTTATCGGCAATGATGATGCCGCTCCTTGATGTGACAGCCTCATCAATACCGTCAGCATACGCTTCCGCCCCCTCATAGCCGGACACAATGACCATAGAAGCCCTCACCTCATCGGCAACAGCCTTGACGGCGCGGTTAAAGCGCTCAAGATCTTCTACCGCAAGCTCAGTCTTCTCTTCCTCCGTGAGCACCTCCATAGGCGGGCTTTCCTCACCGGACGCGTCTGACTTAGCCATATCCGATTCCGTGGTGTCCTGTGACATGTCCTCATAATACTCTTCGTCATCGGGGATTGTTACAGCGCTGACAGCCTGGCGCATCCGCATATTAAAAACAGCCGAGCATGTAAGACCGGCTATAAGACCGAATATCAATGCCGAAACAACGAGTTTGATTGCATATATGCGCCTCTTTTTCGGATCGACCGGCACATCTTTTACTGTCTCTTTTATAAAGGAGTATTCTTCGTCGGGATTATCGTTGTCTTTTCTTTTTAAGTTCTCTTCCATTTTTTCGAGCGGCGCGGATCCTCGGATCCGTCTTGCAAAAAGGCAGACTCTGAACGTATATCAAGTTTTAGTGTATCATTTGAATATGAACAATTTATGAATGGGATGTAAAGGTAGGCAAAGGAAACTCTTTTATACAGCGCAAGTTTAGGGTAAAATAACAATATGAATGAGAAAGCATTACACACACTGGAATATGATAAAATCGTGACCTTGCTTGAGGAGCGCGCATCTTCTGCCCCCGGCAAGGCTCTCTGCCGTGCGATCACGCCTCTGACGGACATAGAGAGAATAGAGACGCTGCAGGAGGAGACAGCCGCAGCCGTCGGGCGGATATTCGCAAAAGGCAGTATATCTTTCGGAAACACGTTCGACGTGAATGCCTCGCTCCTGCGCCTCCAGCTCGGCAGCGCCCTGGGCATCCGAGAGCTTCTTCAGATCTGCAAGCTGCTGGAGAACGCATCCCTTGTCCGCGCTTACGGCAGGAAGGAACGCGAGGATCAGCCCGACGATATCCTGACGATTCTTTTCAACGGGCTCGATCCCATACCGTCAGCGACAAATGAGATCCGCCGCTGTATCGTCTCGGAGGACGAAGTCAGTGACAATGCGTCGAGCACATTGAGACAGATTCGAAGAAGTATCAAGTCGGCCGGTGAGCGGATTTATTCCGAGCTCAACAAAATCATCGCCCAGCACTCCAAGGATTATCTCCAGGACAGCATTATAACAACTCGCGACGGGCGTTACTGTGTCCCGGTAAAGGTCGAGCATAAGGCCAATGTCGGCGGCATTGTCCACGATATGAGCTCTTCAGGCAGCACTCTGTTCATCGAGCCCGCATCTGTCGTCAAGCTGAACAATGAGATCCGCGAACTTGAGCTGGCAGAGCAGAAGGAGATCGAAGTCATCCTCGCTAGACTGTCCGATATGCTGGCTGAGTACGACGGAGCTATCAAGTACGACTATGAGATCATGCGCTCTCTTGACTTCATCTTCGCGAGAGCAAGTCTGGCCATTGAACAGAACGCCTCCAAGCCTCTTGTCAACAGCGAGGGGATCATTGAGATCAAGAAGGCCCGTCATCCGCTGATCGACAAGAAAAAGGTCGTGCCGATCGATATCCGTATCGGGGAGCAGTTCGACCTTCTGGTCATCACGGGTCCCAATACGGGAGGAAAGACCGTAACGCTTAAGACGACCGGTCTTCTCACACTGATGGCTCTGTCAGGTCTTCACATTCCTGCGGCCGACAGAAGCCGCGTCGCGCTTTTTGATGAAGTCTACGCTGATATCGGAGATGAGCAGAGTATAGAGCAGAGTCTCTCAACGTTCTCGTCCCACATGACGAATGTCGTTGACTTCCTAGCCAGAGCGGACACGAGATCCCTTGTCCTCTTCGATGAGCTCGGTGCCGGCACCGACCCGACGGAAGGCGCCGCCCTTGCGGTCGCTATCCTTGACAGTCTGCATAAGAGAGGCATCAGGACAATTGCGACGACTCACTATGCAGAGATCAAGGTCTACGCGCTAAGGACTCCCGGTGTGGAGAACGCCTCATGTGAGTTCGATGTCGCGACGCTCTCCCCGACCTACCGTCTGCTCATCGGAGTGCCCGGCAAGAGCAACGCATTTGCAATATCCCGAAAGCTCGGCATGTCGGAGGACATCATTGAGGACGCAAAGTCCCTGCTCTCCGATCAGGCAGAATCTTTCGAGGACGTCATTTCTGACCTGGAATCCAAGAGAGCCGGTCTCGAAAAGGAAAAAGAGGATGCCGAGAGAATGCGCAGGGAGATCGAAGCCCTGAAAAAGGACCTCGAATACCAAAAAGCTCACCTCACGGAGCAGAAGCAGAAGCTGATTGCCCAGTCTCAGGTCGAAGCCAGAAAGATCCTTCAGGACGCGAAGGATTACGCGGACCGCACGATCAGCTATTTCGCAAAACATGGCGGCATTGCCTCCGGCAAGGATATGGAAAAAGAGCGCCAGGCTCTTCGCACAAAAATCAACGATTTAAACGGCAGTCTTACGGACATCGACGAGCAGAAGTCCAAATCCGGTACGCTGACGGCCAAAGACATCAAAGTCGGAGACGCGGTCAGGGTCATAAGCCTGAATCTTAAGGGAACGGTCAATTCACTCCCGGATTCAAAGGGCAATCTGTTCGTTATGCTTGGCATCATGAGGACAAAAGTAAAACTTACGGATCTCGAGAAAATCGATGAAGTCGAGATCACCGCGCCGGGCGTCAAGAAGAGCTCGACCGGTAAGCTTAGAATGGAGAAGTCATCGACAGCCACCACGGAGATCAATCTGCTGGGGATGACTGTCGACGAAGCCTGCATGGAACTTGAAAAATTCATCGATAACGCTTACATGGCACATCTGCCCTCGGTGCGGATCGTCCATGGCAAAGGCACTGGTGCTCTCAGAAAGGGCGTGCAGCAGTACCTGAAACGCAATAAACATATAAAGACTTTCCGCCTCGGTGAATACGGTGAGGGCGATGCGGGTGTCACAATCGCAGAACTCAAATGAGAGAGAAGGTTTTCTTATGGCTGAAAGACAAAAAGTATTAATTGTCGATGATGACTCTAATATCGCGGAAATTATTTCCCTGTATCTGATCAAAGAAATGTTCGAGACAAAGGTCGCTGAGGATGGCTATGAAGCCCTGGATCTCTTCGAGAGCTTTGAGCCGGATCTGATCATTCTCGACCTTATGCTTCCGGGCAAAGACGGGTATGAGGTGTGCAGGGAGATAAGAAAGCAAAAGGACACGCCGATCATCATGCTCTCCGCAAAGGGAGAGACCTTTGACAAAGTACTCGGCCTCGAGCTGGGGGCGGATGATTACATGATAAAGCCTTTCGACACGAAAGAGCTCGTCGCGCGGGTAAAAGCCGTACTTCGCCGCTACCGCAAAGCGGCACCTGCCGCGGAGAAGCCAAAACCAAAGATCAAGGTCGTAGAATATCCGAACCTGACGATCAATCAGACCAACTATTCAGTCACCTATAACGGACGGGAGCTTGTCATGCCTCCGAAGGAGCTGGAACTCCTCTACTTTCTGGCATCACAGCCTAATCAGGTCTTCACACGCGAGCAGCTGCTGGACCACATCTGGGGCTATGAATATATCGGTGATACACGGACCGTGGATGTCCACATCAAGAGGCTGAGGGAAAAGATCAGCGATCATGAGAACTGGGCGATCCGGACAGTATGGGGCATCGGTTATAAGTTCGAAGTGAAATGACCGCGGATCCCTCGGAGAAAATTTCATGAGAAGAACGCTTTACTGGAAATTTATATTTGCTTACCTGATCCTCGCTATCCTGTCTCTGCTGGTAGTGACGACACTCGGCAGACAGCTGGTGGAAAACAGCCGCGTCAGAGCGGAAGCCGATACAATGTACGCGGAGGCCTCCCGCATCGCCGCATCCCACGGTGTAAGGTATTTTATTGATTCAGCTGACCTCAGAGATAGTTATGAGAATCTGCAGACAATTGCCGCCGCAGACGAGACTGTGATCCGGGTGATCGCAACGGACGGCACGGAAATCATAAACACGGAGTCACCCTATAATCCTATAGAGTCTCACGTCATTGAATCCTTCAATTATGCTACCTTCGGACCCGGAATATATGAGATTGGTACGTTTTATGACGAATATGCGGAGGATTGCCTGAGCGTGATCTGCCCTGTAACGAGCGGAGTCCGTGTAAGAGGCTATATAGCAATCACTGAAAATCTGGCAGTTATCCGGGATGATGTTGCGGCGACTGTCAGGATCATGATGATTATTGCCGCCGTGAACTTCGGTCTCTCATTCCTCATCCTGCTCTTCTTTGCGCTCACTACCTACAGACCGATGCTGCAGATCATGGACGGAGCAAAGGAATTTGCGTCCGGCAACCTCCGTCACAAAATAGAAGTCTCGAGCCATGACGAGATGGGATATCTCGCGGATACGCTGAATCTCATGGCCGGCGAGCTCAGGAAGAACAATGATTACCAGAAAAACTTCATCTCCAATGTCAGCCACGATTTCCGCTCCCCGCTGACCTCGATCAAAGGATTTTCGGAGGCAATGCTGGACGGCACGATCCCGCCGGAGATGCATGACAGGTATCTCGGTATCATCGTCCAGGAGACGGAGAGACTGAATAAACTCACCAATACGATCCTTGAGCTCAACAGTATGGACAGGGATCGGACCTCCCTCAACATGTCACGCTTTGACATAAACGCCATGCTGAAGAGCACGGCGGCCGTTTTCGAGGGAAGCTGCAGAAAGAAAAAGATCAGCATCAATCTTGTTCTGACCGGTACTGAACTCTTTGTCAGGGGAGACAGGGAAAAAATAGAGCAGGTCGTCTACAACCTGCTCGACAACGCGATTAAATTCAGTGACAGAAATTCTGAAGTAAAAGTAGAGACGACCGTTCAGAGAGGCAAATGCGCCGTCTCAGTCAAAGATGAAGGCTGCGGCATAGCCCGCGACGACCTGACCAAGATCTGGGATCGCTTCTACAAAAGCGACTCATCAAGGGGCAGGGATCGCCAGGGAACAGGCCTCGGTCTCTCGATCGTCAAGGAGATCATCAGCGCACACGGTCAGACGATTTCCGTCGTCAGCACCGAGAACGTTGGCACAGAGTTCATATTTACGCTCGAGATGGCCTAACAAAAAAACACCGTTCTTAATTAACAGTTCAGA
The DNA here is from genome assembly GCA_045112915.1 of Lachnospiraceae bacterium. Taxonomy (GTDB): domain Bacteria; phylum Bacillota; class Clostridia; order Lachnospirales; family Lachnospiraceae; genus Chordicoccus. The sequence continues at coordinate 102,689 of JBGUIK010000115.1, forward strand.
CAGGCATATTCTGCGATCCGCTTCCGGTGCAGGCATCCATCTTCGTGAGAAAAACATTGCAGGTCCGACCGAGAGATCAAAAATGCGTAAGCATTTTTAAGCTCACAGGGCAGGACCTGCGTTTTTCGATGAAGATGATGTTTGCACCGGATTCTGGAACTTCGCTATAACCTGTCTGAACTATTGTACTTTATTCAGTTCTTCTATCTGCGGCCGGTCCAGATAACGGACACTCTCACCGTTTATCACAGTTCTCGCGATGCCGGGCCTCAGCTCCCCGATCTCATCGCAGGTAAGACCCGCTTCTTTAACAGCTTTCTGCAGCTCGTCCCCGTGACTTGTCACAGCAAGATACGCGCCGTCCGACAGCGCGTAATAGGGGTTCAGGTCGAACTTCTCCAGGATTTCAACGGTCTCCTGTCTGATCGGTATATCCCGAAGACGTATTTCAAGTCCAGTGCCGAGCTCTTCCGCCATGCGCCAGAGCGCCGAAAGAATTCCCTGTTCACCGATCTCCGCCTCGTATGCACAGATCTCCGTCAGAGATGCTGTGAACTTTCCGCTGCCGGAAGAATCGCGTTCTATCGCCTCCTCGGCACGCTTCATGAAAAAATGAGGAAAGAACGATTCAAGTTCCTTCCTCTTATTCTCAAGCAGCCATCTCGCCGCTCCCATCGCGATCGTATTTACGACATAGATTTTTTCACTCATTGCGTCAATATCCACACTCTGCCAGAGCCCTCTCGACTTTTTCGATCTTCTGCGTGTATGCCGCTGATGCGACCTTGTCTCTGGCTGCCTCGTCAGAGGACTTAAGTCCCACCACATATACGCACGGCTGCATGGGATAATAGCTGGTATTCACCGTCTCGGAATAGGTCTCACCGCCCTGGGTCACTGTCTTTATCAGCTCCGCGTCGATTCCTTCCGATCCTCCCGACGTGCAGTCGAAGTAGCCGAGATATTTCTCATCGCTCGTATTTATAACGACCTCAACTTTTTCGGTATGGGTGACTTTCGACTCGTAAGCTACCTCTCTGTCCTCCGGTCTGTACTCAGCACCGTAGATGGCAAAGCGCAGATCTCCGTCATCAGCCTCACCGTATATGTAAATAGGCTCATCGAGATTATTGGTGAACTGGAGATCTTTTCCCCCGTCCTCAGAAATTGCGGCGTCCTTGGACTTTTCTATGTAGCTTACCATCATAGAATGGTTATGTCTCTCGTCGACCTGAAGCTCCGCATCAAGAAGAGCCAGATAGAGAGTCGTCGCGACCTGACAGATTCCTCCGCCGTAGGTATCGACAAGCGATCCCTCAGCGATCGACGGCGCAAGTTCATAACCGTTATCCGCTGTAAAGGGGACTACATGGTCAAGCAGTGAGAAAGAGTCGCCGGGCATGATGATCGTGCCGGATATAAGGCGTACTCCGTTCTCGATATTCTTGCAGCGCGCGCTGCTGCTGCCGCCGTAGTCTGTCCATCCCCGTCCGAGGACGTCCTTGACCTTGTCCAGTGAGTCTGCCGGAACTCTCGGCTTAAGCGTCTTCGAAGAGAGTGTGATTTCCGGGTCTCCGTTCTGCCAGCCGGAATTCAGGTAGACGTTCAATTGGCTGTAGGAACTGTCCTGATCGACTTCAATGCCGTTCGCGCCCGGAGTGACCGTGAGAGATCCGTCCGAGTTTACAGAAATTTTGCTGCTCACCGGACTTTTATACACCTCGTCGGCAATCTCCTCGATAAAATATCTCACGGTATCTGTATCATAGGATTTCTCAAGAAGGTATGTCTTTCCCTCCTTCGCTGTATCTTTGCGAATCTTATATCTCTCAATTATATTGCCGCTCTGACCGAGCTCCAGAGCTTCCCCTGCCACATTCGTATTGGTCCAGTGGAAGCCGAGATCAGACATGGCGATCTCGCGGGTATAATCTTCCCCGACATGGATCTTCAGCTTTGAGGCAGCCATCTCATTTATATGCTCCTCGACCGCTGCCTGAGCCTCCGCCCCCGTCATGCCCGATACATCCACAGAGCCGATCGTCACGCCGTCCAATATTGTGCGTTCCTTCGACTTTCCGGTATCCACGGACGCGGCTGAGATACTGCTCTCATCATCCGGGACGTCCACGGCGGCTGAACTCTCCGTGGCACTGTCAAAATCAGATGCGAGCGCAGGCATGACCAGACTGAGGATCATGGTCAGAGCCAGAATAACGGCAATAATCGCAACGACAATTCGCTGCCATTTTCTGTTCATCATATAGTTGTATCTCCGTATATTCCCGGATCTTCTTTCTTCAAGTTCCCTCTATATTACTCGAGCGGATACTTGTCTGTGAGTTCTTTTACAATAGCCTTCGCGCTGTCAATGTTAGCCTCACTCTGCGCGACCATCGCAATTGCCTCCGCAACGCGGTCCATATCTTCTGTGTTGAAACCGCGGGTCGTGCATGCAGGTGTGCCGAGGCGAACACCGCTGGTGACGAACGGGGATCTCGGGTCACGCGGGACTGTATTTTTATTTGCAGTGATGTTGGCCAGATCAAGACGGGCTTCGAGCTCTTTTCCTGTGAGCTCCGTTCCCCGAAGGTCGACCAGCATGAGGTGGTTATCTGTGCCTCCGCTGACAAGCTTGATACCGCGGTTCATGAGACCCTTGGCAAGTGCCTGCGCGTTGTCAATGACCCTGCCTGCATATTCCTTATATTCGGGCTGCAGATCCTCCTTGAGCATGACTGCCTTCGACGCGATCGAGTGCATCTGGGGGCCGCCCTGTGTACCCGGGAAGATGCACTTGTTCAGCTTGTGAACTTTGGCAAATTCAGCGTCGGACAGGATCATGCCTCCGCGCGGTCCGCGAAGAGTCTTGTGGGTCGTTGTTGTGGTCACATGGGCATACGGAATCGGGCTCGGATGATATCCTGTGGCAACAAGACCGGCAATGTGGGCCATGTCTACCATGAGGTAAGCGCCGACCATATCCGCGATATCGCGCATTCTCTTAAAATCGATCGTTCTGCAGTAAGCTGACGCGCCTGCAATGATCATCTTCGGGCGGCAGGATCTCGCAATACGCTCGACCTCATCGTAATCGATGAAACCGTTCTCGTCGACTCCGTAGGGTACGGCTTTGTAATAATCACCTGATACATTGGCAGATGATCCGTGAGAGAGATGACCTCCCTCATCAAGCTTCATTCCCATAAATGTGTCGCCCGGCTGGAGCAGCGCATAGAATACTGCAAAATTGGCCTGAGCGCCGGAATGCGGCTGGACATTGGCATATGTACAGCCGAACAGTTTCTTCGCACGGCTGATCGCCAGCTCTTCAATCTCATCGACAACTTCACATCCGCCATAGTAGCGGTGAAGAGGGTAGCCCTCAGCGTATTTATTGGTCAGTACAGAACCAAGCGCTGACATAACAGCTTTGCTTGCCCAGTTCTCGGATGCGATAAGTTCAATATGTGAATTCTGACGGTCAAATTCCCTCTGAATAAGATCTGCGATTTTTGGATCAACTTTTTTTATGTCTTCGAGAGTATACATTTTTTTCCTCCTGCGATTCAGGTTTTTCTGTGGGATTAACATTTTTATTATACATGAGTTGAATCGAAATGCCAAATCAAACAGGCTACGTAGCGCAAGCTTTGGAGATTTGCAGATGTATCAGGCATTTTGCTTTGTATTTTTGGACATATTTGCAAATTTCGTGTACTCCGGCAGCCACACCAGCTTCACAGTACCAATCGGACCGTTTCTCTGTTTGCCTATAATGATTTCGGCAATACCTTTCTCCTCTGTATCTTTATTGTAGTAGTCATCGCGGTAAATGAACATGACCATGTCTGCATCCTGCTCAATGGCGCCGGACTCACGGAGGTCCGACATCATCGGTCTGTGGTCCTCTCGCTGCTCGACCGCGCGGTTGAGCTGGGACAGCGCAACAATCGGAATGTTCAGCTCACGTGCCAGAGACTTAAGCGCGCGGGAGATGTCCGAGATTTCCTGCTGTCGATTATCATTCCTGCCGCCGTTGCCGGCCATGAGCTGGAGATAGTCGATAAATATGATCTGAATATCATGATCCAGCTTATACTTGCGGGCTCTGGAACGGAACTCCTGCAGATTGATGCCGGGAGTATCATCGATGACGAGCTGTGAATTGCTTATAATGCCTGCCCCCTCCACAAGCTTTGCCCACTCCTCGTCTTTAAGCTTACCCGTTCGGAGAGACTGAGCGTTGACGCGGGACTCGAGGGCAAAGAGACGGTTCATCAGCTGGTCACGGCTCATCTCGAGCGAGAACAGCGCACACGGAATATTCTTGCGGAAAGCCATGTACTCGGCAATGTTGAGCACGAAGGCTGTCTTGCCCATAGATGGTCTTGCCGCGATCAGAATAAAATCTGACGGCTGGAAACCGGATGTCTTATAATCCAGATCCAGGAACCCCGTCGGCAGACCGGTCACGGAGCTCTTTAATCTGGAGGCGTTCTCGATCTTCTCGAGTGTCTGCATGACTATATCCCTGATTGGCGTATACTCGCTGGAAGACTTCTGCTGAAGTACATTAAAGACGTTCTTTTCCGTCTTTTCGAGTATAGCGCCGACTTCCTCGTGCCCCAGGAAACAGTCATTCTCAATATCCTGCGCGACACGGATAAGACGGCGCAGCGTCGCCTTCTCAGCCACTATATTGGCGTAGTGCCGGATATTGGCAGATGTCGGCACGGATGTAACAATCTCCGCGATAAAGGACATGTCGGCAAGCTCCGGCGGGACATCCTTCTCCCTGAGAGCATTCTGAAGTGTGATGACGTCGACCGGTTTGTCCTTCTCAGCCAGTTCTTTCATGGCTTCGAAAATAATACCGTACTGCTGTTCATAAAAATCCTCTTTCGTGAGGATCTCAAGTGCAGTCAGTACGGCGTCCCGGTCCATAAGCATGGAGCCTATGACCGATTTCTCCGCCTCAAGCGAGTGAGGCGGAATTCGTTTAATGAGGGCTTCTTCCATCGGATCTCCCTTATCGTAACCGTTCAGACAGGCTGCGCCAGCCTTATAAACCGGCCCAAACATCATCTTCATCGAAAAGCGTAAGTCCTTCCCCGCGAGCTTAGAAAATGCAATGGCGTTTTCTGATCTCTCGGTCAGACTTACAATGCTTTTCTTACGAAGATGGATGCTTTGTGCCGGTAAAAGGACCTGTGAGCAACCTGTCTGAACGGTTACCCCTTATCAAATTTCCTTAACAATGACTTTCAGATTAGCTGTGACCTTGGGATGGACCTTCACGGGGACCTGTGTCTCGCCGAGCTCGCGCAGCGGACTCTGGAGCACCATTTTTTTCTTGTCAATCTCGATTCCGAGCTGTTTTTTAGCCGCGTCAGCGATTTCTTTCGTGGAGACGGAGCCGAACGTCTTTCCTCCCGAGCCGACCTTGATGCCTACAGTGACAGATTTTGACTCCAGATCCTTCGCGAACTCCTGTGCTTTTTTCAGCTCTTCGGCTGCGTTCTTCTCGTCAATTTTTCTTTTCTGCTCAAGATTTTTCATGTTTCCGGCAGTCGCCTCGATGCCGAGCTTCTTCGGGAACAGCATATTTCTCGCATAGCCGTCGGAAACCTTGACTACATCCCCCTTCTTGCCGAGGGATTTTACATCTTCCAATAATATGACTTTCATCAGATATCTCCTTCTTTTCTCATCTCGCTGATCGTGCTCTTAAGGAGCGATACCGCCTCTGATACACTCGTATCCTGAAGCTGGGCTCCAGCTATGTTCAGGTGTCCTCCGCCGCCGAGGCGCTCCATGATGAGCTGTACATTGACCTCATCGATCGCGCGGGCACTGATATAGACCTGATTATTATAGAATGTGAGAACAAATGAAGCTTTCACTCCGACAACGGACAAAAGCTCATTTGCCGTCTGAGCGCATACGACCGTCGGACTCTTAAGACCGCTGCTCGGGCATATGGAAATCGCGTAACACTGCTCGTAGATCTCCGCTCCGGCTATTGCCGTCGACTTGGCCCGGACATCCTCCATCGTATCCCTGAGCATCTTTCTGATCCGAGTGACATCAGCACCGTTCCTTCTCAGGTAGGCTGCCGCCTCAAATGTCCTGACGCCTGTCCTCGTGAGGAAGTTGCTCGTATCGACCATAATACCGCCGTACATGGCATCCGCCTCGATCGGCCGTATCTTGAGCGCGTCGTCAAAGTACTGAACAATCTCCGCTACCATCTCGCTCGCGCTGGACGCGTAGGGCTCTATGTAAGACAGGACCGCGTTCTGGATCATTTCCTTGCCCTGGCGATGGTGGTCGAGAACGACGATCGCGTTGGTGCGGCGGAGCAGATCCTCGCATTCCGTGTAGCTCGGTTTATTGGTGTCCACAACGACAAGGACGGCCGCGGAGTTCACCATCTCGATCGCGTCGCGGGAGCTGATGAACATCTCCTCCCCGTATACGGGGCTGTCCTTGAAGGTATCGACCATCATGGAAATCGCGTCGGGCGGCTTGTCCATGACGATGTAAGCCGGCTTATTGAGACTCTTGGCACAGGCATATATGCCGACAGCGGCGCCCAGGACATCCATGTCCGGTATATGGTGGCCCATGATAAAGACCGATGACTTGGCGGTAATTATCTCCTTGAGCGCATGGGCTTTTACTCTTGCCTTGACGCGGGTATACTTCTCGACCGACTCTGTCTTGCCTCCGAAGTATCTCGTATTATACCCCTCCTTGACGACGACCTGATCGCCGCCTCTTCCGAGCGCAATATCAATTGCGCTTCTTGCCTGCTCGGCATTCTGGATATAATAATGGGAGCCGTAGCTGATCCCCATAGAAATCGTCAGCGCAAGCTCATTGCCGACGTTGACCGTCTTGACATCCTCAAGCAGCGAGAACTTTCCGGCCTCCAGAGCATCAAGCGAGCTCTTTCGGATAAGGAAAAAGTACTTATCCTTCTCAGTCTTTCGGACAATTCCGTCGACGTCAGCGAAATACTTATTGATTTTTCTCTCGACCAGCGCTACCAGGAGCGATCTTCGCAGTTCCTCGACACTCTCCAGCGCTTCCTCGTAGTTGTCAATACTGAGCAGACCGCAGCAGATCCGGTTGTTGTCGCGGTCCTCGCGAATAGCCGCCAGTTCAGTCTCATCGAAGAGATATATGGCAATCATGGAATTACTGTCGCCTGTCTCCTCCGAGTCCTCCCCGAACAGTTCTCCGGCATCGACCAGAGTCATAGCGGCGCGGTACTTGCGGTCATCCTTTGACACAGTGACTTCCGTCTGAGCTTCCTTGCCAGGAAGATTGCTGTTCGTGATCTGCGGGAAAATTGCTGCCACATTCTTATGAAAATCATTGCTCTTTCCTGTCAATGCCGCGAACTCGTTATTCATCCACAGAATTCCGCCCTTCATATCAAGGAGCGCATATGGGAGTATGAATTCTTTCAGCAGCTTATTCTGGATCTGTCCGTACTCCGCTGCCAGGCGAATGAGTCCCGATGCGCATCCTGCCTTTTCACGATTGTACAGAAAAGCGGCACAGGCCATGTAAGCAGCGCCTCCGAACACACACAAAAGGGCCGCGCCTCTGCTGATCACAAAGCGGAACAGGATCGCCATGGCAAGCCAGTATGCTCCGAACCATAGCGGCCACTGTATATATTTTTTGATCCGCTCAATTACATTTTTCTCATCCATATTTTTACCCGCATCTAAAGCTCCGCGCAAAAGTTCAATTGAAAATGGGGGGCTGCCGCACGCGGCAACTCCCCATCATTATAACTTATTCATTAATCCTTTGCAATGCAGGTCTCAGTCTCAATCCTGTACATACGGAAGGATTGCAAGGTGACGAGCACGCTTAACAGCCAGTGTGACGGCACGCTGATGCTTTGCGCAATTGCCGGTGATTCTTCTCGGAAGGATCTTGCCGCGCTCAGAGATATATCTCTTAAGCTTATTTACGTCCTTGTAGCTGATCTCACTGTCCTTGCCGCAGAATACGCAGACTTTCTTTCTTCTGCGGAATCCGCTCTGCTTTCTTCTAAATCCGCCTTCACGGCCTTCGCTATTTCTCTGGTAAGCCATAGTATCTCCCTTCTATTACGCCCCGCCCCTTAATTGAACGGAAGCTCTTCGTCTATGCCATCCGGTATATTCATGAAACCGTCGCCGGAGATATCCGGTGCAGCGACTGCTGCCGGAGCCGGTGTCTGTACCGGTGCCGGAGCTGCCTGCTGATACTGCGGTGCCTGGTAAGCGCCCGCGTTCTGCTGGCTTACCGACTTGCTCTCCGCAAATTCGATATTGTCGCAGACGATCTGCTGTCTGTAGACCATCTGGCCGTTGCGGTCCTGATAATTATTGTTCTGGATGGATCCGTTAATGACAACTTTTGTACCCTTTCTGAGGTACTTATCCATAAATTCCGCCTGACGGCCGAAGCATACGCAGTCAAAGAAATCTGCGTCCGGCTGTCCTTCTCTCTTGAACCTGCGGTCCACGGCGATGGAAAAACGTCCTACGCCCTGGCCCTGTGCCGAGAAGCGGGTCTCGGGGTCGCGAGTAAGACGCCCCATAAGTACACAAATATTCATATATTCACCTCATTTTTCTGATATCTGTTCAGGAAATGGGTTTTGTTCATTCTGCCGCTTCTTCCTCGGCTGCCGGTGCTTCTTCTTCTGCCGGAACTTCTTCTGCCGGAGCCTCAACAGCTTCCTCAGCTGCAGGTGCCTTCTCCGGAGCTACCTTGAAGGTGTCATTCTCATCCTTGGCAAGAACAAGGTAACGAAGAACGTTATCCATAATTCTCAGAACGGACTCGAGCTGTGCCGGAACCTGCGGTTCTGCATCAAAATTAATGAAGAAATAGTAAGCTTCTGTCTGCTTCTGGATCTCATAAGCGAGCTTGCGCTTTCCCCACTCTTCAACTTCGCCGATTGTGCCGCCGAAGCGCTCGATGTAATCCTTAGCTTTCTGAACAGTTGCGGCAATTGCTTCGCTGTCCAGCTTTGCGCTGACGACCAGTGCCAATTCATACTTATTCATGCTGTGTCTTTTCCTCCTTTTGGCCTTTGGCCTTCCGCTGTTTCACGGAAGACAAGGAACATTTATAAATTTTCACGGAAATATACTATATCATAGGGGTGCCATGAAATCAAGCACATTTTTCTATTTTTTCGGGCAGTCTCCATATGCTGATGAGTCCCCCGCACGGCTGCACTTTTTCTATGGCCGTGACCATACCAAGTAATAATGATTCGGCATTGCATATAATGCAACAGTTCAGACAGGCTGTTCTTTCAGTACGAATCCGGCGTAAAACATCCATCTTCGTGAGAAAAACATTGCAGGTCCGACCGAAAGATCAGAAGATGCGAATGCATCTTCTAAGCTAGCAGGGAAGGACCGACGTTTTTCGATGAAGATGATGTTTGCGCCGGACTCGAGAGCTGCATTACAGCCTGTCCGAACTATTGCCGTTCTTCTTACGTCCTCAGGTAGAGATTGTGGAGGAACTTGACAGCCTCGCCTCTGGTACAGCTCTTCGTGTCGCGGAAAGTGCCGTCAGGGAAGCCCGCTGCCACTTTCTTTTCATAGGACCAGATGACCGCCGTGCGGAAAGCCGGGGTGATTGAGTCCTTGAATGGATTTTGTGTGGATTTAGGTTTCGGACAGCCCTTATAGCGCCATATGAACGTCATGATATGACCGCGTGTGCAGTCCCTGTCTATTCCGAATGTCCCGTCACTGTAGCCCTTGGTGATTCCCTTCTGGCTGCCCCACAGGATTGCTTTATAGAATGCGTGAGTCTTTGGAACGTCCTTGAAGGGACTCTTCGCCGCATTCACAGGCTGAGGACAGCCTGCGTAGCGCCAAAGGAACATCATGATATGGCCGCGCGTGCAGATCGTATCGATTCCGAAAGTACCGTCACTGTAGCCCTTAGTGATTCCCCGGTCCACTGCCCACTTGATTGCGCTTGCAAACGCGTGATTATAGGGGACATCGGGAAACGGTCCCTGCGGCAGTGGGGTGGGCGTCGGCTCCGGCTTCGGATTACCGTACGCGTAGATGCAGGCATTGCCGCATTGATTTTTGAGATTGATCGTTTTCCCCTTAGAGTCCGTCAGCGTACCCGTCGCGCAGTCAATATACCGGCCATTGTCGTAAACATAGGATTGTCCTGCCGAGCATGAGGTCCTGCGCCGTTCATTTGACGTTCCCTCGAACGCAGCCGTCAGGTTTCCGCTGCCGGTCTCACGAAGGCTAACTATCACCGAGAACTTGTCTCCGGCAGCGACTTCCATGTTCTTATTCAGATAAATCTTGAAGAACCCTTTGCCTTCGACACTTCCGCTCTGTTGTATCCGGATTGTCCCGCTGGAGGGATCCGAGTTATCGGTCAGTTTCGTCATCACGTAAATATTATACTTACTTGCAGCTGTTGTATATATACCGACGCAGTCGATGATTTCATCGTGCTCCGCTTCGAATACATTTGCAGTATACGCAATACCCTTGAGCTCATTCGTATAACCTGTGCCTGAATGGGAAAAGGCATCCTCGTCGCGAAGCGTCCCGGGTGAAACATGCTCAGGCACATACACAGTTGCCGAGCCTAAAGAAGCATCATAGTAAGAGACCCAGTTGTAACCTTTCTCCGTTCTGGGACTCGCGCTTCCCCAGGAATTCTGGACATAGAAAGCCCCGCGAGCCACCCCGTCCGCTACGACCTTGTTGTCATCCCAGCCGATCACCGTAAGAGAGTGATCCGGCTGAGGTTTATCAGTACCTGACCAGTCTGTGTAAAAACCGTGCGTACTCGAATTCAGACTGCTGTAACCTGAGTAGCAGGTAATAGCACATGACCCGTACTGCATGACTGCGGCTTTTACGGACTCATTCAGAGCCTTCCACGTGCTTCCCTTCCAAAGACTCTTAGTTTTTAAGTCTGACCAGCTTCCGAGGAAAATGACTTTTTCTATATGCGATATATCGTTTTCTATGTCGAGGGGAGTCATGCCCTCATTTGCAGGAAAATCATCTTCATCGCCGAGGCCTATATGATTGGCCATGGCAGCCGCGGCCATAACGGGACTTCCCGGAGCCCCCGCCCAGTAGCCGTTCGTGGGGATACCCGTGTCGCCGCCCGTCTGGTTAAAGTAGCCGTACAGGATCTGCCTCTCTGAGTAATCGAGTTCATCTGCCAGATTGGCGGAGATCATGCTCATCTCCGCGGACGTCGTCAGAGAGTGTACCCAGCATGAATTGCCATCCTGGTTCCTGATTCCGGATCTCACAGGATTGATATAAGATGCCGGGAGAGACTCAGCGCCGACGATCTCCTCGGTAAAGCCCTTTAGTTCGCTCTGCGCACTGACATTGTCAGATGTATTCCAGATGACCGGAACAATACCGCCGGACGCGTGCTCATAATCCTCATAGAACAGTGTACTGAGTTCTATCGGACATTCTTCCGCGTCATCATCCGGCATAGGGAGACCTCCGGATTCAGTCGTGCTTAGGACATCCGTCTCCTCTTCTGAAGAGGAGGCTTCTATTTCGGTCTCCGCATAAGGGATATCCGCCTCCTCATAGCTTATGTCAGCGGATCCGTATATCTCTTCTTCCGAAATGTCCTCGATCACGTCTGCATCTTTGACCTCATCCGCCGGACCTTCATCAGAATATGAAGCTCCTTCGGCACCGTATATCTGCTCGGTCAGCATGAGCTCTCCGGGGACTGCTGCAAGCACGCCCGCAAGCAGGCAGGCAATCATTTTCTTTATAAACCTTTTTTTCAAATCTTTTATTCCTTTACGAAAACTTCCCGGCAGACCCTATAGCCATTCGGGATTGAATCGCGTCTCGCCCGCGCATCCGGCGCGGAAAATAAGTAAGCGGCCGCTGACATATTTCCTTTTCTACGGGTATTGTCGAGCGGCCGCTGTCTGCCTTTTTGGAATCTTATACGCGTATCTGCGAGAATACTTCCCCGATCGGCTCCCTGATAACAAGGTCGGCCATCGTGTCTCTGGCCGTAGCTGACTTGTTGACGAGGACAAGCTTGTCACCCTTAAAGTAATCAATCAGTCCCGCCGCCGGGTAGACGACCAGTGAGGTCCCGCCTATAATGAGGCAGTCCGCTCTGGCGATCGCCCTGACCGCGCCGCTTATCACGTCGTTGTCAAGACCTTCTTCATAGAGAACAACATCCGGTTTGATAAGTCCGCCGCAATCATCGCATGTCGGTACACCCGGACTCTTTTTAATGAATTCCGGTCCGTAGAACTTTCTGCACCGCGTACAGTAATTTCGGTGAATTGAGCCGTGCAGTTCGTATACAGTCTTGCTTCCCGCCTTCTGATGCAGTCCGTCGATATTCTGTGTAACGACAGCCAGAAGCTTCCCCGCAGCCTCGAGTTCCGCAAGCTTTTTGTGGGCCGCGTTCGGCTCCACATCGAGGATCAGCATCTTGTCCTTATAAAAGCGATAGAACTCTTTTGGATCGTGGACAAAAAATGAGTGGCTGATAATCTGCTCCGGCGGGTACTTGTACTGCAGATTGTAGAGTCCGTCCTGAGAACGGAAATCCGGTATTCCGCTCTCTGTCGAGACGCCTGCCCCGCCAAAGAATACGATCTTCTTGTGAGTGTCGATAATCTTCTGAAGTTCATCTACTTCGCGGCTCATAGTTTCACCTTCCTTCTTATATATCAGATTCAATATGCCTCATAGGACACAGTCCACATGGTTCAGGAGTTCCTTCTGCCTTATTCACCCTCCTCATACTGCGGAAGAGACGTTTTCTCATGGAGCAGTCTTGGCGGCCTTGACCGGTTTGGCGCTCGATACGCATTTGCCGATGACGACGCACCTTACCGAGCTGTCCGACGTGCAGGTCGACAGTGTGACGGTAAAGTCATTCTCGGTCAGCGGTACACTGTTGCTCACTTCCGACGCTGCCTGAAGCCGTCTCTCCCACTCGAGAAACTCTTTGCCCCTCGCTGTAAAAATATTATACACCTCAGAATCGACAGCTGTCTGAAAAGCTGCGTAAATATGATAGCGGTAATTGCCCTGCGGTGTCAGGATCCAGAAGTAAGGAGCGGAATCATATTTTTCCTGATTCCGTAGGTACTTAAGCATACCGAACATACTTCCGCTCTTCATGTTATGACCGTACACGATCGTGTTGGGATCGGTAAAGTCACCGGAGTTCAGGCACTCTTCAAAGATCGATCCGGCATAGAGATATTCTCTGCGGAAAGTCTTATGCAGGTAGTATTCATTGTCAGTCGTATGGCAGATCGGATAATTGATATTATCCTGTGCGTCAACATAGAGCCAGCCGACAATATCCGGATTGATGGCTTTCAGGTTCTCCCAGTCTACCTCGACCGGAGGATCAGCGTCCTCAATAATATCGGTCACCTGACCTTCCTCCTGTTTGACCGGCTCGGGCGTCGGGGTCGGTGTACTGTCCGGCTCCTTTTTCGCGACCGGTTTTGTGAATTCATCCGCCAGACCGTCATACTCGGCATCGGCGGCAGCATAGCCGTGATAAATTATGTAGAGCTGATAAGCGGAATACAGGAACACGCACAGCGCTGCCACGAACAGGATCGCGCGGATGATCCCCATCCCGCCCCTTCTCTTTTTCTTCTTTTTTTTCATATGTAGTCTTCTCATTCAGCAGGGTGCCGCGCATGAAAAAGCGGCGCCCTGCGAAAGTATTGTTCTCGATTGCTGCCGGAAGGTTTCGGCAAGTAAGAAGTATCAGTAAATAATAACTGCGTTGCCGATCTCTATCGCGTTGAAAATTGCAGCCATTTTTTCCGTAGGAATATTGACGCAGCCGTGGGAGCCGTCATACAGATAGATATCTCCGCCAAATGAGCTTCGCCACGGCGCGTCATGCAGACCGCGGCCGCCGTCGAACGGTGCCCAGTAGTCGACAGGAGACGCATATCCCTGCACATCCAGTCTTCCCAGTGTAGCGTGCTCTTTCTTGGCATCGATTGCGTAAATGCCTCTCCTCGTCTCCCGCTCTGATGTCGGAAGACCGGTGACGACGTCCGTATCCATGACAAGTTCGTAATTATGGTAGCACCAGAGATGCTGTTCCGAAAGGCTTACCTCAACATAAGTTCCGGTGATATCTCCGTTATCCCAGCCCATAGCGCTGTAGAGGAAGGTAGGCGTTCTCTCGCCGACTGCCTGTGTCGTCACAGCATCCTGAACATCAGCGATGGTAACATCCTTGTTGATGACCCATCCGTAGTCTCCGCCGTCCGGGAGCATGACGACCTCACCGGAGTGGGTCGTGAACTCGCGGGCAAGTCCGAACGTATCATATTTCTGACCCCAGCCGTAGACCAGTTTTCTCGCGTAATCACCCGCGAGAGTGACGTGATTGCCGTCGTCCGTGATGTAGGGTCTCAGCGTATCCGCATTGACGTACTCAGTATTCTCGCCGAACACATAGTATACGTTGACACCGAGGATCGCGTTATACTCATTCATTCGGGTGTTCAGGTTCTCATCATCGCTGCGCCTGGACGGATGCAGATAACAGTCATTCTTCACCACATCAATTTCCGTCTCTCCCGAATCCAATGCTTCAAATACCATGGATCTGAATCTCTCCTCATCCAGCTGATTGCCCTCGACCTCCGGCTGTATGGAGAAAGACGTCCCGTTATCAACGAGCTGAGCATCGGCCGGGGCCGTGATGTTCTCCGGATTCAGGCAGGAAAGACCGCTTATGACCTGCTCCGCCTTCTCACGGTCATATGTGGTTCCGGTGCTGACATCATAGGACTTTGTGCCGAGAAGTCTCAGGAACCAGAACTTTGTATCCTGCTCTTCAAGGATCTTATCGACAGCTCCGTCATCGACATAGGCCAGAGCAATGTCTTCGGACGTGATCGTCTCCGTTACGTCGTTCAGCTCTTTGATGTCGAGATGGTAGGTCACAATATCATTTGCAATATCCTGCTTGACCTCTGCAGGCTCAAGAACGGACACATCCCGCTCATTGATGATCGTGCCCGGGAAAAATCGTTTTGTATAATAGTCTGCGTAGTAGAAGTATGCAGCCGCGATGGCTATGATCGCGCAGCAGAGCAGGGATCCGACAAAGATAAGACCTCCGATGCCCGGCTTCTTTTTCGGTTTCACCTGGGGCTCCGGTGTCACCGGCGCAGGTGGCGGCAGTACATAACCGGGGCCTCCCGGAACCGGCGCAGGTGCAGCCCAAGCCGCATCGGCTGCCGCAGGCTGCGTATTTTCCGCTGCCTGCACACTTTCTGACGGCTGCGCACTCTCTGCTGACTCTGCGCTCTCCGCCTGCTCAGCACTATCCGCTGTCTCTGTACTCTCCGCTGTCTCTGCGTTCTCCGCTGTCTCTGCGTTCTCCATCTGCTCGGTGCTCTCCGATGTCTCTGCGCTCTCCGAATTCGCTGTCCCCTCTCCCGGCTCATTCACAACAGCAGCTTTATTTTCAGTCTCGTTCTCTTCGTTATCCGCAGTGTCCGCAATTTCCGCCGCTTTAGTCTCCTCCGCCGGCTCAGCACTATCCGCCGTCTCAGCTCTCTCTGTCGACTCAGCTCTCTCTGCCGACTCAGCACTATCCGCCGTCTCTGCGCTCTCCGGGACCACTGTGCCGACAGACTCGCCGACTTCGGAAGGCTCTGCGGCTGCCGGTTCATCGCCGTTCGGCGCAGACTCGCCATTCATGCTCCCGTTCAGCTCCTCAGCCCGGGCCTCCATTCTCTCGCGCTTCGACAGGCGCACTTCTTTTTCTGCGAGAAACCTGTCCAGATCCTCAAGAAAAATGTCGGATATGTCCATTTTCATCAGCTCTTCATCCGTCATTTTCGAGAAGTCTATCCCACCAGTCTTCGGAGGATCGCCCCCCGTATTCAGAATATTATCCTTCATATTATCTTGCATAAATTAACTCCCTTTTCACATAGTCTGCCTTATTGTCCCCAGTACAGCAGAATTTAGAAAGCTATTCTTTTATAGTAATAGGGCTGCCGCGCAAAACGCGGCACCCCTAAGAATTTATCCATGGAGCAGCTTTTCAAGCGTAGCCAGTTTGACACTGACCACGAATACTTCACAGGCCTTTTCAAGTTCCGCCTCTGTCGGATAGGAAGGAGCGATACGTATGTTGGTATCCCTCGGATCCTTTCCGTAAGGATAGGTCGCGCCGGCGCTTGTCATCACGACACCCGCGTCCTTCGCTTTTTTAACGATCGATTTGGCACACCCCTCCAGTGAGTCAAACCCGATGAAATAACCGCCGTGCGGTTTTGTCCATGTAGCGATCTTCAGCGGTCCGAGTTCCCTCTCGAGCGTATTCTCGACGAGTTCGAATTTCGGGCGCATAATATCGGCGTGCTTAGACATATGGTCGCGCATGTTCGCGACGTTGCCGAAGAACCTGACATGGCGCAGCTGATTCAGCTTGTCATGGCCGATGGTCTGGATCTTCATATATTTCTTAATGTCTTCCAGATTTCTGTGGGACGCAGCCAGAGCCGCAAGACCCGAACCCGGGAATGAAACTTTGGACGTGGAGATGAACTTATATACGATATCCGGTCTTCCCGCCTTGCGGCACTCTCTGAGAATCTCGAGCAGATAGTCCTGCTTTTCCGGGTCCTCGTAGAGGTGGTGAATTGAGTAGGCGTTGTCCCAGTAAATTCTGAAGTCCATAGCGGCAGGTATCAGATGGGCAAAGCGCTTGACCGTCTCCTCCGAATATGTATACCCCTGCGGGTTCGAGTATTTCGGCACACACCAGATACCCTTGACCGTCGGATCGTTATTGACATACTCCTCGACCATATCCATATCGGGGCCGTTCTCCGACATAGGGACGTTAATCATCTTAATGCCGAAGAACTCAGTGATCTTGAAATGTCTGTCATAGCCCGGTACCGGACACAGCCACTTTACCTCATCCAGCCTGCACCAGGGAGTTCCGCCGCACACGCCGTGTGTGTAGGAACGCGAAATTGAGTCGAACATGACGTTGAGCGAGGAGTTGCCGAAAATGATCATGTCATCCGGACCCACCTCAGACATCTCGCCCATGAGTCTCTTGGCTTCCGGTATACCTGTCAGGACGCCATAGTTACGACAGTCTGTACCTGTCTCATCATTAAAATATATATTGGAATGTAGAACATCAAGCATAGGTCTGGACAATTCCAGCTGAGCTTTGGAGGGCTTGCCGCGGGACATATCCAGTTTAAGGCCCATTTTCTGTATCTCTTTATACTGCTTTTCTACTTTGCTCTTTTCTTCTGCCAGTTCGGCAAATGTCATTTCCAGATAAGGTTTCATAATAACTCCTCCCGGCCGCCTGCGGCGGCCAAAACCGATCGGTCTCTTCTTCCCCATGATTGCAATTATTATACGTAATGGCTCTTTTTGTGTCAACTGCGGGAAATCTTCATCTCTACATCAGAACACTACACGCCCCGCGCAGCCACACGGAAGAATAAGTTCTGTATCCCTGATCGGGAGGCCGACCTCACCGGACTCAACGCTTGCCGGACGCGATGCGGCGAGCGACGTCTTGAGCATGTGAGTGAGCACGCCGGCCTGCAGGCCGGTCGTATAAGAATTCAGCAGGAAGAACAGCGGCTTTTCGGACAGTATCTGCTGAGTGAGCAGGAGCAGAGGATAAATCGTATCCTCGATCTTCCAAATCTCACCCTTGGGGCCCCTCCCGTATGAGGGCGGATCCATAATAATGGCATCATATGTATTGCCGCGGCGGATCTCCCTCTGCACGAACTTAGTGCAATCGTCGACCAGCCAGCGGACCGGTCGGTCTGCCAGCCCCGAGGATTCCGCGTTTTCCCTCGCCCACGTGACCATGCCTTTGGAAGCATCCACATGTGTCACAGACGCCCCCGCGGCGAGGGCCGCGCAGGTAGCGCCGCCTGTATAGGCGAAAAGATTCAGCACCCTTATCGGTCTGCCTGCTTCACGGATCAGTTTTCCGAACCAGTCCCAATTGGCCGCCTGCTCGGGAAACAGACCTGTGTGCTTGAAGCTGAACGGCTTTAAGTTGAAGCGAAGGTCACCGTAAGATATCTGCCAGGTCTCCGGCAGATCAAAGAACTCCCAGTTCCCGCCTCCTTTGCTGCTACGGTGGTAATGTCCGTTCGGATGTTTCCATCCCTCATGAGCAGCCTCTGTCTGCCAGATGACCTGCGGGTCAGGGCGGATCAGCAGATATTTCCCCCATCTCTCCAGCTTCTCTCCGCATCTTGTATCCAATACTTCGTAATCTTTCCAATTATCAGCGATCCACATAGTATTCTCCGTTCAGTATTTCTCCGGTAAACTTCCCGCTTCCTATAATGATACTTCTCTTTGCTGTGAGCGGGAAATTCATTTTCTTATTTTTTATGAAATATGATACTACACTTTAACAGAAACGTAAACAAACGTAAATACAAGTAGAATTGACGTAATGATTCGAAAATGATAAAATCATCGCTATACTGTATTCGTAAGGTCACCTTCTGTATACAAGAGAAGGTCAGAATTTAACACGCAAAGGAATTAGGTTATGACAAAAATGTTTAAAACCAGCACTGTGATCCTCCTCGGCGGTATCCTGCTTCTCAGTGCCTGCGGCGCAAAGGACGCCAATTCGCCAAAACCGGATTCAGTCATCGCTGCTGTCCCGACAGCAACGCCGGCTCTTACTCCCACTCCCACACCGATTCCGGCGACCCCCGAGTCTGATCCGGACTCCATTCCGGAATGGGCGCTTGGCGGTGACATCAATGAAGACGACACCGAAGAATCAGACGACTGGGTACAGGATGACGGAGACGCGCAGGAATACGACGATCAGACAGATAGCGTTGAATACTATGACGTCGACATCGTCGAAGATGACGAGAACACCGACCAGGGTGCTGAAGGCAACAAGGCGGTCGCCCTCGAGATCGCGGACGTCTACAGCGAGCCCGGCGGAGACCCGAACACGATCATCGGTACGATCGACGCGGATGAGCGGGTCACGATCCAGGGAAACGTGGACGGATGGTTCGTCATCAATTACAACGGTCAACGCGCATATGTAAACTCTGAACTGTTTGGCTGATAAAACGAAATTTGATAGCTGCCCCGCCCGGAAGACTCCTCTTCCGGACAGGGCAGTTTTTTATCGCCGTCGGAAAAAGACCTGATTATAGTTACTTTTCCACTCGTTTCTGGTATTATTAACGAATAAGAGAAGGAGGTGTTCTCACTCATGACAAACGATTATAACAACGCCAGACGACAGGGAGAGCGTGCCAGACGTTGGGCCACGGTATCCGGCCGCAATCCCTATCTTTCATCAATGGAAGAGTTCGTCTCTTCCTCCGATATAGCAGCTGAACAGGATCTCGGTATTCATGAAATCCCCCTGTATCTGTATGCAGGAACAAGGACACGGGGCAGGCAGAATGCATTTGCCGAAAACTTTATGCCCCTTTTGGACGAGAATTCAGAGTTTGCCAAAAAATGGGCCGACCTCTACGAATCACAGCTTGAAGAGGGTATCAGAGAGCCGGTCAAAGCTTATGAGTACATGGGGCGCTTCTATGTCGAGGAAGGCAATAAAAGAGTCTCTGTCATGAAATATGTCGGTGCCTACTCAATCCCGACCCACGTGATCCGCTGCCTTCCTAAAAAGACAAGTGACCGCGACGTCCAGATCTACTACGAGTATCTTCCTTTCTATAAGGTGACCGGCATCTTCGGTTTCTCGTTCACCCGCGAAGGCTGTTTCGAGAAACTTGCCGCACTGCTGGGACGTGACCTTGTCAATCCCTGGCCGGAAACGCTGGTAAAAGACTTCAAGGACACGGCCGAAAAGTTTGCGTCTGTCTTCTATCAGAAAGGCGGTTCAAGGACCGGGCTCAGAGCAGAAGACGCCCTGCTCATCTCACTCGGAATCTATCCTCTTGAGACCCTGCGGGATGCCGAAAACGACAGTCTTGGCAGGCACATGGACCGCTTATGGAAAGAATTCCTCACAGGGTCCGGTCCGGAAAACCTGAGGCTCATTGACAGCCCGTGGCAGGTCGATAAAAAAGCAGGAGCGCTTCATGATGCCAAGATTATGAAGATGCTCAATGTCATGCCTGTCTACACCGCTTCGCGTCCGCTCAAAGCCGCTTTTCTTTACGCAAATGACGAAGCCTCCTCCAGCTGGACCTACGGGCATGAGCTCGGCCGAAATGAGCTCCACCGTATTTACGGAGATCTGATCGACACGATCAAGATCGAGAACTGCAATGATGAGGCTTCCACCCTGAGAGGTATAAACACGGCGATAGATGACGACGACGATGTCATTTTCACCACGTCCCCGCTCATGATGCCCGCTGCCCTGAAAGTAGCCATCGATAATCCGAGTATCAAGTTCCTCAACTGCTCGACAGGCCTCACAGTCAACGCTGTGCGCTCCTATGAAGCCAGGACCTATGAGGCAAAGTTCCTGATGGGCGCTCTGGCTGCAATAGTGTCTCCCAACCACAGGATCGGCTACTGCGCCGGAGCACCGATATACGGGACACTGGCGGAAATCAACGCATTTGCAATCGGGGCTTCCATGATCGATCCCGAAGCGCACGTCACGCTGGTCTGGACGGGACGAAAAGACTATGACTGGGAGGCAGATCTGACATCCCGCGGCATTTCCGTCATCTCCGGCAAGGAATTCATCACTCCGAGAGATGAGAAAAGGCGTCACGGGCTCTACCGAGTTCTTGATGACGGCACGGCTGAGAACCTGGCGGCACCGATGCAGAACTGGGGGCGCTACTACGCTCTTATCATTGAGAGCATCCTGACCGGAGCCTGGGAATCAAAATCCCTGACAGATAAAAATCAGTCCCTGAACTACTGGTACGGCATTTCATCCGGTGTCATCGACGTGATATACTCAAAAAAGCTTTCCTATAATACACTGAAGCTTATGGACCTTCTCCGGGACGGGCTTGTCAAAGGCACGATCAGTCCGTTCGACGGAGAACTGAGAAGCCGCGACGGTATTGTGAAGCCGGCAGGTTCAGACCGTCTCACCTACGAAGAAATTCTATCAATCAACTGGCTGAACGAGAACGTCGACGGTGAGATTCCACCGGCCTGGGAAATGAATGACAGCGCCAAAAAGTCCGTATCTGTCGCGGGCGTCAAAAAATAAGGAGCCCGTATGAAGATACTTACAATTGCGGACGAGGAATCCAAAAGCCTGTGGGACTATTATGACCCGGAACGTCTGCGGGGCGTGGAACTCATTTTATCTGCCGGCGACCTCTCCCCCGCTTATCTGGAATTTCTGGTCACGCTGACAAGCTGTCCCCTCCTGTATGTCCGCGGGAACCATGACAGTAAATATGATAAGGAGCCGCCCGGGGGCTGTATCTGCATCGAGGATACAATCTACAACTACAAGGGACTCCGCATCCTGGGGCTCGGCGGATGCATGCGCTATAACAACGGAAGCAATCAATACACGGAAAATGATATGCGGCGCCGGGTCCTGAAAGCCGAGATACGGGCTGTGTTGATGAACGGTTTCGATATCCTTCTGGCCCATGCGCCGGCACGGGGATACGGGGATATGGAAGATCTTCCCCATATGGGATTTATGTGCTTCAATCCACTGCTTGAAAAATGGAAGCCCAAATATTTTATCCATGGCCACGTGCATAAATCCTATGGGCACTTTAGTCCCGTAATGACTCACAGCGGAGGCACAACAATTGTCAACTGCTTTGACCATCAGATCATCGATTTTCCCGAGAGCGATTTTCCCGCCAGAGGGCAGACCGGTTCTCCCCTCTACGACCTCTACATAAGTCTGCAGGAGAGAAAACGCATATAATATCCTACCGGAAGTTACGCAAGCATCTCCCGATAAAACTAATACATCCAGTGAGGTTCGACCATTGAAAACTCTTAACAGTATACTGAGAAGCATCATATACATCCTCGGCGGGAGCGTACTCCTGTTCATTACGTATCTGAATCTGACAGGTACGGCCTTTATGCCGCTTACAGAGGCGGAACTCGTTTCATTCGAAACCGATAATGCTCTGTTTTATCTCGTCCTCATGACAGTCCTCGCATGCATTATCGCGTTCGGTTTCTTCTCCTTCAGGGATCCCCACGGGTTTTTCCCGAAAAACGGAACTATGCTGTTCTTTATTCTAGGCACAGTCCTCTATCTGGCCTTCGGTCTATATCTGATTTTTCGTGTTCCGCAAGACCTCAGGGCGGATGCGTATGCCATATATACGGCTGCCGGAGAGATAAAGAGCGGTGACTATTCTCCGCTCATTCTTGATGCCGCCACCGCACAGGGGACCTATTCCAGCGGCTATCTGGCCGCATATCCCCACCAGATCGGAATCGCCGTCATTCTGAGCCTCCTTCAGAGGTTCCTGCCCGATATTCACTATTTCTATATTTTGAATCTGGTACTGATCCTCCTCAATAATCTTCTGATGCTCAATATTTCGGACGCGCTGTTCAATAATGACCAGATCAATTTTTTGACAGTGCTCCTGACGTTTATCATGCTTCCGCACTTTTTCTTCAGCGTCTTTTGCTATGGCATCATTCCCGGTCTCACAGCACTGCTGATTTCTTTCCTGGCTCTTGTGAACTTTGAAAAGAGCGGAAACATACTCCATGCCGTCTGCGCGGTGCTCTTTAGCGCTTTCGCTGTCATCCTCAGGAGTAATTACATGATCGGGGTCATTGCGGAAATAATCCTTCTGCTCCTCATATTCCTCCGTACATTTGAGCATGACCGCAGAAAAATCGTCGGTAGAATTCGCTATATAGCGGCGGCTGTCCTGCTTATTGCCGCCATGGTCATTCCGAATATGATCCTCAAAATCGGCATCGGAAATATCAGCGGCCACAAGATTGAAAACAGTATTCCGCGGTCAGCCTGGACGGCCATGGGCCTTTCAGAGGGACCCAGAGCGGAAGGCTGGTACAATGGCTATAACTATAGTACATTTCAGGAGACCGGTTACGATCAGAAAGCGACAGATGAAGCCGCCCGCGCCCTGATCAGCGAACGTCTTCAGGCATTCCGCGATGACCACGACTACGCATACACCTTCTTCATGAGAAAAGTCGCGTCTACATGGTCAGAACCGACATTCCAGTCTGTCTGGGTAGGTCCGCAGGATGCCGCAGCGGAGAAAGTCGGCGGTCTCCTCTTCAGGAACCTCTACACCGGAGGGACTGCCTACGATATCACCTGCATAATCTGCAGTATAATTTATACTGCAGTGCTGGCCGGCTGTGTCCTCTTCCTGATCAAAAGTCTGATCCGCCGGATCCGGATAATGACCGACAGATTCAGTCACAGTGACAACGTCACAGTCTTTGCAGCATTCCCGATCCTCTTTCTCCTGGGCGTATTCCTCTTCCACCTTGTGTGGGAGACCAAGAGCCTCTACGTTTTCAGTAGCGTATATATGCTGCTTCCGCTGGCAGCGGCGGGCCTCTCCTTCACGGAGAAATAGTCTGCTAGTACATCTTTTATGAGCACGGCTTTACCCGGGATCCAAAGTGGGAAATATTTCTAACCCAAAAAGCTCCTCGCAGTGCTGTCAAGCATCCACGAGGAGCAATATTTTGTGTTTAGGTGTAAGTAACAGCTCGCAGGGAAGGACCTGCGTTTTTCGATGAAGATGGTGCCTGCGCCGATTTTGAACTTCGATGCAGTCCGTCTGAACCGTAACGTAGATTCATCACTCGCATATTTTGGCGCGGTCACCGAAGAAAAGAATCGCTGTCATGCCCGGGCCCGTATGCGCGCCGATAATAGGAGAGAGAAACATCTCTGTATAGTTGACAGACGGGTCGTGGCGCTTCAGCATTTCTTCGAGAATCGCGGGGCGTTCCCCGGCATCCGCGTGAACAATGTAGGCGTTCTTTCCGTATCTCGTGTCCCGGCTATCCAGATATCTCGTCATCAGTTCTCTGAGGGCGAGCTTCTCACCGCGTTTCTTAGCCACAGTGATGAGCTTCCCTTCCTGATCAATGACCAGGATCGGCTTAATATTCATGACAGTACCGACAACAGCTGTGGCGGCGGAAATACGTCCTCCGCGCTTCAGATACATGAGGTCCTCCACCATAAAAATATGGCAGACCTTATGGCTCATTTCCTCGAGATTGGCTGCATTTTCAGCTGCGCTCATTCCGTTCTTCTTATTATTGACCGCCAGTTCTGCGAGCAGTCCCATGCCTCCCGTTGCGGACAATGTGTCGACCGGGTATATTTTCGCGTCAGGATATTTCTCATCCATATCCATCTTAGCGATCCGTACGCTGTCGAAAGTCTTGGTCAATCCGCTCGACAAGGACAGATAGACAACAGACTCACCTTGGGCAAGATGCTTCTCAAAGACATCTATATACTGCTGCGGCGTGATCTGGCTTGTATGCGTGAGATCACCTGCCCGCTGACCGTCGTAAAACTTTTTCAGGAGAGCCTCGTCTTCCATTCCACGGCAAACTCTCTCTTCCTCTCCAAGCGTATAAGTCATAGGTACAAAAAAGAGTTCATTGTTCCTTAGGAACTCCTTGCTCACATCGGCGGATGTGTCAGTGTAAATGACATAATTTTCCATAGTTATCTCCCTTTCATCCGTTGGTGCGCCATTTTCACCTTATTTCAGGAATCCGTTGACGATCTGTTCTTCTGCTTCTTTTTCGGTAAGCCCCAGTGTCATCAGCTTCATGAGCTGCTCACCGGCAATTTTTCCGATGGCTGCTTCATGGATCAGGCTCGCGTCGATATTGTTGGCGGTAAGGGACGGACACGCTGTGACCCTGCCGTTCTCCATTATAATCGAATCGCACTCGGAATGGCCGGCACATGGCGCATTTCCGTTAAGGCGGCTGTCAAAGAACTGCGTGCTGTTCTCGCGGGCAACGCTGCGGCTGACTACATTGGCCGAGCAGCCCTCCCCGTTGAGATCGACATTGAAATATGTCTTCGCGTTCTGTACGCCGTTCGTAAGTATCTTCTCTCTGACCTCAAGTTTTGCTCCGGCTTTGAGATCACCTTCCGTCCGCCGGTCAGTATCATCGATGCCCGCGATCTGTGTCGTCTCCATTTCCATGGAAGCGCCCTCGTCAAGGTGAACAATCGTGGTCGGATTCATGACATTCTTACTCCCGTCCCCTTCGCCGTAGTGCTTCTCAACGTAGCGGATATGAGAGTTCTTTCCGAGCCAGAATGTGTGGATACCGTCGTGCTGGGACAGCTCGCCGCCGCAGTTGTGGATACCGCAGCCCGCAATGATCACAACGTCAGCGTCCTCGCCGATGTAAAAATCATTATACACAAGGTCTGTGAGACCGGTCTGGGAAATAATGACCGGGATATGGACACTCTCTTTTTTTGTTCCGGGGGCTATGATTATATCGATCCCGGGCTTGTCCGACTTTGTTACAATATCAATGTTCGCTGTGGTATTGCGCCCTGCCGCCTTGCCGTTTTCGCGTATATTGTACGCTCCGACCGGGAGTGCGTCGAGGTCCGCGACCTCCTTCAGTAAATTCATACGTATCTCGTCCATCTTGCCCTCCTCACGACATTGCTTTCTGTGTCAGTATATCACACACCGAGTTCCCGGCATCAGCACTTCGAAGGAGTCCCGGAAGGATCTCGTCACGGCTGCCGACTCTGTCCACCTTGCCTTCCCTGATGACAACGATCTTGTCGGCAATGTTCAGGATCCGCTCCTGGTGGCTGATGATCAGAATGTTTCCTCGGGTCTCCTCATACATTTTCTCAAAGACCCTGATCAGATTCTGGAAGCTCCACAGATCAATACCCGCCTCGGGCTCATCGAATACAGAGAGTTTTGTTCCGCGGGCCAGGACCATGGCAATCTCGATTCTCTTCAGCTCGCCGCCGGAGAGTGAGTCATTCAGTTCACGGTCGATGTAATCCCGGGCGCACAGACCTACTTCACTGAGGTAATCGCATGCCTGAGCGAGAGTCGTATCCTTGCCCGCCGCGAGGCGGAGAAGATCGCGCACCCTGAGTCCCTTGAAGCGCACCGGCTGCTGGAACGCGTAGGAAATTCCGAGATTAGCCCTATCCGTTATACTCATATGAGTTATGTCGATGCCGTCCAGAAGAATCTGACCGCTGGTCGGCATATAAATGCCGGAAATCAATTTGGCGAGGGTAGACTTGCCGCCTCCGTTCGGACCGGTGATGGCCACGAACCGCTCATTGATAGAAAGGCTTATGTCACTCAGGATCTCAGTGTCATCCTCAGCCACATAGCCGACATGTTTTAATTCAAGCATAAAAACCTCCATGCATAGTCTTAGCTGCGCTCATAATGAACCGGGGATCATAACTCGGTCCCCGGTAAATCCCATGTAACCTATATGATACAGGAGAATTATGTCAAATGCAAGCAGTGGAACAATTAGATGAGACCGAGTCTTTGAAGCTCTTTAGCCACACCGTCCTCATCGCAGGATTCACAGATAATATCCGCTTCATCCTTGACCCTCTGTTCCGCATTCCCCATCGCGACCGATACTCCGGTCGTACGAATCATCATAATGTCATTC
Source organism: Lachnospiraceae bacterium (assembly GCA_045112915.1). Taxonomy (GTDB): domain Bacteria; phylum Bacillota; class Clostridia; order Lachnospirales; family Lachnospiraceae; genus Chordicoccus. The sequence goes on from JBGUIK010000115.1 coordinate 129,388, forward strand.
ATGCTGTCGCCGAATGAAATCGTGTCAGTAACAGGCACCTCAAGATATCTGCAAAGTCCGAGAATCGCAGCGCCTTTATTGACATCCGCCCGCGTGACTTCACACGCCACAATGGGCATATCATCAATCATATTGGAAAAATTCGTCGGCAGATACCCCGGTCCGAAGGATTCAATGATTTTCTCATAGTCAGCAACTTTTCTGACAAAGAAGAACACTTTATATATTCCCTCTCCGGCATAATCGCGCACAGGGCGATTCTCCGTCGATGCCAGTGCTTCAATGAGACGCAAAAGCTCCGTATTTGCGCCTTCCACCTGCACTTCCTTCAGTACTTCGGGATCAAATCTGCTGAAGTAATCTCCGCCGGTCGTCTCATAGTTATAGAATACGGCGTATTCTCTGATAGAGGGAAGAACATCATCAAGCATCTTTGCGTCCGCATGATTCTCATATACTGTTTTCCCGTCTATGACGACTCTTCCGCCGGCGTGAAATATACCGCCGTCAAAGCCAATGCTCAAAATATCCTCGTTCACAAGCTCCGGACTCCGCCCGGTGCATATGAAAGCTTTATGGCCATTGGCACGGGCAGCCCGGATCGCGTCCCGCGTTCGCTGACTTACCGTTCTGCCGGGCATGGCCAGTGTACCGTCGATGTCAAAAAAAAGCAGCTTATTCATTGCGTCTCTCCTATGCCGACGCGTTAAGGCATACCGCAAGCGAATGATCGGCGAGCAACGTGTTTGCGCTGTACAGGAACAGAACATCTGTGATCCCGTTGGCCTGAATGACATTATCCAGCCGGTTAAAGTAATACCTGGGATCTATCATAATGATCGTATCGTAGTGAGGAATAAGGTACTGCACAAAGCTGTTGGCATAGGAATCCTTAAAGATCAGAAGCGATCTGCCGGAAGCGGCCGCCGTGTGGATCTCGACAATCGGATGATTGCCCCCCAGAAAGACCTGATACTGATCCTTCTCATTCAGCTTGTCTCTAACATAAAGAGACGAGACCGTCTTACCCTGATCCGCGTAATACACATAATAATTAGGGCATTCCTTCGGAACATAGATTTCAATTGTATCTCTCAGGCTGAAACTTCCGCTCTGCGATCCGAGAGTCCCGAGGAAAGTCTCCGACAGGAGATACTCGTCGAACTCCGTCACCGGAGCGTCAATGCCGAGACCCGGAGCGCATTTTTCGTATACTGTCCTCGCTCCGTAGCTGGTCCAGTGATGGTCCGTTCTGTAAAAGAGATTTCTTGAGTCATTAGATGATCTCAGCGCTTCCGAAGCGTTCGTAAATGTAACTCCGCTAAGTCTCTGACCAAATGCGTCAATATCCGCCGCCTGATCTCTGACCGGCGCGCTGCCGGGCAGCTTGTCGGGAAGAACCGCCGCCGCGCAGGGCACGACCAGCATCCTGGTAGACAGATCGGAGTGGAGCGATGCGAACGAATTGACCGCATTTGCAATATCATCAAGCGCCTTCGCGTCCGGCTCGACTGTCTTCTGGAGCAGATAATGATCTTTGCCCAGATAAACGTCGTGTGATTCTCTCATTCCGATCAGTTTATCGTAAGTAAGCTTCAGCGAGATCCACCTGTCTCGAAGAGCGAACTGATCTGAGAAATGCGCCGCCGTATCGCTAAAGAAGCTTCCGCGCATAAGACCGTCCATGCTGAAGTCCGGCCTCTGCCTGAGATTTCGATTTTCATTTGCCGAAAAAGTCTTATCCGGTGTCAGCGTGCTTAGTGCCGTGAACACTATAACAAAGAGGGCGCATACAAGGCCTGTGATATAGGCCGTACGCCTTCTCCTCCTTTGCTCGCGCATTATTCTGTTTTTTCTTCTTCTTGCAGCCCTGCTCTCAGGGATCTGTGTTTCAGAACTGTTCATTTTGACCACTCTCTTTCAAGTCTCGCTTTGTCGTTAGAATTTGAAGTACAGGAAAGACGTGTACGTACTGCCGATCAGCGATGCCGTGCACAGGATCAGAAGTCCCAGACGCAGCGCTACTGCGATGAACGCCAGAATATGTTCATTTAAGCCGATATTGTTCTCTGTAAACAGCCGGTTCCATATAAAGCTGCAAAGAGGCGTGCACCCGATAAGGCTTAAAACGAGCAGGACAAAGTAGCTGCGAAGAACATACACTGCAGTGCGTGTTGCAAATGCAGCTCCGCCGAACATCGACAGTATCACCCTGAATGCCGAGGGAAGGGTCGGCGAGAAGAAAAAAATCCAGCCGATTCCGGCAATCAGGCAGGTCGCAAGTCTGCGCAGAGCTCTGGGAAAACCGTCGAACCTCCCCTTTATGACGAACCTCTCAAGAATGACGAACGCGCCATGGTAGAGGCCCCAGATGACAAAGCAGAACGTATTTCCGTGCCAGATGCCGGTAAGCAGCCATACGACAAGCAGATTTCTCAGGATCAGTACATCCGGGACCCTGCTGCCTCCCATCGGAAAATAGACATACTGTTTGAACCAGTTGCCCAGAGAGATATGCCAGCGTCTCCAGAATTCAGAAATAGTCAGCGACATGTACGGATAATCAAAGTTCTTCTCGAACTCAAACCCGAACATTTTGGACAGACCGATCGCCATGTCAGAGTATCCGCTGAAATCAAAATACAGCTGCAGGCTGTAGAAAATCATCGTGAGCCATGCTCCGAGAATCGAAGTCTCTGCCTGAATAAGCAGGGCAAATCCCGCTCCGAGGGCATCTGCGAGCAGCACCTTCTTTCCCAGTCCAACGAGGAAGAGAACGCCGCCATCCATCAGTTTGTCAGCGTCTGCCTTTCTGTCGGTGAGCTGAGCTTCCATGTCTGCATACTGGACGATCGGCCCCGATAACAGCTTCGGGAAAAAACTGACGTACAAAATGAAATTCACTGGATTTCTCTGAGCGCCTGTTCGCTCCCCGTACACGTCAAAGAGATAGGACAGCACAGTGAACGTGAAAAAGGACATGCCCACCGGCATATCGTCAAATATGTATTTGAATGATGCCAGAAGCAGAATATTCGCTGCCGCGGACGCAATGAGGACCTTCATGGCCGCGTCCGTATGCCTGCTTATTTTCAGATGTTCAATCTCGATTCCGCTGACATAGTTAAAGCCCACCGCAAAGAGAAGAAAGATCACCGACTTCGGGCTTCCCCATGCGTAAAAGAGAAAACTTATGATGACAAGCAGCGCGTTCTTTAATCGTGCGGGAACTACATAATAGAGGATCAGGGTGATCGGAAGAAAAACAAAGAGAAAATATATACTGTTAAATACCATATCGCATTTTCCCTCCGTTTACAGCGCTTTTCTGAACGCGTGCTGGACCTTGTCCGCACGGGCTCCCACATACAGAAGGCAGTAATTGCCCGCGCAGTCACAGACCGCGTTCTTAAGAAGCTCTGTCTGATCTACGCCGTAACCCTCGAAACTGCTGAGCTGGGTCTTGATGCGGGCATTATAAGCCTCCATGACCTGCTCTTTCTGTCCTGCGTCTTTCAGACGGATGAGGACCAGCTCCTCAGCTCCCATGTTGGTCTTCGGGCTGTAGTATACTGTTCCGTCATATGCCGACGCGTCGAGCGAATAGAACCGCTTTAAAAGCAGCATATCCGACTCTTTTGTATTATCAAGATCCGCATCCTTTGTGACCGCGGCTTTCATTTCGTCAAATCCGGTCTTGGAGGGACGCGCGCTGGCTCTGGTCTGCACAAGCATGATAATCAGGGCTGCAAATGCAGCCCACTTTACCGCTTCGACCACATAGATCCACGGCGCGACCGGTGTTTTTCTTCGTTTTCGTGTCTCCCTCACAGTTCTACCCCTTAATCTGCCGGCCCATTCAGGACCGGTCCATCAATGTATTCTGTTAAGCAGCTCCGTCAGCTGCCGTATCTTCCGTCTCTGCCTCATCCGTATTCTCAGTGTCTTCGGTCTCTGCGCCATCAGCGGAAGTCTCTGCGCCATCAGCGGAAGTCTCCCCGTCGTCACCGGAAGTGTCAGAGTCCCCGTCAGCTGTGCCTGTCTCATCTGCTGCCTGCTCACTGCTTTCCGTGCTTTCAGCATTTGCGGCCTGAGCGGCGGCGCTTGCATTTGCGGCAACCTGCTGGGACAGTGCATCAGCGCTGCCGGTCTTCTCGTACTCGTAGTCAAAGGCAGTCTTCAGCATAGTTCTTGCCCAAATCGGATACATTTCCGGGAAAAAGTGCTGACCGTCCGTGTCGTACAGCTCCGGATAGTCATCAAGATAACTGTCACAGTCGATCCAGCACACGCCCAGATCTTCCGTCATCTTCTTCAAAGCCTCATTGTACTCCGGAATATTTTTATAATTCGAGTCATTCTCGATTGCGTGAGCATTGACAGGAATGATGGAATTGACAAATATGACCGCGTCGGGTATCCGCTCACGGTAAGCTTTGATCACCTTCGTGTAACCCTCTATGAATTCCTCGGCTGTATTCCAGTACCCATCGACATCGTTCATTCCATAAGTGAAGAATATACGTGTCGGATTAGTGGCGGCAACTGCGTCGATGTAATCCGCGGCATCTGTGCACATTGTACCCTTTTCCGCGAACACATTCGTCGTAGTGAGGAATCCGTCAGCGACAAAATCTTCCGCCCTCGAATCTCCCAGAATAGCGGCTCCATAGAATTGCGACCAGATGGAGATCTCACCGCTGTCTATTCTGGAAAGAATCTCATCGACTTTGGCTGATTCTTCTTCCCGCTGCTTTTCCTGAAGTTCCTTTACCATATCCTGAGGATTCTTAGCCTCCAAGGCCTCGAGATACGCAATGCCCTGCTGCAGTTTAACACTGTTGTCGACTTTATCCTTCCTGAATACCAGGATGAGGATGATTGCGAGTAATATGACCGGAACCGCAAGAATGAGTTTACCTGCAGGTGATTTCTTAATTACGTTCAATAGCTTCATTTTCTAATATCCTTTAGGAACGGAGAGATTTTCCCTCTCCGGCCTGCTGCTTCTATCCCGCCGTCAGCAAGGGCGTGATGCTTACTGCTTAGACATACCTAACGCAAGTGATTCAAGTATATCACAACTGGAAGAAAAGGCTAGCCATATTTTCAATCTTGCTGACAGATTATATCTCTTTGATTAACAGTTCAGACAGGCGTTATTGCGTTTCGTTACCGGCAGCAATGCATCCGTCTTCATGCCTTTCAGACAGAAAAAACCGCAGTCCCGAAGGACTGCGGCTCTCTAGGCTTAAAACTCGAATTATTCGATAACGGAAGCAACACGGCCTGAACCGACTGTACGGCCACCTTCGCGAATCCGGTTGGCCATATTTTGTGGTATTTCTGGTATAAATCAGTATTAAATTCGGGCAAAATACCGTGTTATTTCTTGTATGATTTTGATCATCATAGATTTTTAGCATCAAAATAGCATCAGCAAATAAAACCGCAGAATAAATCAATCCGAATATTCCCCATTTACTTTCAGATATTTTTTATACTTATAATTATTTATAATTTCACTTTTTAATTTTTCCATAACTTCTATTGCTGCTTTTTTATAATCACAATACTCCGATTCCTCGATTCCTCTAACTAAATCTCCATGAGCAATTGAATTTCTACGACAAAGCAACATATTAATATCTCTTTGCATGCTATCTACAATAGTATAATCCATAGCTAGACGATACATTATAATCTTCAATACATATGACTTTAAGTTTGATTCTGTATCAACTACTGTATCCGGTATATTTATTACGGATTGCATTTGATTACTATAGTCGTGGACAAACTCATTCCGTCGCCCAAACCTTTGTATCTTGTTATCCCCGTCTGCTTTCATACCTCTTATTCTAACGGGAGAATGGTGTCCATCTTCTAAAAGTTTAAAACTATCTCGTAGTGTAGATGCAACTAACGAGTCCTGTATATCTTTTACTTGCTCGCCAGTGGTATTAAGGTATTCTACATAAATACTTAAGGCCTTTTTGCAAAATCCTTCGAAATAAGCATACAACATTACCATAAGCATTTTACGATATATTCCCTGTTCCGAGGCATCAAGAATAGAAGAAGTCACAATACCCTCAAACATATTCAATTCTTCAAGGCGTGTAGAATACTCATACTCTAGTTCTTCTTCTAACATATCAGTATTATTAGTTACAGCCATTACAATCCCTCACCAAGTAAACATCTTACACGATTTAGCCTCGTTTCAAAAACTCCTGGTGAGTTTTTTCCGCCACCGACTGTAGCACTTATCAACACGTCATCAGATTTTGCTGCTGTTATTATTTCTGCCAACCTTTCAGCAGTCATCTCCCCATTCTCTAGGTTTTTCAAATAATCTTGTATCCCTATTGTAAAGGCCTCAAACTGATAAACGTTGAATCCGGTGAGCTTACTTGAACCATTTTTATAAACTGAAAATGCCCTATTTCCCATACTTAAAAATAACCACTTGAATGTACTTTTAAAAATTTCTTCTTCATTAGAATAATTGAACTTAGTCTGACCTTTACTATCCGCAAGTGCTATTTTTTCCATATAACCTGTTAAAAACTTATCTATATCATGTGAAAATGATCCCTGATCATTTTTGAAAGCAAAAAATCGCAAAACCAATTCTTCTGCAAATTTCTTTTCTCTTTGTTTCCGACTTACATTTTGTATAGTTTTAAGAAACATCTCATCTTTAGATAATCTATTAATAAAGTCTATAAATGTACTATCAATAATTCGTATAGAGCAATTTCGCAGCTCCTGATATGATAGTTTTTCACCCCCGGTATTAAGTCGTTTAAACATATGATACTTCATTTCAGGATTAATACCCTTTCTTAAGATTTCCATACGCACAAACGATCTTTTTGCTTTAATCTTTAACGCACCTGGCAATTCATCATATTTTTTTCCATTTAAATCAGGAATAATGTCACATCCCGTTAATCTGAAGCCATTTTTAGCGTCATAGATCTCTTCCTCTTCATATTGATCGGCATCATCTTCCTCAGTATTTTGAACAGTTTGGCTAACTAATTCTTCAGGAATTTGTTTTAATAAACCTCTATAACTCAGGTATGTAGATATTCTCTGTAATCCATCTATAAGTTCATATTTATGATCATCAATTTCAATTGCATATATCGGTGGAATAGGCATCTCTAATAATAGTGTTTCAATAAATCTCGACTGTTTTCCAATATCCCAGCGAAAAGTTCGTTGGTAATCAGGTGTTATTATTAACTCATTTTCCTGATACATATCAGCTAATTCATTGAATGAAATATCCAATGCTGTAACTTTTAACTCTTTGATTTTTTCATCAATACTTTCAAGTATACTCATCATTTCTCCTTCTTCAATGTGATTATTGATTCAGCAGCTTTCTTATTGTTCACATACTCTCTACTTCTTGTATTTATGTTAGCCATGTTAAACTTTACAGGAATTGAACGATAACTACCTCTTAGTCCACACATTCCAGCAATCTCAATAACAAGTTCTGGCACATTCACATGAATATCTTTAAACCAAGAATCTTGTATCACTAAACTCATTACGCCGTCTTTTTTTAATACACGATTTATTTCCCGTACTGACATAATCATTTCAATGAAATATTGTTTATACGTCTTATAATAATATGATTTCGCAGCTTTACTTGTATGATTTTCTATCTCTTTCAATACTCTATTAAGTTGAACAAGTTCCAACGGGACTTCCAATTTATTTGAATCGCCATGTATAGTAGGACTTCCCAGCATTTCTTTCCTAAGTTTCTTCACATCAACATTGTTTATCCCTAATATCGCTAATTCTAATCTTGTATAGATAGCATAGTCGATACGGGTACAATATGGAGGTGAACTAATAACTAGGTCAATAGACTCGTCTAATATATCTAATGATTTTGAGTCCCCTAATTCAATAACTGGTTTTTTATCTTCTTTGGGTATAAAAACATGCTTATTAAGCATAGAACTATTTCTTTTAAGAGCTTTTATCCAATCTTTATAACTAATTCTAACTCTAGTGATATTCCTTTCTCGTATCCATGTAGGATTTGATCCAGTAAATGATTTACTATAATCTCTTATGCTTAGGAACATAAGTAAATAAAGATATGCTATTTGATATGTCATTTCCACAACACTTATATGATTTGGTGCTACTCCAGAAAAATGTATTACCAGCTCATTTTCTACATATCTTATGACTTTAACTGTGTCCTCTTCAAACCAATGTAATAAAGGATCCCCTTTGATAATCTCAATTCCATTGTCTTCATTCAAAGAATTTAGTAAATCCTCAAAACTATTTTCAAACTCATCCGAAGGATGATATACCTTTGCCTTAGCAATAACAACCATCACAGGATTTATATCAACGCCATAACTCTCGATATCTAAATTGTAACTACATAGTGTAGTTGTTCCTGTTCCATTCCAAGGATCCAAGACTTTTATGCCTGTTCCTTTATAATCTGCCAAAAGCTCTATAACAAATTTGTCTGCATACCCCGCATAATATGGGTACCAATCATTTTGTATATACTCTGATGCTAGTCTCTTTCTTTTTGGATCCGTTCCCATTTTCATTATTCTAGGCTACCCACTTCTATAAAATAGCAGCTCATCCTCCCCACTCTTTAACTAATAAGTAAAAGAACTACAATTCTCTACAGATACCATAATACAAAAAGCAGAGTCTGTTCAGGCTTTTATAGCCTACTAGATTCTGCCTTTATATAATATATTATGAACCCCAGTAGTCAAGCTAGAGCAAACTCTAGCTTGACGACAGCACCTCGCCCCCCGATATAATGGGGTCTGGGGAGTTGCCAATTTAATATACACCATTTGAATCGGACTCATTATTCAGCCACTATCAACTTCTTTCTTTGTCTCTCCGTCGTAAATCTCAAATAATTCATTTTATAATCTAACTTCTTAAATGAAAATTCTTTGGATACTTCTATTTCAAAATGACAAACCTATTTTCATATACAATACCATACTTCTTTCACGTTGACAAAAGGTTTCGATACTAGCATTAAAACAAGTTTCTAAAAGGCATTTCTATCAACCAACATTTTTCAGTGAGTTTACGATAAGCCAAGCATTCTTTTTAGGACTTCTCCAACCTGACTCCATTCGTCTATCCAGACAAGTCGGACACCAAGATGTGAAACGCTTTCCTCAATCCATGTCTTTTCCACATCTGTTTTAGGCTTTTTATTTATCCAAAAATGCTCTGTCGCATTATTGCAATCTAGACCATTGCTCCTAAACTCTTGCATTTTATTGCTATGAATAAACCCAAGCCAGCGCCTCATATTAGCATCAGTTAACGAAACTCCAACAAACACCATTTTACTATTCATGCAGTTCTCGATAAAACTAATTGCTTGCCATGACATTGGAGAATTAGCTAATTGCAAATATTTTTCTTCAAGAAAAACTAATTTGTCATTAGCATTGAATCCCCTTCTCTTTTTCACACCATTTATAGGCAACACTCCATGGCAGTGTATGTACGGTATTCTGTTTGTATGCCTAGTAACCATAGCATTCACTACTTTTTCAAATTTCATTTTCTTATCATCTGGGTTCTCCTGATAGCTATAATAATTCAACAATGACAAAAATATTGCTTCCCCGTTGAATGTTAGAATAGCTCTTGGCGCGATGTTAGTACTAATTGATTTTACAACTACTGGAGCTAATAGATTAGCAGATGTTTTTTTCAGAAGTTTATCTATTATTTGTTCTCTAAAAATATCCCAGTCACGCTCTTTAATGCTTGCTATTGCCCGTGACTCATGTACTTTTATAAATACATTCCAATCTGATTTGCTTAGATTATCTCTAATTGGAGAATAGATTTCTTCTGAAAGCATCTTTATAAACTCATCATCGCTGACATCTAACCTATTTCTTACTGCCTGAATCATTGCATCTGCAGAAAAACCCATCTTTTCATATGTATTTATATCAATTATGTCCTTTGAGTCGCAGTGACGTCTTATCATATTATCTACTAACGAAATCCAACCTGGAAGAACCGGACAACTGGTTCCTGCTCCGATACATAATGACCAACCACTCGTTTCTTTTACATCTTTTAGAACACTTTGTATAGTTGATATATCCAATCCTTCTTTAGCCATAGCTCTCCTTATTTATAATCAGTTTATTTAGGTTGCATTACATGCTAATCACTCCGGCCTTAACATATAAAAGTACGATAGATTTATTTTTTAATATCTATAATGCTTTTATTAACTGCCAGATTTCTATTTTGCTTCTTTTCTAGTCATAGCTCCTATCTCGATCTATAGTGTAACTTTTCATAATTTCACAAGTTAAATTATGATTTAAACATCGCATTACCACAAAGTCTATTTTTATAATCCATTACTTATTCAATTATCTTTTCAATCAATAGCAAACAATACTAGTTGAGCAAATCCGCCTTATCACCATAATGAACCGGCTGTTCCGCCACCACCCCTAACGGCCTTGACGGCACCTCATACGTCTTCCTCTTCTTCAGCCTCTCATACACCACTCCGCCGACCGTCTCCATCACCATCTTCATCATCTCCGGCTCCGAGAACAACTTGACAAAGAACCCATCATTCATCTCGTATCGCTGGGCGGCCATGTTTGGGAAGTCCTTCTCGAAGAGCAACATAAATGTCTTCCTGTCGCTGTTCTGGGCATAGCCCTGCCACTTATCCTGGGCAGCATAGTCGTTCTCCAGCTGTGTAAGGACCTTGTCCATTTCTGTGAAATCAGTCCCATACTTTTCGTTAATCTTCTCAATGATTACGGTCAGCGGATCCTTCTTCGGTTCTCTGTGGCCAGCCTCACCAGTGATTGGCACAAAGCCTCCTTCTACAGGCTCGAGCTGTATACCTCCCTCAAAATCTTTCTCCAGACGATAGTATTCCAGCAGGACCTTGTCGTCGATATCTACAACCGCGCGATCCCCCTTGGGAAGCCACTTGTAAAGGAACTTTGCAAATACACTGAACTTATGTATGTCCTTATCGAACAGTCTGCAGACCTGTGTAATGAAAGCATATATCCGGTTGAAGCGTCCTAACGTAGATTTGAAAATATCCTTTCTCTCGGTTTCCAGAGCACCATACCGCTGCAGTGCCGGATTTAAAGCACTCTTCAGCCTTCCCAGATCACCGGCTTTCTGTGTATCTCCGGAATAGAAGATAATTGCAAATTTATCTATCTCCACCTGCTGATACACCCTGAACTCGTCCAGGGTATTCTTCAGATCATAGACAACGTTTGGATCCGTCTCCTCCTCCAGGACAGTCTCCTCGTAGAATGGTTCAAATGACTTCTTGATATCCTCCGCCGAATTCACAAAATCGAGGACAAATGTATCCTGCTTCCCGCGCATCGTACGATTCAGGCGCGACAGCGTCTGCACCGCCTTCACGCCGGAAAGCTTCTTATCGACGAACATCGTGTGAAGCAGCGGCTCATCAAATCCCGTCTGATACTTCTCCGCAACAATCAGGATTCCATAGTTATCGGAATGGAACGCTTCCGGAAGTGCTTTCTCCATAATTGTCTCTCCGCCCTTCGTCTTGTTGATTTTCTCTTCCGTATAAGTCTCGTCTTTATCCTGTACTTCACCTGAAAATGCGACCAGCACGTCGAGATCCGTATATCCCTTTTTTTGAATCTGACGCTTGAACTCCTGCACATAACGGACGGCATGCAGACGGGAAGCTGTGACGACCATGGCCTTTGCCTTCCCGCCTATCTTATGCATAGTCACATTCCGGAAATGCTCCAGCATGATGGCTGTCTTCTGAGAAATGTTGTGCGGATGCAGCGTTTCAAATTTCTGGATCGCCTTGACACCCGCAGTCGTATCGAGCTCCGGATCATCGGGAATCGCCTTGGCGATCTTATAATACATGTTGTAAGTCATGTAATTCTGCAGGACATCGAGAATAAAATGCTCCTCAATGGCCTGCCGCATGGAATAGATATGGAAAGGGTGATAGACGCCCTCCTTGTCTTTCCAGCCGAACATGTTCAGGGTCTTGCCCTTCGGGGTCGCCGTGAATGCGAAGAATGAAAGATTGTCCTGATGTCCCTGGGCTGCAAGCTCGTCAAGGATCTTGTCCTCATCATCCTTGCGGTTAGCTTCTTCCTCCGCCTCCATCTCGGCATATTCGCGTAAGATCTCCTCCGTGTCCGCCAGAGCCCGTTTCAGCTTCTTCGCGGCATCACCCGTCTGGGAAGAGTGGGCCTCATCCACGATGATTGCAAATCTCTTATTGGACGAATTCACTTCCTTATAGATGACCGGGAACTTCTGTAGGGTTGTAATAATTATGCCTGCTCCGTTCTCAATTGCCTCCTTCAACTGTTTAGCATTCTTGTCGATCTTCACGACCACGCCTTCCACATGGTCGAACTGGTAGACCGTGTTCTGCAGCTGGCTGTCAAGGACGCGCCGGTCCGTAACGATGATAACGGACTGGAAGATCTTTTCATCATTTGCAGCATGAAGACCGCTCAGGCGGTGGGCAAGCCAGGCGATGGAATTCGATTTGCCGGAACCGGCACTGTGCTGGATCAGATAATTCTTTCCCGCGCCGTTGACCTTCACATCCGCGAGCAGCTTGGTCACGACATCCAGCTGGTGGTATCGCGGGAAGATCATGCGCTCCGACTTGATCTCGCCGGTCTTCTCATCACGATCAATCTGCAAATGCAAATACTTCTGCAGTATCTCAAGCAGCCTGTCCCTGCAAAGGACGTTCTCCCAAAGATAGGCCGTATCATAACCATCCGGATTATCGGGATTGCCCCTGCCTCCGACCCGGCCGGCACCGTTGCTGCCCTGGTTGAAGGGAAGGAAATATGTCCGGGGACCTTCGAGGCGGGTGGTCATATATACATTTGTAAGGTCCACGGCAAAGTGGACCAGGACACGCTCTTTAAATGCAAATATAGCATCCCTGCCGGCGCGGTCGAACTTGTACTGGGAGATGGCATTT
>JBGUIK010000116.1:0-34671 GCA_045112915.1 Lachnospiraceae bacterium
GCTGCGCGACCTGAAGCACGCGATCGGCATCAAGGATTCCATCCGCGAGTACGGCGTGGACGAGAAGTACTTCTTCGATACCCTGGACGAGATGACCGAGCAGGCCTTCAACGACCAGTGCACGGGCGCCAACCCGAGATATCCGCTCATCTCCGAGCTCAAGCAGATCTACACACTGGCTTACTACGGCGAGGATGACAAGAAGGTCGATTTCTGATGATACCATTTGCCGGGACGGGAACGCGATCCAAGAATCCCGCCTCCGGCAGAACCGTAGTCATTCATTTTATGCGCATAGCTTATGGGAAAGGTCATAAGTCCAGCATGATAAAGACAAACCAGGAGGTCCAATATGGAATTTAACGAGAAAGATATCATTTGCAGGCGTGCCAACAAGACCGTCTATAAAGTGGGGAACGAAGTCATCAAGGTGTCCGTCCCCGAACATCCGAAGACAGGCGTCTTCAATGAGGCCCTGATCACATCCTACGTCGAGTCCTTCGGCGTTCCGGCTGCGAAGGTATTATATGTAAAAGAGTTCGACGGCTGCTGGGGACTCGGACTTGAATATATCGAAGGCCAGACACTTGCTGATAAGATGGCAAATGAGCCGGAGAACCTCGAGGCCAACCTCGAGAAGTTCGTCGACATCCAGCTCGAAGTGAACAGCTTCCGCGCGATCGGCCTGCGCAACACGATTCCGAAGCGCACAGAGGAGATCAGCGCCCTCGACATCGATCCGAGCACAAAGTGGGAGCTTCTTCAGCGCCTCGCAGGCATGAAGCGCCACACCAAGCTCTGCCACGGCGACTTTGACCCGTCCAACATCATTCTGACACCGGACGGCGGCTACAAGGTCATCGACTGGGCACACGCGACCTCCGGCAATGCCGGCGCGGACGCTGCGCTCACCTATCTGCAGTTCACCATGACGGATCCGAATCTTGCGGAGAAGTATCTGAGACTCTACTGCAGAAAGTCCAATACTGCTATCCAGTACGTCCAGAAGTGGATGCCAATCGTCGCTGCCGGCCAGCTCAACAAGGCTAAGAGCGAGGAGGAGAAGGCTCTGCTCGAGAAGTGGATCTCGGTCGCTGAGTATCAGTAACCCCGCAGGGTGCGGCAAATGAGCCGCTGAGTATCAGTAAAACCAGCGGGAGGCGGTAAGTCCGCCCCTGCACCACGCAGGCATCGCCGGCTTCATCTTGCCTTTCGTGCTTGATGTCGGCCGGGTGCCTGCCTCATGATAGAGTCGAAATAATACTGTGAGAATTCCCCCCTTCCGATTATTTTCGACGGGATAAAACAGAAAGGCCCGCGCTTTGACGGGCGCGGGTCATAAACGAAATCATATAATACGCTATTGCAGCGTTTTCGTTGGATACAAAATGATGTTGAAAAAATGATACTGCCAAGGGACAGGGCTGCCGCGTGTGCGGCAGCCCTGTTCGTTCACGCATTAGGAACGGTTCTTTTCACGTGAAATAGAATAGGCAGGCTGTTCTACTCGTTCGTTTCCGGAGCAAAGCATCCATCTTCGTGAAAAAAACATTGCAGGTCCTTCCCTGTGAGATCAAAAAGGCTTTTGGCTTTTTTAGCTCACAGAAAAGACCTGCGTTTTTCGATGAAGATGATGTTTGCGCCGGATTCTGAGCTTCGCTACAGCCTGCCTGTATTATTACTTCACGCGAAAGAACCATCCCTGACTCACGAGTACATATTGATGATATTAGTGAGCCTGGGAAGGATCTGCTGCTTTCTGGAAAGAAGCCCTTCCTGGAAGCTGTGGGTCTCGCCTTCTTTGTCGGGGAAGGCTTCATTGGCCCACTCGGAGCGATTGCCGCCATAGAAAATGACGGATCCGTTGTCGATTATGCTGGAGAACACCAGCACGGCAAGGTCCAGGCGCTTCTTGCGGCAGAAGGTCTCGATCGCAGGCTGGATCTGCGCGCTCTCCTTGCGGATCTGCTCCGTCGAGGTGACGATGACCTGCGAGATCGAGAGGTTGCAGTCCCGGATGTTGTAAATCTTCATATCCTGGTTCAGCATCTCCGCGTAGGACTTGCCGGTTGTATCTGCAGTCACGGCGAACATGTCGCGTGCAAATTCATCTATGTCAAGGTCCGCCATCGCCGCCAGGATATTGGCAGTCTGGCGATCCTTCTCCGTCGTCGTCGGCGAGTGGAAGTTCATCGTGTCGGAGAGCAGCGCGCCGAGAAGCAGCCCGGCCAGGTTCTGGGGCACCGGGATCTGATTCTCGCGGAATATTGTCGCGATGATGGTCGCAGTCGATCCGACGATCTCATTTCGGAAGGAGACCGGCTGGGTGGACGAGAAGTCGTTGATCCTGTGGTGATCGATGACCTCAAGAATTCTGGCTTCCTCGATTGCCCGGACCGACTGGGAGAACTCGTTGTGGTCGACCATGATGATCTGCTTGTTCTTGCTGGTCATGATGTGGTAACGCGCGGCGTAACCGTAGAGCTTCTTTTCCTGGTCAATGATCGGATAGATATGATAGCGGCTGCGGAGCATCTTGGCGCCGACGTCCTCCGCCAGCTCATTCGAACTGAACGTAATGACTTCCCTCTTCATGATCTCGTTGACGGATGTCGCGAAGAAAATGTAGCGGGATGTGTTCATCGCGCCGTGGCCGCTGATGATGATCGGGCAGTGATATTCTCTGGCTGCCTCGAGGACTTCCTCTGAGACAGAATCCGCCCACACGATGATCATAAGGCCGGCACCTTTTTCTATGGCCAGTTTCTGTGTCCCTTCGTCGTCACCGACGATGATGATCCTGTCTGTCAGCTCGTAACTTTTGATGCGCTCTCTGTCAGCCATGGCGATCATGCTGACTTTGCCGTTGAGATGCATTTGCTCTTCCCGGTAAATAATCCTGCCGTCCAGAGTCGCGCAGACATCGTCCAGCTTAAGTTTTTTCAGGAGGTCAATGTTGTACGCCGTGTCTCCCAGACCTACCGCAGCAATGTCACTCTTGGTGACAAGGCCGACAAGATGCATTTCATCATCCACGACGCCGCAGTATGTCCTGTTGTACTCAGTCATGCGTCTGAGACTCTCGAAGATCGTGGTCCCTTCTTTAATACATGTAAGGGGATCCAGCGTGATCTCGCTGAGTTTGACTCTGGCATCCGCAAGGAGCATCGGCTCCTCGAAGCCGAAGCGTTTGAGCAAATATGCGGATTCCGCGTTGACCGGACCGAGCCTGCAGGGAATTGCCCGCACACCCATAGCTCGCTTGAAGAAGGAGTAGGCGATTGCGGACGCGATGGAGTCTGTGTCCGGGTGGAGGTGACCGGTGATGTATACGGGTTCTTTGTTTGTCATTTGTTCTTTCCTCTTTATATATTTCTTTACAAAGATGAGTGTGGCGCTGTGGGCTACTAAGTGCCGCCATGACAGCTTCCCTCTGTGTCCTGACAGTTTCAGTGGGCAGTGTTCTGTGAATCAGTGGTTCTACTATTTACTTTATCACAATGGGCGAGTTTTAAAAATGAAATGCGATGTTTTTTATCAGGTGCAAGCATTACATTCGTCCTGCGGTTGAATTGGGGACGGGTCTTTTCATGCGAATGATGGTTTGGGGACGGTCCATTTACCGGCAGGGAAAACAATGCTATAGTATTCTTAGGATTTCATTGGATTTATGGCGAAAGCAGCAAAATCCTGCTTCCAAGGCGTGGGTGCTGCCTTTGGCCTTAAAGAATTTCATCGGGTCTTTGGCAGAGGCAGCAAAATCCCGCTTCCAAGGCGTGGGTGCTGCCTTTGGCCTTGAAGAATTTCATCGGGTCTTTGGCAGAGGCAGCAAAATCCCGCTTCCAAGGCGTGGGTGCTGCCTTTGGCCTGGGAGAGTTTCTTCGGGTCTTTGGCGGAGGCAGCAAAATCCCGCTTCCAAGGCGTGGATGCTGCCTTTGGTCTGGGAGAGTTTCTTCGGGTCTTTGGCAGAGGCAGCAAATTCCTGCTTCCAAGGCGTGAGTGCTACCTTTGGCCTGGGAGAGTTTCTTCGGGTCTTCGGCAGAGGCAGCAAAATCCTGCTTCTGAGGCGTGGTTGCTGCCTTTGACCTTGGCAGGTAAACAGGTTGAACTACCGGCAAACATAGGAGGATATAATTTATGAAATATAAGATGATAGCCATGGGATTGATTCTTGCCACCGCTCTTGCAGCTTGTACAGGCTGTGCAGCACAAAGTTCCGGCAATGCTGCTTATGAAGAATCTGACGGTTCTAATGTCCAAACGACGTCGGAGTCTCTAACTGCCGTACCCGCCACGGAATCTGCGGCAGATTCCGCAAGCGCCACACCGAAAGACGATTCGTCAGTGGATTCCCCTGAGAGTGATGTAAACAACATGACCCCCAAGGACGACATCGGTCTGGCTGACACATCAGCGGAATCGCAGACTGACTCGACTGTTGCCATATCGGAGGAATCATTGCCCGATTCTGCCGCCGCGGAGCCAGCATCTATTGATGATTCTTTCTACGCAATTCCGATCCCCGATGAAATATTCGCGAAAATGCAGGGCAAGTCTTACAAGAATGATTGCACTATTCCAAGAGATGATCTCCGTTATATCCACGTCCTGCACAAAAACCTTGAAGGCGAAACCCTTGAGGGAGAAATAGTATGCAGTACACTCATTGCGGAAGACCTGCTGGAAATCTTCAGGGAGCTGTATGAACAGAGCTATCCCATTGAAAAGATGCGCCTCATAGATGAGTACGATGCGGATGACGAACGCAGTATGACGGACAACAACTCCTCCTGCTTCAACTATCGCACCATCTCCCACACGAACAAGATCTCGAAACATGGCCTGGGAATAGCGGTAGATATCAACACCTTGTACAATCCGTACACCAAGGTTGTCGATGGCGAAAGGATCATAGAACCTGCTGCCGGAGAGCCTTATCTCGACCGCGATGCGGACTTCCCCTACAAGATAGAGCGGGGAGATCTGTGCTATAATCTCTTTATATCACACGGATTTGAATGGGGCGGAGATTGGACCGACCGTAAGGACTACCAGCACTTTGAGAAATAAAATATTGATGATAGACCTAATGGCTGGCTTTCTCCTGCTTCTTTGAAAAGTAACTGACGCAATGGTAATACTCCTAGTCCCAGGAACAATGAATTGCAGAGACATACTAATGGCAGATCTGAATTGATATGCTGCTCAAATCAGATCTGCCACTTCCTATATCCATTTATGTTTTTGATTCATCAAAGTTTTGCCAGATAGCCTGCCCTGTCTGCTTCAGGAATTTTCAGAGCATCCATTGCAGCCTGCGCTGTCCAACTCATGGTTTCCATCAAATTTCTGATAGAATTGAGTATTCCCTTCTCCTCGCCATGCTTATCTCCCCTGTCAAATCCCTGCTTTTCGCCCTGCGCGAATCCCTGCTTTTCGCCCTGCGCGAATCCCTTCTTTTCGCCCTCTGCCATAGCGGTTTCCTTTATCTGTTCTATTGCCTTACACACGTCAACTTTTCCTCCCTCCACAGTAAATTCTAAATTTAATCCTGTTACAACATTGATTACTTCTGCGGAAGCCCGATCCAACTGACGGAATTCCGCATTGCCATCCAACAAGGCAGTGAGCGTCGATTTGTCACCAGAACACTTAATAAACTGAAAAACCTCGCTAATCTCAGTCCTGAACTTTGCAAAATCATCAATCCTCGATGGACTGAGCAGGTTGACCCGATAATCCGGGATAAATGATTTTAACTTTTCATCTGGAAAATCAATGATTTCATGCAGCGAAAGCTTTCCATCCCAGTCCTTATCTGACCAGTAGATTATCAGTGTGATGACCGGCCTTAACCTGTCATCCTTATTGAACCCACTGAGAAACTCCGATGACGTTGTACTGTCTTTCTTTTTTCTGTGAGCGGAAGCTATTCTTTCTGCCTGACGGGCATAATTCATCGCATCATATAGCATGTCTTTTACCGGAGCGGCATAGTGAATATAACTTTGATTTTCTATTCCGAGCAGGACATAAGTCCGCTCCTGTTCGTCTGTCATGACACAGGCATTCTTTAACACATCGCGAAAACGTTGCTCTTCGTGAGTCTTCCCATCTTTCCCATATGGAAAAACCTGTTCTACGGTACTGAGCTCATGCAAGTATTCCGGAATCAGAACCTGTCTGCCGTCGTACACAAAGTAATTGAAAACATCCGCAAAGCGATCCTTATCGCTCATATATTCATTCGTGAGCTGATCGATTTTTCCCATTACAATCCTTTCTTAAAATATAGCATTGTACACTAATCCAGTCAATCGAGCCAATCTTGCAACAAGTGGTAACAAGAAAATGTGGCTTACATCCACATTGACTGGCTCTCAGCTTCTGATTCCCTGCTGTTTACAGCCTGGCCATGGGATTCCGAAACAAAGAGGTTGTTCTCACTACATATATGCGTGTGTTTCTAATTATCACTTTCATCAACCATTGTCCATGGATTTTTATAAATTCCATAATATCCTACCATTTTTCATGTAAATTCCATAATTTTCTACCATGGCAGTCACGATCAACAGCGTACAAAGTGCAAAGGTAACTGAAGTCCTGCTTGCCGGGGTCTTCAGTTACCTTTGGTCTGATTAAGCTTCTCCAACACATCGAAGCAGGAAATATACTGAATTTTTAGTTAATATATCGATAATTTCTGACATTTATTTTTTCAATATTCTTTTAGCCCTCCCCCCGGGGTCCCTCGTATATACACATGTAAGGGCAAACGAAAGCCCACTAAAAAAACAAATTACACACATTTTGAATAAAAGGAGAATTAACCATGAAGAACAAAATCGTAGCAACAATCATTACAATCGCACTTTCCGCCAGCCTTGGCGCCGGCGCTGTAGCAATCGGATCACACTTTGTAACTAAGGTTCCGGCCAGCAACGTAGCTGCCGCACAGACAACAGAAGTCAAAGCAGAAGAGACAAAGGCTGAGGAAGAAGCCGCTAAGAAGCTCGCAGAGAAGAAGGCTGCCGAGAAGAAAGCCGCACAGCAGAAGGCTGCTAAGGAATCCGCTGAAAAGAGGGCTGCCAAGCTTGCCGCTGAGAAGAAGGCTGCTGAAGAGAAGGCTGCTAAGCAGGCTGTAGAGAAGAAGGCTGCTGAAGAGAAGGCCGCTAAGGAAGCTGCTGAGAAGAAGGCCGCTGAAGAGAAGGCCGCTAAGGAAGCTGCTGAGAAGAAGGCCGCTGAGGAGAAGGCTGCAAGAGAAGCCGCTGAGAAGAAGGCTGCTCAGGAAGCTGCTGAAAGAAAGGCCGCTAAGGAAGCTGCCGAGAAGAAGGCCGCTGAAGAGGAAGCTGCACGCAAAGCTGCTGAAAAGAAAGCTGCGGAAGAAGAAGCCGCACGCAGGGCTGCCGAGCAGAGAGCTGCGGAAGAAGCTGCACGCAGAGCCGAGGAAGAGGCAAATGCAATCCAGACAATAACCGGTATTGTAACCTCTATGAATGGCAACACATGGCAGCTCCGCGCTGATGGATGCAACATCACCCTTCTGGTCGCCGGTGCTGAGACATATTACGAGGACTATGTTCTCGAAGGCGATGAGATCACAGTAGTGATCAAGGGTCAGATGACAGACAACGGCTGGAAAGTGATTCAGATCAATGACTACACAGACCACGACGAAGATTTCGATTACGACTATGACGAATACGATCTCTTCGATGAGGGTGAGGATTTCTGATTCTGAAACAATTCAAAACTGATTGAAAAGAACGAGCCGGAGGTGGCAAGCCCACCCCCGGCTCGTTCTTTATGCACATATAACAAGAGCCGCAATGACCATCGCCATACCCAGCACCCCAGAAAATGTCAGCTGTTCATGGAACAGGATCGCACCGAGGATCGTCGCTGTCACCGGCTCAACCGAGGCGATGATCGACGCACGGGAGTTCTCCACCTGGGTAAGCCCGAGCGTGTATGTCAGATAGGGGACCACCGTGCAGAGGACCCCGAACGCTATGGAAAATAGCAGCATGCCCGGCGATGATGCCGCTGCCGACACGACTTTTACCGGATCGGTCATGAAAAGACTCGCTATCGCGGCGACAAGGAACGTATAAAACGTGATCGTCAGCGAGTGGTACCCTCTCTCCAGAGCAAAGCGGCTGAAGATGGAATACAGGGCATAGCCAAGCCCTGCTCCGAGTCCGGTCAGGATGCCGGCTGCGGAGACCTTGGCGGTCTCGCCGATCACGCCCGTCACAAGCACGCATCCTACAAATGTCAGTACCAACGCTATGACCTTCCTTTTCGTGAAACTCTCCCCGAACAGGAAATAGGAAAGGATCATTACTATAGCCGGCGCGGTGTACAGCAGCACAGCTGCCACTGACATGGACGTCAGGGTAATCGCCGAAAAGTAGCAGTAATTGAAGAAAATGATGCTCAGGATTCCGGTGCCGAGAAAGCACCAGATGTCGCGGGGCCTTATTTGCAAATATCTCCTGTCAAAGATCAGCAGAAATATCAGCATGGAAACTGCGGTGACGATCGCCCTCAGGGAAACAATCCCCATGGAGGCCAGTCCCCGCCCGTTCAGAGTGCGGACAAAGAGTCCCATGCTGCCCCATAGCATTCCGGCAAGTAATATTAGAAACGGCGCTGCCTTTTTCAAACTGATTCTACCTCGTCGCTTATGGATTTTCCGAATCGCACTTTCACGCCTACTCATGACGCGACCTGCGATTTGTCAGGGCATGCCTGCCAATTGTCGTAATCTTATATGAGTTTTTGTCAATGCCTCACTGAACAGGTCATGTCAATATGTGCGTCCGGCCGTATAAGTTTAGTACAAAATGCTATCCTGCGCTACCGTAATTCGTATATAATAGTGTAAAGATTTGGCTTTTTGGTAATTGCGGATGCGTATTACACAGGCAATTACCTCACTTTAAGTCTCGCTATTGATTTACCCACCGCTTGCAGAAGCGGTGGGCTTCCCCACTAAGATAACTTTCACCAGAGGAGGATTTTATTATGTCAGAGATGGACAAGATCAGTGTCAACGAACTCGAAGACATTGCCGGCGGAGTCATGCGCACAGTGCAGAACGATGCGGCCAATTATGCAAATATAAGGCGCGAGCCGAGCCTCGATGCCAAAATCATCGCAAAAGTCTACAACGGGACAAAGCTCAGGGCAGCAACCACGCGCACGTTCAAAAAGGACGGCTATGTCTGGTATGAGGTCACTCTTCCGGACAGCTCCGACAAAGGCTGGGTCGCAGGCAGCCTGATCGGGTACTGATTACTGCCGCCCCTCCTTAAACTCTCTCATCATCTCGTTGGTCAGCGAGTAGTCATCCGGCTGCAGCACGATATCCTCGCGGCGAGTCCACATGGCACTCTTCAGCTCGTGCGGATCGCGGTGGATCGTCGGGTCGCCATCGACCTCGCAGTAAAATCCAGCCAGAATGTCATCCACGATCGCCCACGGCTGCGACTTATAATAGCGCAGGTTCTTGACCTTGAGGCCAAGCTCCTCCATGACCTCGCGCTCGACAGTCTGCTCGAACGTCTCGCCGATCTCCATGAACCCGGCGACCAGAGCGTTGTACGCAATCGGCCGGTCGGCATACCTGGTCAGCACAATTTCGTCGCCGTTCGTGACGCCTACGATGACCGCGGGTATGATCCTCGGGTAGATCAGCCTTCCGCACTCCGGGCAGACAAGCGCCCGCTCCGTCTTAGAGAGGACAGTGCGGCTCCCGCAGGTGCCGCAGAAGTAATTATCTCTGTACCAGTGCGCGAGCTGCCATGCGGTGTAGGTTGCAAATATGAGCTCCTTCGGCTCCGTCGCCACCGCCCGGATCTGGCGGACAGGTACGAAACGGTAACCTTTCGGAACTATGATAGGTTTCATTTTAAGCAAATAATAGTCGACGTCATCCACCTGAAAGAGGAAGATTGCCTCGGCGTCGTCCGGAAACTCCCCCCGTCTCGGGATAGCGAGTCGATCACCGTCTTTTATCAGCACATCCGAGCCCTCAAACACAAAAATAGGGCTGTCCGGATGTGCTTTTTTCTCCGGGTGATATTCATTTCTGAGCTGGTGTGGGTAAATGTCCTGGATCATATTTGTTCTCTCCTTGCTCTTTTTATCTCAGCGGGGAGGATCTCCGCTTCTGCAAGCGGCAGGTAATCAATATCCTGCCGCCGCATGTCAATCCGTATCAGTTCCTCTCAGTATCCCGAGCCCGTGGGCCAGCGGCTTCAAAATGAAGTCGAGGTCCTCCTTCACAGCCTTCGGGCTGCCCGGCATATTGACGATGAGGGTCTTCTTTCGTATACCTGAAGCCTGCCTGCTCAGCATGGCCTTCGGCGTAATTGAGAGGGAATACCAGCGCATCGCCTCCGCGATCCCCGGCGCGTGGCGATCGCAGACCTCGAGTGTGGCTTCCGGCGTGATGTCCCGCTCCGAAAAGCCGGTCCCGCCGGTCGTGAAAATTACGTTCACCTGCCGCTGATCGGCAAGCCGTATGAGCTCCCTCTTCAGTCTGTTCTTGTTGTCCGGCAGAAGAATGTACTCGACGATCTCATAGCCGGCCTCCTTCAGGATCTCGACTATGAGAGGACCGCTCTTATCCTCATAGGTGCCCGCCGCAGCTCTGTCGGACAGCGTTATGACGCAGGCTGTGAATGGTCTGTCCGGATCGAGCGGCAGAAATTCCATCTCATCGCCCGGCTTTATCACGCCCTCTTTGAGCACTTCTGCAAATACTCCCTCGCGTGGCATTATGCAATCCCCCACACTGTGATAGATGGCGCAGTGGTCGTGGCACTCCTTGCCGATCTGAGTGAGCCGTAGGACGGCATCACCGCACCGGATGATCGTCCCGACCGGGACATTCCGAAGGTCAACGCCCTGAATGACGAGGTTTTCACCGAAGGCGCCGAAGGAGACATTTGCACCTTTTGCACGGAACTCCTCGATCTTCTCGAGGGACAGGAGACTGACCTGGCGGTGCCACTTGCCCGCGTGGGCGTCACCCTCGATGCCCCACTCCGGGATCAGGTGAGCTTCGGATATCTCATATTTCTGCGTTCCTTTTTTATCGCTTCTGCAGATTGCAATAATTTTTCCTGTCATAATACCTCCTGGTCGCTTCGCGAAAAACTACCCGGCCATAGTGGTCGCACGGGATAAATCTCGTGTTAATGTCCGAATGCGGAAAGTTCAGAAAAGCGGCTCCATGAACACCCAAAGCTCTCCGCCGCAGATCATTCCCTCATCTTCGGCGAGGTCAGCATGGAGACTCACCTCAAGGATCCTCGGCAGCGGCTCCTCCGAAAACATCTTTCTGCCGTCTTCGATGATGACAGCCTCCGCATAGCCTCCGCCGATTGTTCCGACGCAGGTCCCGTCCTCAAGAATCAGCATTTTTGTGCCGACATCCCGCGGCGCAGACCCTCTTCGCTTTATGATTGTTGCCATGACTTTTCGGAGGCCGCCGGTCTCGCTGTGATGGAGTCCGAGAATTGCGTCCATCATCTCTCTCGAATATGCAAATGATCTCTTGTCCCTATTCTTGACCTCTATTATCTGAGCCATGACTGAAACCGCGATTTCCTCCGGCGTCTCGGCTCCGATCCTGAGTCCGATCGGTGTGCAGACACTGCTCAGAAATTTCTCCGGAACGCCTTCCTCTCTCAGCGCGTCGAGGACCAGGCCGACTCTTCGTTTGCTGCCCATCATTCCGACATAAGCGTTCGGCTTCCCCGAGATGATCCGCAGACATTCGCGGTCCCATCTGTGGGCGCGTGTCACGATGACAAAATAGGTGTCTTCATCGCCCGGGATCTGGGCAAGACCATTTTCAAAGGTGTCGCAGATCACTTTATCCGCACCATATCTGCGCGCGTTATCGGCGAACGATGTTCGATCCTCTATGACTGTCACCGAAAGTCCGATCATACGGCCCATCTGTATGATTGCCATGGATACGTGCCCGGCACCGCAGATGACCAGCTTTTTCTCATGCCCGATCACTTCCGAGTAGACCTGCTTTCCTTCCACTATGCTCATGCCGGAGCCCTTGATCCTGGTTATGTACGGCTCACACCGCTTCATGAACCCATTCTCCTCGGAAGCCCAGATGAGTTTCCCGCCCGAGCAGACCGCTTTTTCTCCCAACTCATCACCCTCTATGACCATGTGCGTTATGGTCTCGTGGTTGGGGTTACACTCGTAGATTTTCTGATAGAATTCTGTTTTATCTATACTCATCTCTTTGTCTCCGCGTTTTTGCTTCCGAAGCATATCATGTGCCGGTTTCGCATTCCTGTCCTGTGCCGACAGGCAGATATCGGCCTGTGCTAAGGACTCGGCAAGTTTCCCGCAATCACTCCAGGAACAGGAAATCCTCCTCCGGCATGACCAGATAATCCGGGAGTCCCCTCTCATCGAGCAGGGGCCAAAGTTCTCTCTGGACCAGCCACGTGATTAAAGAACCGTCCCCTTCGCGTGATTCCGGGTCTATGTAATAGTTTCTTTCGAACTGCAGCTGCGCCTGGGAGACCACGTTGCACTTCACGGCGTTCTTCAGCTTCCGCGGAAGCCGGCTTGTATGTGGTTCCTGACTCACAGTATTTATCGCCTCTCCATGGGGCCGGCTTGCAAGTGCCTCCTGACTCACAGTATTTATCGCCTCTCCATGGGGCCGGCTTGCAAGTGCCTCCTCATCCCTTATATAAACCGGCCTGAACTGATGGGCTCTGAAACCGAGATCGCGTATGCCTTCCGGCAGCACTCGCTCCGTCTCTACAGTGATACCCCAGTCCATCGCGCGGACGTGATGGTCGTCGATCCGCTCCGCGCGGCTGAAGTTCTTGCAGCCGGTGAGCACTGCCGCGCTTCTCGTTCCCGGATTGGAAAAGACTTCCCGTGTCGCACCGTGCCGTATCACGTGCCCCGCATCCACAATGAGAAGCTCCTCGGAGAAGCGGAATATCTCGTCCCTGTCGTGGGACACCATGATCACCATGCCCTCGTAATCCTTTAGCATGTCGGAGAGCTCGCGCTGCATCCGGTCCCTCAGATACCAGTCGAGGGCGGAGAAGGGTTCGTCGAGCAGGATCACATCCGGCCTGTAGGCCATGATCCTTGCCAGCGCGCACCGCTGCTGCTGACCGCCCGATAGCTGCCTTGGCAGCCGGTCCTCAAGGCTGTTTAGGCCGAACTTGGAAATCATCTCATTTGCCCGGGCCATTTTATCGGCTCTGCTCCCGGAAAGACCCGCCATGATATTTTCCCGAACTGTCATGTTGGGGAACAGGGCGTAGTTCTGAAAGAGATAACCTATGTTCCTGACCTGCGGTTTCAGATCGACGCGGCGGACGGAATCGTACAGCACCCGGTCA
This sequence comes from Lachnospiraceae bacterium, assembly GCA_045112915.1. GTDB lineage: Bacteria > Bacillota > Clostridia > Lachnospirales > Lachnospiraceae > Chordicoccus. The sequence continues at coordinate 13,416 of JBGUIK010000116.1, forward strand.
CCGAGCACGATCCTGCCCTCGTCAGGCTGGAAGATGCCGGCGATGGACCGGAGCGTCATGGATTTGCCGCATCCCGACGCACCGAGTATGCCTATGCGGCGGCCTGACAGACTGAAATGCATGTCCAGTGTGAAATTGGGAAATTTCTTCTTTATGTCAACTGATAAGCTCATATACTTTTCTTTGTGATCTTCTGCCCAGTGAGGTCCCGCTCGCAGCCGTGCCCGGGCTTTTATTCTACCATTTCTCGACGTTTTTCATGGCCTTCGACGAGACCACGTTCATCAGGACTATCGCCGCAAATGCAATCAGAAGCACAACAGCCACCCACACCCCCGCGGTCAGATAGTTCTGGTCCTGAATGACCATCGCGATTCTCTGGGAAATGGTCGCCGTCTTGCCCGGAATGTTGCCGGCCAGCATGGACGTCGCCCCGTATTCTCCGAGTGCTCTTGCAAATGTCAATATGGTCCCCGACGCAATCCCCGGCCCCGCATTCGGAACAACGATCTTCCAGAAGATCTTGGTGTCCGACATACCAAGGGTCCTGCCCGCATAGATGAGATTGATGTCCACCTGCTCGAAGGCTGCTCTCGCATTTCTGTACATGAGTGGGAACGCGATGACCATCGCGGCTATGATGCAGCCGAGCCAGCTCTGCACGACCTTGATCCCGAATTGGTTGTAGAGGAACATGCCGAGCGGCCGCCTCTTTGAGAAAATAAGGAGCAGAAAGAAGCCCGCAACGGTGGGCGGAAGCACCATAGGCAGAGTCAGGATACCGTCAATGACTGCCCTGCTTCGGCTGCCGGCTTTCATGATTTTTCCGGCCGCGAATATCCCTAGAAAGAAGCAGAAAAATGTCGCCACCACGCCGGTCTTCAGCGAGATCCAGAAGGGGCTCCAGTCGAGATTTTCAAGGATATTCAAAACCTCTCGCATAGAATAAATCCTCAGATAAAGTGAAATTTGTCAAAGGCAGCTAATGTGCCCTGGTTGCATGATTTTTGCTGCCTCCAGCCTTGGACCTAAAGAATCAAGTATAATAAGTATGCACAAAAAGTCGGTAGGCAACACATTATATGCATTATAACACACAGAAGGGACCGCGTCCGATGTTTCCATACGAATTACGGTCCCATTTTTCGTCTTATATGATAATTCAGACAGGCTATTACTACAATTCTATTCCGGCAACAAAGCACCCGACTTCGTGAGAAAAACATTGCGGGGGATTAACAACTTCCACGGCTTGTCTGAACAATTATCATGTTATTCCGGCTTATCTTCCAAAAATCACTCCACATCTGTATCAAAGTAATATGCCTCAAAAATAGCCTTCGCCTCATCGCCGGTCACAAACTTGACAAACTCAGCCGCCGCAGCCCTCTCAGCCTCATCAGCCTCCTCATTCACGACCTGCGCGATCGGGTAGATGACGTCGCCGGTGAGATCATAGCCGACGGTCTCAAGGATCTCCAGCTGATCCTCATATCCGTAGGTGTCTGAATAGTAAGTCGTGCCCACCTCGCAGGAGGCCTCCACCACGGCTGCGAGAACCTTGGAGACATTGCCCTGCTCGGAGATCTCAACTCCGCCGAGCGCGTCGGACACCTGCTGCGTCGTGATATCGGATGCCGCATCGACCTCATAGCCTTCGAGCAGACCGGAGTTGATCATGGCCACACGAGTATAACGCCCGACCGGGACGGAACCGTCCGCGAGAGCTATGCTGGAGGCTTTTGCGATATCGGAAAGACCCGTCACAGCCGTACCGGAATCCTTGCGAGTGACAACGACGACCTGGTTGTTGACGACATTGGCCCGAGTCCCCTCCACAACAAGACCATCCTCCTGCTCAAGCTTGTTCATCTGCTTCTGGGCAGCCGAGAAAAATACGTCGCATGCGTAACCCTCCTCGATCTGGGTCAGCAGCGTGCCGGAGCTGTCGGCGTTGTATGTGATTTTGACATTGGGATACTGCTCGTTGAAGGCAGCTGCAACTTCCTGCATGACTGTGTTCAGAGACGCGGCGATGAAGACCTGGATTTCAGTCTCCTCCTCGGCGGCTGCAGGTTCGGCGCTGGTGCTGTCCGCTGCCCCGGACTCAGCACCTTTGGATTCAGCTGCCGCGGATTCGACGGCAGAACTCTCGGCTGCCTGAGACTCGACCGCTGATGCTGTGGACGAAGGCTCAGCTGCCGGCTCCTGCGTTCCGGACTGAGCACCGGTTCCGGATCCTCCGCAGGCCGCCAGTGAAAGAGCTATGGCAGATGCTGTTAAGATTGCGGTGATTTTCTTTTTCATTGTGGTATCTCCTTCCTAGTGTGGTGTTTGAATTTTTATTCTTCATCGCGCAATACTCGTAACTTTAGTCGTGAGATACGCGCGCAAAGTGACATTCGCCTTCATCGTGAATACAATCTCGCGATGAAGATTCAAGTCTCGCTCGCGAGACTTGACGCGGGCTTCGGTCAGCGCTAGCTGACATAATTCCCAACCGAATCCCTGCGGTCTTCGCTTTGCTACGGTCGGCGGATCGCAGACGTGCGCAGTGGAAGGCGCTCTCGCGCCACGCACGTCGCGCACGTCGCGGCAAGAACGCCAAGGCGTTCTTGAGAAATCAAGAACTTCTCGGTGTACTAATTTTCTGATTGTCATCAGCTACAAGGCGGATGCACGCGGCATCACAGGGGTGTACTTACTATGACAGTAGAGAATCAAGAAAACATCATTGCTACTGCCGTCTATTTAACGGGGACAGTAGAGAATCAGAAAAGCATCATTGCTACTGCCGTCTATTTAACGGGAACAGTAGAGAATCAGAAAAGCATCATTGCTACTGCCGTTTCTGAGTACTTTCCTGGCCGAATTGCAGTAGCGTAAGCTGTTTTGTCGAATCCTACTGTCATCGAGCCATGAAAAAGTGATAAAAGCTGCAGTAGCTAAACAAGTTTTTCCTTTTCCTACTGTCATTTCAGAAAAGTCATTTCTTTAAATGACAGTAGGATAAGCACTATTTGGTTTCTGTACTGTCATTTTCTGATGTCTTGACAGTCGATATCCCAAAAAACAAGATCTGTACTGTCAGCCAAATTCTCGCCTGACAGTACAAAAGAGAAAAGTACTGCTTCCTACTGTCAGGCCGACAGTCGATATCTCAAAAATCAAGATCTGTACTGTCGGCCAAAATCTCGCCTGACAGTACAAAATTGAAATGTCCTGCTTCCTACTGTCACGCTGACAGTCGATATCCCCAAAAGCAAGATCTGTGCTGTCGGCCAAAATCTCGCTTGACCGCACAAAAGCAAAATCTGGCATCACAAAAGCGAAACCATGCAACTTGTTTTTCAAAACAACTCGCTCTGAAATAAAAAAACGGGCACGTCTCGCATGCAGGAGAGCGTTCGCTCGCTGCATGCCCCGCCGCCGGTACGTCCGGCTCCTCTTTTATTATGACGTACCGATGGCGAATTGTAAACAAAAAACATTCGCTTCAGATGAAATCATTTACCAAACCCGCAGTTCGGGAATGTACAGACCTTGCAATTCAGGCACAGCCCACCCTCGCCGAGCAGATCTATATCCGATTTTTCCAGCACCTCTCCCGCCATGATCCGCGGCAGCACGAGGTCGAAAATCGTCCGCTTCGCGTACATTACGCAGCCCGGAAGACCCATGATCGGAATATTGTTCTCACCCTTGTAAGCAAGCATGAACATAGCGCCCGGGAGCACGGGAGCCCCGTAAGTGACGACCCGGTCCGCGACCTGGCCAATGGCATAGGGAGTCCTGTCATCTGGATCGACGCTCATCCCGCCGGTACACAAAATCATGTCCGCACCCGCATCGAGCAGCTTTCTGATGGCAGCGATCTCCATCGCGGAGTCGTCGCTTGAAATCTCATGACCGATGATCTCCACGTCATATTCTGCAAGCTTGTCGATAATTACCGGCGTGAATGTATCCTTAATTCTTCCGTAGAATACCTCGTTGCCGGTCGTGACGATGCCGACTTTCTTGTGTGCAAATGGCAGCAGGCTGAAAATCCGGCCTCCCTCCACCGCCGCTCTGGCAGCTTCCATTTTCTGCTTCTCAATGATGAGCGGAATGACCCTCATGCCCGCAATTTTATCCCCGGCCTTCACCGCAAAGTTGCCGTGGCGCGACGCGATCATCATCTCGCCCAGAGAGTTGATGGCATTAAGTCTCTTTTTATCGACTTTGAGGAGGCCCGGACAATCCGCGATGAGTTCAATCTTTCCCTCGCTGATGTCTGAAGCGTGCATGTAATCATTGATGGAGATGTCGCAGAGAACGCGGGCGGCATCATTTTCATGCATCATATTCTCGTTGACTTCCCAGATGTAGATCGTGTCCTTGCCGACGGACAGCAGGACCGGGATATCTTCCTCGGTGATAATGTGGCCTTTTTTGAAGACCGGGCCTTTGCTCACGCCGCGGATGATTTGTGTGATGTCGTGGCAGAGCATCTGGCCTACTGCGTCTTCTGTTCTCATTAATTTCATAAATTACTATTGCGGCGGAAACCCACGCTTCTTGAAAGGTGGGAGGAGCCGCGTCTCCTTTCCGAAGTAATAATTATGTGTTACAGTATGCTTAAGAGAAAACCGCCAGGTAGTTGACTTCACAGTGAAGACAGCATCACGAAAAGTTCATATCCCCGAACACCTTCTCATACTCTGCCCGGGCATATTCACGAACCGATGTCTCAAGCTCCTTGTACCTGCGAATGACTTCCCGGCAAGTATCGGTCAGAGCAGCCGCACCGCCGTTCTTTCCTCCCTGCTGACGGTCTACCAGTCTGCAGTTCAGAACCTTCTCAGCCCGCGATATCATCTTCCAGCCTTTGCTGTAGGATATGTCGTTCGCCTCGCAGGCTCTGCGTACAGAGCCAAGCCTATCGATCTGTTCAAACAGTTTTATAGTCCCTGGACCGAAAAACGGTTTCTCCCCGGCCAGCATCAGTTTAACCGCCGGCCCCAGGCTGCGGCTACGGTCTAATTCTTCCATGTGCTTACCGCCCTCCTTACTGTTTCGTTCTTTCGCGGCAGTTGCCTGAGCGGAATGTTACGTTTAGGCAAGTCCCGCTCCGCACTGTCTGGATCCCTGCCAGCTCCGCTCAATATATGGTATAAACAGCGATTGATTCCATTATAGAGGAAAACACTCGATATCGCAATCAACGCGCATGGTCACATTTTTGCTGCCCCCTGGTCCTCGTATTTTGCGTGTGACGTCCACTGGACTCAAGTCTCTCTCTTCTCCGAAAAACAAATCCATGTACTTCCACATGCACCACTCGTGATGCTCCGCAGGGATTCGATATATATTTTTACTACATGTTCAACAAATCCTCACATAATCGTGCTATATTGTAAGGCGAACGGAAAAAAGGGTTCCGTGTGATAACATTTGCATCACGAAAAGGAGGGTATTATTATGAGGGGTCTTCGCATTGTATCAAGAATCTATCTTTCACTTGCCGCAATCGCAACGGCAGTCCTCTGGTTCTTCCCGTGGGTACAGGTAAGAGAGGGCATCGCCGGCGGCATGAGCAGTATCAACTCATTACTCCAATTGTTCATCACAGATGCCGAACAGTCTGCGGCAGTCGAAAAAGTATTGTCTAAGACGAGCTTTTCGGCATTTGATCTGGAGAAGCTTTGCAAATCGCTGCACGCCTTCGTAGGACAGGCAAACGGCACATTCCTCGAATCTGTGGAGGAAGTTCAGAACGCGCAGCAATTCCTGCTCGGCTCCAGGATCGTGCTCATCGCGCTGCTCTGCCTGGCTGTTTTCTTCGGAATTCGCGCAATTACTAACCACTGCTTCGGCTATATCCTTTTCATTATAGCGGATGTCGTAGCGCTTACCGGCGCAGCCATCACAGCGCTCACAATTAATGACAGGGTCGGGGCAGACGTGCTTGAATTCTCCTACTTCTTCTATGTACTGGCTATTGTCGTCATCCTCAGCATCTTCTTCTGGGTATTCGCCCAGGTCTCGGGACTGGCTACGAGACAAAAGAAGCTCTATGTCTCCGAGAATGAGAAGCGTGCCAGAAGGACCGTTATGGTCATCTCGATTCTCGTGTTCCTCCTCTGCTGCGGAGGCGGGGCTGCTTTGTACTTCGTGATTTAAACACGCAGCGAGGTAGAAAATGAAAATCATTATCATTCGCCACGGCGACCCCGACTATGTTCATGATTCGCTCACTCCCAGAGGCGACAAGGAGGCCCGGCTCCTAGCGGAAATCATCGGCAGCTACAACATCGACTCTTTCTACGTCTCCCCGCTTGGCCGTGCCCAGAGGACCGCTTCGTTCTCTTTGGAAAAGCTGGGTGCAAATGCAGAAACGCTCGACTGGCTCCGCGAATTCCCTCCCCGCATAAAGCGGCCTGATCTTTCCGGAGAACTGTCTTCCTGCGCATGGGACTGGCGTCCGACCGATTGGACGAAGGTCCCGGAGTTCTACGACCGGGATCTGTGGTATACTCATCCAATCATGGAGGAGGCTCACGTGAAGGAAGCCGCAATTCATGTCCACGAAGGTCTTGACAGCCTTCTGGCAAGACACGGCTACGAGCGTGAAGGTCTCTATTATCGGGCTGTTCGCCCGAATCATGACACGATTGCCATGGTCTGTCATTTCGGTGTCGAGATGGTCATTCTTGCCCACCTCATAGGTATATCTCCGATGCCGCTCTGGCATGGATTTGTAGCATCTCCTTCAGCCATCACCAGGATCAGCACAGAGGAGCGTGTCAGCGGAATCGCGAGCTTCCGCGTGAACGAGTTCGGGGCAACGCCCCATCTCATGATCGGGGGCGTGGAACCCTCCATGCGGGCCCGCTACATCGAATGCTACGGTGATCCGGGAGATGGAGGCTTTGAGGCTGAAAAAGGGCTTTAAATTAATACAGCATGTGAAAAAGGGCTTTAACTTAATACAGCGCGTGAAAAAGGGCTGCCGCATTAAGGCGCGCCACCACTGTATATGGCACTCGTTATTTGCAAATGTCTGCCATATACAGTGGTGGCACCGTCTAATGCGACAGCCCTCGCCAGTATGCAAGATGCAGCTATCCGGATGCTCCGTCAGCGGCATATGCTTTTTTACAGTGTGAACTGAATGACACAGAAAGCAGCGTAGATGCCAAGGAGCAGAATGCCCTGCCATCTGAAGAGCTTACCCTTCCTGAGAGCCGGCACCGTGAGGAGCAGCATGACCAGCATCATGACCGGCAGCTCAAGCGTGAGCGAGGAATTCTTTCCGAGGAAAATCGCGCCTTCCGGCAGCTTGAACGGTGCAAGCGTGATCGACATACCGCAGACCAGGACCAGGTTGAACAGGTTGGCCCCGATGACGTTGCCGAGAGACAGAGCGCCATGCCCCTTCATCAGGGATGTGATGGCGGTGACCAGCTCCGGCAGGGAAGTGCCGAGTGCCACAAATGTGAGCGCGATGACCGTCTCCGGCACCCCGAGTGCTGTGGCAATGAGCGTTCCGTTGTCAACAAGAAGATCCGCACCCACCGCGATGAGAGCGGCTCCGACGACCAGCATGATGAGCGCTTTGCCAAGCGGAACTTCCTCTTCCTCCTCATGGGCTTCCGGCGCGGACGGCGTCTTCAGCATCTGTCTGACCGTTGTCAGCATGTAGACGATGAATATGCCCAGCAGAAGAATACCGATCGGGCGCGTAAAGCTGCCGACGGTATACGCGTCAATGACATAAATCAGGGCTGCCGTGAAGAAGAACGCGACCGGCGTTTTCAGTGTCTTGGGGTCGACCGGCCCCGGCATGGCCGTGATCGTGATGGCAGATATGAGCGCTGTGTTGCAAATGACCGAGCCGATCGCATTTCCATACGCAATCGATCCGATTCCCTTCAGCGCGGATGTCGTGGAGACCATGACCTCGGGAAGAGTCGTTCCTATTGATACGACCGTCGCTCCGATAAGAAGCTCCGGCAAATGAAATCTTCTGGCGATCCCTGTCGCCCCATCGACGAACCAGTCTCCGCCCTTGATGAGAAGGACCAGACCGACCGCGAACCATAATACTGCTGCTAACATAATACTTACTCCTGTTCATCTCAGTGTGAGCTTATGCGTCCACTGGAGACAATTTGTTCTAAAACGGGCATGCCGCCGCTTCTTCATGCGGTGGGAATGCCTGTATTCACAAGTGTTTCTCTTTACGCATTCATCAAAGACGTATATCGCGAGAATTCCGCTTCAGAGTGTCTGCTTCTGACGCAAGAATACACCTTCAAGGGCGAAAATGCACGTAAGTTCTCTGTAAACAAGGCTGCGATCCGAAACGTCCATGCTGCTCGTACGATGCTCCTTTAGAACCTTCCGTATTCCTCGCACGCCGTTCCCCTCAGAACCACCCGTGCTCCTCGCACGCTTTATAGATTCCGTCATCCACGTTCCTGGCAGCGACATAGTCTGCCCTTCGGACAAGCTCCGGGTCTCTCCAGTTGCCCATCGCGACGCAGTAGAACTGCGGGTCGAACATATCGAGGTCGTTGGTATCGTCACCGAAGACGACCACCTCATTCGGATCTCCGCCGATCAGCTCCAGCATTCGGAGGATGCCCCGCTTCTTGTCATCGTGCTGGAACATCAGGTATTCAGGCTTGAATCTGAGGTGCCCGAGTGTGTCCTTGAGGGTCAGCTTATCCTCGTCCTCCCTGGGGATCGAGATATACATTTTGTAAATGGCATCCCCATCGGCCGGATCATAATTCTCGTCGATGATGTAAGTCGTCGGCTCCTGGCGGGGTCCGACCTGGTCATAGAATTTAAAACTGTTGGCTTTGACCCGGATTGAATCGTCATCGGCGACGAGCACGCCGTAGCCGAGATCTATGGCCTGCCGGTAGACAGCGAGAGCCTTTTCGTAGTCGATCGGTTCATTTTCAATAACTTTGCCGTCGATGACGATGCCGTGACCGCCGTTGCAGACCATATTTGCAAAACCGTGCGAAGCGCGGAAAGCCTCGGCCTTATAGAGAGCTCGCCCGGTGCAAATGCTCACAAAGTGGCCGGCATCCTGCAGCTTTATCACCGCCTCCTGGGCTGACGGAATTATCTTTCTTGTCTCAAGGTCCGTCAGAGTTCCGTCGATATCAAAAAAGAAATATTTTTTCTTCATGCATTTCCCCTTGTCCTTTTGCAAAACTATATTTACTACACTATTGTACACGGAAATACTACAAATGTGAATCTGCCCGCCTGACAATATTTATTGTCGGTTTGCGGCGCTTTTGTAGTATAATATCATTTGCTCGATAAAGGCCGCCATTGGCGGCAGATAAAGGAGGCTTTTATGTATTTTGTACCGGATGGCACAAAGCGTGCCGGATTTTATGAATGCAAATGCTGCAACTGGAGATTCCTGAGCGAACTCATCGGTCCGCGCATCATCTGCCCTTACTGCGGCGAGGAGCCGGACATGGAGATCGGTCCTGACGATGAGATGCCTGAGGCCCGCGAGGACGCGGTCCTTTTGGAGGTGATCGAGGGTGCTGAGGAGGTCGAGCAGATGGACGCGCTCCTCAGTCTTGCAATCACCGGCGGCGATCCGGATTCGTGGATTTGACGAATCGAGGGCGGTTCTTTTTGCGTGAAGACGAAATGGAGACGGTTCTTTTCGTGTGATGACGAATCGGGGGCGGTTCTTTTCGTGTGAAATAGAATAGGCAGGCTGTTCTACTAGTTCGTTTCCGGAGCAAAGCATCCATCTTCGTGAGAAAAACATTGCAGGTCTTTCCCTGTGAGATCAAAAAGGCGTTTGCCTTTTTAAGCTCACAGAAAAGACCTGCGTTTTTCGATGAAGATGATGTTTGCGCCGGATTCAGAACTTCGCTGCAGCCTGCCTGTATTATGACTTCACGCAAAAAGAACCGTCCCCGATTCGTTATTCCATATGTCCGTCGCGATACATGGAGAACTTATCCATCGGATATTTCTCGAGGTTCTCCAGAATTCTGCGCCCGTCAGCCTTGGCAAGCAGACCGGCCCTTGCCTTTGTGATCTCCCTCTCAGCCATAAGCTTTGACGGGCCTCCAAGGCATCCGCCCGGGCACATCATGCCTTCGACAAAGTCCTCCTGCAGGCGGCCCACATTGAGCAGAGTGAGGGCCTTCTTGCACTCGGCGCCGCCGGCACATGAGAGCAGCTTGATATTGGATGTATCTTCGCCCATCTCCTCCATGACTTCAATAACAGCCTTGGCCACGCCGCCGGATGTCGCGAACTTCTTGCCCCATGTGGAGGACTCCTGGTAATCTTCCTCTACCGGCTCGAAAGCGACGCCCTTGGACTCAAGCAGGTCGGATATCTCACCGAACGTGACAGCGTAGTCCGGACGGTCAGCGATGAACTCGTTCAGGCACTCGCCCTTCTTGGCGATGCACGGTCCGACAAATACTGTGATGCAGCCCGGATGTGTCAACTTCAGGTATCTGGAGACAGCCACCATCGGGGATACTGTCGAGGACTTGTTGTTCTCGTATACCTTCGGGAACTGATGGCGGATCATGGAAATGAAAGCCGGGCAGCAGGATGTCGTCATATTCTTGCCTTCCTTCTTGGCCTCGATCCACTCTTTGGCTTCATATGCCGCCGTCATGTCGCCGCCGAGGCCGACTTCCACCATGTCTGCAAATCCAACCTTCTTCAGCGCCGCCTTTATCGACGCCATACCGATGCCGGCTCCGAACTGGCCTTCTGTCGCCGGAGCGCACATAGCGATAACTTCCTTGCCGGCCTGAATAGCTCTGATGATCGGGACAAGGGCGAGCTTTGTGCTGATAGCGCCGAACGGGCAGTTGTGGACGCACTGACCGCAGTGGATGCACTTTTCTTCATCAATTTCACAGAAACCGTACTCATCGTAGGAAATGGCGTTGACCGGACATGCCTTCTTGCACGGTCTTTCAAGATGGACGATGGCACCGAACGGACATGCCTCAGCGCATTTGCCGCACTCCTTGCACACTTTAGAGTTGATGTGCATACGGACATCGCCCGGGCTGATTGCCTTGAAGTTGCAGGAACTGATACAAGGACGTCCGAGACAGAAACGGCAGTTGTCTGTGACTGTGTAGGAAGCGATCGGACATTCGTCGCAGGCAGGCTCGATGACCTGGACGACGTTCTTGGTGGGATTATCAACATTTGCATTCTCACCGACTGCGAGACGGATTCTTCCGCGGACGATTTCTCTTTCCTTGTACACGCAGCAGCGGTATTCCGGCTTCGGTCCCGGGCTTATTTCGTTGACGATTCTTTCTCTGACGTCGTTTGTGATTTCGCCTTCCCATGCGGCCTCACATATTTTGAGGACCACTTCATGCTTCAGATAATTAATGTTTTTGTCGTTGGTTATCATGTCGGTCACCTTTCTCTAACTTTTAAAACAGGTGCTTGCGAAACTATGTGCTCACAGGAATTTCGCAATTTCCTAACTATAAAATACCGGCTCACACTTGTTTGTCAGCGGACAAACGTCTCCATCATGATGAATTGTATGAAAACTTATGCGAGTTAGCCTAAATAGCACTACTATTAGTATACTTGGTGCGACGCTTGTTAGCAAATACTAACCGAGGGTGAATAAGGGACGGTTCTTTTCGCGTGAAGTAATAATACAGGCAGGCTGCAGCGAAGCTCAGAATCCGGCGCAAACATCATCTTCATCGAAAAACGCAGGTCTTTTCTGTGAGCTTAAAAAGGCAAAAGCCTTTTTGATCTCACAGGGAAGGACCTGCAATGTTTTTCTCACGAAGATGGATGCTTTGCTCCGGAAACGGAGTGCGATAACAGCCAGCCTGAACCAAGGCCTCACGCGAAAAGAACCGTCCCCCAAACGTCATTTTACGATCATATACGAAAGAGCCGTCACAAGCAGCCCGAGGCCGCACCCGGCAAACACCTGCAGCCTCGTATGGCCGACCAGCTCCTTTAGCTTCTGCTCGGGTGTCTTCACGTCCTCCATCATATCGGAGAGAAGAACGAAAATGTCATTGATGGCCTTGGCCTGCTTCCCGGTCTCGAGGCGAACCCCGGAGGCATCGTGCATTGTTATGAAGGCGAAAAAGGCAGCCACTGCAAATATCGGTGACGAGAACCCGCACTCAAACCCCGTCGCCAGCGCGACCGACGTCACCGTCGCCGAGTGGGCACTCGGCATTCCGCCGTCACCGACAAGTCTTGTCAGGTCAAGTGTGCGATTCATACATGCGTAGATAATCGTCTTAATAATCTGTGCGGATGCCCAGCCTATGCCGCCGGCGATCAACACCCTATTTGCAAGTAGTTCCCCTATCATGCTGCAAACCTCTAAAAATTTCATTAGCAGATAAGTATAATCTGCACCACTTCATTATAGTAAATTGTATGTAAAATATCTACAAATATTATCGGAAATCCTCTTCCGTGTTATTTACTTCATTACAGTTCAGGCGAGCTGTTTTTGAATTTCGGTTCCGGCAACAATGCATCCATCTTCGTGAGAAAAGCATTGCTTGTCCGACCGAGAAATCGGGTAGGCTGCAAGCCGCCTTCATCTCGCGTTTCACGCTCGATGACGGGCGGGCGCCAAAGTGCCTTCCTTTCGTGCCAGCACGAATCAGGCACCTTGGCTTGTCGCCTACGCAAGTTCGCAGGGTAGGACAGGCGCTTTTCGATGAAGATGATGCTTGTGCCGGTATCTGAAACTGCGTTACAGCTCGACTGAGCTGTTTTTTACTATAAGCCCGAACTCCTCAGGTCTGAACCTCGGGCACACATTGTCCTGAGTCACGATCACGGACGCCGCAAGCCTCGTACCGATCTCACAGGATTCAGCCAGGCTCTTTCCGTAGGTAAGACCGATGGTAACGCCCGCCGAGAACGCGTCACCCGCCCCGGTCGTATCGCTGACGTTCACCTTCCTCGCGTGTGTCTGACCATACTCTCCGGTCAGCGCGTCCGCGTAGATGGCTCCGTCACCGCCCAGCGTGACAATCATGCTGCGGATGTTGGCGCTGCGTATTCTATCGACAAGGACCCGGGCAAGCTCCTCACTCGGAATCCCGCTGAAGGAATCCGCGAAAAATACCTCCGCCTCCTCCTTGTTGCACACAAAGCAGCGAATTTTCTGCAGCCTGTCACGCCGCTTCATCGCGATCGACATGTTGGAGACGGCTGCGTACACGTCCTTATGATATTTCTCCGCGAGGGCAAATACCTGCTTGAGCACACTGTTCTCAAGGTCAAATTCCACGACAATGCTGTCGCAGTCCTTTATGATCTCATCGCCCTCTTCCTTAAGGATCTGAGCGATCGGCTCAAGGTTCGGCCTCTTGGAAATGGACCCGGCAACGTCGCCGTCATTGTCAAATATTGCCAGCCACGCTCCCATACCGTCCGGCACTTTGCGTATATATTTCGTGTTGACCTTGTGCCGCTTCAGTTTTTCTATGACATCGATTCCCATACCGGTGTCGTCCACGAGGGAGACGAAGGTGGGGCGGAGTTCGACATTTGCAATATCCTCCGCAATATTGCGGCTCACGCCTCCGTGGACCTGCACGATTCTGCCGGAGTTGCGGCCTGTCGGGAGATATGTGTCATACGGGTATCCCTTTATGTCTACGAATATCGCTCCGATTACTACGATGCCCATGGTGCCCTCCTGAATATTTTTTTCGTAATTCATTATACGTACTCGATACCGAAAGATCGCAGTGGTCATCCCGGGATCATCCCGCAGACAGCTCAGTACGGCTTGTTCCAGGTCACTTATATGGCCATTTATCCAGCCATAAACCTGGCCAGATAATGACGACTTATTCCGGTCGATCCTTGAAAACTAGATAGAGAAGTATCTCGCATTTCATTATACATTTTCTACAGTACAAATGACAGTGGATTTTTCACCGTGTTGTATTCCTTGGGCAGCAGTTCAGACAGGCTATTCTTACACTCCGTTTCCGGAGCAAAACATCCATCTTCGTGAGAAAAACATTTCAGGTCCGACCGAGAGACCAAAAAGCTTTGCTTTTTTAGCTCGCAGGGCAGGACCTGAGTTTTTCGATGAAGATGATGTTTGCGCCGGAATACGAGCCCGACTACAGCCTGTCTGAACTATTGCCCCTTGAGCTGACCGATTTTGCACTGCGGTCCGATATGTGGTATACTAAAGACCGCGCTTTTGCGCAAATATAACTAAAGGAGAACAACTATATGGCATGGTATGACAGCGCCGTATTCTATCACATTTATCCGCTCGGCCTCTGCGGCTGCCCACACGATAATCACGGAGAGCATGGCTCTCATTTCAATAAAATAACTGAATGGAGCGACCACGCGCAGCGCATCGGCTGCACCGCGATCTATATCGGCCCCCTCTTTAAGTCCGGCAGCCACGGCTACGACACGATCGACTACCGCACCGTGGATAACCGGCTCGGCACAAATGAGGATTTCAAGGCCTACGTGAAGCACTGCCACAAGATCGGCATGAAAGTCATCGTCGATGGAGTCTTCAATCATACAGGCCGCGGCTTTTTCGCATTTGAAGACCTGAAACGGAACCGCGAGCATTCCCGCTACCGCGACTGGTACTGCAATGTGAACTTCTGGGGCAACAACGAGTACAATGACGGTTTTTCCTACGACAACTGGGGCGGCCACAACCTGCTCGTCAAACTCAATATGTGGAATCAGGATGTCAAGAATTATCTCTTCGACACGGTCCGCTTCTGGATCACCGAGTTTGACATCGACGGAATCCGCCTCGACGCAGCCGACGTTCTCGACTTCGGTTTCATGCGCGACCTGCGCGGCGTGTGTGACGCGATGAAGCCGGATTTCTGGCTCATGGGCGAGGTCATTCACGGCGATTATTCACGCTGGGCCAATGCCGGCATGCTCCACTCCGTCACCAACTATGAGCTCCACAAAGGCCTCTTCTCCGGCCACAACGACCACAACTATTTCGAAATCGCCCACTCGGTCAAGCGACTTCTGGGCATCGTGGGGGATAAGATCCGCCTTTATACATTTGTCGACAACCACGATGTGGCCCGCATCTATTCCAAGCTGAATAATAAGGCCCATCTTGCAAATGTCACCATGCTCCTCTACACCCTCCCCGGCATCCCGTCCGTCTACTACGGCTCCGAGTTCGGCATCGAGGGAAACAAGGAGTGGGGCTCCGACTGGAACCTTCGTCCCTGCCTTGAGCTGTCAGATTTTGATGAGAATGCGGACCTCCCGAAGCTTCACAAAGCCCTCGGCAGGCTGAAAGCGCAGTTCCCTGCCCTCACCTGGGGCGAATACAAGGAGCTGCTTCTTACTACACAGCAGTATGCATTTGCAAGAACACTTGACGGAAAGTCAGTGATCACGGCCCTGAACAATGGCGACAACGCGGCTCATCTCGAGATTCCGCTGCCTGTCAACGCGAACCACGCCGTCAACCTGCTCACCCTTCCGGATGAGACGGAGGCCGACAAGGATGCCGCCGCTGCGCTGCGGGCAGAGCACCTGAAAGAGGCCAAGGAAGAGCTCACCGGGATGGCCGACGAGCTCTACGAGTCTGCGGGTGCCGTGCGGGATGCTTCCCGCGGCGTGAAGAAAGCGGTGAAATCTATCAAGGTGACCGGCGATGACCTGAAAGAGCAGATGGGGGATTCTCTCGCCGAGATGAGGGCTGCCATGAGCGAGCTTCAGAAGGTCTATGACAGTTTCGCTGAGAAGTGCGGGACCAAGGCTGAGATGCAGAGCGCCGGCAGCATGGACGGCTGCCAGACATTGGAGATTCAGAACGGCCGGCTTATCGTCGACCTGCTTCCGAACAGCGGCGTGGTGGTCCTGGTGGATTGGAAGTGAGCGAAGAAGCCTTTTTAATGAGTGAATTTGGCGGAGGCAGCAAAATCCTGCTTCTGTGGCGCAGTTGCTGCCTTTGGGCTTGATGGGTTTCATCGGGTCTTCGGCGGAGGCAGCAAAATCCTGCTTCCAAGGCGCGGTTGCTGCCTTTGGGCTTAGTGAGTTTCATCGGGTCTTTGGCAGAGGCAGCAAAATCCTGCTTCCAAGGCGTGGTTGCTGCCTTTGGGCTTGGTGAGTTTCATCGGGTCTTCGGCAGAGGCAACTGGATGACTCATCAAATGGGCTTTTGGTTGCCTTCGGTCTTGCCAGCTTCACATATTAAAGGGCGTGCTCCGGAAAGCACGCCCTTTAATTATGATATTCTTACACATTCCCAAGCAGCACCCTATTCAGATGCCTCTCCGCCACGCTCTTCAGCTCCCGCATAAGCGAAATCCTTGTCGGCGGCTCGGCCATCCGATGCCGCGGAAAATATCTTGTTATGTGAAGCGGAATGTCGGGATCAATGCCGGCGATCCAGGCTGCCTCCCGCTCCATGTCTTCAAGAGAATCATTCTTCCCCGGGACGATCAGCGACGTGAGCTCCACATGGGATTCCTGCGCAGCCCGGGTGATAAAGCTCATCACAGTCTGAAGATCTCCGCCGAGCCACTTGTAGAGCTCAGGGCGAAAGGCCTTCAGGTCAATATTCATTGCGTCAATATATGGCAGAAGCTCCTCGAGAATCGGAAGCTCAGCTGTGCCGTTCGTGACCAGCACATTTTTCATGCCTGCCTCGTGGACAAGCTTGGCCGTGTCCCGCACAAACTCATACCCGACCAAGGCTTCATTGTAAGTGTAGGCCACGCCGATGTTCCCGCGGTCCCTCGTCTCCTCCGCAATCTCGCAAATCTCCTCCGGCGTCATATCTCTCGCATAGCGTGCTTCACGGGATCCCGCTGCCGCAATTTCATGATTCTGGCAGAAGGGACAGCTGAGGTTGCACCCGAAGCTCCCGACCGACACGATCCGGCTGCCCGGATAAAAGTAATACAAAGGCTTCTTCTCAATCGGGTCGAGCGCTAAGGATGTGATTTTTCCATAGTTTATGCATGTGATCTTCCCACCGACGCACTTCCGTGCCCTGCAGCGCCCCACCGCTCCCTCACGCAGTGCGCAGTGATGCGGACACACCGGACATACTGTTTTTTCCATACTCATTTTCCTTTCACGGCAGCAGTTCCGACAGGCTGCTTCTCACAGTTCGTTCTCCCGGCAGCAAACCATCCTTCTTCATAAGAAAGGCATTGTAAGCCTTACCGAGAGATCAGAAAATGCTACTGCATTTTCTAAGCTCGCAGAGAAAGGCTTACGCCTTTCGATGAAGAAGATGTTTGTGCCGGTTTGTGAAGCAGGGATGCTGCCTGTCTGAACTGTTACCTTTCAAGTATGCCTAATAACCTCAAACCTCGAAAGCTGCACGCCCTCCTCCTCATCGCGGATTCCGGCCTTCATGCGGGCAATCCGCACCTGATATTCGACCGTGTCGACCCCCTCAAGGTCCGGCAGCAGGAGCCCTCTCCGTCTGCCCTTGGTCACGATCACGCCGTACCGCTTCACATCGAGTTCGTCCATGGAGGAAATGTCTTCCGGTTCACCGAGAACATCGACATTGATTTCCAGGAACGGAAGCTCGCTGGCCCTGATCGCCGGGAAGCGAGGGTCGCGGGTGGATGCGGAGATGGCATTGGCGATTATCTCAGTCGCAAGGTTGTCCTGACACGGGGCGATGGTCCCGATGCAGCCCCGCAGGTCACCGTTCTCGTGGATCGACACGAATGCGCCCGCCCGGCTGTTCATCATCTCATCAGTGAGCTCATCCTCAGCCGGCCTATAGATTTTTCGGTCGCGGATATATGTTTCAATCGTGTTTTTAGCAAGCTTTACATATGGATCCATAGCAGGCCTCCTTTACGAATATCGGTTAATACATTGCTTTTTATTTTGAATTTCGCGTACCCCTCCGGCAGAAATCACAGCGTTTCAGGCAGAAGTTACAGTCCTCACATCGGATGATAAATGCAAATCCCATATCCGACCCCGAACGTTGCCTCATGAGAGAGCTTCTTCACATTGACTTTGTCATCTGCAAATGCTCCCGCCATAATCGTAAACGACCTATGCCCGCACTCCATGCAGTCATCGAGGAACCTCTCATCGAAATCCAATAGAGCTTTGAAATCCGCCCTTCCCATGACATCCATGATCCGCTCGTCGTACTCCGGGCCGGACGGGCGATAGCCGTATGGGCCGTCTTCCTTCTGGCAGTGCGCGAGATCGCCGCTGCCTATGAAGACAACACGCTCGCCCCGACGGTCAATCGCATTCCTGATGATCTGGCCGAGCTGCCAGTGCAGCTCGAGCGGAAGCGCAGACAGACCTATCCGGACCAGCTTATAGCCTTTATATCTCTTATTGACAAAATAGAGGGGTACCATAGTTCCGTGATCAAGGAATTTGTCCACTTCCCCCATCGTTCCCGCCGGGAAGCGCTGCCTGTCGCACAAATCCTCTATCGTCGCGACAAGCTCCGTGTCGTACTCCTGCTCGAACTGGACCTGCGGCGCGCGGAATCTGCCCAAGTTGCCAAGGGCTTTCTTTCCGGGCGAAATGTGAAAATAGTCGCGGTACATGACAGAATGAGGGGATGTGACTATGATTGTGTCGGGCTTCAGCGCCGCAATGTCAGCGGCGACTGCATCAAATGCATCGAGCGTCGCCTGTATCTTTTTTTCTTCTCCGCACCCGATTTCCGCGACAGCGATCGGGGGATGCGGAACCATATATCCTGCAAGTAATGGCATAATCTTCACCTCCCATACGGCGCTTTTTCGCCGCAATATATTCTCGTAACAGTTCAGACACGAACTCCGACTTCATGAACCGCCTCAAATATCATCTTCATCGAGCAGCCTGTCTGAACAATTACTCTTTATCTTTAAGCCGATGAGCCCTCTTTTCAAAAGGAGCCGGCGATCAACTACTTTCTACTGCATACTAATATTTTAACATAATCGCACTCTCTGACAAGTGGTTCTCCGCCTCTGCAAAGCTTTCCATAACTCCTCCTCGTGAGACTCTTCCATATGTAGCTCTCGCCAAGGGGCAGAGCAGCCTTCGAATAATGTCTCTCTCATAAGCTAAGGGGCGGAGCAGCCTTCGAATAATGTCTCTCTCATAATTTGCTTATAACGTATCGTTTTGATAAAATGGAATCGTAGAAAAAGCATTGGTGTCAAGGCAGCTGCAGAGGCTTAGACTTTGGAGCTCGCAGCCTGATGTAAATTAATGAACCTCCACCCCCATGCGGTGAGGCGGCTCCTATGGACGTGGTATTCTGCTGCTACGCTTTATTGACGCAGCTTTATTAGCCGCAGTGACTATTGCAAATGAACAGAGGACTCACTATGGGTATACAGAGAACTTTCAACAGCACACTCCACCTTTCATTTCCTGACGGCTTCCACGTTATGGATAATGACGAACGCCAGAAACTGAAGATGCTTGCAGACGGTCCCGGCGAATGCCTTACAGATCCGGACAGGCATATCATAATCTCCATCGGCTGGAAGGAGCTCGGCCTCTTTCCTGCACTGCTCGTCAGCGCCAAGGACGCTGCCGACAACTCGCAGAAAGCCATAAGCCAGGCAATGCAGCCGTATGGCTATAGGTTCCGTGAGACATTTGCAGAAGACATTGGCGGAAAGAGCGCTCCCGGCTTCAGCTATGAGTACGAAGCGCAGGGTATCTCCATGCACGGGGAGACCTGTGTGATCAAGCAAAACAAAGTCCTCTATTATCTGCACATCTACATGCGCAGAGAGCTTAAGGGTGAGAGCACCAAGATCTGGAAAGATATTCTGGCGACTGCAAAGTGGGAATAATTCAGATCTCCGGTTCGAAACACAGAACACTCAGAAAGAATTCGTATCGTGGAGGGAGCACATGGCCAAAAACATCCGCCTGCTCAAAACGGGCACCGCACTGCTGAAATTCTTTATCGCCCTGCTTATATTAGACTTTATTCTTGTCGCCGGGTTCATCCTTAAGCGGCCGGAATTCTATGCACCGTGGATCGCCGCCGTGGCCGTTCTTGCCCTCATAGAAGTATGCGTTTTCTGGATCGGAATCGTGCTCGTGTACATCTCATCGATCCAGCTCGGCCTCAAGCAGCGGATTTTGGGGATTGCACTTGGCTGGGTTCCATTTGCAAATATTATCATGCTGCTCAAAATCGTACGCATCTGCGGCAGCGAGATACGCACGGAAACAGAAAAATATAAACTCAACGAGAGCAGGAAGAGTCAGCAGATCTGCAGGACGAAGTACCCCCTGCTGCTGGTCCACGGAGTGTTTTTCAGGGACTTCGAAGTATTGAATTATTGGGGGCGGATCCCGGGAGAGCTGAAAAAGAACGGTGCCGTCATCTACTACGGGAAGCACAACAGCGCGGCCGCAGTGGCTGACAGCGCGAAAGAACTGGAAAAACGCATTCTGGATATCGTCCGGGAGACAGGCTGCGAGAAAGTGAATGTCATAGCGCACTCAAAAGGCGGCCTGGATACCCGGGCCGCCATCGCGCACACATCCGCGGGGAAGTACATCGCCTCCCTCACGACGATCAATACACCTCACAGAGGGTGTGAATTTGCAGATTATTTCCTGAACAAAATTCCCGAAACTGCTCAGCTCGCGGTCGCTAAAAAGTATAATGCCGCGGCTGCGAAACTCGGAGATACCGATCCCGATTTTCTTTCTGCTGTCAAAGACCTGACCGCCTCCGCATGCGGCAGATTTAATGAAACCACGCCCGACAGCCCCGCTGTCGCCTATCAGTGGGTCGGTTCGGTACAGAAGAAGGCCGCTTCGGGAAAATTCCCTTTGAATTTCACATATCCTATCGTCAAATTGTTTGACGGGAGGAATGACGGGCTTGTGGGGGAGGGGTCATTTGCCTGGGGCACGAAATATGCCTTCCTCGACATGGATCTGCCAAGAGGCATATCTCATGCGGACATGATTGACCTGAACAGGGAAAATATATCCGGTTTCGATGTCAGAGAATTCTACGTGCAGCTTGTCGCGGACTTAAAAAGACGCGGATTCTGATCCCCGGTATTCTATGCACATCATTGTAATGTCATCGAACTTTTCGGCGTCGACGGCGCTTCTTACGCTCCTCAGGATTTCCTCCGGTCTGCCATTCGCATTGGTAGTGAAGCTCACATGGATAAATCCACGTGCTTCCATATGCGGCTCACGCCGCAGGGCCGCTTTAGGCGGCCGGACTAAAACATCTGCG
>JBGUIK010000117.1:0-4552 GCA_045112915.1 Lachnospiraceae bacterium
TCTGTATCAGCGCGGCATCTTCAAGAACGCTCTTATGAGAAAGCCGGTCCTTCCGCTCGATCAGGAAGAGAAAGACTGGGTCGCTGAAGGTATCAAGAAATCCGGCCTCGGCAAGGTCGACATGACACAGTTCGCTTGATTCGGCACAAGGAGCCGGACACTGAAGCAGCCGAAACCGGGCTTTCCGTCAGACCGGCCTAAATAAAACTACATAAAAAATGGCTCTGCGCCGGTCTCAGGTATTGTGCGAAAAACGCATAAGAGCCCGGGACCGGCGCTTTGTTAGAAATAAAATCAGGAGGATACTTATGGGTTTTGTTCAGAATGATATGAGTAAGCCTGTGAGCGAGCGCCTTGGGTTTGATCCGTCCGCTGTAAAGAAGATCTCCTTTAAAGAGATACTTAAGAAAATAGGACCGGGCATTATTCTCACAGGAATCGTCATCGGGCCGGGCAACATTACAACTTCTGCCATGATGGGAGCGAACTATGGCTATAAGATGCTGTGGCTGCTGATCCCGATCATCTTGATGGGAATCACATTTACACTGTCATCCTATCGAATTTCCATCATGACCGGTTTGCCGATTCTTCACGCGATCCGCACCTACTACGGCGGCATCGCTTCTGGCTTCTGCGGCGTGGCACTGTTTCTGTCCTGCTTCTTCTTTACACTCGGCAATATAACAGGAACAGGCGCAGGCGTGAATCTGATCTTCGGCATTGACTGGCGGATCGGCGCATTGATCATGCTCGGGATTCTTGCTTTCTGCTACCTGACCAAGGGCGTTTATTCGAAAGTTGAAAAGGGCATCACGATATGCATCATCGGCATTATCGTCGCTTTCTTTGCTACAATCATTGCGACTGGGGGACCGGACGCGGGTGCCATGTTCCATGGCCTGACCCATCCGACACTTCCGGAAGGATCCCTTACGACAGCACTTGCCTATATCAGCA
Organism: Lachnospiraceae bacterium; assembly: GCA_045112915.1. Lineage (GTDB taxonomy): Bacteria > Bacillota > Clostridia > Lachnospirales > Lachnospiraceae > Chordicoccus. The sequence continues at coordinate 961 of JBGUIK010000117.1, forward strand.
CGAACGCGGCTGTCACGGCAGGTATTTACGGGACATATCTCGGACTTGAGAAAAAATGGAGGAAGGAAGACCTCTTCAACGGCGCGATGACGTCTGACGCTGTCACGCACATCGTCACAGTCGTTTTGATTTCCGGCGCGATCGTCCTTGTCGGCGCGATCGTCCTCAATCCGCAGGGCATTGCCATTAAGGCTCCGGCCCAGCTTGGCGAACTGCTTCGCCCCTTCCTCGGAAGCGCGGCGCCGATCGTCATGGGCATCGCAATTATCGGTGCCGGTTTCTCCTCACTTTTGGGAAATACGCAGAGAGGCGTTGTCCTGCTCAATGCGGGTCTGGATAAAGAAACAGGTCTGGAATCAAAGCCTGTAAAGATCCTCTGCATCGCGTGCCTTGCAGTGGCGACAGTCATCTGCTTCTCTTACGGCGGCTCCCCGACACAGCTGATTTTCATCGCGAATGTTGCCACATCGGTCGCAACACCGGTCGCGGGGCTCTTCATGGTGCTGATCCTTTGGAAACCGGAGCTGTACACAGGGTACAAGACGCCCCGGGTACTGCAGGTCAGCATGACGATCTGCTATATTTTCGCGGTCTATATGACAATTATCGCGCTTCGCACACAGATCCCGAATCTGATCAATTCCTTCATCGGCGGTTGATAGAGACCGGGAGAACGGTACAGAAAAATCATCTCTGATAAAAAGACAAAAACGACGAGGCTGTCGCACTAAGTGCGGCAGTCTTTTATTCTTCATCGCGCAATACTCGTGACGTGAGTCTAGATACGCGCGCAAAGTTTCATTCGCCTTCATCGTGAGTACAATCTCGCGATGAAGAATAAACGCCTCAGCTGCACAATGCTCCACTGGAGCATTGTTACGCATGCTTAGGCACGGCGGATCGCAGACGTGCGCAGTTGAAGGCGCTCTCGCGCTGCGCACGTCGCGGCAAGAACACCAAGGCGTTCTTGAAATCGGATGAAACAAAGACCCGGGCTTCGAAAAGTCCGGGTCTTACTAAATAAATGATGTAACTATGTAATTCAGGCTTCGGAATAGTTTCCCAGGAAAACAAATTCCGGGCACTCGTTCCGAAGCTCATCAAGCATGACCCGTACGTCGGGGTCTGCGCACGATGCGTCCGCGTCGATGTAGAAACGGAACTCGAAGTTCCTGCCCACAATCGGGCTGCTCTCGAGCTTTGTGATGTTGATATCTCTCTTTGCGAACTTTCCGATTACATTATAGAGTGACCCCGGCTCGTGAGGGACGGAGAGTATCATGGAGATCCGGTTCGATCCGGGATAGATTTTCGGATCCTTTGATATGCAGACGAATCTCGTATAATTGTTGTCGCTGTCGGATACCCGGGTCGACAGTGCCTGAAGGCCGTAGATTTCGGCAGCCTCCGGGGAGGCGATGGCAGCGGCTCCGTTGTCTTCTGACTCGCTGACATAGCGGGCTGCCATGGCAGTGTTGAGGACGGGGATAATAGCGGCTTGATCCTCCATTTTCTTCAGAAAATGCGAGCACTGGCCGAGTGCCTGCTCGTGAGACCTGATGCTGGTCACGTCAGCAAGGTTTGTCCCGGGCTTTACCAGCAGCTGATGGCGGATGAGAATTCTCTCCGCCCGGATGATGTACACGCCGGCATTTTTGAGGAGCTGATATGTCGCGCGGACCGATCCGTAGGAATTGTTTTCAATAGGAAGAATCCCGTAGTCGACCATGCCGCTCTTCACAGCCTCGATCACTCCTGAGAAGGTCTTGAAGAACATCGGCATCGATTTTGCGAACATCCGGTTCGCGGCCTGCTGCGAGTAGGCTCCTTTTACACCCTGGCAGGCGACACGCCCTTCGTTCGGAAATGTCTCTGTGCTGCTCAGAAGTTCCATGTTGATTCCTGCAACTCTTACTGTATCGCTCATTTTTTACCTCCCTGGTATTTTCCAATATTATGTTTTTATTCGCTCAGGCATTCGCTGCCTCGAACGATTTTATGTATAGCCTTGAGTTCCGGCACTGCCTTCGCAAAGCTGTCCGGCGTCAGTGACTGCGGTCCGTCGCACTTTGCGTGCTGCGGGTCGTTGTGGACTTCAATGAGGACGCCGTCGGCACCGGCGGCGATGCCTGCATTTGCAAGAGACGGGACCCACTGAGACTTGCCGCAGGCGTGGGACGGATCAATGATGATCGGCAGATGGGTCAGCTGGCGGAGGACCGGCACGCACGAGACGTCCAGCGTGTTCCGGGTGTAGGTCTCGAATGTCCGGATTCCGCGCTCGCACAGGATGACTTTGCTGTTCCCGCCCGCGAGGACGTACTCGGCGCTCATGAGCCACTCCTCGTAGGTCGAGGAGAGCCCGCGCTTCAGGAGGACGGGCTTGTCCTGCCTGCCGAGGGCTTTCAGGAGGGAGAAGTTCTGCATGTTCCGCGCGCCGACCTGGAGAATGTCGATGTCTGCAAATAGCGGCAGCTGCGACGCATCCATTATCTCCGAGACGACCGGCAGCCCGGTGGCTTCTTTGGCCGCGAGAAGAATGCGAATTCCCTCGATGCCGAGTCCCTGGAATGAGTAGGGTGACGAGCGCGGCTTGAACGCGCCACCGCGGAGGATGGTTGCGCCGCTTTCCTTCACGGATTTGGCGATACCCACGACCTGTTCTTCGGACTCAACGGAGCAGGGTCCCGCGATGATGGTCAGCGTCCCGCCGCCGATTTTGATACCTCCGACGTTTATGACGGTATCATCCGGGTGGAACTTGCGGTTCACATTCTTAAAGGGCTCCTGCACGCGCTTGACGTCTTCAACGATGTCGAGCGCGGAGATGAGATCGATGTCGAGCCGGCTTGTGTCACCGACTAGCCCGAGGATCGTCTTGCCCGTACCTACGGTCGGGTGTACTTTGATGCCCATGCCGGACAGCCAGTATTCCAGGTTCTCGAGTTGGTCTTTGTCTGGGTTGTTCTTCAGGATGATGATCATGTGTGCTGCCTCCATTTCTTTTTGATGCAAGTCTCGCTTGCGAGACTTGGTGCGGGATTCGCATTGTGTAGCTGAGTGTTTATCTCGGTGAGGGGCTTCCCCCGCTGAGATAAAAAAAGCACCGCAGCCTCGTCGGCTGCGGTGCGAGTTTTCGTACCGGGTGGAGCTATACTACGTCACACGCTCTTTTCAGCCAACGCGAAAAATGCCTTACCGAAAAAGGTAAAGCTCGCAAAGCCGAAAAAGAAATTCATTGAAGATGAATGTGACATGGTTCCGATTCCTTAAGTATTTGTATGCACTTTACTTTAGCAAAGTGCAGTGGTGGTGTCAAGATAAAAATCTTGAATCTTGAGCGGGGTTGCTGCCATTGGATCTGGCGGTTTTCTGTCAGCTTAAGTGCAAAGGCAACCAATAGTGCTGAATACGGGACAATTTGCTGCTTTTGACCAAGGTGCGTTTCTTCGGGACGATGGCGGAGGCAGCAAAATCTTGATTTCATGGGGTGATTGCTGCCTTTGACAGTCAAGTCCGAATTTGTGTGTAAATTCCTTTAGGTACTTTGATAACAATAAATAGTTCTAACAGACAGAGCGAAGTAGTTAGC
>JBGUIK010000118.1:0-3911 GCA_045112915.1 Lachnospiraceae bacterium
GATATAAAGCGAACCGAATGCAACATCAGCAGGATATGCCTCGTTGCCGTTGTCCTTGTTCTTGAAGTTGCCGGAGTACTCCTCATCTATCATCTTCCAGTCGATCTTGCTGCGGAGCTTTACCCACCGGTTGTCTTCGTTCAGATGACCGCCGAAAGGAAGGATGAAATCATAGATGCTGGACTGGCCGTTATTCGCATTTCGGTACATATTTGGCTCCTTAGATGCAGATATTTTGAATCACGGAAATCAAAAACCCTGCATCTATTTTATCAAAAATCGAGTCTGTTATCAGCGGAAATGCTGATTCTATACAGAAAAAACGAGTGTTGGGAGTACGCTGAAAACCTGTTCAGCATACCCTATTTAATCCTGTAAAGGAACGTCACAATCTGACCGCGCGTACAGTTCTTATCAATGCCAAATGTACCATCGCTGAAACCATTCGTTACACCGGTCTGCGATCCCCACAGAATCGCCTTATAAAATGCATGGGTCTTCGGAACATCGCTGAACGGCGATTGCGCTGCCGCCTTCGGTGCCGGCTGGCCCTTGAACCTCCATATGAACATCATAATATGGCCGCGGGTGCACGTTCCGTTTATGCCGAACGTGCCATCGCTATAGCCCTTCGCGATGCCACGCTGGGAAGCCCAGAGGACTGCCTTAAAAAAGGCGTGGGTCTTCGGCACATCGCTGAACGGGCTTTTAATTGATTCCGCCGGAGCCGGTTGTCCTGCCATTCTCCACAGAAACATAACTGCCTCGCCGCGGGTACAGGGCTTGTCAATACCGAAGGTCCCATCGGAATAACCTTTCGTAATACCGGCGTCTGCAGCCCAGTAGATGGCCTTGTAGAACGGATGGGACGGATCCTGCACATCCGAGAAACCAACAGCTGACGGGGCCTTAACGGTCAGCGTATACTTTGCGCTTCCTGCCGCATAGTTCTTTCCTGCCGAAGCGGTCGCAGTAATGGTCGCTTTGCCGACGCCTTTGATAGTCACACGACCGCTAGTGCTATTTACTGCTGCGACTTTCGTATTACTTGACTTGAATGTCACAGTTCCGTCCGTTGTCTTTGTCAGGGTATTCGTAAAGGCCGCATCCGTCGTCTTCTTTGTAATTGCGCTCTTAGCAAAGATAAGTTTTGCATTTGCTTTTTTAATCGTGAATGTGACAGACTTGCTACCCTTATGTTCGTCCCCTATTCCGTTCACCACTACTGTCGCCGTACCGGCATTGGTATTGTTTTTATAACTCACGGTATAATCCGTTCCGGACACCAAAACCACTTCTTCATACCTTACGGTAACAGATGGTTTTTTTGCTTTGCCATCATAAGTATAACTTGTCGCAGCGAGTGAGATTTTGCAGTCGGCTATATCGACCTTCTTCTTTGTCAGAGTGATGCTCTTAGAAAGGGTTGGAAAAGAATTATATTCTTTACCCGATTCATCACACATTGGTAATGGAAGTTGTATTGGCAAACTATTCTTCTTTGGTGTATTAAGAGTTATTAAAGCATTACAACTATATAAAACATTTCCATAACCTGTTATTTTTGATGTGTCAAAACCGCTTAGGTTCAGATTTCTAAGGCTGTTGCAATGGGCGAACATTTCTTCTATGTCCTTCACATTGGAGACATTAAAGCTGCTCAAATCCAACTTTGTAAGGCTGTAACAACTATTGAACATGCAACCCATAGTCGTCACTTTAGGCGTATTAAAGCTGCTCAAATCCAGATCAGTCAAATCTTCACACAAATAGAACATTCCCGACATATCCGTCACGTTCGACGTATCAAAGCCACTCAAATCCAGATTTGTAAGGCGGCTGCAATTACTGAACATACACTCCATATTAGTCACGTTCGATGTGTTGAAACTGCTTAAATCCAGATTTGTCAGGCTGCATACGCTGAACATGTGACTCATATCCGTCACGTTCGAAGTATCAATACCACTAACATCTATTTCCGATAGCTTGGGAATAGAGAATATTGAACTTGAATCCTCTGGGAGATAAACAGTTCCGGAAGCGACCCTTATAGATTGAATATGTCGTGAAACAAAACCTGCTTGTTTAATCCAGTCTTTCCATAAAGTTCCGTCTTCGGAATAGAATTCGACAGTTCCTTTAGTCTCATCAAATGTCGCCGTTACATTTTCTCCAACAGGGACATTTTCATAAACCGTCATTTTTGTAAGAGTTATACTTTGTGATATAGCCGGCAGTACAATATACTCATTATTGGATTCATCAATCATACGAGAGCTCAAATCCACTGGTTTATTATTCTTCTTCGGGGTCTTAAGAATACTTAGCTCATCACAATCACTTAAAAAGAATTCATAATTATCCAGATTTGACATATCAAAGCTGCTTAAATCCAAATTTGTAAAGCTGCTGCAGCCAGAGAACATCCAACTCATATCCGTCACGTTCGACGTATCAAAGCCACTCAAATCCAGATTTGTCAGGCTGCTGCAGCTACTGAACATCCAGCTCATATCCGTCACATTTGAAGTATCAAAGCTGCATAAATCCAGATTTGTCAGGCTGTAGCAATAAAAGAACATTCTCCCCATATCAGTTACGCTCAATGTGTTGAAGCTGCATAAATCCAGATTTGTCAGCCCGGCGCAATCATAAAACATGCCATACATACCCGTCACGTTCGACGTATCAAAGCCACTCAAATCCAGATTTTTCAGCCCCGTGCAGAAACAGAACATGCCACTCATATCCGCCACGTTCGACGTGTCAAAACCACTCAAATCCAGATTTTTCAGACTGCTGCAGCCATAGAACATAGCTGTCATATCATTCGCCTTGGATGTATCAAATCTGCTCAAGTCCAGATTTGTCAGGCTGCTGCAATTATAGAACATTCCATTCATATTCGTCACATTCGACGTGTCAAAACTGCTCAGATCCAGACTAGTGAGGTTCTCCAGGCCTCCAAACAAATTAAACTCATACACCAAGTCATATCTAACATCTACATATGCACCCGACCAAGCAGGCAGATACACAGTACCGGATGCTACCTTTATAGATGTAATATCCTCTCTTTCAACACCCAGCTTTTCGACCCAGTTTTTCCACAATTCCCCATCCTGGGAATTAAACTCAACAGCGCCTGTATTAGTATCAAATGTCGCCGTCACGCCTTTACCAACCTGAATCGGACCTTTCCCGACGACTTCCTCTGCCGCTTCTGGGCTCGACGTATCTTCAGTAATCGGCGCGTCAACACTTTCCGTCACACCCTCGATTGGAGCATCCACAGACTCCACTGGCTCTTCCGGAACTGCAGCCTCTTCCACAATCAGTTCATCTTCCACCCTCATCTCATCAGCCAATACGCCCACCCCCGGCATCGTCATGAGCATCACTACCGCACACCAGGCTGCCATTAGTTTTTTCCACTTTTTCTTCATTCTGTACACCCCTCTCTTTAAAAATTTTACTTTGCTCTGTATAGGAATGTCACGATCTGCCCTCTCGAGCAGTTCTCATTGATGCCGAATTTTCCTTTGAGTGGTCCCGATGTAAAGCCATTCGTGATCTTTTTCTGATAGCCCCAGAGTATCGCGTTGTAGAAGGCATGTGACTTCGGAACATCCGGGAACGGTGTCTTAGCTACCGCCTTTGGGGCCGGCTTGTTCTTGAGCCTCCAGAGGAACATCATGCACTCACCTCGGCTCACGTTACGGTTGATACCGAATGATCCATCCGGATAGCCCTTTGTGATGCCCTTCTGAGATCCCCAGAGAATAGCATTGTAGAATGCATGATTCATCGGAACATCCTTAAACGGAGATTTCGAGACCTTTTTCGGTGCCGGCTTGTTCGAGTATCTCCAAAGGAACATCATCATTTCGCCGCGGGTGCAGTCCCTG
>JBGUIK010000119.1:0-7697 GCA_045112915.1 Lachnospiraceae bacterium
TATCAAACTTCAAAGCCTTTGTCAACAACTTTTTTGTTTTATTATCAAAGTTTTTTTATTTCCGCACCGCTCTTTTGCGGTGCAGAAAATATATTAGCACTCACTGACTCTTTTGGCAAGCACTATTTTTATTTTTTTACTTTTTTTGATACAGAGTTTTTGATACGGATTTTGGAATAAAGTTCAGACAGGCTGTTTCCATAGGTTCGTATCCGGCAGCCGATACCATCTTCGTGAGAAAAACATTGCAGGTCCGACCGAGAGATCAGCAACGCTTTCGCGTTGCTAAGCTCGCAGTGAAGGACCTGCGTTTTTCGATGAAGATGGTATCGGCTGCCGGAGTCTTAAACTGCGGTACAGCCCGTCTGAACTTTAACTATTTTTGGATTCCGCGATTGCTTCCCTCACAGCCTTAACCGGGACCAACTCAATGCCCTCGATCCTCCGGCAGGAATTCATATTGGCACTGGGAAGGATGACCTTATGAAAGCCCAGTCTCTTAGCTTCCTGCACACGGTTCTCCGCCTGGCTTACCGCGCGCACCTCACCGGACAAACCAACCTCGCCGAACACCATCACATCATCAGGTATCGTATAATCGCGGACGCTCGACACAAGCGCGAGCAAAATTCCCAGATCCAGTGCCGGCTCATTCATCTTGATGCCGCCCGCAATGTTCACATAGGCATCGCACGCGCCAAGGGCTATACCGCATCGTTTTTCGAGAACAGCCATCAGAAGATTCACGCGGTTATAGTCTGTGCCGGTCGCAGTCCTGCGCGGGATACCGAAATTGCTCTGGCACACAAGAGCCTGTATCTCGATCAGTACCGGTCTTGTACCTTCCACAGAACAGGCAACGACCGAGCCCGACGCGTCCTCCGGCCGTCCGCTCAGCATATATTCAGAAGGGTTTTCGACCTCAACGAGACCGGAGCCTCTCATCTCAAAGACGCCGATTTCATTGGTAGAGCCGAATCTGTTCTTTACGCCTCTGAGTATCCGATAAGATGCATGGCGATCTCCCTCGAAATAGAGGACTGTGTCGACCATGTGCTCGAGCACCCTGGGACCAGCTACCGCCCCCTCTTTGGTCACGTGGCCGACAATGAACATGGATACACCCAGACCTTTAGCCAGCATCATGAGAACGTTCGTCGATTCCCGGACCTGAGATACAGAGCCCGGCGCACTTGCAACCTCCTCATTATACATGGTCTGAATGGAGTCGATCACGCACACGTCCGGCCTCTGTTCTTCAATTACCTCTTTAATATCAGCAAGGTTGGTCTCGCACAGAAGAAGCAGATTGTCGGAAATCTCCCCTATTCTCGATGCCCTCATCTTGATCTGCTGAAGACTCTCCTCGCCTGAAATATAGAGGACCCGCGAGCCGCTGTCCGCGAGATATCTGCAGACCTGAAGAAGGATCGTAGACTTTCCTATGCCCGGATCTCCTCCGATAAGCACCATGGACCCTCTGACGATTCCTCCTCCCAGCACCCGGTCGAGTTCTTTCATGCCTGTCCCGAGCCGCCTGTGCTCTTCCATCGATATATCCCGAAGACGTACCGGTTTTGAAGTTCCGCCAGGTCTCCGGACCCCTTTTTTAGAAGAAGAGCCCTTTGCATCGGGCTCTTCCACAAATGTATTCCATTCTCTGCAGCCGGGGCACTGCCCCATCCACTTTGCGGATTCATATCCGCAGTTCTGACAGAAGAATACTGTTTTCTTTTTTATCGCTGCCATATCACTTTTTGATAATCTCTACTTTGACTGCGTCTGCATTTGCAAGTTCAACCCCGAAAGACAGCTTTCCGCCGAGATTGGTCCTCTGTTCATCGCGAATGTCACCGTCGATCACGATCGCGTATTCCGTCTGGGGTTCGCCCTCCACGGTAATCTGCGCGTCCTCCGGACCTTCGACCAGAAAACTGAGGCCGCCTTCCGTGTACCGAAGTTCTCTGACCGCTGTTCCCGGTACAGACTCATAGACGAACATCTCGTTGCGTTCCAGCCTTGTGATGCCCGAGAATGTCTTGACCTTATACAGATCGCCTTCGTGTTCAAAATCTGAGATTTTTGTTTTTGACGCAAGTTCATAGTTGCCAAAGCTGATGCTTCCATCCGCCTCTGTGCGGATCAGTTCATTGATAACAGCCATGTTATACCTCTTATCGAATTGTGCAGGTCAATGTTACATATAAGATGCCTGCCGGTCCTTTGCAGCCGGCAAGTCCCTTTTACTCCTTAGAAGATGCAAATGCAATCTCGCCCTTTATCACACGCACCGTGACCTCGTCGCCTTCCCGGACCTCACCGTTCAGGATCATATCAGAAAGCGGATTCTCGATTTTCTCCTGAATTTTTCTTCTGAGCGGGCGCGCGCCGTACTTCGGCGAGAATCCCGCCTCGGCAATCTGCTTTTTGACCGAGGCTGTGATTTTAAGATCGATATTCATCTCACTCTTAGCTCTGTCTGTCAGTTCCTTTGTAATAAGGCCGACGATCTGTTCCACTTCTTTTTTACTCAGCATGTGGAAAACAATGATCTCATCAATACGGTTCAGGAATTCCGGCTTGAATATCCTTCTGACCTCGGCCATGACACCGCTTTTCATCCGCTCATAATCGGCCTTCTCATCATCTCCTGCTCCGAATCCCAACCGTTTCGGCTCGACTATTGACTGCGCGCCAGCGTTGGAAGTCATAATGAGGCAGGTATTCTTGAAATCGACTTTTCTCCCGTGAGAATCCGTGATATGACCTTCATCCAGGACCTGAAGCAGAATGTTGAACACATCCGGATGGGCTTTCTCGATCTCGTCGAAAAGAATTACACTGTAAGGATGGCGCCGCACCTGCTCAGAGAGCTGGCCTCCCTCGTCATATCCCACATAGCCGGGCGGAGATCCGATCATCTTGGATACGCTGTATTTCTCCATATACTCAGACATGTCAACGCGTATCAGGTTCTGTTCGGAACCGAATACCGCCTCAGCCACCGCTTTGGAAAGCTCAGTTTTTCCGACACCTGTCGGTCCCAGGAAAAGGAAGGATCCGGTCGGGCGGTTCGGATTCTTGATTCCGACCCGGCCGCGCTTCACTGCTCCGGCAACAGCTCGAATCGCTTCATCCTGGCCAATCACCCTCTTATGGAGCTGCCGCTCAAGTCTTGCAAGACGTCTGGATTCAGCCTCCGCAAGTTTGGCGACCGGTATCTTAGTCCAGCCGGAAACAACTTCAGCGACCGCGTTCTCATCAACGGTCAGGGAACCCTTTCGACCGCCTTCTCCCATCTTCTTCATGAGCTCGTCGCTGCTCGCTTTCACGGATTTTTCTTCGTCCCTGTAAGCGCGTGCGGCATCGAGATCACCCTCGACAATTGCCCGTTCCTTGAGTTCCCCGAGCTCCATCAGTCTCTGCCTGAGTTCTATAAGTCTGCCTGTACCCTTAAAACTCCCGAGCCGGACCTTTGAAGCGGCTTCATCGATAAGATCAATGGCCTTATCGGGAAGAGAACGGTCGCTGACATAACGTTCGGATAAATTGACTGCCGCCGCCAGAGCTTCATCCGTGATTCTTACTCCGTGGTGGGATTCATAATAGGGACGAAGTCCCTTCATAATCTCCAGCGCTTCCGCCTTAGTGGGTTCCTCCACCTGCACAGGCTGGAATCTTCTCTCGAGCGCAGCGTCTTTTTCAATGTATTTTCTGTACTCGTCGATCGTGGTCGCTCCGATCATCTGTATCTCGCCCCTGGACAGAGACGGCTTCAGAATATTGGAGGCGTCAAGCGCTCCCTCGGCACCGCCCGCTCCGATCATGGTGTGCAGCTCATCGACGAAAAGAAGAACATTGGAGCTCTCGGACACTTCTTTTATAACATTTTTTATCCGCTCCTCAAACTCACCGCGGTATTTAGTGCCGGCTACCATGCCGGACATGTCAAGCATGATAAGGCGCTTATCGCGCATTTGCTCCGGTACGATCCCCCACGCAATACGCTGGGCCAGACCCTCGACAATCGCAGTCTTTCCGACGCCGGGTTCTCCGATCAGGCAGGGATTGTTCTTAGTTCTCCTGCTCAGGATCTGCATGACCCTCCCTATCTCATCCTCGCGTCCTATTACAGGATCAAGGAGTCCCTGCTCGGCCTGACTGGTGAGATCACGGCCATATTTTTCAAGTGCCGAACCTCCGTTTTCTCCCTGATTAGACATCTGAGCTTTTGCAAATGTCTTCTCGTCTATCGTCCCCTCTTCCCCCATTGCGGCAATTGTGTCCGCATAGAGTTTTCGAAGATCGATTCCCATTGTGTGAAGTAGCTTTGCTGCTACGCACTCGTTGTCTTTCAGGATCGCGAGCAGTATATGTTCTGTTCCGGGTTTATCGGAACGGAGCTGATCCGCAAGACGGATCGCTTCCCGGAGCGCGCTTTCCGCTCTTGGAGTATACTCCGCATCATCCATCAGCGCTACGTTGCCCTGCGGGGTAATAAGACTGTCGATCAGTTTCATAAGCTTATCTTTAGTCACACCCGCGTCCGAAAGCACGTAGGCGGCAGTCCCCTGTACAGCAACAAGGAGTCCGGCCAGAAGATGCTCGGTCCCTATATAATTCTGCCTGCAGTAGCGCGCAGTCCTGCCGGCAGCGTCTATCGCCTTCCTCGCTTCGGAAGTAAAGTTCTGTTTCATTTAAAGTCCTCGCATATCTCGTCGATCAGCGCGTGAACTTCCTCCCGGGTAATGTGCTTGCATCTCGCTTTGGCAAGCGCGATAGCAAGGTCCCGCCGAAGCTCCTGCACCGCATCCATCTTTTCTCTGTCGATGTAGACAATCGCGCCGCGTCGCCTGTCTACAGTAAGGAAACCGGCGTCACGCAGGACCGCGTATGCCTTATTTACGGTGTGCATGTTCACACCTATCGTCTCGGCAAGGGCCCTCACAGACGGCAGACTGTCCCCCTCACGCAGATCTTTCGTGGCTATGCCCATTATAATCTGGTTGCAAAGTTGGAGATAAATGGCTTGATCGCTGTTAAAATCAATTTCAATATACATAGCTCGCCTCCCCAATTTCTGTTCTACCAATACTATAACAGTTGTCTTTCCGAAAAGCAAGCAGTCCTTCAGCCCACTCCAAGGCTCCCGATCGTATAAGCATATGATTCACCGAGCAGCGCGTTGGTATCCATCTTCGGTTCGAAGTGGAAGCTCTGAGTAGATATTATCTTTCCATGATCTGTAATGAGCTGGGCAACCGCCTCATAGGTTCCGTCACCGTTCTTCACTGCGCTGCAGAAGATCGGATAACCGTCCGGTCTCGGATCCATCTTGACGTAGTATTTACCGTCATCGTGCAGGGATATTCTCTGGATCTGCTCCGGGATAGGCGGAAGTGAGTATTCTTCACCGTACAGGACCCTGCCCGCTTCGCGGATCACATCCTCACCGACATAAAGGTATTCGTTGTTCTCCGTATATCCCGCGCCCGGAACAAGCGGTCCGTAGAGAGCCATATAATAATACATAGTCGTCCATACAGATATATCATTTCCCGGGTCACAGTCAATTCCGGTGACCTGTGCAGCTACCATGACGGCATCCATCGGCTTCAGCATAGAAGTCAGTGACTCATTAAATATCGTAGACTGCTGCTGGCTGGTATCAGTGGGAACGACTTCGACCGGGGGAGCTTCAGGCCCCGTCGAAGCCGGCTCGTCCTCGTATGTTCCCTGAGACATGTCCTGCACGTCCTCCGACATTATTGTGCTATTCTCCACGGTACTGCTGATATCCGAAGACGGCTCAGCAGATTCAGTAGCGTTCTGACTCCCGCATGCGCATAATGAGCATACCAATATAGCCGCCAGCACTGCCGCTTTCTTTTTCATAATTATTCCTCCATGTAGCCGGAAACAGACCGGCAAAGTAATACAGTATCCTAAGCGAAAACAGACCGTCATCTGACGGTCTGCTTCTGCCGGATTCGAAATAGCCAGATCATTCTTCGGAGAACTGATCCTTGCCTACGCCGCAAAGCGGACACTCGAAATCTTCCGGAAGATCATCCCAGGCTGTACCCGGCTCGATGCCGTAATCCGGGGCGCCCTCTTCTTCGTCGTATTCCCAGCCACATACATCACATACATACTTTGCCATAGTTTCCTCCTTGTGGGACTTGCCCATTTACTGTAAGCAAATTATACATCAAAGGAGCATAAATGAAAAGAGTGTTTGCAAAACGTCACAGTTCACTGTTTATATTCCCCGTTCTGGCAGGCTGCCGCGAAGTTTCAGGATCCGGCGAAAGCATCATCTTCATCGAAAAGCGTTGGTCCGTTCTGCAAGCTTAGCAATGCATATGCATTGCTGATCTCTCGGTCGGACCAACAATGTTTTTCTCACGAAGATGGATGCTTTTCGCCGGAAACGACATTTATGAGCAGCCTGTCTGAACTATTACCAGACAGGCTTAACTGGTTCTATAATACGTTGCCGAGACTTGAAATCATGAAAAAGCAGTTGACAAAGCGATTATATTTGATAAAATATAACCATCAAATAGATATAACTGATAAAATCTTATCGCATAGATCAGGAGGGCACACTATGAGCATTTATGATTATTCCGTACCAACGCCGAAGAGCGGCGAATTCAGTCTTAAGGAGTACGAAGGAAAAGTAATTATGATCGTCAATACAGCGACCGGCTGCGGATTCACGCCCCAGTACAAGGATATTGAGAGCATGTATGAAAAATATCATGAAGAGGGGCTCGAAATCCTTGACATCCCCTGCAATCAGTTCGCAGGCCAGACGCCGGGCACTGATGACGAGATTCATGAATTCTGCACGCTGCACTTCAATACAATGTTCCCGCAGATGAAGAAATCTGATGTCAACGGTGAAAACGAGCTTCCTCTGTACACCTATTTAAAAAGCCAGAAGGGGTTCGAAGGTTTCGGCAAGGGACCCACAGCTCTGGCAATGGGTGTCATGCTGAAGAAAATCGACAAAGATTATAAGAACAATCCGAATATCAAGTGGAACTTTACAAAATTCATCGTTGACAGATCCGGAAAGGTAGTTGCACGCTTTGAGCCGACTGCCAAGATGGAAACCGTCGAGGCATGTGTGAAGGCTCTTCTGTAAAACAATATCCTAAGGAGGAATACATAAAGTGGCTGCCGAGAATAATTACGATGCATTAAAACTTGAAAACCAACTCTGCTTTCCGCTGTATGCATGCTCAAGAAGTATTGTCAATCTGTACACGCCGTTCCTTAAGCCGCTCGGGCTAACCTACACGCAGTACATCGTGTTCCTCGTACTCTGGGAGCGGGACGGCATCACCGTCGGTGAGCTCGGAACGAAGCTGCACCTCGATAATGGGACCATCACTCCGCTGCTGAAAAAAATGCAGGACAAGGGTTACGTGACCCGGGAACGCTCAAAGTCCGATGAGAGAGTCGTCATTGTGAGCCTGACAGATGAAGGCCGGGCACTTCGCGAGGAGGCGGTAAAAATCCCCGCTTCAATCGGAAAGTGCGTGCCGCTCGAGCCTGAAGAGGCAGCTGCGCTGTACAATCTGCTCTATAAAGTGCTGGACAAGTTCAACAGCTGACAGGCCACGGTGCTTTGAACGTATAAAAGGAGGCTGCCGCGTTACAGTGTGGTGCCATTAAGTGAAGCA
>JBGUIK010000120.1:0-6350 GCA_045112915.1 Lachnospiraceae bacterium
ATTACGTACCTCCCAAAAATTAATTTGTCAGTATCGTAACACTAAAAGTAGGAAGCAGTCATGAATGCCCGTTTTCTACCGTTTACAATGAATCAGACCGGCTTCTAAATCCTTCATACGTTGGAGGGTTTTCATTTCCTGCGTTTTCATCATTTCAAGAATTTTCTCCGAATTGGCAGCCATATCTTGATTATCTATGATATTTCCCAGGAAGTTTTCAGTTGCCAGGTTTATAACGGCGACCCTGCACCGGAAAGAAGTATTATCAGTTCAATAGAAAAAGGCGACTTGTATTAATAAATTTCGGATGACTAAACAAGACCTGCAGGGATGGGACTGCAGGTCTTGCTATTAAAAAAACTTTATTTTGCCCTGTACAGGAATGTCACGATCTGGCCTCTCGTACAGTTCTCATTAATACCGAACGTTCCTTTCTTCGGACCGGATGTATAACCGGTCGTTACCTTTTTCTGAGCCCCCCAGAGAATTGCATTATAGAAGGCGTTGGTCTTCGGGACATCCTTGAACGGCGATGTCGCAACGGCCTTCGGTGCCGGCTTGCCCTTCAGTCTCCACAGGAACATCATGCACTCGCCGCGGCTCACGTTGCGGTCGAGGCCAAACGTTCCGTCTGAGTAGCCCTTGGTAATTCCGTTCTGAGAACCCCAGAGGATAGCGTTATAGAAGGCATGCGTTTTCGCAACATCCTTGAAGGGGCTCTTAGAGACTGCCTTCGGTGCCGGCTTGCCCGCATATCTCCACAGGAACATCATCATCTCGCCGCGAGTGCAGGACTTATCAATGCCGAACGTGCCGTCCGGATATCCCTTGGTGATACCTGCGTCCGCAGCCCAGTAAATAGCGTTGTAGTAGGCATGTTTCGGGTCCTTTACATCTGAGAATCCCGCAGCGGGCGCCGGGGTCGGAGTAGGAGTAGGTGTGACCGTCGGCTTTTCTCGCGTCAGAGTGATACTGCCCGAGCGGACCGGCAGATCTGTGTACTCCTTGCCATATGCATCGTACATGACATCGGGCAGGGGAGTAGTCTGGCCGTTCTTTTTAGGTGTTTTAAGGACTTCCAGAGAAGGACAGCCATTAATAAAATATCTTAAATATTCCACATTTGACGTGTCAAAGCTGCTGAGGTCAAGCTCTGTAAGCGAATCACAGCTCTGGAACATCCAACGCATATCCTCGGCGTTTGCTGTATCGAAACTGCTCAGATTCAGTTCCGAAAGTTCATGGCAGTCTCCGAACATCCAGCGCATATCCCATACTTTTGACGTGTTAAAGCTGCTAAGATCCAGCTTCTTAAGGTTCCTGCATTCCTGGAACATCTCGCTCATATCATTGACATTTGACGTGTTGAAACTGCTAAGATCCAGTTCGGTAAGGTTCTCGCAGCAGCACCGGAACATGCTCTCCATGGATTGAACTTTCGAGGTGTTGAAGCTGCTTACATTGAGGCTGTTAAGGTTATGACACCATGCGAACATATTGTCCATGTACCGAACCCTCGATGTGTTGAAGCCGCTAAGATCCAGGCTTTCAAGGCTGCCACAGTTTTCAAACATACCGCGCATATTCCGAACCTTTGCCGTATTAAAACCGCTCACATCAAGGGATGTTATGCTCTCGCAATCACTGAACATACCCTCCATCGTCAGCGCATTCGATGTGTCAAATCCGCTGACGTCGAGTTCGCCCACGTTCCTCATGCTCCCGAACATAGCATTCATATCCTCGACGTTTGATGTATCAAATCCGCTGACATCTAGTTCTGTAAGTTCGCTGCATTCTTGAAACATGCCCCACATATATTCTACGTTAGAAGTATCAAAATTACTTACGTCCAAAACCTGAAGGTTGTTGCAGTTCTGGAACATGCCGCCCATATCCTGCACCTTCGACGTATCGAATCCGCTTACATCCAACGCCTGAAGGCTGTTGCAGTTCTGGAACATGCCGCCCATGTATTCTACGTTGGAAGTGTCAAAATTGCTTACATTGAGGGTCTCCAGGTTGTGACAGTTCTGGAACATACAGCCCATATCCGTCACCTTCGACGTATCGAATCCGCTCACGTCAACTTCCTTCAGGCTGTGGCAGTTTTCGAACATAAAGTCCATGTATTCTACATTGGAAGTGTCAAAATTACTCATGTCCACTTTCTCAAGGCTGTGGCAGTTGCTGAACATATGGCCTATACTGCCCGACAGTGAAGACGTGGAAAAACTGCTGAGATCGAGCTCTGTGAGGTTGTGGCATTCCTCGAACATTTGCCACATCTGCTCTACCTTTGACGTGTCAAATCCGCTGAGGTCGACTTCTATGAGGTTGTAGCATTCCTGGAACATACCGTACATCTGCTCTACATTCGACGTATCAAATCCGCTCAGGTCGAGTCTTTCGAGACTTCGGCAGTAAACGAACATATAGCCCATATCCCTGACATATGATGTGTCGAAACCGGACGAGACAAAAGTTTCCAGATTCTCCAGTCCTCCGAAGAACTGATAATACCAGTCTTCGTCGTCTTCAACCACCCCTCTTGCGTCTTCCGGCAGAAAGACAGTGCCATCGGCAACTTCGATCGATGTAATGTCGTTTCTGTCTACTTCAAGCATGTCTATCCAGTCACTATACAGCGTGCCGTTATTAGAGTAGAATACAACAGCTCCCGTTGCTTCATCAAATGACGCGCTCACTCTATCGCCGACCGTAACTCTTCCGGCTCCGACGATTTCCTCGTCATATACTTCTGCCGACACATTCTGGGCTCTGTCTTCGTCACTTAACAGTTCCCCGCTTTGTATTTCAGCTATGTCTGTCACTTCGTCTGCCAGAGTTGCGACTGATAAAGCATCCTCTATGAGTTCATCAGCCATCACCTGCATCCCCGGAACTGCTGCGAGCATTGACACGACGCAGCCTGCCGCAAACAGTTTTACCCACTTTCTCTTCAATTTGCGCACCCCCTCGATAATAGTAATGATTTGTAACTCTTACATTACTATATCAATACGCCCCCTTCTTTTGGTGTCCCGACAGAAGACTTTTCCGTGACATGACTTGCCTTTTGTCATAAAATATTCTTATAATAATACAAGTATTCTAAGCTATCATTTTTGATTATCAACTATGCACATTGAGGGAGCGCCGTTTATTAACGATGATAGAACACGAAAAAGACCAGATCACCACTTCAGAGCTAATGGACTTTATTAAAAATTCCGGACACTTCTCAGAAGTGACTCAGTTCATGGACGAAATAAATGATTTTCCGGTCTTCAACAACTACCTGTATGAAATAATGAAGCGCCATGGTTTCTCCGCGACAGATGTCATCAAAGAGAGCCGTTTTGAGCGCTCCTATTTTTATCACCTTCTCAGCGGACATAAAAAAAATCCTTCCCGAAATACCGTCATCCGCATAGCATTCTGTATTCATGCGACCCTTGATGAAACACAGCAGCTCCTCAGGCTGGCTTCGACCGGGATGCTTTATCCGAAGATTTTAAGAGACGCAGCACTGATTTACGCAATTGAAAAGAATTATTCCATGCAGGAGGCAAATCACCTCCTGCTAAGTCTCGATCTGGCTCCGCTGTTTCAGGAGGAATCAAATTTACCATGAATCCGGGGACTACATCTTCAAAAAATATATACACAGAAATAGAGGCATTAGCTGATTCATACGCGTTACAGCTCCCGCCTTCCCTGTCCGCTCATTACGAGGTATCATCCTGCCTGAAATACTCTGAACAGTCTGCTACCTGTCTTCTCAGACAGAAAGATACAGACCGGTTCGTTTTACTGAAAACCGCTTCCGATCCGTTATATGTCAAAGCACTGATCGATGAGAAAAATATTCTGGAGTTTATCCACAATCAGGAACACCCTGCCGCTTCAACTTTCCCGACAGTCTTCAGTATGCAGGAATTCGAACATATCCATTACTATATTCGAAGCTATATTCAGGGAAAAACTCTGGAAGAATTATGCGAATCCGGCCTTACAAAGCCGGGAATCCCTAAGAACCAGGCACTCGATTATCTGATCCAGCTGGCAGAACTGCTGGATTTTCTGCATACGCTGACTCCGCCGATTATTCATCGGGATATCAAGCCGCAGAATGTGGTCGTGGATCCGGATGGGATCTGCCATCTGATTGATATGGGGATTTCCCGTTTTTATAACGGAGAAAAAAGTTGTGATACCGTGATCATGGGCACAAGAATCACAGCGCCGCCGGAACAGTTCGGATATCGTGAGACCGATACGAGGAGCGATTTATACTCCATGGGAGTTCTCCTTCATTACTGCATAACGGGCGAATATGAGATATCAGAAAAAAGTCTCTCTGACCTCGATCCGGTCATTTCGCGCATCGCAAGGAAAGCCACCATGTTCGATCCGGACAGCCGTTACCAGTCTGCCGGGGAGCTCCTTTCAGATATTACCTCCGCCCGCTATGGTACCCATTCACAATCCGAAAGTAAGCGCCCTGTTTCTCGCTGGCCTTTTCGAATCCTTGCAGGTCTCATTGCGGTCGGTCTGGTACTGACCGGGGGGATGATCTATAACACTTGGCATAAAGACGCGGCAGCGATTCCCCGGGAAAATGAAACCGAAGTTGTATCAGAAAACACGGATTCCGTGGACAGTGACTTTCAGGAAAACAAAAACGATACCGGAGCTGCCGGCGATAGCGCTGCAGTTTCTCCTGTTTACACGTTTCATGAACCACTGATCGAGCAGGCTGTCAGGCAGATTCTCAACAAGGAGAATGTTCCTCTGACAGAAGAAGATCTCATGCAGATCACATCTCTTCGCATTATGGGGCAGCAAGTTTACTCGAAAGAAGACGATTTTGTGTTCAAAGGTGATGAACCATTCTGCCATAATGAGGATTTCCATAGTACAGGGCTCTATCATCAACGGGGAACAATCTCCTCTCTGGAAGATATTTCCCATATGCCGAACCTTATCTCGCTCAGCCTTTACTTCCAGCGGATTAGGGATATTTCCCCCTTAAAAGATACCGCTATAGAGGAATTGGGGCTGGGTTACAATCCTCTGACGGATCTGTCGCCGCTTCAGAATAATACCTCGCTCCGCAGCCTGAGTCTTCCGGGATTGAACATTGAAGATACAGAAGTTATCTCCACCCTCCCTGAACTGCATTCACTCAATATCAGCGGCACAGGGATCACTTCCCTTGCCGGGCTGGAAAATTGTCCTCTTGAATATCTTGGCATTCATTTGGTCGGCCTGAAGAACCCTGCGGAGTTAAGCGGCTTTACTTCTTTGTCTTCGCTCGATATATCTGATTTTACGCCCGATGCTCTGACCGCGCTGTTAAAAGTTCCTCTGAAGAATATTCGCGTTTACAATTGCTATGGCCTCAGTCTGGATGATCTGTCAGTTCTTTCGGAACTGAGAGCGTTTTATTGTCACTCAACGGCACTTATAGATATGCAGATTATCGATCCGCATCTGCCAAAACTGGAATATCTTGGCCTTTCCCATGTCCGGATAAAGGATTTCGGCTGGGTATCTTTACTGCCCAGCCTAAATTACCTTGGTCTCTATGACTGCGAGTGCGAAAGCTATGATGGATTTAACGATCTGACAGTATATTTAACTGTCGACTGCAGTGAGGAAGAACGTATAGCAATCATGGAGCAGTGCCAAAGCAGAAACCTTGTTTTTTTACAATAGGCTCAAAAAAAGAAGCTGCTTTGTAGCAGAGAGGAGATTAAAGACGGAAGACAAGCAGAAAGAGCAGAAAATTTGAAACAGAGTGATCTTGAGCAGGTGAACGGCGGAGTTATTGTACAGTGGAGTCACAGGCAGTATAATTTAGATGGTAGTTGATAACTGCAACAAAGAAGATGAGCATATCGGGAAGGAATGACTTATGCCTAAGATTACATTTATGGGAGCCGGCTCAACGGTATTTGCAAAAAATGTGCTGGGTGACAGCATGATGACCCCGGCTCTGGCGGAGAGCACGATCGCGCTTTATGATATCGATCCGGTGCGTCTTAATGAGTCTGCCACTATGCTGGAGGCCATTAACAGGAATGCAGGCTCCAAGGCAAGGATCGAGAAATACCTGGGAGTTGATAATCGTAAAAAGGCACTGACAGGCGCCAACTATGTGGTCAATGCCATTCAGGTCGGCGGTTATGATCCCTGCACGATTACGGACTTTGAGATTCCCAAGAAGTACGGTCTTAAACAGACCATTGCGGATACACTAGTATAACATCCGACAATTAACTGGACGTTTTTAACGATAGTGTATCTACGATGATTTCCTCTGAGACATCGATGTCATCAAG
>JBGUIK010000121.1:0-7170 GCA_045112915.1 Lachnospiraceae bacterium
CGAGATTGTACTCACGATGAAGACGAGTGTCATCTTGCGCGCGTATCTCACGACTGAAGTCACGAGTATTGCGCGATGAAGAATAAATAATATGCGCTGTTTCTTCTGTGAAATATTATCCCAGGGATTAAGATATCATGCTTTGATGTAGTTTTACAAGAGCGCGAATCGGGGACGGTTCTTTTAGTACCGTCCCTGACGCGTTAGCGGATTATGATTTTCCGCTTAAGAACAGATTACAAACCGCAATTATACAGGTATAATGTAAAGAAAGAGACAGATTGTGCTTCTGTGACGACATGATGCATGATCAAAGATTTTTCAGGGAGATAAAGACATGTTCTGTACATCTTGCGGAAAACCATTGCCGGACTATGCCCTTTTTTGCCCAGCCTGCGGAGCGAAAGTAAAAGGGCGGGCGAAGCCGGAAGAGTCTGCGCTGCACTCACTCAGATGCGCATCCTGCGGAAGCAGCAGTCTCAGAAAAATCCGTGCAGGAGAGTATCTGTGCGAACACTGCGGAACTAAGCTGTATACGGGTGAGCAAACGGCCGGCGGCGATCAGGAGACACATGAAGCCGAAGCTGCTGCTCTTCTGTCAGAAGCGCAGGAATACGCAGAGAAAAAAGATTACCGGAATGAACTCCTGACGCTGGCCAAGGCAATGGAACTTGCCCCGGAAAACAACACCGTACTGCTGAGACTCGGGAGGGCATACTGGAGGGCCGGTTTGCCGGAGAGGGCTTTGGAATACTATCGGATAGCAGAAGAACTTTATCCGAAAGACCCGATTGTCTATGCCAATATCGGCTCGGCATATCTTAAACTGGGGCACAATGAAAAGGCCAAAGAGCAGTATGAAAAAGCCATCGCCATCATAGAATCAGACCCCATGTCCGCATGCGCTGATGATATAGCAATCACCTACGGGAATTACGCGCTCTGCGTCGGCAGGCTTGGCGACAGAAACACAGCCAAGAAATATCTCTCCATCGCGAAAGAAAAAGGCTATAGTAAGGATTCTATCGATACGATTTGCGGAGAGCTGCATTTGCTGAAATTTTTACTTTGAGGCTCTTCTGCGAGGAAAAGGTGCGTGATACGAATCGGTGCCAGTTGATCTGATTCAAAACCGGATTCCTGAGGATAAAAATGTTAAAGCATAGGTAACGAAAATACAGACACGAAAGGAGAGCGCACATGATCTACAAGAATTTCAAGGGTAAAAAACTTTCGCAGCTCGGATTTGGATGCATGCGATTTGCATCCGATCCGGCAACCGGCGAGATTGATCAGACAAAGGTAAACGAGATGTTCGACCTGGCGATCAGAGAAGGTGTGAACTATTTTGACACGGCCTATCCCTATCTGGGCGGAAAGTCGGAGATCGCGATGGCGGAAGCACTGTCCCGTTACCCGCGTGAGAGTTACTATATCGCTGACAAGTTCCCCGGTCACTCTCTGACTGAACCCATCGACAATATTGCCCTTTTTAATGTCTCTCTTCGCAAATGCAGGACGGATTACTTCGATTTTTATCTCCTTCACAACATCACGGAGTGGTCCGTGAAATATTATGAGAGCGAGGAGTATCACATTCTTCCGGATATGCTGCAAATGAAAAAAGAAGGCAAGATCAAAAGCCTCGGCTTTTCTTTCCACGGCGGTCCAAAGCTCCTCGAAGAGTTCCTTACCAGACATGAGGGAACGTTCGATTTTGTCCAGATCCAGCTCAATTATCTCGATTGGACCCTTCAGGACGCCAAGGCAAAATATGAGATCATTACGCGTCACGGACTCGGCGTCTGGGTCATGGAACCCTGCCGCGGAGGAAAACTTGCTGTGCTTCCGGAGGCCGAATCCGCGAAGCTCAGCGCGCTGCATAATGAGGGGGACGGTTCTTCGCCCAGGCCGAGCGACGCGTCTTATGCCTTCCGTTTCCTGTAGGATCTGCCGGGTGTCACGGTCGTTCTCTCCGGCATGAATGAGGTCAGCCAGGTGGAAGACAACCTTCGGACGTTCCATGAGGAGTGGCCTCTGAACGAGAAAGAAAGAAACACCCTCTTTGAGATTGCGGAGAATATGAAAAAGGGTGTTCCGTGTACCGCGTGCAGATACTGCTGCGACGGATGTCCCGTCGGGCTCGATATTCCATATCTTCTTCAGATCTACAACGATTATAAATATGCTTCGACCATTACGCCATCCATGAGGATCGATGCCCTGCCTGATGAAAAGCGCCCTGCTGCATGCGTCGGCTGCGGCCAGTGCATGCACGCCTGCCCGCAGGGAATCGATGTTCCGGCCGCGCTCGCGGAGCTGGCTGAGCTGTATGAAAACGGTCCGCACTGGATCGACCAGATCAAAAAGAGACAGGAGTACATTAAGGCCGATCTGGGTTAAGCGTCCTGTCACAGGTGACAGGATATCGGCTTGTTACTGAGAAAAAGGCCGAACTTTACCGCATATTCTTCCGCGAACGAGCCCGGTTCCGCCTCGATCACGAGGCCTGCGTCCCCGAGGAACACCTCGGCGCAGATGTCTGTCACTCCTTTTGGAATGCGGATCTTTTTGAGAGCCGGGCAGTCCCGGAATGCCCACTCGCCGATGCCGGTCAGGCTCTCCGGCAGGGTAACTTCAGATAGAGAATGGCACCCGGTGAACGTGGATTTGCGCAGCCGGGTGACTCCTTCCGGAATATTTATGCTCTTTAGGGAAGTGCATCCTGCAAATGCCCCGACGCCTATATCGCGGATACTCGCGGGGAGTATCACGTGTTCAATTCCTGCATTATTGGCAAAGCATTCGCTGTCAATAAAGCTCACGCCTTCCGGAACTACAAATTCACGAACATCGCTGTCTTTTTCATAAAGAGACTTTTTCCAATCAATCGTGTTCATAGCGTCCTCCTTTTCCCGATTACAGTTTCACTTTTAAGGACACAAGTCCTTCTCAATTCTCATCGAAGTACCTTTTCGTCTTGTCATTGTATATGAATAGCATTATCGGAACCGCTGCGCTAACCTGATGATAATATATACTATATCCTATCGGCTGTGGCCGTGCAACCGCCGGATGATTACCCT
Source organism: Lachnospiraceae bacterium (assembly GCA_045112915.1). Taxonomy (GTDB): domain Bacteria; phylum Bacillota; class Clostridia; order Lachnospirales; family Lachnospiraceae; genus Chordicoccus. Next base: position 3,087 of record JBGUIK010000121.1, read on the forward strand.
GTGGGCAATAAGTGGGGACCGGGTCGAAAGCCTTGGACCGGGTGAAAGCCTGGAACCGGGTGAAAGCCTTGGACCGGGTTAAAGCCGGGTGTCGGCATTATGCCTGTGAAGTGAGGCGTATCTTTCAGGATAAGTGAAAATGAAGACGGTGCGTTCGCATTTTTTATAACATAAGGGGAGTCCATATAGTATAATGGTAATGAACTGATACACACACTTTGCAGTCTGGCATTCTGCGGGCTTTTTCTCCGAGAATGTATAAAATAAAGAAATGTTCGCGATAGAGAATATAATAGAATCCGGGGTCTTCGGCCTTAGAAAAAAAAGAAGCTATTATCCGGCGCATATCCTGCTCCGGCTGTTTTTTGTGCTCTGTGTTCTGTCAGTCATCTGCCTGAGTCCGGCGGTATGTCTCGCCGGAGAAGGAGATGAAGGAGCTTATGAGGAAGCGGCGTCCATTGTCGACCCGATATCCCGGGAAGAGGGATATTCGGCTATTCTCTACAATAACACCAATGGTCTCCCAACGTCGGAGGCCAATGCTATTGCCGAGACGAGCGACGGGTTTATATGGATCGGAAGTTACAGCGGCCTTGTTCGGTACGACGGTGTGAACTTTGAGCGCATGGCATCGACGACCGGAATCACGAGTGTGAAGTGTCTGTACGTGGACAGCCGGGATCGTCTGTGGATCGGGACAAATGAGAGCGGCGTCGCTGTTATGGAGAACGGGAAGTTCAGAATGTGGAGCAGCAGTGACGGTCTCGGGTCCTCCTCTGTCCGTGACATCACGGAAGATTCCCGGGGCGTGATTTACGTCGCGACGACCGGAGGCATATCGATGATCGACAGTGATATGCGCCTCCTTGACCTGCGGGAGCCGGAGATTTACGGCGCCTTTATCACGCATATGCTTACAGACCGGGATGGTCTGGTCTACGGAATTACGAATCCGGGCGATGTCTTTATGATAAAAGAAGGGAAGCTGATCTCCTTTATCGGCCATTCAGAGTTTGCCGCTGACGGTGTCAACTGTATATACCTGGATCCGTCCAATCCCGGGCATGCCTATATTGAGACGATGGACGGAATAGTCAGATACGGCTTCCTTGAGGATCATTTTCAGGAAATTAAGACGCTGGATGTGGCTCCGCTCTCTCAGGTGCAAAGCTTCGAATATATCGACGGAAAAATATGGATCTGCTCAAGAAACGGAATCGGAGTCCTCATAGGGGATGAGTTCCATTATCTTGATCAACTGCCTCTCCGAAATTCTGCCGGAAGCGTCATGACGGACTATGAGGGGAATCTCTGGTTCACATCGACGAGACAGGGTGTGATGAAGATCACGACGAACATTTTTACGGACATTTTTTCCAGGCATGCGCTGTCGGAGAGAGTGGTCAATTCCACCTGCATGTACGATGATAAACTCTTTATTGCCTCGGACGACGGGCTGATCGTTCTGAATGAGGACGGGGAGTCGGTCGGTATTCCTCTGTCCAAAGCGCAGACGGCCTCGGGGGTCGATCTTCAGGCGGAGGATCTTGTGCAAATGCTTAGCGGCATCCGCATTCGCTCCGTTGTCAGTGACAGTAAGGGATATCTGTGGCTTTCGACCTGGCGCCAATACGGCCTGCTGCGCTACAAGGACGGTGAGTTGACTGCGTTTACCGCTGCGGACGGTATGTTCTCGGATCAGGTGAGGACGGTATGCGAGAGGCGGGACGGAACTTATATAGCGGCGGTCACCGGCGGCGTCAATGTGATTGAAGGGGATCAGGTCGTCAGCGGATACGCTAAAAAAGCAGGTATTACCAATACGGAGATTCTGACAGTCACGGAAGCTGAGAACGGCGACATACTGTGCGGGACAGACGGCGGCGGAATCTTTATTTTGAGCGGCACGCGCACATTGCATATCGGTACAGAGAGCGGTCTGACATCCGGCGCTGTTATGCGTATAAAGAAAGACCTGAGCCGCAATATCTACTGGATCGTGACAGGAAATTCACTGGCCTATCTGACGGAAAACTATCAGCTCGTGACGGTCGACACTTTCCCCTACTCCAATAATTTTGACCTGTATGAGAACAGCAGAGGGGAAGTCTGGATCCTCAGCAGCAACGGCATCTACATCGCATTATCCGATGATCTTGTCGCTAATCAGGGTATTGAACCTCTGCATTACGGCATTTCCGACGGTCTTCCCTGTATCGCTACCGCCAACTCCTACAGTGCCCTGACAGACAAAGGAGATCTTTATATTGCGGGAACGACCGGTGTCGCGAAGGTCAATATTGAGGCGCCTTATGAAAGCATAGGTGTCCTTAAGGCGGCGATTCCCTACGTGGATGCGGACGGCACGCGCCTGTATCCGGATGATGCAGGCAATTTTACGATTGAATCCGGCGTTCGGAAACTGACAGTATACAGTTTTGTGTACAATTATTCCCTGATCAATCCTCAGGTATCCTATCGGCTGGAAGGCTTTGATTCCGAGTATACGGCTGTCAGCCGAAACAGCCTTGCGCCTGTCGATTATACGAATCTGAGAGGCGGAAATTACAGATTTGTTCTGAGACTGCAGGAACCGGTGACCCGGCGCTATAAAACGATTTCCGTTTCTATTGTCAAGGAGAAAGCTTTTTATGAGCATATCTGGTTCTTTGTTCTTTCCGGCCTGGTTGCGGCTGCTGCCGTAGGTTTATGCGTTAACGCGTATATCCGAAAAAAAGAGGTGCAGCTCGAGAAAAAACATCGTGAGAGAGCGGAGCAGGAGAGGATCGCGTCAGAACTTTCCATGGCGAACCGGATTCAGGTGAGCATGCTGCCCGGGAATTATCCCGCGTTTCCTGACAGGACGGAATTCGATATTTTTGCGACGATGGACCCGGCAAAGGAGGTCGGCGGGGATTTCTATGATTTCTTCCTGATTGACGACGATCACCTGGGACTCGTGATCGCGGATGTGAGCGGTAAGGGTATCCCGGCTGCGCTCTTTATGATGATCGCAAAGAGCCTCGTGAAGAACTGCGCGATGCTCGGCAGGTCCCCGGCTGAGATCCTGGAGACGACCAATGAGTCGATCTGTGCGAATAACAGAGAGGAGATGTTCGTCACGGTATGGGTCGGAATCCTCGAGCTCACGACCGGAAAGCTGACAGCCGCCAATGCCGGACATGAGTATCCGACGATCAAAAGAGCGGGAAGCGGATTCGAACTCTATAAGGATAAGCATGGTTTCGTGATCGGCGGCATGGAGGGCATGGTCTATAAGGAGTACACTATCAATCTGTCACCCGGCGATAAGCTGTTCGTCTATACGGACGGCGTGCCGGAGGCCACCGACCGTGAGAGCCGGCTCTTTGGAACGGAGCGGATGCTTGCGGCTTTGAACTCCGCCCCGGAAGCCTCCCCTAAAGAAATTCTCCGGAATGTGCGACGGGCGGTGGATCTATTCGTGCAGAATGAGGAGCAGTTCGATGACCTTACCATGCTGTGCGTTGAATATAAGGGAGTCGAAGTACCGGATGCCGCTGATACGCATGTATCAGATATAGATAGTTGATCGTGCTGTGGAGATGCGCCTGCCGGCGGCAACACAGTGGAGAATAGTTTGATAATACTTTGTTTCTCGCGCCGGGGCCTTTTTGAGGACTCGGCGCTTTATTTATGTCAGCTAGCGCTGACCCGAATCCCGCGCCAAGTCTCGCGAGCGAGACTTGAATTATGCAATTTTATGCAAATGTTTGCATAAAATAAGCAAAAAAGCAGTAAGTCATGAAATAGGTTGCAGAGTGAATTTGTTTTATTGACGCGGAGAATCAGGCGTGATATAACTAAACCATCGAAAACAAACGATTGCAGACAACAAAAAGAAACACCCCAATAAAACACCAAATTATTAAGAAAAGGAGAGAACATCATGGCAAAAGTTAAGACATTCAAGACAATCTTCCCGGCAGTTTCCGTTCCGCTGAATGAGGACTTCTCAATCAACGAGCAGGAGTTCCGCGTATACCTTCGCTGGATCAAGTCTTTCTACGGCAAGGGCATCGAAGGCCTTGTATGCAACGGCCAC
>JBGUIK010000122.1:0-13875 GCA_045112915.1 Lachnospiraceae bacterium
TATGTTGGATTTGGTCGTTTAACATTATACCTAAAGTTTGAGCCATTGGCTCTATTTAATTTACACCAGTATACGGGCGCGGCCAAAACAAAACCTGCTGGAAAAGGAAGGGAAATAAAAATGAAGAGACTTATGAGAAGCGAAACAGACAAGGTTATTTTCGGTGTATGCGGAGGGATCGCAGAATACTTCGAAATCGATTCCACACTGGTAAGACTCGGGTTTGCGGCATTTTCACTGATGTGCGGCAGCGGTGTGCTGGCCTACCTCATTGCCGCAGCCATCATGCCTCAGAGATCTGATATGACCCAGATGTAATAATCGGAGAAGGGGCTGTAGAATAAGCCATTAGAAAAACGGGGCTGTCGCATTAAGGCGCGCCGCCACTTTATATGTCAGACGGTATTTGCAAATGTCTGCATATATAGTGATGACACCGCCTTATGCGGCAGCTCCTTCGCGTAAGAGTGAACCTTGACTTTATTGGGTTTACCGTATATCATGTATATATGATAAAGGAGGGCGCTGTATGGCAACAAAGGCTATGAATATCAAAATGGACGAAGAAAGGCTGGCAGATATTAAAAGTGTTGCAGCTGTATTTCATATGTCAATTACAGATGTTGTGATGGATGCGTTGGATGAATATCTCCCAAAGATGAAGAATGATCCGTTCTACCGTCTCACAGCGAACGTGGAAGAAGCGTCAGAAGAAGAAACACAGGAGATATTAGGAGAACTGGAGGCTTTATCGGACGATGATCTGAAAATTGCGTCAGTAAAGCATTTTTCTGTATGACCGGAGGCGTGGATGGCTAAAGAATCAGGATTTTCGTATGATATCCAATATACAAAGGCAGCAGAGAAATTTTTCAGGAAGCATGAGGACATCAGGACCGAGTACGAGAGCTCGATAAAGGAGCTTATGGTTGGAGAGTTCCCGGAGAAAGTTGATGTTAAGCGAATTAAAGGGAAACACAGCAATTATTATCGGATCAGGTTAGGCGGTTACCGTGTGGTGTATACTATAATCAATGGAACAATAGTTGTAGTCAGTACGCTTATGGCCGGTTCCCGAGGTGATGTCTACAAAAAAATGAGCGGACTGAAATAATCAGAATTACAGGAGATCAAAATGAAAGAGTTTTATATTGACAGTGACGGAACCCGTCTCCATGCAAAGCTTGATCGCCCGGAAGGCGTGAATAAAGGACCTCTTTGCATTCTGATCCACGGTTTCACGGGGGATATGGAGGAAGAACATCTCATCGCAGCCAGGGATGCTATGATGGAAGCCGGCGTCGCTGTTCTCCGCGCGGAAATGTACGGTCACGGCGGGAGCGATGGCGAGTTTAGAAAGCATACTCTGTATAAATGGGTGACAAATGCCATCGATGTTGTAAATTACGCTAAGTCGCTGGACTTTGTGACGGATCTCATTCTCTGCGGTCATTCCCAGGGAGGCCTTCTGACTATGCTGATCGGCGGTATGTTTGCGGATGACTTTAAGGCGATCATTCCGCTCTCGCCGGCCTGGATGATTCCGGAGAACGCCAGAGAAGGGATTATACTGGGAATGACATTTGATCCGGAACACATCCCTGAGAGTATTGCCTTTGATGATCGGGAGTTATCCGGAGACTATATCCGTGTAGCCCGGACTATACATGTCGAGGATGAGATAGCAAGGTATGAAGGACCGGTCCTCATCGTACATGGCGATGCGGATGAGTCTGTTCCGTTCTTCTATGCGGAGAAGGCTGAAAGACTCTATAAAAATGCAAAACTGGTGCCGATCCCCGGAGATGACCACTGCTTTAACCTTCATGTGGATATGATGGCGGAGGCGATCAGGGACTTTTTGGTCAGTCTTTGAACAAATACAGCATACGCGATATGTAATGCACGAGATCGCGAGAGCCGCTGCGAACGCAAGACAATGGTCGAGGGCGGTTCTTGTGGTCTCTTTTTCATCTTCCGGTAACCGGACCGACGGGTCCGCAAATTCGATATATAGAGTTTTCCTATATTTTGGCTTATCTATCGATAAACGAAATTTGACACGTCAAAATTGCTTGAATAGAATGAAATCAGATGAGCTTTTTGGCTAATCTGTACAACAATTTACAGGAGGGAAACCATGAAGAAGAAATTTTTTGCAGTTTTTGTTGTTCTTGCTATGTGCATTTCTATGTTGGCAGCTTGCGGTTCGGCCGGATCCGCTGAACCTGCTAAGGCAGATGGACCGGCTGTTGAAGGTGAAGCGCAGGAAGCAGCTGAATCTACTGCGGAGGCTGAGCCGGCTGCAGCGCAGACCGAGTCTGATGGCGCAATCATGTTCTGCGGCTCGACTTCCCTGTATCCGATCATATCGTCCCTTGCGTCATCTTTCACCGATGAGTACAGCAAGTGGAACAGTGTCGATGCCTCCCTTCCGGAAAAGAACATTTCCATCTATGTTGCTCCGGGCGGTTCCGGCGTTGGCATCAGCGCAGTCCTCGAGGGAACTGCGGACTTTGGCATGGTAGCACGCACAGTCAAGGATGAGGAAAAGGAAGCCCTGGGTGACGGCTATCAGGAATTCGTTGTTGCAAAGGACGCTCTGACAGTTTCTGTAAATGCCGCAAATCCGATTGCCCAGAAGATGGACAGCATGGACACTGAGACGATCCGCAAGATCTTCTCCGGCGAAATTACAAAGTGGAGCGAGGTCGATGCCTCTCTTTCCGACGATGCGATCAATGTATACATCCGCGACCTCTCCGGCGGCGCTTATGAAGTATTCCAGAAGGCTATCATGGGCGACAGCCAGATCACTGCATCAGCGACACAGTCCGCATCCATGACGGAACTGGCTACCAATGTTGCGGGCGATCCGAACGGCATCGGCTATGTAGGATTCGGTGCTTACAATAAGGCTAATGCCGAGAGTCAGGTCCTCTTCGCTATGAAGGTCGATGGAGTAGAAGCCAGCGAGGAGACAATTCTGAGCGGTGACTATACAGTCCAGAGACCGGTCCTTTTCTGTACCGGCAACGAGATTACACCAATTCAGCAGGCATTCATTGACTATGTATTTTCTGAGACAGGATTTAAGGTAGTCGAGGAGAATGGCTACATTCCGGCATTCCAGCCGTAATACGCGTGATGCAATGGCCGAGACCATGCATTCAGAAACATAACGGGGTGCCGCACTGAGACAAAAGGTGCGGCAGCCCCGTTTTTAGCGCAGCTGCTCCTGACATTAATTTCGTGGCATCCAAGATCATGGAATAAATGCGCGGAGTATGTGTTTTCACGATATTGCTGAGGATCAGATCCGAATGAGAAGAGTTATCAATACGCTGTTTATCATTATTCTTTCGATATTGACGGTCGTCACGCTTGCAGCTCTGGCATTTGTCATTATATTCATAGTCAAAGAGGCGCTGCCCACATTCGATGACGTTTCACTCGGTGAGTTCCTGTTCACAGCCGGATGGATGCCTGTCGAGGGACTGGGAATCAAGGTGCAGTTTGGTATTTTCAACTTCATTGCTGCCACTGTTTATGTATCGTTCCTCGCAATGCTGATCGCAGTCGCGGTCGGCGTCGGCGCTTCACTCTACCTGTCATGCGTCGCGTCTGAACGGATGCGAGGGCTCATGTATCCGTTCATTGATCTTCTTGCAGGCATTCCTTCGGTCGTCTATGGATTCATAGGGCTCACGGTCCTGGTCAGAATATTCCTCAGGGCCGGTGTTCACACCGGTTCCTGTGTGCTGGCTGCGGCTATAGTGCTTGCGGTCATGCTGCTGCCGTATCTCGTCTCATCGTGCAGCGAGACACTTTTGAAAAACAAAGAAGCTTACCTTCTGGCAGGCACTGCTCTCGGCGCAGATAAATGGTATACAATATCTGCCGTAGTTCTTCCTGCTTCATGGAAGAATATCCTTGCTGCAATGATACTGGCTATAGGCAGAGCGATGGGCGAGACGATGGCGGTCATGATGGTCATGGGAAACGCGAACATTTTCCCGAAGCTTCTCGGTAAGAGTGAGTCGATTGCTGCCCTGATCGCTCTTGAGATGGGAACTGCCGTGAACGGGAGTACTCATTTCCATGCGCTGTACGCGGCAGGACTTGTTCTGATCATTATCCTGCTCATTATAAATATCGGAATCAATATCGTGCGCAGGAAACTGCTGTGAGAGAGGGAATTATGCATATTCGAGGCTTACTTACTAAAATATGGGTATATGCGGGAATTATCATTGTCACGGCGGTGATAATATTTCTCTTTGCGTTCATTTTCATAAAGGGAAGTTCGACCATCAGTCCGGAGTTCTTAACAAAACCTCCGTCCGGACTTGTTCTGGGGTCTGAAGGAGGTATCCTTCCGGCTATCACCGGCAGTCTGGCTTTTACAGCCACGGCAATCGTCATCGGAGCCGTGCCTGCAATAGCGACTGCCCTGTATCTGGTGTTCATCTGCAGGAATCGAAAGACCGAGAATCTGATACACCTTGTAGTCCAGTGCATTGCCGGAATTCCGTCCATCGTTCTGGGACTCTTCGCCTACAGTCTGTTCGTTAGGGATCTGAAGCTCGGGAGGTGCATATTGTCGAGCGGCATTGCCCTGGGTATAATGGTCTTGCCTTTTATTGAGGTCAGGGCGGAAAAAGCTTTCAGAGAGCTGTCACCTGCGATGATTCAGTCTGCATATGCGCTCGGCTGTACGAAGACACATACGATATGGACTGTCGTCCTGCCGGCATGCAGGGGCGAGCTTTTTTCCGGGATCATTCTCGGCGGCTGTTACGCGATGGGAGCGACAGCTCCGATGATTTTCACCGGCGCAGTTGCATATGCAGCCAACCCTACGAGCCTTCTGAAGCCGGCAATGGCCTTGCCTCTTCATCTGTATCTTCTGGTGGCCCAGGGAGTGACTTCGCTTGATATGGCATACGGGACTGCGCTTGTCATGATGGCTGTCATCCTCGTGAGCAACTTACTCGTGACTATTTACGCAAGAAGGAGACAACGTGCATGGAAGCAGCAATGAAAATCAGAAATGTCAGCGTATCTTATGATGGAAAGACGGCTGTGAACGATGTCTCTTGCGATTTCGAGAAAAACTGTATTACTTCTATTATCGGACCGTCCGGATGCGGCAAGACGACGCTGCTCCTTGCGCTAAACGGCCTGATCAGTGAGAATGCCGGCGCAAAGATCAGCGGAGAGATATTTTTAGGCGACAGGAAGACAGATACGATTCCCAGGGAGGAACTTCGAAGGCGCGTAGGTCTGGTCTTCCAGACACCTATGCCGTTTCCGTTCTCGGTATACAAAAATCTCATCTATGCGCCGAAATATTACGGAATTCGAAATAAAAAGGATCTTGACCGAATCGTGAAGGAAAAACTGGAGATGGTCGGTCTTTACGATGAGATAAAGGATGAGCTCGGAAAGAGTGCCCTCAAGTTTTCGGGAGGACAGCAGCAGAGGATATGCATCGCGAGAGCGCTCACCGCAGAGCCGGATGTACTGCTTCTCGACGAACCCTGTTCTGCGCTCGATGTCAGAAGCATCTCTGTCATTGAGGAGACCTTGCGCAAACTGAAAGAAAAGTATACGATAATAATCGTTACGCATAATATAGCGCAGGCCAGACGACTATCTGACCGGGTCGCATTCCTGAAGGACGGGAACCTTGTCGAGGAGGGAGATGCGGACCACTTTTTCAGAGAGCCAAAGGAAGCGCAGACCAGAGAATTCTTGAAAGGAATTTACGGATGATCACTATAGATATACCCGGAAGAGATATGATCACGATTGAGCATCTTGTGCTTGATTATAACGGAACCGTGGCAGAAGACGGGCAGCTCATAGACGGTGTGGAGGAGAGGATGAGGGCTCTCAAAGGCCTCGTCAACATACACGTGCTGACAGCGGATACATACGGCACAGTGCGCGCCCAGTGTGATCCTATAGGCGTGCATGTGGAGACCTTTCCCCGGGCGGGCGCAGCCGAGTGCAAACTGGAGATCGTGCAAAGATTAGGCAGCCATGTCATGTGCGTCGGCAACGGTTTCAATGATGTTCTCATGTTTGACGCGGCCGATCTTTCCGTCGCTGTGCTCGAAAAAGAGGGGACATATGCCGGGCTCATAGCGCATGCGGATATAGTGACGAGAAGCATTGTAGACGCATTTGATCTGCTGATCAGGACGGACAGAATGAGAGCTACCTTAAGGACATGAGAGGACATTGAAGAACCCCCGCAGGGCGCGTAAGATGCCTTGCGGGGGTTCTTTTCCATGGTGATATATGTGGCAAATGCAGCGCGGAAAGGAATAGTGCACTGCACCTGTACATCAAGATGAGTTACCTGTAAATGCCTCTCATGATGTCGGCGATTTCCTGAGGATCCGTTGTTTTTTGTATCGCGCTCTGCCTCTTCTCGTCGTAGGCGGCTATACGTTTAACTCTCTCGAGCACGTCCGGGAGATATTCAGCGGGGAATTTGACAGCTCCGTTCTGATCCATATGGATTACTTCCCCGGGAGCTGTATCCATGGAGCAGAGCGAGACAGGAACGTTCACCGCCTCCACGGGCAGATATCCGTGACCTGCCGTCAATCCTGTAAAGAGGCACTGGACGCCCAGGGGGCGCATCTCCTCTATATCTCTTGCCGGACCGTCGCCGACGACTCCGACCACCCCCAGCTGGCGGAAAGCTGTCATCATGTTCCCGCCGATCAGCGCGTTCTTGCGGCGAAGGTGCGGCGGCGCATTCAGCTTCATGGCCAGAATGACCGGACCGGATACTTTGTCAATGGCTTTTAAGATATCGACAAATCCAAGCCGGTTAAAGTTCATCCCCGGAACACCGTACACACATGTGACGGCATATCCGCAGCGGGGACCGAAAGACGGATAAAGGCAGCGGATTCGCTCGTCGGTGAACCAGTTCATGCCGTGAGGTTCATAGAGACCAAGGCAGTTTTCAGTATCGGCAGGGTAAGTAGCGACTGCGTTGGTCACTGTCGGCGTATCGAATTTTTCAAGCTCGTGCATGATTGCAATGTATTCCGGGTTAGAATTAATTCCCATTGAATTCTCCTTACTGGTTGGCTATGCCCGGGGCAGCGAAGCTGAGACCGCAGTAACTCGGTTCGGTATTATGTCAGCTGACGCTGACCTGAATCCCGCGCCAAGTCTCGCAAGCGAGACTTGGACTTATTGATTTACGACATTTATCGGATTTCCGTCGATGAAAGCTTTTACATTATTGACCGTGATATCCATGATCCGCTGCCTCGCCTCCTTGGCTGCCCATGAAATGTGCGGTGTGATAATGCAGTTTTTGGCTTTCAGCAGAGGATTATCCCCCATAATGGGTTCTGTGGACACGACGTCGAGGCCGGCAGCATAGACTTTGCCGCTGTTCAGCGCGTCGGCGAGATCCTGTTCGTTGACCAGACCGCCGCGGCTGTTGTTGATGATAATGACACCGTCTTTCATCTTCGCGATGCTGTCCTTATTGATCATGCCTGCATTATCGGCGAAGAGCGGGCAGTGCAGGAAGATTACATCGGACTTCGCATAGAGAGTGTCGAGATCGACATATTCAGCAAGCGCTCTGCCTTCGTCCGAGGGATGTCTGTCGATTGCGAGCACGTTCATCCCCATAGCGCCGAGGATCCTTGCCGTTGTTTTGCCGATTCTGCCGAGACCGATAATGCCGGCTGTCTTTCCGAAAAGCTCGATCATCGGGAAGTCCCAGTAGCACCAGTCGATGTTGTTTTCCCACTTGCCTTCTTTGACGGTCTGATCATGATGGCCGATGTGAGAGCAGATCTCGAGCAGCAGTGAGACCGCGTACTGGCCTACGATCTGGGTTCCGTATGTCGGGACATTGATGACAGGGATATTCTTTTCCGCGGCATACTTGAAGTCCACGACATTGTAGCCGGTCGCGAGCACCGCGATGGCTTTCATATTCGGGCAGCGGTCGATGGTCGCCGCGCTGATAGGTGTCTTGTTGGTGATTACGATATCCGCATCGCTGATCTTCTCAGCGATGATGGGGGATTCCTCGTAGGAAATTCTGTCATATACGGTCAGCTCACCGAGGGCGGCAAGCTCATCCCAGCTGAGATCTCCGGGATTTTCCGTGTATCCGTCGAGCACTATGATTTTCATTTTCATATCCTTTCCGCGGTCTTATGCCGCCGCTTTTCATAGCCAGATAATAAGCTGCCTCGCCTGATCCAGGCTCCGCTCGCCCGATGAGGGGGCGGGATGCATATCGACACCGGCAATTCGGCAGGGTGCAGGGATGCATATGCGTGGGTTTCTGCCTGCGTCACTAAGCCGTCATATGCACCCCTGCCAGTCTCAATTAAAGTTTGCTTACGATTTCAGCCATCTTGGCTCCGTCGTCCACCCAGAGTTCTCTGAGCTTCTTGAACTCGTCTCCGAGGGAGAAGTCGCGGACGCCAAGGTCGATGTAGTACTGGAGCTGCTCCGGTTTCAGGACTTCGCATCTCGGACGGACGCCGTATTTCAGAGCAGTCTCGATCATCTCCCGCTCAGCGGCCTTCCAATCCTCAACAATATCAGCACTGTTCTTTCCGAGGCTCATGCTGTAGTCGGACGGACCGAACTGGACCATGTCGACGCCTTCGATCTGGCAGATTTCTTCAACCTGTTTCATGGAGCAGTCTTTTTCGATCATGAAAGCGAGCACTACATCGTCGAGTCTCGCCGCGTGGTCGAGCTGCGGCAGATAGGTCTGTGTTCCGATAAAACGTCTGCTGGGGACACCGAAGCGGCCTTTGGACCAGGGAGTGTCGGATTTCATGGCTTCCACCGTCTCACGAACTTCATCGGCTGTGTGATGGTCGGCGAAGAGAATCGCCTGGAAACCGGCAGCGACAGCTTTCTGAGCGACATATTTTCTTCCCTGGAAGTCGACCTTCATCATGCTACCCATGTTGTGGAGCTCTGCGGCTCTGCAGATGTTCTCAAGATCAAGCTGTGTGAAAGGAGCGTATTCGCCGACGAACTCGATGTAGTCGAAATTGCCGGTCGCTCCGATCGCCTCGGTGTAGAATGGCCATGTGCTCCATACTCTCGTTGACGTGCTGCACTTATTCTCTTTTAAGAGCTGTCTGACCTTATTTTCTTTCATTGTGTTATTTTCCTTTCTTAGATAAACATAGTCTCCGGATTCTTTTGGTCTTACTGCGGTGCGGGGCCGACTGGATTGCTTTAATCTTACTGTGCTGCCGCAGCCGGCTTCTTTACTGCCTTATAGATTGAGTACCCGATTGTGAATACAGTTGCGAAGATGCAGATCGCTGCGATCGGGGAGGAAATGATCGGCAGCCACTGGCCGTCTGTCTTCATAAGAGAACGTCTCAGGTACAGCTCGAGCATCGGAGCGAGAATGAATCCGACGACCATGGGGGCGAGCGGGAATTCGTGCTCTTTCAGAATATATCCGATGATGCCGAAGACGACCATAATAAATATATCAAGCGTATTGTTATTTGCACAATAGGAACCGACGAAGCAGCATACGATGACGATCGGAAGAAGCAGCATCGATGGGATGGAGAGCATCTTCGTAAAGATCGAGAGACCGAAGTATTCCATGACGAAGAAGAGAATATTTGCAACTACGAATCCGGCAAGAATCGCGTATACAAGTTCGCCCTGTGTCTTAAAGAGCAGCGGACCGGGTGCGATATCGTTCATCTGGAAACCGGCCAGGATGATGGAAGTCGCATTGTCGCCGGGAATACCGAGTGTCAACAGGATGATCATTGCTCCGCCTACCGTGGCGTTGTTGGCTGTCTCGGAGGCGATGATACCGTCGACTTCGCCCTTTCCGAAGGTCTCCGGATGCTTTGACGTCTTCTTGGCATATGAGTATGCCATCAGGTTGCTGATGTTGCCGCCGAGACCCGGCAGTACACCGATGAGGAGTCCCATCAGGGAGACGGGAATGATCATCTTGATTCTCTTAAAATAGTCTTTGAATGTGAACCTGGCACCTTCGTTCTGGTTCGTTCCGCTGAAATCGAGGTTTTTTTGTGAGGCCTTATCCCTCGCTGTAGCCATGATCTGGGAGACAGCGAAGAGACCGATCAGAACCGGGACAAGCGAGAAACCGTTGGACAGTTTTGTGATCCCGAAGGTGTAGCGGTAGACGGAACTCAGTCCATCTGTGCCGACACAGGCCAGGCAGACACCGAGGAGGCAGGCCATAAGGCCTTTGACCATGTTCTTCCCGGCCAGGGAGGAGACTGTCGTCAGGGCGAAAAGGATGATACCGAAGTAGTCATAAGAACTCAGCTTGAGCGCGAACTGCGCAATGTAGGGTCCTATGAAGGAGAGGACGATCGCTCCGAAGATGCCGCCGACGAAGGAGGCTATGATGGCAGCGCTGAGAGCTGTTTTTGATTTTCCCTGCTGCGCCATCGGGTATCCGTCGAAGCAGGTCGCGATAGAGGAAGGTGTTCCGGGAATACCGAGAAGGACTGCGGAAATCAGTCCGCCGGAACTTCCTCCGACATAAACCGATACGAGGAAGCAAAGTCCGCTGATCGGGTTCATTCCGAATGTGAAGGGGAGCATGATGGCCAGGGCAGTGAATGCCGAAAGGCCGGGCAGTGCTCCGATGATGAGGCCGCCGAATGTTCCTACCAGCATCAGAAGGAGAGTTTCAAGGCTGGCAATGGAAGCAAATCCACCAAGTAATTGCATTTTTTCTCCTTTCTTATCTGAAGAGGGCTCCGACAGGGAGCTGGATGTGGAATACGCTGTAGAACACGGTGTTCAGGAATACCGGAACGGCAACGCATACCAGAACGACGAGGAGCAGCATTTTCTTATTCTTTTTCATATTGTCGGGCATAAGGACCCAGCACTCGAAAAGAAGATAGAGGATGGATGTGATCGTGAATCCAATATTCAGGATCAGGACATAGTAGACAAAGAGCGCGACTGTCGTGAGTATGAGCGGCAGATTGATCTTCTTTGCGTTTTCGCTGTTTTTGTTTTCCTCTTCCGAATCGGGCTTTTTCCTGAGAGCCTGAATGATCAGAATCGCGGAGAGGACGAGAAGCAGTATCGCTGCCAGCTGGGGGAAGAACCTTGATCCGAGGACATCGGAGGTCGTCTGCTGGATCTGGAAGGAATAGACGTAATAGACGACTGCTAAAACGCCTATCACGATTCCGGAAAATATATCACCACGTTTTTCTTTCATTGCATTTCTCCTGCTATAGATGTGCTGCCGGACTGGCCGTAAGGTGCAAATGCCATCTTGCGGAATTCCGGAAAACGGGGCTGCCTCGAAGGCCGGGTCCCCGTTTCCGGTATCAGTACGACAGTTCCTTTAAGGATCAAATTTGTGCAGATTAATGATTAGTTTACTGAGCCTCAAGGAACGCTTCCTTGTAGGGAAGAAGTGTCTCTTCGTACATCTTGTTGCAGTAGTCTCTTGCCTCGTCGCCGCCCATGAAGACGACATTCAGGTAATTGCTCTCGATACTCTCGATAAATTCCGGATCCTGAGTGGCTTTTTCAAGGACTTCAGTGAGGGCTGCGACTTTCTCATCCGGAACATCCGGGCCTGTGCCTACCCAGAAGAACTTGGAGAAGTCAACATTTGTAAGGCCAAGGTCAGAAGCGATCGGGACATCCTGCGGAAGCAGGTCGTTCTTCTCTGTTCCGAGGAGTACGAGCGGGATGAATTCGCCGGTGGAGAAGTAGTCATTTGCAAGTGAGTAGGAAATGTTGATGACGTCTGTCTGCAGGCCGAGAAGCGCTGTCATTTTGGCTGCGTTGTTGCCTACATCGACGAAGCGGAGGGAGGAACCCCATTCCTTATTCATTGCGATGCCGCAGATCTGGTTGGAAGCACCGATCTTTCCGCCGTACTCGATCGTGTTCGGAGACTCCTTGTCAGCTGCGAGCAGATCGTCGAGTGTGTTCCATCCGGATTCCTTGTTGACTGCGAGCACTGTTGTGTTGTCGATGATCGGAACACCGATCGTCTTGAAGGAATCGATATTGATTTCAGAGGTTCCCTGGATGTACGGAACGAACATGTCTGTGCCGTTGACGATCAGTGTATTGCCGTCAGCAGGAGCATCGATGCATTCCTGCATGCCCATGACTGTTGCGCCGCCGTCTACGTTCTTAACTACTACGTTGACGCCTGTGATTTTCTGCATAGCCTGAGCAAGTGTTCTCGTATTGCGGTCTGTGTCGCCGCCTGCCTTGACCGGGCAGATGATTGTAATGTCTTCTGTGAATTGGCCGTCAGCTGCCGTCTCAGCGCCTTCCTCGGCGGCGGCAGTTGCTGATTCTCCTGTCTCTTCCTTTGCATCTGCTGCGGGAGCTGCTGTGGACTCGGAAGCTGCTCCGCCGCATCCTGTGAATGCTGCTGCCGCGATGATCGTGCACATCAGTGCGCTTAAGATTTTCTTTTTCATGAGTATCCTCCTGACCGTATAATAACGTCTTTAATAATGTCGTACTGGTTCGTGAGCTTTGGTGCCGCCGCATGTGGCAGCACGATTGCATTTTGATTTTCTAGATTTTATAATACAGAGTAGGATCATTCTTAAGCCGGCATTGAAAAAATCGATGTCTGTATCACTCTGGGAAACTGTTCTGCTTCCCTTTAGCTATATTTTCCCACCTGCTGAGAAATAAAGCCAATACATAAACTAGTTTATGCAATCGAATAATTCGATTTCTAGACCCTCATGTTTACAGGAAAGGCACAGACAATGGACATAAAACATCTCCAGTACATCATCACCGTCGCGGATGAGGGCAACATCACAAAGGCAGCCGAAAAACTTTTTATCTCCCAGTCCTCGCTCAGCTATTATCTGACCACAGTGGAGAAACAGCTCGGAACACCTCTTTTTCTGCGCCAGCGCCATGGGGTCACAATCACTCCCGCAGGAGAGAAGTATGTGGAAGCCTGCCGAGAAGTTGTGGCCATACGGAATAAACTTTACGATGAGATTGCTGAACTCAAAAAAGCCGAGCGCATTACGATCTGCAGCTCTTCTGTGTGGGGAAGCCGTTTTATGGCAGAGTACCTGCCGATATTTGAGAAGAAGTATCCGGGAGTGCACTTTGAGGTATCCCAGGTCGAGAGTATTTACATGAAGCCGGATATTCAGGCAGGCAGGATCGCATTTGCCCTTATGTCTGTGAGCCCTTATGAGAAAACGGAAAAATCGATGGAACTTCTCAGAAAGGAACCGTTCTACTTTGCGGTCAACCGTGCGCACAGCTTTGTCAAAGAGCATCCGGAGGACGAGATTTCGCTGAGGGATGTATTTGATAATTTTTCGGATTCGAATTTTTTGATTTCCCGAAGACAGAGCGCAAATTACATTACGATTATGCACGTGTTCGAAGAAAATGGTTTTATGCCGGCATCTTTCACGGAGGTGAACGGCCTTTATCTGACGGCGGACATGGTCGCAAACGGCACCGGCGTCAACTTTATGCCGGAATCAGGCGTAATCAACCACCCGAATCTTAAGTTTTACAGGGTCAGCCCGAAAATATATCGCTATAATATGCTCTACAGCAAGCCGATCTCAAATCAGAGCGAGATCGAGGCAGCTTTCCATCGATTCATACTGAGCAGTTTCAGGGATAAGAAATAAAATGAAAAGAAACGCTCCGCATGGGAACAGAATGTCAGGTGACGCTTCTGCTCCCATGCGGAGCGTTTTCGATATAGATATATTTCAGGAGTGTTTTATTCTTCATCGCGCAATACTCGTGACTTCAGTCGTGAGATACGCGCGCAAGATGACACTCGTCTTCATCGTGAGTACAATCTCG
>JBGUIK010000123.1:0-10786 GCA_045112915.1 Lachnospiraceae bacterium
CGTAGGCGTCATGGGCGACGAGCGCACCTACGACTACGCCGTCGTCATCCGCGCGGTGAAGACCATCGACTTCATGACCGCCGAAAGCGCGGAGATCCCGTATCCCGTACTCCAGAAGGTGACGAGCCGCATCATCAACGAAGTCCGGCACGTGAACCGCGTGATGTATGATATCACCAGCAAGCCGCCCGGAACCATTGAGCTCGAATGATTTGCGAACCATCAGAGAGCCTTATTTTAAGCCATTTCTGAGGTGTTCTAACGGCAGATGATACTATTTTGATACTATTTCTGCCGTCTGCGATTATAGAGAGACATGAAAATGCCCTCTGGAAACCACAAGTTTTCAGAGGGTATTTTTATGTCTCTTGTTTTGTATAAGACGATACCGGAAGGTCTGATACTATTCAGACTTCTCTGTCTTACGCCACTGCCGGGCAGGTGCGAATTTTCCACAGTCATCAGCAGTCTGTGGCCAGTTGAGTTTCCACTCCTGGTATTCCTCCCTGGTGATTTCGCCGGCGGCGAGCTGTTTCTTGCGAAGCTGCCATTCCTTCAGGAAGCCGTCCAGGAGGTGATTACGAAAGCTGAGAGCCATATGGATTTCCGGAGAGTCCGGATCGGAGCTGTCCTTTACCTCATAAAGAGAAGTACGAGGGTAATGCTCGTCCAGCTCGAACAAAGCATACATGATATCTTCCGCCGCATGCAGATGGGACTCGTACAGAGAGCGATAGTTCACATCCAGCACCTCTGCAATCTTCTTCAGGAGATCCTCCTTGGGAGTGCGGGTGCCGCTCTCATACTGGGCAATGCGGATGTCAGCGCTTTTCTCATCAAGCCCGACAGCCATGCCAAGCTCTTTCTGCGTCATGCCCCGGAAATTGCGGGCACGTTTGATTCGGTCACCGATAGCCATTTGAAAACCTCCACACTAAGCATATTTGTATAAATCAATATACTATGTGGAGCGGAGAAAGGCAAGCAAAACTTAAACAAAAAAATTTAGTATTTTTCAGGCAAACCACTTGACTTAAACAAAAATGTGTAGTATCATCTGAAACGAAACCTAAACAAATAAGCTTAATAAAAGGAGGAGGCAATGAAGAACACAGTATTTATCAGGGCAGAAGAGATCGCAGAGGAACTTGTTATCTCTAAGGCACTGGCCTACCGCATGGTCCACGACTGGAATGAGGAGCTCAAGAAGAAGGGCTATACCACGGTGCGCGGGAGGGTCAGCCGGAAGTATTACGAGGAGCAGATCTACGGAATGAGCGGAGGTGAGCAGTATGCCGGCGTATAAGGATCACGAAAAAGGCACCTGGTACGCGGCCTTCTACTATGAAGACTGGAAGGGCGTCAGGAAAAAGAAAATGAAACGCGGGTTCGAGACGAAGAAGGAGGCCCTGCAATGGGAGCGCCAGTTCCTTCTGCAGCAGGCGGCAGATCTGAATATGGAGTTTGAGAAGTTCGTTGAACTTTATATCGCCGACAAAAAGAAGCGTCTGCGTGAAAACACCTGGTCAAGCAAGGAGCATATCATCCGAACCAAGATCATGCCTTTCTTTAAGGGAAAGCGGCTGAATGAGATCGCGGCGCGGGATGTCATTGCCTGGCAGAACGAACTCCTGAACTACCGGGACGCGAAAGGCAAAGGCTATGCGCCGACCTATCTGAAGTCGGTGCACAGCCAGCTGAGTGCGATATTCAATCATGCGGTCCGTTATTACGGCCTTAAAAACAACCCTGCGGCACTTGCGGGTGCGATGGGAAAGGAGCAGCGCAAGGAAATGCTTTTCTGGACAAAGGGGGAGTATCTCAGGTTTGCGGAGGCGATGATGGATAAGCCGCGTTCCTATTACGCATTCGAGATGCTTTACTGGACCGGCATCCGGGAAGGAGAGCTTCTTGCATTGACGCCGGGCGATTTCGATTTCGAGAAGGGAACGCTGTCCATCAACAAGTCCTACCAGCGGCTGAACGGCAGGGATGTCATTACAGATCCCAAAACGCCGAAGAGCGTCCGGGTCGTTAAAATGCCGCAGTTCCTGGTGGAAGAAATGAAGGATTATATCGGCAGCCTTTACGGCATACAGGATGACCAGCGGATTTTCGAGATGACCAAATACTTCCTGCACCATGAGATGGACAGAGGCGCGAAGGAGTCCGGCGTAAAAAGGATCCGTATCCATGATCTCCGGCACAGCCACATCAGCCTGCTGATTGATATGGGGTTTTCGGCGGTGGCGATCGCGGATCGCGTCGGGCATGAGAGTATTGATATCACCTACCACTACGCGCATTTATTCCCGTCAAAACAGACGGAAATGGCGGAGCGGCTGGATATGCAGAGAACAGAAAGCGAGGAAACAGAAAATGGAAAAGACGTTGGATAGACAGGGCAGATGGCGCAGCAAGACGGTGGCGTTCCGGGTGTCGCCGGAGGAAGGGGACGTGATCGACGCGAAAGTGAAGATGTCCGGCTTGACGAAACAGGATTATATCATACGGCGGCTGCAGGAACGTGCTGTCGTGGTAACAGGAAATCCAAGGGTATACAAGGCACTGAAGAATCAAATGGCGGATATCCTGTCGGAACTGAAACGGATTCAGACAGGGGATCCTGTCGATGAAGACCTGAAAGAGATTATCAAGGCGATGGTCCTTACCATGGACGGGATGAAGGAGGAAAAGAGTGGTATTTGAAAAGAAAACGACTGCCCTGAACCCGGCTGTTGGCGCAGCCGCAGAGCAATCGTCCCAAAACATGTATGTGGAAAGTATAGCGGATTTGGAACGAAAAATCAACGAAGAAATCGATCATCCGGGCGTTTGCGAAGTCGACAATGCGGGCGGTAACGGGATTCCGGAAAGCGACTGGACAGATAAACAGGATGAGGAAGAAATCTACCGCATTATGCGGCAGATGGCCGATCCCGGATATCTGCCGACTATGAACATGGCGCAGCTGTATGACCAGGTGTACCGGGCAAAGCCGCCGGTCATCGAAAATCTGCTCTATCCGGGCACCTACCTTTTCGTAGGTGCCCCGAAGCTCGGAAAGAGTTTTCTGATGCTGCAGATCGCCTACCATGCGGCGACAGGGACACCGCTCTGGGAATATCCGGCCCGGCAAAATACGGTACTCTATCTGGCGTTGGAAGACGATCACAGGCGACTGCAGGATCGTCTGTACCGGATGTTTGGCACGGAGTGCACGGAACATCTGTATTTTGCCACCAGGGCGGATCCGTTAAACGGAAATCTGATCACCCAGATGCGTTCCTTTATCTCATCCCATCAGGGAACAGGACTGATCATAATAGATACGCTGCAAAAGGTGCGCGAATGCGCGGATGACCGATACAGCTATGCCAGCGACTATGATGTGATCACCAAATTGAAGGACTTCGCCGAACAGTCCGGCATTTGCCTGCTTCTCGTACATCATACGAGGAAGCAGCAGGCGGATGATAAGTTCGAGATGATCTCCGGCACGCACGGGCTCCTCGGCGCGGCGGACGGCGCGTTCCTGCTCCATAAGGAAAAACGCACCAGCTGCGAAGCAGTCCTGGATATCTCCGGCAGAGACCAGCCGGATCAGAGGCTTCATCTGAACCGTAATCCGGAAACCCTGCTGTGGGATCTGGAAACGGCGGACATGCAGGTGATCCGGGAGCGGCCGGAGCCGGTTCTCTCGGCGGTGGCGCAGTTGGTGACGGAGGAAAGCCCAACCTGGACAGGTACGCCAACGGAGCTTGCTGCCGCGGTCGGCTCCGATCTGCCGCCCAACAAACTGACCATGAAACTGGGGATCAATGCCTCCAGGCTGTTCAATGAGTATGGCATCAGTTTTGAAAAAACAAGGACACGATCCAGCAGGCAGATCATGCTTCGCCGGAACGTGACCGGGGCGTGACGGTTGTGACGATGGTGACGGTAAATATGAGAGCGGGGCGGTCTTAAAATGACCGTCACGACCGTCACCATCGTCACAGATGATCATTAAAGGATAGATAGGATAGGATGGGAAAGGATACGATATGAGCAATACAAGAAACAGACAATTTCTGCTGAAACTGTCGGATCATGAATATGAAATGATCCGGAAGAAAATGGAGCAGTGCGGCGTCCGCAATATGAGCGCATTCATCAGGAAGATGGCGATAGACGGCCTCGTGGTCGAACTGGATATGCCGGCATTCAAAGAGATGCTGAAGCTTCTGAACCGGACGGCGGCGAATGTAAACCAGATCGCCATCCACTGCAATACGTTCGGAGGTATTTCGGGAAAAGACCTGCAGGAGCTGCGGGACGGATACCGGGAGCAGGCGGAGCAGATCAAGAAGATGATTTCGGAGGTCGTTACCCTGAAATCCATCAGGAGGACTTGATATGGCGACAACAAGGATTATGCCGATGCATATGAATAAAGGGAAGACGCTGCTGCAGTCCCTCAGCGACCGTACGGAATACGCGATGAACCCGGACAAGACCGACGGAGGCCTTCTGATCAGTTCATATGAGTGCGACCAGGATTCGGTGGAGGTGGATTTCCTGCTGGCGAAAGAACAGTACCGGGCGATCACCGGCCGCGAGCCGAAGAAAGGGAAAGATGTAATCGCCTATCAGCTGAGGCAGTCCTTTTATCCCGGCGAGATCACGCCGGAGGAAGCCAATCGGATGGGATATGATTTGGCAATGCAGTTCACCGGCGGACAGCATCAGTTTATCGTGGCGACACACATTGACAAAGCTCATGTGCATAATCACATCATTTTCAATTCCACCACATTGGACTGTACGCATAAGTTCAATAACTTCCTTGGTTCGTCTGATACGGTACGGGATATGAGCGACCGGATGTGTCTGGAAAAAGGATACTCCATCATCACGGAGCCGGAGAAAAAGGGAAAGGCGTATGCGGAATGGAATGCTGAAAAAAAAGGCAACAGCTGGAAGGCAAAGCTGAAGAAAACTGTGGAGGAGATTCTTCCCGGATGCCGTGATTTTGAAGACTTCCTCCGGCAAATGCAGGAGAGCGGATACGAGGTCAAGCGGGGAAAATATATTTCCCTTCGCGCTCCCGGACAGAAGCGGTTCACCCGGTTAAAGACGCTGGGAGATGAATATGCAGAGGATGCGATCCGGGTCAGACTGGCCGGAACAAAATCTGAAAAGTCAAAATCCGCAGCTACTCCCGGTAAAGCGAAACCCATGCGTCAGACGGATCGTGAAGTCGATTTCCTGATCGATATTGAAAAGAAGATGGCGGAAGGAAAAGGCGAGGGCTATAAGCAATGGGCCAAGAAGCATAATCTCCAGCAGACGGCCAAAGCGTTTTGTATTCTGCGGGAGGAGGACATTCACAGTGCGGAGGAAATGGATGCACGGGTGGATGCGGCTGCCACTGATTTCGAGCTGGCTTCAGATCAGCTGAAGGCAACGGAAGCTGAGATCCGGGAACTGAAGGAACTGAAAAAACACATCATCGATTATGGCCGTACAAGAGATGTTTATGCCGAGTATCGGAAGCGCGACAAACCGGATGATTTCTTCGAGGCACACCGGGCAGAAATCCAGATTCACCTTGCTGCGAAGAATGCTTTCGAGGCATATAAGCCGAAGAAAATTCCAAAGCTCAAAGCACTGAATACGCGGCTGGACGAGCTGTTCGCACAACAAAAAACACAGTATGAGCGTTACCGGGAAGCGAGGGAAAATATGCAGAAGTGGCAGGCCATACAGCAGAACATTGACCGCATCCTGGATCGCGGAACGGAGAAGGAAAAGCATCGAG
The DNA here is from genome assembly GCA_045112915.1 of Lachnospiraceae bacterium. GTDB lineage: Bacteria > Bacillota > Clostridia > Lachnospirales > Lachnospiraceae > Chordicoccus. The sequence continues at coordinate 5,804 of JBGUIK010000123.1, forward strand.
GCGAGAGCCGATGATGGGGCAGGTTTATCTGCCCGGCGGGGTTTGGGGCTGCCCCAACAAGCGGAGAAATATATATTTCTCCATTGCTTGCTACAGACAGCACCACCCCGCGACCCCATGAAAAAGGAAAGGAGATTTTACCATGGATCGCAGCAATAGCATTAAAACTACGGAGCTTCGTTACACACAGGTCGGGGAGTATTATTTCCCGGATATCAGGCTCAAAGGGAACGTCAGGCCGATTCGACGGTGGGGCAGGATGAAGCGGGATTATCTTCGGGCGCATCGTGAAATGCTGTACAGCGACCTGGTTCTTACAGGCAGGCTGTGGCCGATGTTAAATGAAATCGATGATACAGCTGATTCCCGCCTGGATCATCTGATGCGACAGATGATGCGGAAGGAGGAAGTCACGGAAGAACTGAAACGGGCCGACCAAATGCTCTGGATACAAAAGATGATGGAGATCAGGCATCGGGCGGAAGAAGTGGTTCTTGCGGAACTGATTTATGATGATGTCTGATGAAGGCATCCCTGAAATGAGGATACCTTTATCAGGCCGGAAGTTGTGAAAGGGGTCGGTGAATTGCCGACCCCTTAAGTTTCTAAAAAGGAGACGAAATGTCAAAAGAAAGAACAGAATCAACCAAGAGGTTGACTTTATTCTTAAACTGTGTTATTGTATGGATGTCCAATCGAAAGGCAGATAAAAAGGAGGTTTTGATATGCTGACAAGTTTGGGAAGGTTCTTGCGAAAGCTACGCATAGACCGCGGAGAAATACTTAAGAACATGGCAGAGAAACTTGAAGTCACATCATCGTTTTTGTCCGCAGTAGAGAATGGGAAAAAGAGAATGCCTTCAGCCTGGAACAGTAAGATTTGCGATCTGTATGGGTTGGATGACGGGCAGAAAAGAGAATTCACAAAGGCTATTGCAGAGACAGAGGAAGCAATTGAGATGAGTTTTGCAGATGCGAATATCGGTCGGAGGGAATTGGCAGTGTCCTTTGCCCGTAAGTTTACCGACATCGATGATGCACAGGCAGAAGCAATTCGCAAAATACTGTTTGGGGGTGATAAAGAATGAATTGCTACAAGGCAGATCCCGTTTCACGGGCAGATATCAGGCGGTATGTGTATATGTTGAAAAAGAAAGTGGGACTGGAAGAAGAATTGTATTTTCCGATTTTGCCCTTTGTGGAAAATGTTCTTCCTATGTTGATTCCCGATTTCCAGTTTCAGGTGGTACCAGTTGCTGAGATGGGCGTGAAGCATGGAGAGACCTATCCCAGCAAAAACCTGATCCGTATTCGTGAAGACATATACAATCGGGCTGCGGAGGGAGAAGGGCGGGATCGTCTGACGGTGGCTCATGAGGTTGGTCATCTGTTCCTGCATGAGGATGATGCAATCGCATTATGCCGTCTGGATCCCTGTGAGAAACTTAAACCGTATGAGGATCCGGAATGGCAGGCAGATGCTTTTGGTGGAGAATTGCTTGCATCCTCCTATCTGATAAAAAGGATGAGTGCATATGAGGTTCAGATAAAATGCGGAGTATCCTCTGCAGCTGCACGATGTCAACTGCGTTACGCATAAAAGGAGGTGGTTCTATTGATTGTGGACAATGAAAAAGCACCGCAAAGACTATTGGCGTAATCAAAGCGGTGCATTCTCCGAACATTTCTATTCGTAATAGCCATATTATTATAAGCGAAATCGGAGGAGAATTCAATGGGATAGCAGAGATTTTGGCGAATTTCTGCTTGACAAAACAGATATACTTAGTCTCCGGGCATTTCTATTCGTAATAGCACACTCATAGGATGCTCCGGAGGCTCAGCCTCAAGGCTAATAATACAAAGTCTCATGGCCTTGTTGTATTGAGTGGAAAGTTGGTGACGTATGAATTTACGACAGACTTTTAGAAGGAGCTTAGTTTATGAGGATTCGAAAAACAATATTTGATGATGGGTTTCAGGCTTATCTGACTGATGGCGCAACGCTTGTCGGAGCACCGGGAATACCAATGCTGATGGATCTGGATAACGTACAGATACCCAGAGATCTGCTTCCCTTTAATAAGGCGCGGACATGCCCTGATAAACGGCAGTACATCCACTTCTATCTGCATGACAAGGAGTTCTCCCGTGTCCTTACGGCAACGACAAGGTATCTGGATTTGCTGAAATTATACGATGGGGTTATAACGCCGGATTGCACAATGGAGATCAATCAGGCTCCCTGTCTTCTGCAAGCCAATACATACATGAACAGGGCCGTAGGCTTCTTTCTTCAGAAAAATGGGATTCCGGTAATTCCGAACATTCGCTGGAGCGATGAAAGCAGTTTTGATTATTGCTTTCTCGGAGTACATCCCGGTTCCATTGTGTCAGTAAGCACACATGGATGTATTCAGGAAAAGTGGCAGCGGGAGATATTCAGAACAGGCCTGGAAGCCATGCTTGAAAACATACATCCAAGGGCGGTGTTGGTTCATGGCTTCATGCCGGATGATATTTTTGGACAGTTTCTGAATCAGGTGGAATTCTATCGCTATCCGAGCGAATTTGAACGCACACACCGAAAGGCAGGTGCGTGAGATGGGTACGACATATAAAGGGAATACCAAGTTCTATCGGAGCATCGGCCAGAATATCTTGATTGCGTCCAGTACATATCATTATGAGAACGGACGCTTCGGAGTATCAAGTCCCAGTACAGGCAATAAGACAAGAAACATTGCATCTGCGGATCCGGTCAGCACTGCAAAGGATTTCTATGACAAAATTGCCCTGGGCGGAATCGAGCAGAGCTTCAATAATGGAACGCTTAAGGTTACTCGTATGGCAGACGGAACGCATGTGACATGGCGCTTGATATCGCACTCGGATGGGACATCAGTTGTGGAGATCAATATCGACCACAGTACGCATACCGGCGGTATCAAAAAGCAGAAGATTCATTTTGTGGAGGAAAAGTAAAATGAAAGCAGTAGATATTTCTTTTTCCAATACTGATATGCTGCGTGGAATGATTGGTAAAACGTTTGAGAAATACAAATGCGACCCATTTGTATTCTCGCCGAGTGTATATGGCATCGTTGGCTTTTTTATCGGAACGGATATTTACAGACTGACATCTTTGACCAGGAATGTCAGCCGGTTTTATACCGATGAAGATGTAGCAGTATTTCAGATTGATAAAGCAACTGAAGAAGGTATTGTAACCATGATGGATGAGGGGCAGATGATCGATACCCCTGTCAAGGATACGATACAGTCCATTGATCTTGTCATAGATCGGGAGACCATTTCCCATAACGGGGAAGATAGAACGCTGATCAGCACGAAGGGTATTGTCTTTCATCTGGCCGGCGGCAATGAGATCTCTTTTGAAATCAGGACCTGGTTTTCAGAATTCATTACTATTCAGAAAGGTTATGACCTGATTAAGAAGTTTACTCCGACGGAGGAATTCCTGGAAGAATGGGAAGACAGTGCCGGATATGATGCGAGTGTCCGGCGGGAGGTCGTAACAATCGGGTAAAGATGCGATCTTTTAGAACAGTCATGCGGACAGACAAGCACCTCCGCATGGCTGTTTTTATTATGAGTTTTCTTGCGGAAACGTGTAGATGATTCCACAAAAATATGGTATGATGGAAGCCGCAGTGATAATGATATTTCCCTGGAGGTTTGAATATATGCCAAGAGCAAAAAAGGATGCAAAAATCCTGAATGTGAAGCTCGCAACACCTGTCTATGATCGTCTTGAAGAGTTTTGCGATGAAAGCGGTATGTCAAAGACTGTAGCTGCGGAGAAGATCTTCACACAGTTTTTTAATGAATATTTTGAGAGACCCGAGTCCGAACGGACGATTTTTCAGCATAGCGTAAAGGAGTGACGGACAGCCTATGGCTTCGATTGAAATTATAACGAATGCCTGGCCTGTACGGGATGTGCTCCCCTTGCTCCTATTCGACCGCAGCGCGAAGAAGAATATAATATTCGCTACCGAAAGCTATGCGGATCGCGGCGAAGGCTACGGGGCAAAAATCCAGATTACAGAACAGGTATTAAATATTGACGGGGGATGCATCATCCAGCCCCGCGTCCTGAAGGATTCCGACGAACAGCTTCTGCGGACCCGGAGAAAGGCGGAGGTGTTTACGCCCGCGTGGGTGTGCTGCCTGATGAATAACCACATAGACGAAGTATGGTTCGGCAGGCCGGATGTATTCGGAACACTGAACGGACAGGAATGGACGCCGGCGGAAGATCCTGTACTGATGCCAAAGCGGAGACGATGGCAGGCTTACATCGACTCCCGGCGATTGGAGATCACCTGCGGCGAGGCTCCGTATCTTGTCAGCCGTTACGACATGGCGACCGGTGAGATCATTCCTATCAACGAGCGGATCGGCATTCTGGACCGGAAGCTGCGGATCGTGAATGAGAACGCACAGACAGAGGAAGAATGGCTCAAGTGGGCACAGAGGGCGTTTCAGTCTGTATATGGCTACGAATATCAGGGTGACAACCTGCTGATAGCCCGGATCAATCTGCTGCTGACATACATCGACTACATACAGGATCGATGGGATAGGAAACCGACGGACAAGGAGCTTAATGAGATCGCCAAAATCATCAGCTGGAACATCTGGCAGATGGACGGCCTGAAAGGTTCCATACCGCTGGGAGCGCTGTACGAGGAGTATCACCAGATGACCATCTTCGATATATTCGGAATGGACGATGGCTCTGGAGACGAAGGATCGGAAGAATACATTCCCTGCCGCATCTATGACTGGCGGGGGCAGAATAAGAGCGTGGAGTTTAACGCATTTCGGGAAGGGAGAAATGGCAGCATGAAGTTCGATTTTATTATAGGGAACCTCCATTTCGATACGGGGCGGAAAGGGACAGATCGAAATGGAGGGTCAGGCGGGGAACGGCAGCCGGGGCTCCGAACATCTGGA
>JBGUIK010000124.1:0-2101 GCA_045112915.1 Lachnospiraceae bacterium
TGACATGAAGTTGGCCGCGGAGCGGACAACGGATGACCCGCCTGACCTGTAGAATTAGATTTGTATGTGCGGTTTTGAGGGTGTGTACTTGCATCTAAAAAAGATATAGGGGAATCTTCTAACGGTAGGAAAGCGGTCTCCAAAACCGTCAATGCGGGTTCGATTCCTGCTTCCCCTGTGTTAAAGAGATTGTCGCAGAGATGTGACAATCTCTTTTTGCGTTATCTATGATAAGCTGGCGCCGGACCGAATCCCCCGCCATATCTCGCGAGTGAGACTTTCTTTGTATATTTAAAGCGAGGCGGCTGAGATTAGATCTGCAGGATATTTGATACGGTCTGGGTATCTGCTATAATTAATCTGTTAATTCAGATACGGATATGAGCTTCCAACGAGGCTATAAAACAGTGCGTACATTTACATAAAAGATTGGCGATTAAATACGAATATGATTGAGATTGAAGTGAAAGTTAAAATTGCAGATCCGGCCGGCTTAGAAAAATGTTTGCTTGGTCTGGGATATATATTAAAAGAAACACTTAGGGAGACCGACACTTACTTTGACGGCGGCATGAACGGGATCAAGAAGAGCGGTCAGGCTCTGCGTGTCAGAAGGACACTCGTCTGCGCGACCGGGAAAGAGCATTCATCAATCACATTTAAAGGTGAGAAGCTGGATAAAATCTCGATGGCGAGAGTGGAACTGGAGACCGGAGTGGAAAATGGGGAAACTGCAGAAAGAATTCTCAGTGCGCTTGGGTTCTTTCCTGTTCAGCCTATTGTTATTAAGACCAGAAAAGTTTTTAAAAAAGAAGATATAAGTGTTTGCGTGGATGACGTGCAGGGACTGGGATCATATCTGGAGCTCGAGATTATGGCAGAATCCGAAGAAGCCAGGCCTGCAGCGCTTGATCGTATAGAGAAGTTACTTCAAAGTATCGGATATACGATGGCCGATACAATGAGGGTGTCTTATCTGAGCCAACTTCAGAAACAGATTATAGAATCGACGAATCCTCGAAAATAACCGGAGCGAGACTTGAACTGAACATGATCAGACCATGAATTGCAATAGCTGACCGGCTTCGGGTTATGTTGTGATTGATACGAGCAAGAGTTCACATAATAGTGCGTTAGAAGCATACAATCGATGGTGGATGAGAACATGCGTACAAATGAATACTATATAAAACTTGGCAAGAAAATGTGCAAGATGCTGCGGCACAAGCCTGAGGAATATGGCCTTGTGCTTGATGAGTATGGGTGGGGAAATGTAAGTGAGATCCTGAATGCCCTTCATAAACATGCCACCTGGCGGGATGTGACAAAGGAGGATATTGAGGAGACTGTCAGGACCGATAATAAAGGGCGCTTTGAGCTTTCCGGGGGCTGCATTCGTGCACTCTATGGACATTCATTCCCTGTGAAGATATTGAAGCCGGTCGCAGCTCCGCCGGAGATACTTTACCATGGGACCTCGCACAAGGCTGCAGAACTGATCCTCGAGGGAGGGCTTTTGCCGATGGGACGACAGTATGTACATTTGTCTCCGGATATTGAGACTGCCTTAAAGGTGGGCAGGAGAAAAGATCATAATCCTGTAATTTTGAAAATAGATGCTGCCCATGCAAATGAAAACGGAGTCGTATTTTATGTTGGCAATGATATAACCTGGCTTGCGGATAAGGTTCCGCCTGAGTACATAGCTGTTGTGAAAGAATGAAAGTACTAACCGGAGAATTCTCACGTCAATTAGCTGTGTTATAGTGCTCGGGTAAATATTGTACAGAACTCACGTCAAGTAGCTGTGTTATAGTGCACGGGTAAATATTGTACAGAAATTAGTGCAAAATATGCTGAAAATAGCGGTTGCATTTATGAGCCGAAAGTGATAGTATACTCCTTGCGCGTGAAAAACGCATAAAGCAAAAAGCTCTGATAAAAAGTTTCAAATTAACAAAAAAAGTTGTTGACAAAGGCTTTGAAGTTTGATATCCTATCAGAGTTGCGGCTGACGCGGAGGCGAGGCCGGCAGGAACATTGATAACTGAACAGTGAAACACATTAGACCTTGAAAATTCTTTACAAAGTTTCGTGTAAA
>JBGUIK010000125.1:0-2838 GCA_045112915.1 Lachnospiraceae bacterium
AGATTTTCAACTCCATATGTTGATTTCGCAGAGAGAATGTATCATATCCGCAAGCATACATCACTACCTGCCCGCACCCGATTCTTACTGTATTTTCGATTGCACGTTCGCAAAAGGCGCTCCGGGCCAGAACAGATGGAGCAAGCTGATGGTCAACAATATACCTCAGTGCTTCTTCCTGGGTTCCGCGGAACTCAGGTGCAAAGAAAGAGATGCCCTGGCTCATGTTCTGTGAAATTGCGGTATACTCCTTATCCGTCAGCATTTTCTCTGCGATAGGATCCGCAAACACCCATGTACGATTGTTTCTATAGTGATACGCTCTTGCGAATGCGCTGACAAGCGCAGTCATATTATCCATGCTCATAACCTCCATCACTATATATTCCGCCGATCAGTCCGATTGTTTTCACATGATCATGATCCTTTCTGATTCAGTCTGCTGCCAAGTTCGAAAGCGCACTGCATACCGTCTCCATGCCTGACATCACCCTTCTCTTTCGCTCCGCTGACAAGCACTGTCCCGATACTCTCCAGATTAAAGAACCTGCATATCATCTGGTATTGCATTACAATGGGATCAAATAGATCCTGCAACGTTGCAGCGCCTACCATGATCAGCCCCAGCTGCCGTATAGAAAATGAGTTCCGCATCGGCGTATGCAGTCGGTCGATCATTGCTTTCAATTGTGCGCTGATTCCATAGAAATACACCGGAGAAGCGACAACGAGGGTATCCGTGTTTCTCAGTTTTTCATAGATCAGCGCCATATCGTCATTCTGGACACAGACATGATCTTCATTAGAAAAACAGCAGTTACACCCTGTACATGGATGGATACGGTAATCAGCCACGGAAACAATTTCCACTTCATTATGCAGCCTCGCGCCTTCAGCAAAAGCACCGGCCAGCAGTTCCGTATTGCCACCCTTGCGTACGCTCCCAACAAGAATAACGACTCGACTCATCTGATGATTCTCCTGTCTGCAATAAGCTCACATCTTTCTTCTTTCTGTCAAGCTCTTTGGATCGGTACCCAAATACCGCACTCGTAGTCCGGCGACTGCGGATTTCCAGCAGAATAGACCTCCAGCGTCGCGGTACCGTTCGCGTTGTATTTTCGCCCCTCACTCGGGAACCACTCCCTCCATACCGCCGTATTCAGCGTCTGCAGGGAATCCGGCATGGGGCCGCTTGCTGTGAAAACTGCCCAGTCGCTCGACGGAAAAGAATACAGCTCCAGCCCTTCCGGTACCTCTCCGCCCCGGTACAGACCAGCAATCCAATACGCGAAGCCATTTTGGGACTTCGCGCAGATAGCGAACATCCCTATTTCATTTTCCAGAATGGCCTTTTCCACGGCGGTCTCCGGCCGCATCGTTTGCCAAAGTCTTGCATATTTCGAAGCGTATTCCTTGTCCCAGAACTCCGGGCACTTCTGATAGCCATCCTCCGGGTGGATCTCCGTATGATAGCCGATAAAAGTCATGGCGTCTTTCTTTTCATATGTTACGTTCATTTTGTTTTTCCTCTCTTTTCTGAATGTTCTTTTTCTCCATGACGGAACCGATAATGAGCCCGAGGAGTATCCCGACCGTCAGTCCAAGGCCGATGTCCCAATGCAGAGCCGAAGCTATGGCGATGCCAAAGCACATACCATAAGAGTGGTCGATAGGAAAACCGCAGATCCGACGCACCTCGTCAAAGCTCAGCTCCGACGGAGCATTGATTTTGATGTATTCCCAAAGCAGGTCATATTTGCTCATGGTTTGTCTCCCGCACTTTGATACTCTGCCAGCGTCCTAACCTCACATCCCTTGCCTCATTGCCCAATCGATAGTGGAATTGATGTTATCAATGATGTCCCTGTAATGCTTCATAATGTCGTTTTAAATGTCAATGACGACGAGTGCTCTTCCATTCATTTTTCTGGCCTCATTTCCTGTTCAGGTAATCTCAGTCATTTCATTCAGCCATTCTTCCCTTGAAATAGCCGAGACATGGGTAGTTCCATTTGTTTCATCCGGATATTCGCATTCAAAATGCATCCCGATGGATTCTGCTGTTTTGATGGAAGGTACATTAGTGTATTTGCAGTAGGAATATAGGGTTGGATAATCCGTGTTGCGGAATGCCCAGTTGCGGACAGCTTTTGCCGCCTCCCTGGCATAGCCCTTCCGCTGACAGTCATGGCGGATATGATAGCCGATTTCCGGCAGTATTTCTCCGTTGATATTCTGCAGCGTCAGCCCGCAGTCACCGACTTGTCTTTGTCAGTATCGGTCTCCATATTCCTTCCGTGCTTCTGCCGTCCATTTGGAGATGAATTCTGTCTTTGCATCCTTATAAGCATCCCGGTTATGCTCAAACTGTTTCCAAAGCCGGAGCTTCAACGCTTCATATTCTTTTGCCACATCAGGATGCTCATTCAAATAATCACGGAAGTACAGTTCATCATTGTCCCCGGCGTATCGCAGATGGATATGATATACCTTGTCACCAAATCCATTTTCAGTATATCCCTTATTAAGCGAGATTCGGTTTGTCTCGGAGGACATGATGGTAAAGCCGTTCTGTTCCAATATCTGCGCCATATCCTTCATATCAGCGCTTTGCGGAATCTCAACCATCACATCTACGATATTCTTGGCCCATATTCCCTGAATGGCGGTGCTTCCGATATGACTAATCTGGACAACTGGCTGATCGGATAAGAGTCCGGTCAGCGTTTTCTCGATCTCATTGAAGTTATCTTTCCACCGATCATCGTGCGCCACAAGAAAGATGGGAAACAGTTCCCACAACTCTTCCAATGTCATTTCTGACAAATCTTTTCC
>JBGUIK010000126.1:0-91410 GCA_045112915.1 Lachnospiraceae bacterium
CACGCACAACCATCCGGACCGTCTCCCAGCTCCGGAATCCGGCACGCACAACCATCCGGACCGTCTCCCGACTCCAGGATCCGGCACAATGGCTTTAAATATGGGACCAGAATTGGCAGTTGATAATTTGTTATAAAAATGATATAGTTAAGAATACATGTGTTCGCTCAGAACGCATGATTTGAGATAAGGAAAGACGCCGCTTACGCGGTTTGAAAGGAGAAGTTATGTCAGGACATTCAAAATTTGCAAATATCAAGCACAAAAAGGAAAAGAATGATGCCGCTAAAGGCAAGATTTTTACGATCATCGGACGTGAAATCGCTGTGGCCGTTAAAGAAGGCGGTCCCGACCCTGCCAATAACTTCAAGCTTGCTACAGTCATTGCCAAAGCCAAGGCCAACAATATGCCGAATGACACGATCGAGCGCGGCATCAAGAAAGCGGCCGGCGACGGCAGCGGAGCCAATTACGAGACGATCACTTATGAAGGCTACGGCCCGGCAGGCATCGCCATCATCGTCCGCACTCTTACAGATAACAAGAACCGCACTGCCGCTGATGTGCGAAGCGCATTCTCCAAGGGCGGCGGAAATATCGGGACACCCGGATGTGTTTCTTTCATGTTCGATGAAAAGGGCCAGATCATTATTGACAAGGAGGAGTGCGAGATGGACTCCGATGACCTCATGATGATCGCGCTTGACGCCGGCGCTGAGGACTTCAACGAGGAAGATGACAGCTATGAGGTCATCACAGATCCGGATTCCTTCCAGGAAGTCGAAGAAGCACTCAAAGCTGAGGGCATCCCGATGGCTCAGGCAGAAGTAACAATGATACCGCAGACTTATGTCAAGCTCACAGACGAGAAGCAGGTCAATAGTCTGAACAGGATCCTGGATCTTCTTGATGCCAGCGATGATGTCCAGAACGTATACCACAACTGGGACGAAGATTAATACCGACACGCAAGTGTCTCGCAAAGGATATCGCGCTATATGGAATTTCTGCTTTCAGCAATACTTGGTATCATTCAGGGTATATTGGAATTCCTTCCTGTCAGTTCATCCGGACATCTGGCAGCCGTTGAGCAGCTGATCCGTCTCCCTTATGATATGTCATTTTTCAATGTCTGTATCCATATGGGAACTCTGCTGGCTATCCTGATCGCGCTACAGAAAGATATCGCAAGACTTCTGGCTGAATCACTGCTCATGATCCGGGACGGATTCCACAATCTGTTCGCGTTCCTGCGGGCTGCCAGGAGGCATGAAGAGCCTAAGCTCAGAAAGATCCTCACTTCCAATTACAGGCGGCTTGCGATGCTCATCATAGTCGGCTCTGTTCCGACAGCTGTTATAGGAATCCTCCTTCGGAGGGTCGCGGCGGCTTCCTCGAGATCCCTTTTGTACACGGGAATCGGGATGCTCATGAGCGGAATCGTTTTAGTTGTCGTCGGGCAGCTGACACCGGGCAACAAGATACCGAAAGATATAACGTCGCTTCGAGGATTTCTGGCCGGCATAGCACAAGGATTCACGGTCATATCCGGTATATCCCACTCAGCTGTCATGCTCTCGGCAGGCATTCTGCTGGGTTTCAACAAAAGACTCGCTATCCGTTACGCATACCTGATGTCCATCCCCTGTATAATAGGCGCTCTCATCATCGAAACAATTTCTCTCGACGAGACCCTCGTTACGCCGGATTATCTTGGAATGTGCGCAATCGGAACACTGTGCTCTCTGCTAATCGGAGTCCTGTTCATCCAGCGTCTTCTCCGCTATATTCGAACGAGGAGCTTCACGCAGTTCGCCTACTACAATTTTTTGATCGGAGCGGTCATAATCGTACTGAATTTTACGCTCACGGTCTGACGGTCCCGCATGAACGCGCTCCGTCCAAAATTGGAAAACATGAATGCGGGAAGTTCAGCTTCCCGTGTTTTATGTATTTTCGGAAACAAGTTTTTGTAATACACTGACAGATTTATGAGGGAAATATATGGCAGCTAAGAAAAAAAATACCGGCAGCCGTTCCTCCGGAAGAAAAAGTACCGCAAAAACCCGCAGCTCTAATTCCGGAGCAGAAAGGAAAAAGGCACAGCCCTCATCCTCAGGAAGCGGAGTGGGGCGGGACATTATACTTGTGCTGATTCTTGTATGTTCAGTCATACTGTTCGTATGCGTTCTCGGTCTCGGCGGCAGATTCGGGCGATTCGCCAGTTATGCCCTGTTCGGGATGTTCGGACTCATGGCTTACATCTTTCCGCTGACCCTGTTCGGAGGTACGGCCTTTTACATAGCGAACAAAAAAAACGGTATGATCATCCGAAAGATGATCGGCCTTATTATGCTGTTCATTTTTATGTGCGTACTTCTCCACTTCATGACAATGGAAGACCAAAGAGGCAGCATCGGAATCACGGATTACTTCACTATCTGCGCAGCTGACAGGACCGGGGGCGGTATAGTTGCAGGTATCTTCGCCCACGCGTTTTACAAAGCCGGCTTCAATACGATTCTGTCCGTTGTCGCAACGTTTACCATGATATTCATTTCTCTCATCATTCTCACACAGAAACCTCTGTTCACGCTCTTCGGTCGAAAAGGACGAGATAAGGTCCGCCGCGCCCGGGATTCACAGCGTGAACACATAAAACGCCGTATGCGTGAGAGCGAAGCACATCAAATGGAGCTGGATCTTCGAGTGGGCAATTCTTCGAAAAAGAAAACGGATGAAGATGACGTCGATTTCTTTGATGACGATGATGACGAACCGATGTCCGCAAGAGAAGCCGCACGGCTTCATAAGAAAGAAGGTAAAGTTCCAAAATCAGAGGAAAGGACAAAAGAGAGCCGCAAGCCGGGAAGAAAGAAAAGCGTCAAAACCGAAACAGCACCTTCTGATGAGAGCAGTCCGGAACCGATCGTCAGCCTTAAAGACCGGATCACGATCAACGGTGAGCAGGTCGGAGACACGACCGATATCACACCGGTAGCTGAAGCGGCACCTCCCGAACCTGCAGATGCAGTTCCGAAGACGAGCGGCTCTGTCATGCCCTCCTTCCTGCACGGAGTTCTCGCCGGCAAGGACACGAGAGCCGTCACTGCCGGAGCCGCAGAGAAGAAGAAAGATAAGAATCCCGCGCTGCCCAGATTCGATGCCGAGGGAGATGAGGTACTGGCCTCTGGCGTAATGGAAATTCTGGCTTCAGAAGATGATGACGACGAATTCATCGAGGGAGCCGGCGGAAGCTATAAGGATACGGATATCATCACTTCCGGCTTCGATGACGAAGATGAAGATGAAGATGAAGACGATACCAGATTTATCCCGCTCTCAGACATCAAAGTCGGCAAGGACGGAAAGCTTTCTTATGAAGGCCGCGTTGAACCGCGGGTCAAATCCATATCCGTAAGAAAAAAGCCTGCGCAGAAAATCGATCAGACGGCAGAGCCTCCATATGAAGAGGAAGAGATGTCGGAAGAAATCGCGGCTTCAGAGACTGTTCCTGCCCGCAGCCAGAGGAAAAACCCAAAGAGTGCGGAAGCGGAGATTGAAGAAGGAGTGATGAGCATTGACTCCGAGATCAAAAAGTCTGTTCCGAAGCCGGTCAGATATAAGCTTCCGAGTGTCAACCTGCTGACAAAAGGACAGGTTGTCCGCGGCGACTCAAAAAAGCAGCTTCTGGAAACAGCCAACAGGCTTGAGGATATCTTCAGCAGCTTCGGTGTCGCCGTCCACGTAATCAACGTCAGCAAGGGACCTACAGTCACCCGATACGAGCTTCAGCCCGAACAGGGTGTTAAGGTCTCAAGAATCGTAGCCCTGACGGATGACATCAAACTGAATCTCGCAGCATCGGAAATCAGAATTGAAGCCCCGATACCTGGGAAAGCGGCTGTGGGCATCGAAGTCCCCAACAAGGAAGTCTCACCGGTCACTTTCAGAGATATGATCGAGTCGCAGGAGTATAGAAAGAGTAAGGCTCCTCTGACATTTGCAGTCGGAAAAGACATCTCAGGCAAAGCGGTCGTATCGGATATAGCCAAAATGCCGCACCTGCTGATCGCGGGAGCTACCGGATCCGGCAAATCCGTCTGCATCAACACTCTGATCATGAGTGTCCTCTACAAGTCGACACCTGATGAAGTCAAGATGCTGATGATCGATCCTAAGGTCGTCGAGTTCAAGATCTATGACGGCATTCCGCATCTTCTCATACCGGTCGTCACCGATCCGAAGAAAGCTGCGGGCGCTCTGGGTTGGGCCGTACACGAGATGAATGACCGTTACAACAAGTTCTCGGAGTATCCCGGCGTCAGAGATCTAAGGACGTATAACCAGAAGATCGACCTGATCAACGAGAACCTGCCCGACGGTGAAAAGAGAGAGCGGCTGCCGCAGATACTCATTATTGTCGACGAGCTTGCTGACCTTATGATGGTTGCGCCGGGCGAGGTCGAAGACGCTATCTGCCGTCTCGCCCAGCTTGCAAGAGCAGCCGGTATTCATCTGGTCATAGCCACCCAGCGTCCGTCCGTCAACGTCGTCACGGGACTCATCAAAGCCAATATGCCGTCCAGGATCGCGCTTTCGGTCTCTTCGGGCGTAGACAGCCGGACTATCATCGATATGAACGGAGCAGAAAAACTTCTCGGCAACGGCGATATGCTGTACTATCCGCAGGGTTATCCCAAGCCGGCAAGACTTCAGGGCGCATATGTGTCTGACGAGGACATTACAAAAGTAGTGAAATTTTTATCTTCACAATCAAAACAGGTAGTGTATAATAATGAAGTCGAAGATAAAATCATTGAGTCCATGAATAATTCTGTCCAAAACACCGCAAAGCCGGACGATGACAGAGATCCCTATTTCATTGAAGCCGGAAGGTTCATCATTGAAAAGGACAAGGCATCGATCGGAATGCTGCAGAGAATGTTCAAAATCGGTTTTAACAGAGCAGCCCGCATCATGGATCAGCTCTGCGAAGCAGGTGTTGTCGGTCCGGAAGAAGGAACAAAACCAAGAAGAATCCTCATGTCTAAGGAAACATTCGATGACATGTTCGAAGCGGAGTGACATTTATGAAATGCCGTAAATGTAATTCAGAGATCCCTGACGGCGAACTGATCTGCCCGCGTTGCGGTGCTGAGATAAATCTCGTGCCGGATTATCGTCCTGTCGAATTCATGATCGATGAAAAAAAGCGGGAGGATAAAGAAAAGCAGGAGCTGCGGCGCAAGGCTGTTCAGAAGAAGCGAAAACGCAGAAGGAGGAAGAAGCGGGTCTCCAGGAAGAAAGAGAGCAGAAGATCACTTATCATGACCTTCCTGATCCTGCTTCTCATCATTGCCGCTGCCGTCGGCATCATTCGTTATATAAGATACAGGAACACCAGAAGTTTTGAATACCAGTATGAGCGCTCTCAGGAAGAGTTTCTTTCCGGGAATACGGCATCAGCGCGGTCTTACGCTGAAAAAGCCCTCGAATTATCACCTAAGTCAGTAAAATGTCTTCGTCTTATGGCGCAGATCGAAAAGAGCGACGGAGATCTTGAAGCTGCATCGAGGACCCTGGAAACAGCGATCGAGATCGATCCGGGCAATATTGATGTCTACGGTCAGCTCATCAGTCTCTATATGGAGACCAATAACTACGATTCCATTCATGATCTCATGGAAAACTGCAAGTCCGAGGAAGTTCTCCTCGAATACGCGGATTATGTCTGTACCGCTCCTGCCATCACTCCGATCGCCGGAACATACAGCAAGGAAATCTCCGTGTCGATCGGATCTCCGGAAAAACTGATCTATTACACGACAGACGGTACCGATCCTACGACGGCTTCTGACCTGTACACAGACAAAATAAAGACCAAGATCGGAAGAAATGAAATCCGTGCGATCGCCGTCAACGATATAGGCATCAAGAGCAACGTCACTGTGTGCGTCTACAACATTGAGATCACAAGGCCGGATCCTCCGGTCATCTCCGAGCCGACCGGGGTCTACGAGGAGGGCTCTCAGATTCACGTGACAGCACCGGAAGGCTGCATTATTTATTATGCCTTTGACGACGTACCGTCAACCGGATCAGCCGAGTACACAGGACCTGTCACCATGCCGGTCGGATCGCATGTATTTTCCTGTATCGCCGTTGACAGTGACGGCAATCCAAGTGAAAATGTGAACGCAATGTACATCATTGTAGGCTGAGTATTCATTTCACAATTCCGCCTTTGCGGCGAATCAAAAATTCATATGATTTTCAAAACGAAATCTCGTTTATTGAAAATACTTCCGTATTCACGGAAAACATCGAGAGCGCGTTCTTTTGACACGCGAAAGAGGAGGTATACATGTACAAAATCATCAGGAAAGAGCAGCTCAGCAGCGTTGTCTGGCTCATGGAAGTCGAAGCACCGCTTGTTGCGCGTCATTGTGAGCCGGGTCAGTTCATCATTGTCAAGCACGGCGATGAGGGCGAACGCATCCCGCTTACAATCTGCGATTATAATCGCGAGAAAGGGACAATTACAATCGTATTCCAGCCTGTAGGTGTAGCGACCAATAAGTTCCTTGACCTCAATGAAGGCGATGCCTTCGACGATTTCGTCGGTCCGCTCGGAAGGCCTTCCGACATCATTGAAATGAGCGAAGAAGAACTTGCCGGAAAGAAATTCCTTTTCGTTGCAGGCGGTGTCGGCGTAGCACCTGTATATCCGCAGGTCAAGTGGCTCCATGAACATGGAATCGGAGCGGACGTTATCATCGGCGCAAGGACAAAAGATCTGCTCTTCTTCGAAGAGCAGATGAGAGAAGTTGCCGGCAATCTGTATGTGACGACAGATGACGGTTCCTATATGCATAAGGGCGTTGTCACAACTGTGATCGATGAGCTTATGGCAGAAGGTAAAGAGTATAATCACTGCGTCGCGATCGGACCGATGATCATGATGAAGTTCGTATGCCTCACTACTCAGAAATACAACATCCCGACAATCGTCAGTATGAACCCGATCATGGTCGACGGAACCGGAATGTGCGGTGCCTGCCGCCTTACAGTCGGCGATGAGATCAAGTTCGCATGTGTCGACGGCCCGGAGTTTGACGGCTTCAAGATCAACTGGGCAGAAGCCATGAAGAGATCCCAGCTGTATAAGACAGAAGAAGGCCGCGCTATGCTGAAATATCAGGAAGGTGAGACACATCACGGTGGCTGCGGAAATTGTGGAGGTGATAAATAATGCCGAATATGTCCAAGACTAAAGTCCCTGTAAGAGAGCAGGAGCCGCTCGTTAGAGCTACTAATTTTGACGAAGTATGCTATGGCTATAACGAAGAAGAAGCCGTAGAAGAAGCAACAAGGTGTCTCAACTGCAAGAATGCGCGCTGTATCGAAGGCTGTCCGGTCAGCATCAACATACCGGGCTTCATCAAGAAAGTTGCAGAGAGAGATTTTGCAGGTGCATATCAGGTCATTTCCGAGTCCAGCGCCCTGCCGGCAGTCTGCGGTCGAGTATGCCCGCAGGAGACACAGTGCGAGGGCAAGTGCGTCCGTGGTCTTAAGGCTGAGCCGGTCTCCATCGGCAAGCTTGAAAGATTCGTCGCTGACCGTGCGAAAGCTGACGGCATCAAGCCGGAAGGCGCAAAGGTCAAGAACGGACATAAAGTCGCAGTCATCGGCTCAGGCCCTGCAGGTCTCACATGTGCAGGAGACCTTGCAAAACTCGGCTATGATGTTACCATCTATGAAGCTCTGCACAAAGCAGGCGGCGTTCTTACTTACGGCATTCCTGAATTCCGTCTTCCGAAAGACGCTGTTGTCGCTGAGGAAGTCAAGAATGTTGAAGGTCTCGGCGTCAAGATCATCACAGACGTCATCATCGGCAGAACGATCACTGTTGACGAACTGATCGAGCAGGAAGGCTATGAAGCCATCTTTATCGGCTCCGGCGCAGGTCTTCCGATGTTTATGGGTATCCCCGGAGAGAATGCGAACGGCGTGTTCTCTGCAAATGAATATCTGACCAGAAACAACCTCATGAAAGCTTTCCGCGATGATTATGATACACCGATCTACCACGCAAAGAAAGCTGTTGTCGTCGGCGGCGGAAACGTTGCTATGGACGCCGCGCGCACAGCGCTTCGTCTGGGTGCGGAAGTACATCTTGTTTATCGTCGAAGCGAGGCAGAGCTCCCTGCAAGAGCAGAGGAAGTGCACCACGCCAAGGAAGAGGGTGTTCAGTTCGATATCCTCACAAATCCGATCGAGATCCTCATGGATGAGAATGAGAACGTCACCGGCATCCGCTGCATCCGCATGCAGCTCGGCGAGCCGGATCAGTCAGGCAGACGCCGTCCGGTCGAGATTCCGGGATCTGAGTTCGAGATGGATTGTGACTGCGTCATTATGTCCCTCGGAACATCCCCGAACCCGCTTATCTCTTCCACAACGCCGGGTCTTGAGATCAACCGCAGAAAGTGCCTTGTCGCTACAGAGGATGAAGGCAAGACAACTAAGGAAGGCGTTTACGCAGGCGGCGACGCCGTCACCGGCGCAGCTACTGTTATCCTGGCCATGGGCGCAGGCCGTGCCGGCGCACGCGGTATCGACAACTATATTAAGAGCAAGGAAGCGAACGCTTAACTTCCCGGAAAAAAGATAAACTATGAAAGGGCTGTCGCATACGGCAGTCCTTCTTTTTCGCTCATATTGTGCCCCGTCCGGAATAAGCTCAAGTCTCGCTCGCGAGACTTGGCGCGGGATTCGGGTCAGCGCTAGCTGACATAAATAAAAAGGTTCTTCATTCAGTCTGGCAAGGAGAGATAAATGCTCATCAAAATCATCTGTGTAGGGAAAATTAAAGAAAAATTCTACCGTGACGCTGTACTTGAATACGTAAAGCGCCTGTCACGCTACGCAAAAATCGAGATCGTCGAGTGCGCGGATGAGAAAACGCCGGACAATGCATCCGCCCTGCTGTGCGATCAGATAAAATCCAGGGAGGGAGAGCGTATACTCGACAGGATAAAAGACAATGATCACGTCATCGCTCTCGCAATCGATGGCAAAATGTACTCTTCAGAGACTCTGTCCGATCATCTTGACAATCTTATGCTCAGCGGAAAGAGTACCATTGTTTTCGTCATTGGCGGCAGCCTTGGCCTTTCCAAGGCAGTTCTTGCCCGGGCAAATGAAAAAATCAGCTTCTCCGCCCTGACTTTTCCCCATCAGCTCATGAGGGTCATTCTACTTGAACAGGTCTACCGATCGTTCAGAATCATGAAAGGTGAGCCGTATCATAAGTGAAACAAGATTTGCACTTTATATTATACGGCAAAAATGCTAAAATACACTGTATGCCAATCCAGACAAACCGCGGCACAGTTTCAATACCGACGCAAACATCATCTTTTTCCGGAATGGATGCTTTGGCGGCCGAAACTGATAGCGGTGACGATCTGCGCAAAAAGAGGATTTTAATGAACAGTAGAACTGAACTCAGCATGAACATACCCGCCGAGCACCAGAAAAATATCTTCGGAGACCTCGACGAGCATATTAAATCAATAGAGAGGACACTCAGTGTCGATATCATAGTACGGGACGACAGTGTTAAAGTGCAGGGACCTGCCCTTAATGCCGCCCGGGCCAGAAAGCTTCTTGCCCAGCTGCTCGTCAAGTCGGAGAGGGGTGAGACTGTCACCACACAGAACGTCAATTACGCACTTTCTCTCTTCATGGATGATATGGGCGACAGGCTCGATTCTCTGGACGATGATGTTATTATCCACACGATGGCCGGCAGACCCATCAAAGCCAAGACCCTTGGTCAGAAAGCCTACGTCGATTCCATCCGCAACAAAATGATCACATTTGGTGTCGGCCCTGCGGGGACCGGTAAGACCTACATGGCTATGGCAATGGCCGTGCGGGCATTCAGAAAAGATGAAGTGAGCAGGATCATCCTGACAAGGCCCGCGATTGAAGCCGGAGAAAAACTCGGATTCCTTCCCGGAGACCTTCAGAGCAAAATCGACCCTTACCTTCGCCCTCTCTATGACGCTCTCTTCGAGATCATGGGACCGGAGGCTTTTCAGAAAAATTCGGAAAAGGGTCTGATCGAAGTAGCGCCACTCGCCTACATGCGCGGCCGCACCCTTGACAATGCCTTCATTATTCTGGATGAAGCTCAGAATACGACGCCTGCCCAGATGAAAATGTTCCTCACCCGTATAGGCTTCGGGACCAAGGTAGTTATCACAGGAGACCGCACGCAGAAGGATCTGCCTAGGGATCAGGAGAGCGGTCTCGATGTCTCAATGAAGGTTCTGAAAAAAATAGATGAGATCGGTTTCTGCGAGCTGACCTCCAAAGATGTCGTCAGACATCCGCTGGTCCAGAAGATCGTTCAGGCTTACGAAGTATACGAAGAGAAAAACAAGAAGGCCAGACCGCGCGAGACCGGAGCGCGCTATCAGGTAAAGAGAAGACGCAGCTGATTGCCGAGGTGTATATATGCTTGTCATAATAGAAAATGAATATGAAGGATCGGATTTTGAAGAGATCCTGAATTTTGACTATCATAAGACAGCGGAAGCTGTCGTATCCCGTGTCCTTTCAGATTGTTCGTGTCCTTACGACGCTGAAGTTAATATTCTGCTCACGGGGCTTAATGAAATCGAGGAAATCAACAGGGAGATGCGCGATATAGCAAGCCCTACCGATGTTCTGTCTTTTCCGATGCATGAATACGGTGTCCCCGCCGATTTCGAGGAAATTGATCCGGACTCCTTCGATGATTTCAATCCCGAAAGCGGCTCCCTGCTCCTCGGCGACATTGTCCTGTGTATACCCCGGATCAAAAGCCAGGCAGAAGAATACGGCCACAGCACTATGAGAGAGTACGCCTTCCTCATAGCTCACAGCGTTCTTCATCTGATCGGATATGACCACATGACCGAGGAAGAAGCCGAAGTAATGTTCAAAAAGCAGGATGAAGTGCTGTCAGAACTGGGAATAACGAGAGAATAACACTGAAAGGTTGATACTAATGCGCAAATTATTCTATTTTTTCCCTGCCATTTTTTTCGCTGTCCTATTGACTAGTTGTGCTGTCAGAGAGTATTTCTGGACCCCGATTGAACCCGGAACCGCCTTTATCCGCGAATCGCGGACGACGGAGCCGGCAATTGCTGATTCATCTGTTGCGGAAGTTCCGAAAGATGAATCCACGTCGGCATCTGTATTTGATATTTTCAAGACATCAACACCGACGCCCACAAGCACACCGACGCCCACACCTTCGCCAACTCCGTCGCCAATTCCGACAGAGCCGATCCCCGAGGGTATGGGGAAGAGTATCCTGACCGGTGAGTATATATCTGCCGATCTTGCATTGCGCCGTCCTGTCGGATTTATGATTGATAATGTCACCGGCGCTTATCCGCAGAGCGGTGTCAGCCAGGCAGATCTCTATATCGAGGCCGTCGTTGAGGGAAGTCTCACTCGTTTCTGCGCCCTGTTCGATTACTACGACGATCTTCCCCGTATAGGGCCTCTGCGCAGCTGCCGCGACTACTTCCTCTCGATTGCTGCAGGCTTCGATGAGATCTATGAGCATTACGGCCAGGCAGCTTATGCCTTCCCGTATCTGGAATCCGATGACGTCGACAACATCTCGGGACTTGCCTGGTACGCCGGAAAGTTCTTCTACCGCGACAACACCTTCCACAGAGCACCTCACAACGCCTATATAAGCGGTGCCAAGATCAATGAGGCCATCGATTTTCTCGGTTACAGAAAGACACATAATGAGGACTTCAAGCCTCAGTTAAATTATGTGTGGGTGGGAGACACTTCCTCTGATCTGGAGGGAGGCAGACCCGCGAAGTATTTTGCCCCCGGATTCCTTATCAACAAACCCTGGTTCGTCTACCAGGAAGAAACCGGGACTTATCTTCGCTATCAGTACGGCGACCGCCATTATGATGTAGAGAACAACAAGCAGCTCGAGGTGAAAAATATCATTGTCGAGTTCCAGAATTATGATTATTACCAGACTTCCCAGTATCTGCACTATGATACGACCGCCGGCGGAAAAGGACTCTATATTTCCGATGGCAAGTGCATAGATATCACCTGGGAAAGACCGAGCTTCTACGAACAGGTCACTTACCGGACCCTCAGCGGAGAGGAACTTCATATCAATACCGGAAAAACATGGATCTGCCTTGTGCAGAACCAGTATATCCGTAACTGTGTGATCGGAGAAGATTCCCAGTCAGCCGTCATGGCAGTGACGGAAGAAGAGGCCGCCGAAGCCGAAGTGTATAACGCCGAGTGGAAAGCCGCCTATAAATGGGGTGAAGATGTCTATCTGACAATCATGAATCAGGAGAAGGAGCGAAATGTAGCTGCCCACGGAGGACGCTCAAAAGTCGAAGGTTGATGGAGAAAAAAAAGTGAGTAAAAGAGAACATCTTAAGAATAAAAGAAGAGTCGTCATAAAAATCGGATCATCATCTCTGGTCCACCAGGAGACAGGTCGTCTGAACTTTCCAAAAATGGAAGTTCTGGTCCGGGAGGTTGCCGATTTACACAATAAAGGAGTCGCTGTCGTTCTGGTCTCATCCGGAGCTATCGCGGTCGGCAAGGCTGCCATGGGAATTACGGAGGTCACCAGCGTGCAGGCTAAGCAGGCGTGTGCCGCGATCGGCCAGGTAAGACTTCTTTCCATCTATCAGAAGTTTTTCGCCGAGTACGGACTGAATTCAGCTCAGATCCTGATGACCAAGGATACCTTTACTGACACCGAGAGCCGCAGACATGCCCGAAATACATTCGAACAGCTGCTCGCTATGGGGGTCATACCGATCGTCAATGAAAACGACACGATTTCCACCGCTGAAATCGAGTTCGGTGATAACGACCGTCTTTCAGCAGTCGTCGCCGCCCTGATCAGAGCGGATCTGCTGCTGCTCATGTCTGATATCGACGGTCTCTACACCGACGATCCGAGGACCTGCAAGGATGCAAAGTTCATCCCCGTCGTTGAGAAGCTGGATGAAACCTTCATGAACATGGGCAAGGGGTCTACGGGAAGCCGGTTCGGCAGCGGCGGTATGAATACTAAACTCATCGCCGCGGATATAGCTACATCGGCCGGCTGCGATATGATCATCGCCAACGCTTCGGACTTCCACATTATTCACAAGCTCGTGGAAGGCAGGGAGTTCGGCACTATTTTCCTTGCCAATCCCAAGGAGGAGTTCTATCTCTTAGACTACCTCGAAAACTCCTGATTTATACTGATTTATAACGGGGCTGTCGCATTAAGGCACGCCGCCACCGCTATATATGACAGACTTTATCTGCAAATGTCTGCCATATATAGCGGTGACGCCGTCTAATGCGGCAGTCTCTTTTTACGTAAACCCGGAAAAAGGCGCAGGTATTCCGCCTTTTTCATTTGCCAAAACTCAAATTATGAGATAAGATAGGCTATTGAACTAAAATGCGAACGGAGGCCATATATGACCGATCAGGAATATAATGCAAAAATAGAAGAACAGTGGAGATATATAGAGGAGCTCAAACTGCTTGTGTCTGAGCGAACAACTATACTCGGGCGGCCGGTCGTCTCGTGCGTGGTGACATTCGGTTGTCAGATGAACGCCCGCGACTCCGAAAAGCTCCGGGGTATCCTTGACACCGCCGGCTTTGTCGACACCGACGATGAGGATGAGGCAGATCTGGTCATCTATAATACCTGTACGGTCAGAGACAACGCGGATCAGCACGTATACGGCAGACTCGGCCACCTGAACTCCGTAAAAAGGAAGAGACCCGGCATGATCATCGGTCTGTGCGGCTGCATGATGCAGGAAGACCACGTCGTCGCAAAAATAAAGAAAAGCTATCCCTTTGTCAATCTCATGTTCGGAACCCACAATCTCTATGCGTTTCCCGAGCTGCTCGTACGCACATTAAAAGAGGAGCGCAGGGTCATTGAGATCAGAGAAAAGACAGAGGTGTTCCCGGAAAGTCTCCCCGTAAAAAGAAAACACTTCTTCAAATCAGGCGTCAACATCATGTACGGCTGCAACAACTTCTGCAGTTACTGCATCGTGCCTTATGTGCGCGGACGGGAGATCAGCCGGACTCCGGAGGAGATCATAGCGGAGGTAAAGCGCCTCGTCGACGACGGCTGCATTGAAATCATGCTGCTCGGTCAAAATGTTAATTCCTACGGCAAGACCCTGGAGAAGAAGGTGACATTTGCAGAGCTTCTCGAAGAGATCTGCCGCATAGACGGCCTGAAACGTCTCCGCTTTATGACATCGCACCCGAAGGATCTGTCAGACGAGCTCATAGAAGTGATGGCGCAGAACCCGAAGATCATGAAACATATGCACCTCCCGGTCCAGTCGGGCAGTGACATGATCCTGAAAAAGATGAACCGCCACTATGACCGCGAAAAATATCTCAATACGGTCCGCAAGCTTCGCGAAGCCATCCCCGACATTTCCTTCACTACGGATATAATCGTCGGCTTCCCAGGGGAGACAGAGGATGACTTTGAGGACACACTGTCCCTCGTACGCGAGGTCGGTTTCGACAGTGCTTTCACTTTTATTTATTCAAAGCGCAAGGGAACGCCCGCTGCCGAGATGGAAAATCAAGTACCGGAGGACGTGGTCAAAAGAAGATTCAAAAGGCTTCTTGATGAAGTCAAGATCACAGCGGAAGAGCGGTGCGCCCGCTTCACCGGCAGAGTCATGGACGTCCTCGTCGAGGAGGAGAACCGCGAGCCGGGCCTGGTCACGGGAAGGATTGGGCACAATATCGTCGTGCACCTGCCCGGAGACTCTTCCATGATAGGAAAAATTGTTCCGGTATATCTCAAAGAGTGCAAGGGCTTTTATTATTTCGGTGAACCGGTCAGGGAAGATTGATTAAAGGATATATACTATGGCACTATCACCAATGATGCAGGAATACGTGAAGATGAAGGAGCAGTACAAAGACTGCGTCCTCATGTACCGCGTGGGGGACTTCTACGAGATGTTCTTCGACGACGCGATCCGCGTATCAAGACTGTTGGAACTCACATTGACAGGAAAAGAATGCGGTCTGCCGGAGCGTGCGCCCATGTGCGGCGTTCCCCACCACGCGCTTGACGTATACGTAAGCAGGCTCATAAAAAAAGGCCAGAAGGTCGCGATCTGCGATCAGGTCGAGGACCCGAAACTTGCCAAAGGTCTGGTCAGAAGAGAAGTGACACGCGTAGTCACGCCGGGAACAAATCTCGAGATAGATGCAGGCAGCGAGAGCCGTAATAATTATCTCATGAGTATAATCTGCACTGAGGACCGGTTCGGCATCGCCTGCGCTGATGTCACAACGGGCGATTTCATGCTGACAGAGGTGGACAGCATCCGCAAGTTAACGGATGAGATATATAAGCTGTCTCCGTCTGAGATCATTTGCAGCGAAGCCCTCATGATGTCCGGTCTCGACATAGATGACCTTAAGGGCCGCCTCGGCATCATGATCTCACCGATGGACCCGAGATATTTCGGTGACACGGTCTGCAGAAAGACCCTTCTCGATCATTTTCACGTGGCAACGCTGGAAGGTCTCGGTATCGGGGAGTTTACGTGCGGCATGAACGCAGCCGGCGCGCTGCTCACCTACCTTTTCGAGACACAGAAAAACGACCTCGCGCACATATCAAGAATTCAGCCGTATCACACGGAAGAATTCATGATCGTCGACGGGACAGCAATGCGAAATCTTGAACTCATTGAGACGCTGCGCGAGAAAGAAAAGCGGGGGTCTCTGTTCTGGGTGCTCGATAAGACAAAGACCGCAATGGGGGCACGAATGCTCCGCACATGGATCGAGCAGCCTCTAATTAACGCGGACGCGATCAACGATCGGTACGATGCGATCGAAGCATTAAATGCAAATGAAATCACCTGCGCCGAGATCCGCGAATACCTGAATCCGGTCTATGATCTCGAGCGCCTTGCAGCCCGAATAAGCTACAAGAGCGCCAATCCGCGCGACCTGATCGCACTGCGCTCATCGCTTGAAATGCTGCCCCATATTAAGGCTCTCCTCACGGAGCTCTCCGGAACGAGATTTATGACATTTCTCGAGACATTCGACACGCTGGATGACCTCTGCTCTCTGATCGGCGATGCCATCTGCGATGATCCGCCCCTCGCGATGAAGGAGGGCGGCATCATAAAGGACGGGTACGATCCTGATGTAGATGAGTACCGTCACGCAAGGACCGAGGGCAAGGACTGGCTCGCCCAGCTTGAGGCTGAGGAGCGCGAAAAAACCGGTATCCATACACTGAAGATCAAGTTCAACCGTGTCTTCGGCTATGTCATAGAAGTATCCAACTCCTTCAAAAACATGGTGCCGGACACCTACACCCGAAAGCAGACTCTTGTCGGCGGGGAGCGCTACACAATGCCGCGCCTCAAAGAGCTGGAGGACAAGATTCTGGGAGCTGAGGATAAGCTGAATTCCCTCGAGTACGAGATTTTCAGCAGTATCCGCGATCAAATCGGCGACAATATCGTGCGTATTCAGGACACGGCAAGAATCGTGTCTGAGATTGACGTTCTGGCGTCACTCTCAGAAGTCGCGCGCAGGAACCATTACGTCCGCCCGAAGCTGAACACGAACGGCGTTATAGAGATCAAACAAGGCAGACATCCGGTCGTAGAGAAGATGATCGAGAATGAGGCATTTGTCCCCAACGACACCTTCCTTGATAATAAGAAAAAACGCATCTCTGTCATCACGGGTCCCAACATGGCGGGCAAGTCCACCTACATGCGCCAGGTAGCCCTGATCGTACTGATGGCTCAGATAGGCAGCTTTGTCCCTGCCAAAAAAGCTGAGATCGGTCTCGTCGACCGAATCTTCACCAGAATCGGCGCCAGTGACGACCTTGGCAGCGGTCAGAGTACATTTATGGTGGAGATGACGGAAGTTGCCAATATACTTCGGAGCGCTACCAGCAGATCTCTGCTCATTCTGGATGAGATCGGACGCGGCACATCCACATTCGATGGTCTCTCGATAGCGTGGGCCGTCATTGAGTATGTGGCGGACCGAAGGATTATCGGCGCAAAAACGCTGTTCGCGACCCACTACCACGAGCTGACGGAACTCGAAGGCAAGATCGACGGTGTCAATAACTACTGTATTGCGGTCAGAGAGAAGGGTGACGGAATCGTATTCCTCAGAAAGATCGTGAAGGGCGGAGCTGACAAGAGCTATGGAGTGCAGGTCGCAAGACTGGCAGGAGTTCCGGAGGCGGTCCTCTCAAGAGCCGGGCAGCTGCTGGATGAATTGTCCAGCGCGGATATCACGGCAGCAATTGAAAATGTAGCCGGACAGCCGAAGCTCAAAGCCAAAAAACCGCAGCATTACGATGATGTTGATCTCGCGCAGATGACGCTCTTTGACACCGTGAGAGATGAGGATATCCTGAAAGAGCTGGCGGAGATGAAAGTCATGGAACTGACTCCCATCGAAGCCATGAATGAATTGTACAGGCTCCAGAACAAGCTCAACAATCGCTGGAAAGGATAAGTGAATTGGGCAGCATACATGTATTAGATCAGAACACAATCGATAAAATCGCCGCAGGCGAAGTCGTTGAGAGACCGGCATCCGTGGTCAAAGAGCTTACGGAAAACGCCATCGATGCCGGCGCGGCAAGAATTACGATCGAAATCGCGGACGGCGGCATAAAAATGATTCGAATTACGGATGACGGAGCCGGCATCGCGCCGGAGGAGATTCGTCTGGCATTTCTTCGCCACGCCACGTCGAAGATCAGCTCTGTAGAGGATCTTAAGGGGATAGCCTCACTGGGCTTTCGCGGAGAAGCTCTCTCGTCGATCGCTGCTGTCAGCAGAGTAGAACTGATCACCAAAACGGAAGATGAAATCACTGCCTCAAGATACGTCATCGAGGGAGGCCGGGAAAAGCTGCTCGAGGAGATCGGCGCGCCGGACGGTACAACCTTTGTCATCCGTGACATTTTCTACAACACACCAGCGAGGGCAAAGTTCCTCAAGACAGCAATGACGGAAGCCGCGCACATCGGCAGCATTGTCGAGCAGCTTGCCCTGTCGAACCCCGGCATCGCTTTCGAATATATTGTTAACGGCGCGTCACGCCTTACTACGACCGGCAGCGGCAATCTTAAAGACACGATCTATCACATCTACGGCCGGGAACTGGCCTCAGAACTTCTCCCCATCGACTACTCGGAAGAAGGAATACAGATAAAAGGCTTTATCGCGAAGCCATCAATCTGCCGGGGCAACCGGAACTTTGAAAATTACTATGTGAACGGCCGCTATGTCAAAAGCCGGGTGATCTCTCTTGGAATAGAAGACGGGTACGGAAACAAGCTCATGCAGCACCAGTATCCGTTCACCTGTCTCATGATCACAGTCACCGGCGATGCCGTCGACGTGAACGTACATCCCACAAAAATGGATGTACGATTCTCCGACGAACGTTTTATTCTCAATCAGCTGTCAGCCTGTATAAAGAAGGCTTTATATGAGCAGGAGATGATCATCAGATCCTCTCTCAATCCTCCGATAAAGCCGAAGGTCGAGAAAAAAGAAGTAAGGTATGCGGCGCCGGCACCGTTTGAAAAGAATTACATGAGGGAAAAATCCTCCTACGGTGCTGCCGGTACAGAGACGCGTTCAGACACCCCGCCAAAGACACGTGAGTCAGGCTATACAGAAGCGCGATCCGCCAGTAGTATGGAAGCGCAGACAATGGGCGGTATGGTTTCGGAGACACCCGCCGGCACGCAGACGCAGGCTGCAGGCAGTATAATTCCGCAGGTGCCAGGCAGCGCGGATGTGCAGGCTGTCAGTGATATAGGAGTACCGGCTGCCGACAGCAGTGCGCTGCAAAGCGTTGGCGAAGAGCCTCGCGCAGCAGACATACCCGTGACCTATAAACAGCAGAGCATATTTGATAATTTTCTGGATCCTAAGGCAGAACCTGACAGGATCATTTTAGGCTGCGCTTTCAACACATACTGGATCGTCCAGTATCAAAACACCCTGTTTATGATCGACCAGCATGCTGCCCACGAAAAAGTCCTGTACTGCAGATTCATAAAGCAGTACGAAAAGAGCGAAATCACTTCTCAGATAATTTCACCGCCTGTCATTTTCTCTGTCACCGAAAAAGAGAAGGCCCTTCTCGATGAGTACATGGAAGCCTTCACCAAGGCAGGCTTCGAGATTGAGTCTTTCGGCGGCAAGGAGTATAAAATATCCGCGGTTCCCTATTCTATGGAAGCTCTCGGATCAAAGCAGCTCTTCACCGAACTGCTGGACAGCCTTGAAATAACTCAGGATCCGAAAAAGCTGGAAGTCTATGTTCACCGCGTCGCGACAGAGGCCTGCAAAGCTGCCGTCAAGGGCGGCGATAAGCTATCTGTCTCTGAGGCAAAAGCTCTGATCGACGAGCTGTTCGATGAATGTGATGACCCTTATCACTGCCCGCACGGCCGTCCGACGATTATTTCATTTACAGAAAATGAACTGGAAAAACGTTTTAAGAGAATAGTGTAATGACAGTAAAAGAAAAACCTATGCTGATTGTTGTAGCCGGACCTACAGCCTCCGGAAAGAGCGCTGCGGCAGTTGAACTTGCCCGAATGATCGATGGAGAAATCATCTCCGCCGACTCCATGCAGGTCTATCGCTACATGGATATCGGTTCAGCCAAAATTACGAAAGAAGAGATGATGGGGATTCCCCACTACCTGATTGACGTCGCCGACCCGACAGAGGAATTTGACGTTGTGAGATATGCAAATGAAGCCAAAGCAGCAATATCTGATATCATCTCCAGGAGCAAAATTCCGATCCTCTGCGGGGGCACCGGCTTCTATATTCAGGCTGTGACCCGCGATATAGACTTCTCGGAGACGGGATCTCTGCCAAAGTACCGGGAGGAACTTGCCGCTTATGCCGCGGAATACGGAAATGAGGCTCTCCATGACCGTCTCAAAGATATTGACCCTGTCTCCTATGAGACCATCCATCCGAACAATCTGAAGCGCGTCATAAGAGCGCTGGAATACTACAAAGAGACCGGCATGACAATTTCTGCCCACAACGTGGCCGAGCGGCAGCGAGAGACCCCGTATGATCTTCATTTCTTTGTGCTGAACGATGACAGAGCTGTTCTGTACGATCGGATCGACAAAAGGGTTGACTTTATGATGGCCGAAGGTCTCTACGACGAAGTCATGTATCTTCGCCAGATGGGGCTGACACGCAATATGGTCTCCATGCAGGGGCTCGGTTACAAGGAAATGCTCGACTGCATGGACGGCAGATACGAGCTTGATGAGGCCGTCAGGATCCTGAAGAGGGACAGCCGCCACTATGCAAAGCGTCAGATCACCTGGTTCAAACGGGAGAAGGATGCTGTCTGGATCGACCGCGCGGACTTTGGCGGAGACAGCAAAAAAATTGCGGAGTTCATGGTCAGAACGATCGGGCCTAAGAAAGGACAGTAATGGATAAGACAAATATTTATAAAGGTCTGGGAATCGACGAAGATGTCTTCCGCTATGGGGAGAGTATCTGCGATGAGCTTTCAGGCCGTTTCGCACGTATAGATGAAGTTTCTGAAATCAATCAGCTGAAGGTCATAGGAGCCATGCAGGAATGCCGCGTGAGCGAAGCCTGTCTCGGTACGACGACCGGCTACGGCTACAATGATATCGGACGCGACACGCTGGAAGAAGTGTACGCCAAAGTCTTCCACACGGAGGCAGCCCTCGTGAGACCGCTCATCGCATGCGGCACTCACGCTCTCGCGATTGCGCTGTTCGGCAATCTGAGACCCGGCGACGAGCTTATATCTATCGCGGGAAAGCCCTATGACACTCTCGAAGAAGTAATAGGCATCCGCCCTTCAAAAGGCTCTCTGGCAGAGTACGGCATCACATACAGGCAGGTCGACCTTCTGCCGGACGGCAATTTTGACCTTTGCGGGATCAGGGACGCGCTCAGCGAAAAGACAAAAATGATCACGATCCAGCGCTCAAAGGGCTATGAAGTCCGAAAGACTCTGTCCGTCGCGCAGATCGGTGAAGCCATTGCCTGTGTAAAGAGCGTCTATCCCGATATCATCTGTATGGTGGACAACTGCTACGGCGAGTTCACAGAGACCATTGAACCGTCCGACGTCGGAGCAGATCTCATTGTCGGCTCCCTCATCAAGAATCCGGGCGGCGGCCTGGCCCCTGTCGGCGGATATATCGCCGGCAAAGCCGAATATGTGGAAAATGCTTCTTACCGCATGACATGCCCGGGCCTCGGCAGTGAAGTCGGTCCGTCTCTGGGAGTGAATCCCGCCTTCTATCAGGGCTTTTTCATGGCACCCATTGCCACGGCATCCGCTCTCAAAGGGGCGATTTTTGCAGCAAATGTCTATGAGCGGCTCGGCTTCTCCGCCCTGCCCGACGGAAAAGAGGACCGGCACGACATCATCGAGTCGATTACCCTCGGTTCACCTGAAGCTGTCGTCGCCTTCTGCAAGGGAATACAGAAGGCCGCGCCGGTCGATTCGTTTGTCACTCCGGAGCCCTGGGATATGCCAGGTTACGACGATCCGGTCGTCATGGCTGCAGGCGCGTTTGTTCAGGGATCTTCAATTGAACTCTCGGCCGATGGCCCGATCCGCCCACCGTATTCAGTCTATTTTCAGGGCGGACTCACATGGCCGTCCGCTAAGCTCGGCATTCTCATGTCTCTGCAGGAGATGAAAAACGCCGGGCTGGTCACTATTCCGGATATGCAGGAGTAATTACTCAGATCGTATTACAGTTCAGACCGTATTACAGTTCAGACAGGCTGTGCCGGAGTCCCACAAACCGGCAGCAAGCATCATCTTCATCGAAAAACGCATATCCTTCCCTCCGAGCTTGAAACATGCTTTGCATGTTTCGATCTCTCAGTCGGATATGCAATGTTTTTCTCACGAAGATAGATGCTTACTGCCAGTAACGAATTCCAAGAACAGCCTGTCTGAACTGTCAGCCACAATACTATCTTTTTCTCGCGCAGATAGCAGTAAATACTTCGCCGCCGGCAGCTGAACCCAAGAACAGCCCATATGAACTGTTAACCACACACCCAGTATCCAAGGCCGACCACTCGGCAGGGAGTAATTATGTCAGATAAGAAACAGGTCATCATCATCGGTGCCGGCGCGTCCGGTCTCATGGCAGGGATCATGGCCGCAAGAGGCGGTGCCGGCGTCACTATCCTCGAAAAAGAAAAAAAGCCGGGGAGAAAACTGCTCCGCACAGGCAACGGCAAATGCAACCTGACCAACACCGGCGACATGCGCTACGCATACCACGGCACCGATCCGGCCTTTGCAGCCCGCGCGCTCGATTCATTTTCCGTACAGGACACGATTCGATTCTTCACGGAAATCGGACTCTACACGACAAGCAGGGACGGATGGATCTATCCTTATGCAGGACAGGCGGAGAGCGTTCTGGCTTGTCTTCTCCGGGAATGCGCAAAGCTGAAAATCAAAATAAAAAATAATGAGACAGCCGCCGCTGTCACCAAAGATAAGGACCATTTTAGAGTACAGACGTCCACATGGACCTACAGGGCAGACAGCGTGGTCCTGGCATGCGGCACCGCTGCCTCGCTGGTAAAGTCCCAGCTTCCCTGCAACGGACTTATGATCGCCGAAAGCCTCGGTCACAGCACAGTCCCCCAGCGCCCGTCCCTTGTACCGCTCATCTGCGAAGGAGCGGAGAAAAAGGGCTGGGGCGGGGTCCGCATCCAGGGAACATGTACTCTGTGCGTTCAGGGGGCGGAACTTGCTTCAGAGACCGGGCAGCTCCAGCTGACAGAGCAGGGAGTCTCGGGCATTCCGGTATTCAATATTTCCGGACGTGCTCTGATCCTTCTCGCCGGCAGTCTCCCTGTCACGCTGAAACTTGACTTTTTCCCTGACTTTAACAGGGAAATGACACATGATTTCCTCGAAAAGAGAAGACTTCTGCTCGGAACAGATGATATGAAATCTATCCTCACAGGGCTCTTCCCCGAAAAGCTCATCCCCGCGCTGACTAAGGGCGCTCACACTATTGAAGAACTCACGGATAATATAAAGTCGTGCGAGCTTTCGGTAAAAAGTTCCGCCGGTGCCGCAAGCGCCCAGGTCATGTCCGGCGGTATCCGCACTTGCGAAATCAATGCGGCCACCTCGGAGTCCGTGATCTGCCCGGGTCTCTTTATCACAGGTGAACTGCTCGACATTGACGGCTCCTGCGGAGGCTGGAATCTGCAGCTTGCCTGGTCGACCGGAGCAAATGCAGGCAGACATGCCGCATCAGGCTGGCCACATGAAGACTGTGGGTTGATTTCGGGCATGCACACAGCAACGGACTGACCCCTTAAACCGGGACCTGATCGCGCAAGGAGGCCCGGCATCGGAGGATATATGATAAAAGTATCTGATATTAAGCTGCCCGTGGAAGCAGATCGGGCTGCTCTGATTAAAAAAGCTGCTCATGAAGCCGGCCTCCGCCCGGAAGACATTCTGGATTGCGAGATCCTTCGCCGCTCACTCGACGCAAGACGCAAGCCGGACCTCTGCTATATCTATACCGTGCTTCTCACATCCGGGAAAGAAGAGCAGTTGAAAAGCAGATTGCGAAAGCGCACCGGCAAAGGTAAACATAATAATATTATGTTTACCAATAAAGAAAAATATGTCATACCTGCATCCGGAGACGAGGCACTGCATCAAAGGCCCGTAATTATCGGGTCCGGTCCTGCCGGACTCTTTGCCTCCTACGTACTCGCTCTTGCCGGCTATAAACCTCTCATCCTCGAGCGCGGCGCGGATGCACTGACAAGAACCTCGAGAGTCGAACACTTCTGGACAACCGGCGAACTTGACACACAGACCAACGTCCAGTTCGGAGAGGGCGGTGCCGGCACTTTCTCCGACGGCAAGCTGAATACCTCGGTCAAGGATCCCGGCTGCCGTGCCCAGTTCATGAAAGAAACCTTCGTCCAATTCGGCGCGGATGAGTCCATATTATATGAACAGAAGCCCCATGTGGGGACCGACGTACTGACACAGATCTTAGTGCGCATGAGAGCTCGGCTCACAGAGCTCGGCGCTGAGTATCGCTTTTTGTCCCAGGTGACAGACCTTGAGACCCGGAATGGCAGATTGACCGCCGTCATTGTCAATGACAGCGAGCGGATCCCCGCAGAAGTTTGTGTTCTGGCTCCCGGTCACTCGGCCAGGGACACCTTCCGCATGCTGCATGAGCGGGGGCTTATTATGGAGCCGAAGGCATTTGCCGCCGGAGTCCGAATCGAGCATCCGCAGTCAATGATCGACCTATCCCAGTACGGGAGACCTCAGGATGAACATCTGGGCCCCGCCCCCTACAAACTGACCTACACGGCAGCCGATGGGAGAGGTGTCTACTCATTTTGTATGTGCCCGGGAGGCTATGTCGTCAACGCGTCCTCGGAGCCAGATCTCCTTGCCGTGAACGGGATGAGTTATATGAGAAGAGACAGTTCAAATGCCAATTCAGCCATACTCGTCACAGTCACCCCTTTGGATTTTATGCCTGCAAGGCCCGATGATGTTCCTGAAGCTCTGGCGGGCACGGCATTCCAGGCCGAACTCGAGAAAAAAGCCTACGCCGCAGCGGGAGGACGGATTCCTCAGCAGCTTTACAGTGACTTTATGAAAAAGACGTCGGGTCAAAGTTACGGTGGATTTGAGAGCTGCACGCGGGGCAGAGCCGCATTTGCAGACCTTAATGCCATCATGCCCGAATTTATGGCCAGGGATATAGGCGAGGGAATCTCAGCGTTCGGGAAAAAGATCCGCGGTTTTGACCGGCCGGACGCAATACTTTCCGGCATCGAAAGCCGCTCATCATCGCCGGTGCGCATTGTACGAGACGAAAAATATGTCTCCAATATAGACGGAATCTATCCCTGCGGAGAAGGCTGCGGCTATGCGGGAGGAATCACCTCCGCTTCCATGGACGGTATGAGATGCGCCGAGGCAATTATAAAAAGATTTCGAAAACTGACCTGAGAAGTGTACAGTAATCCTATTTTATGTTAAAATGCATATTGCCTAATTTTCGAATATCGCTCCCGGAGAGTAGATGGAGGGATATTTGAATAGTTTACTGGCAAAGCACAACGCGGATTTTGACCGTCCCTACGAGAGATGTCTTCTGTATGGACCCGGGTCTCTGTCAGATTCGGAGCTTCTGGCTGTCAT
The DNA here is from genome assembly GCA_045112915.1 of Lachnospiraceae bacterium. GTDB lineage: Bacteria > Bacillota > Clostridia > Lachnospirales > Lachnospiraceae > Chordicoccus. The sequence goes on from JBGUIK010000126.1 coordinate 25,393, forward strand.
AATAAAGACAGGCACAAGGGGTTCCTCAGCAGAAGATCTGGCAGTAAAGATCCTGCATCTTCTCCCTAATCCGAACGGACTGCTCGATATCTGTCACCTGACGATCGACGAGCTCATGTCCGTCCCCGGCATCGGACAGGTCAAGGCAATTCAGCTTAAATGTGTGGGCGAGCTTTCCAAGCGGATCGCCACCTACAAAGCGAGAGAGGAGCTTTCATTTTCCGAACCATCGTCCATCGCTGACTACTACATGGAGCAGCTGCGGCATGAGGAAAAAGAGAGCTTTATCTGCATGATGTTAGACAGCAGGAACCGGCTGATAGGAGAAGAGCATCTCTCCAAGGGGACAGTGAACTGGACTGTCGTCTCCATACGGGATCTCTTTCTCTCCGCCCTCCGCGCGAGGGCAGTCGGCATCATTATCATACACAACCATCCGAGCGGTGATCCGACGCCAAGCCACGAGGATATACTCCTCACCGAGCGTGTCCGCGAGGCCGGGGAGCTTCTGGAAATACGTCTTCTCGACCATATAATAATCGGAGACCACCGCTTCGTGAGTTTCAGTGAAGAAGGACTTCTTGCTTCCGGAGGAGAGCATGAAATTTCACAATCCGATAATCCATAACGCTTTCGGCGTCGATCTCGGGACCAGCGCCGTTAAGATATACTGCCAGCACACCGGGCAGATCACGACAGAAAAGAATATGATCGCGTTCAAGGATGACGGCGAAGTCCTCGCAGTCGGAAATGACGCGTTCGACATGTATGAAAAGAACCCGCCCAATATCAAAGTTCACCAGCCTGTTAAGAACGGACGGATTGCTGACGTAACCGAAGCTCTGTATGTCCTCACCGCGCTCATGCAGAGGGCGGACAGGAGAATCGGCTATGCTCCGATCATATTTTTCTCTGCTCCCGTCAATATGTCCGAGATAGAAAAACGAGCCTATTACGCGATCAGTCAGGGCAACATTATCCAGAATCCAAGAGTATATCTGGTAGACCGGGCTATCTGCGACGCTATAGCTCTCGGAATTCCGATCCACCGCACCCGCGGTTCAATGATCGTAAATATCGGCGGCCAGAATACGGAGATTTCCGTCCTTGCCAATGAGCAGGTCATCATCAGCAAGGATATTCCCATCGGCGGTCAGCAGCTCAACGGGGCTATCTGCGATATTATCCGCAGAGATGACAATCTCCTCATAGGGCATCACACAGCCAAGCGTCTCAAAGCCGTTCTCTCATCCCTCGGCGAAGATATCCGGGAAGAAAGAAAAATTTACGGCATCAGTACGCTGTCCGGCCTTCCGAAAGAGGGTGTCGTCACATCCGAGCAGGTATCACTCGCTGTCGAAGCCCAGATTTCTCAGCTGGCTTACGAGATCCGAAACTTTCTTGAGAGAACGCCTCCCCAGATCAGCGAATCGATCCGCCGCGAGGGAATCTACCTCACAGGCGGCACGGCTCGAATTCCGTTCATCGACCGGTATCTCAGACATTATATAGGAGTCGACGTAAAACTTTCATCACACTACGAACTGTGCACTGTCCGCGGACTTGAGGAACTCGTGAATCACAAGTCCCTGTGGCGATGGGGCTACACTATAAGGAAGAAGAAATGAAGAAAAATTTGAATTTTCTGAGACAGAGGCTGAAAAGCCAGCATCTTCTCATTATTCTGGCGATCATATGCATCGGCCTTATGGCAATGACATTCCAGACCGGCACGAACGGGCAGATCCGCCAGGTGACAAATCAGTTCATCGTTCCCTTCCAGAACGGCGTCAATAAAGTTGGAAATCTTCTTGGTTCATGGGCCTCCGGTTTTCGGAACGTGCAGGCACTGGCGGCTGAGAATGAGGAACTCAAAACGCGGGTAGGAGATCTGACAGAAGAGAACACGCGTCTTTCACAGAGTATGTCCGAGCTTGACAGGCTCGAAAAACTCTATGCGCTTGACAAAGAATATCCGGAGTACACCAAGGTAGCCGCCCAGGTCATATCCAAGGATCCGGGCAACTGGTATCACCGTTTCGTCATCAATAAGGGGACAAAAGACAGCATCGCCGTGGATATGAATGTCATAGCCAACGGAGGTCTCATAGGTATCGTGACCGAGGTGGGTGAGAACTGGGCCCAGGTCGAATCAATCATCGACGATGAATCCAATATCAGCGCCATGGTCGCATCTACATCCGACACGTGTATCGTTTCCGGAAATCTCAGCCGCATGAGTTCGGGCAAGATCGATTTCTCAGAGCTCCGGGATGACGGCAATGTCGTCACTGAGGGAACCAAAATCGTCACATCGAGCATCAGCACGAAGTTCCTGACCGGCCTTCTTATCGGCTATGTCTCGGAAGTGGGGGATGATTCCAATCGTCTGACCCGCTCCGGCACGATTATACCGGCAGCCGATTTCAAGAACATCCGGGAAGTCCTTGTCATCCGCGAATTAAAGCAGACTAAGGAAAACTCATAAGGAGGCACTATTGATCCGGAAGATTATCATATTTATTCTGATTGTGGCATGCTGCATTCTGCAGACGACAGTATTCTCTCTGCAGAGTGTCACGTCCGTGTCCCCGAATCTGATGATCATCATAACGATCTCCATCGCCTTTATGCAGGGCAAGAAAGAGGGTATTCTGACCGGTCTCATCAGCGGTCTTCTTATTGACTTTACCTACGGCAGCGTTTTCGGCTTTTACGGCCTTCTGTATATGCTGGTCGGCTACGCCTCCGGCTTTTTCTGTCAGGTCTATTTTGACAATGATGTCAAGATGCCGCTCATTCTGGCGACCGTATCCGACGTGCTGTGCAATTTTGTCGTGTATGTGGTATTTTTCCTGCTTCGCGGCAGACTTGCATTTGCGCGCTTTTTGACCGGGATCATCATCCCGGAGGCTGTCTATACGGCTCTGATGACACTCATCCTGTACCGTCTGTTCTACATCATTAATCACGCACTGGTGAATAATCAGAAGAAAGGACGTCAGTCACTTTGGATAAAAGATTAAAGAGATTTATCGGCAGGATACGTATCAGCCGTCCTGCCGTTCTGGCTATCATATTTGTTCTCATGTCCAGCGTACTGATCCACAGGCTCTACGACCTGCAGATCGTGAACGGAGCTGCTTACAGGGACAATTTCCGTCTCATGACGACCAAGAAGAGAACTCTCAAGGCCTCCCGCGGCAATATCCGCGACAGGAACGGTGAGCTTCTGGCTTCCAACAAGCTGAGCTACAGCGTCACACTGGAGGACAACGGAACATACGCAACGAACAGATCAAAGGCCCTCGCTCTGAACGGCGAGGCTTATCGTATTTCAAAAATACTTGAATCTCACGGCGATTCCCTGAGCAATGATTTCCATATCGTACTTGACGAGAACGAAGAGTACGCTTTCAACGTGTCCGGCAGGAGCCTTGACCGTTTTAAGGCCGATGTATTCGGTAAGGCCTATATCGATGACCTGACTGACGAACAGCTGAACGCGACTGCAGACGACATGATGAAAAACCTCATCGGTGAAAAAGACGGATTCGCGATCATCCGCGAAAACAAGCCCTATACTCCCGAGGAACTCACAGAAGCCGGACTCCCCAAAGAGCTGTCCAGACAGGATATCCTGAATATCATCTATGTTCGCTATCAGCTCTTTACGACCAGCTACCGGAAGTATCTCCCGGTCACGATCGCGACAGATGTCTCACCGGACTCTGTTGCCGATCTCATGGAGCACAGCACGGAACTCACCGGTATCGATATCGTCGATGACACGATCCGTGTGTACGATGAACCCGAGGCCTTCGCCTCCATCATCGGTTACACCGGCAAAGTATCCGCTGAGGACCTGTCTGAACTCCAGCAGGAGAATTCCAGCTACAACAACAACTCGATCGTCGGAAAGAGCGGTATTGAAAAAATACTGGAGCTCAATCTGCAGGGTTTCGACGGCGAAGAGACAGTCTACGTCGATAACCTCGGCAAGGTCCTTAAGGTGGATGAGAATTCACGGATCCAGCCGACAGCCGGCAACGACGTGTATCTTACTATAGACAAAGAGCTGCAGGTCGCCACCTACAAGCTGCTCGAACAGCGTATCGCCGGTATTCTGGAAACTGTCATCATCGACGCGAAAGAGTTCGACACCTCAGAAGTCACAGATACAGCCAACATCATGATTCCGATCTACGACGTCTATGAAGCGCTTATTTCCAACAATGTGCTCAATCTTGAGCATCTGAGCGCTCCCGACGCGTCGGACAACGAGAAGACCATGAATGCGGAGTTCCTGGCCAAGCAGGAGGAAATCTTCACGGCTCTGAACAACGAGCTGACCGGAGCAGAGCCCTCTGCCTACAAAGATCTGTCAAAAGAGATGAAAGAGTATGAGAGCTATATTGTCAACGATCTTCTGACATCCAAGCTCGATATTCTGAACAGCACCGCCATCGACCGCACTGATGAGACCTACCTGGCGTGGACACGTGATGAGACTATCACACTGCGGCAGTATCTGACTTACGCCGCCAGCAAGAACTGGATCGATATCTCAGTGTTCGCGACAGATGAGACCTATCTTGATTCAGCGGAAATCTACGCAAAGCTGTCGGAGTATATCGAGGATTATCTCTCGACAGATGTCGACTTCAGCAAAAAGCTTTACAAGTACCTGATCCAGCAGGACCGCATCAGCGGAAGAACGATCATGAAAGTCCTGTATGACCAGGGCGCATTCAGCAAGGACGACGGATTTTACGACGCGTACATCGACGGCGATTACGATACATATGACCTCGTTCTGGCCAAGATTCATAACCTTTCTCTGAAGCCGTCCATGCTTGCCCTGGATCCCTGCTCAGGTTCCGCCGTCATCACAAGCCCAAAGACCGGCGAGATCCTCGCCTGTGTGACATACCCCGGCTATGACAATAACCGGCTTGCGAACACGATGGATGTCGCTTATTACAATAAGCTTGCAGCGGATAAGTCCAGACCTTTTTATAACAAAGCCACTCAGCAGACGACAGCTCCCGGATCCACGTTCAAACTTGTAACGACATCCGCCGGTCTCGAGGAAAAGGTCATCACACCGACGACAGAATTCAAGTGCACCGGTACGTTCGATCTCATCGAGACACCACTTAAATGCTGGTATACCCAGGGTCACGGCACTCTCAATGTCATCGGAGGCATCGCCAATTCCTGCAACGTCTTCTTCTCGAATGTCGCTTACCTGATGGGCATCAATGAAGAGGGCATATGGTCCGACTCTCTGTCCCTCGGCAAGATCCAGACATACGCGAAGATGTATAATCTTGACCTGAATTCAGGCATCGAGATTCCGGAAGCAACGCCCTCCGTCACAGACCAGTACGCGGTCCCGTCATCCATCGGACAGGGAACGCACTCCTACACGACGACCCAGCTGGCCCGCTATGTCACGACGCTTGCAAATGGCGGAACATCCTACAACATCTCACTGATCGACAGGATCACGGATGCCGCAGGCAATCTGATTCAGGACTATTCTCCGACAGTACAGAGTAAAGTTTCGATCAGTACCAATACCTGGAAAATAATCCATGAGGGCATGCGGTCCGTTATCGCTGAAAAGGGTGAGTTTGCGGAATTCCCGATCGATGTTTCCGGAAAGACAGGTACAGCTCAGGAATCCAAGTCCAGACCATCCCACGCGTTGTTCGTCGGATATGCGCCTTCGGAGGATCCGGAGATCGCGATCGCGGTCCGTATAGGTAACGGGTATTCGTCCACCAACTCTATGCTGGTAGCGCGTGACGTGATTCAGTACAAGTTCGGTCTGGCCGATGAGTCTGCGCTCATCACCGGACAGGCGAGATCCGATTTTATCTCTTCGTCACAGACCGACTAACGGAGGTTTTAATGTGGAGACAGTATAAACTCAAAGACTACAACTTCAGACTGATCATCTGGCTCGTGACCCTCTCAACGCTCGGCGTCCTTCTTGTAGGTTCCGCCGAGCCCACGCTGCAGGGACGGCAGCTGGCGGGTGTCATGCTGGGACTTTCCATCATGTTCATCATATCCCTGACGGATTTTTCCTGGATCATGAACTTCTACTGGATCGGTTACGCCTTCAATATCCTGCTGCTCCTTCTTGTCATTGTCCTCGGCTACAATGCCGGCGGCGCGACGAGATGGATTACGATCGCGGGTCTGCGTTTCCAGCCTGTCGAGCTCACAAAAATCATCCTGGTCGTCTTTTTCTCGAAATATCTCATGGAGAATGAGAATGACGTAAACAAACCCAGAATGATTCTTCGGACTGCAGGTCTCATAGGCTTCCCTCTGATTCTGGTCTTCCTGCAGCCGGACCTTAAGAACACTCTGACGATCACCGTCATTTTCAGTATTCTTTATTATGTCGCGGGTCTCAGCTACAAGATCATCGGCGGAGTCCTCACGGTCATCATCGTGCTCGGCTTCGGCTTCATGGCTATTGTCACGCAGCCGAATCAGCACCTGATCCGAGATTACCAGCGCCAGAGAATCATGGCTTTCATAAATCCGGATCTCGACGAGTACAATGACGACAGAACCCAGCAGAATAACTCAGTCACCGCGATCGGAAGCGGTATGCTGACCGGCAAGGGGCTGAATAATTCAGACGTCTCTTCCGCCAATAAGGGCAACTTTATTCCCGAAGTCCAGACGGACTTTATCTTTGCCGTGGCAGGAGAGGAGCTCGGCTTTTTAGGAAGCGCGGGCATCATTATCTTACTTCTGCTCATAGTCCTCGAATGCCTGATCACAAGCAGAAAGGCGAAGGATCTCTCGGGTAAACTGCTATGCTGCGGCATAGCCTCCATCGTCGCGATTCAAAGCTTTATCAACATAGGTGTCGCGACGAGAATGCTTCCGAATACCGGCACACCGCTGCCTTTTGTCAGCTACGGTCTGACCTCACTTGTCAGCTTATATATCGGCATGGGGATGGTCCTCAATGTAGGCCTTCAGACCCGTATACAGGTAGCAAAGCCGCGAAGACGCCGCAAGGAAGATACGAGGAGGCGCTTATACTATGGCTGATACACTTGAAAATACAAATATCAACGCGGATATCGACGTTGCCGCATCCTCCGATGATGACTTTCTCTCATTCGGAGATGACGACCTTGTGTCTTCCGAAAGTGATATCTCTGTCAGCTCAAATGATGACGGATCTGTCTCAGAAGAAGACAGTCCGGCGGGCGAAGCCGCAGTCGACGCTGCCCGCGCGGAAGATTCCGGTCCGGACATTCCGCAGGCGGAGACAGCTTCAAAAGAGAAGCCCTCTGCCGGTGAGGCAGAGAATGCTGCGGGACAAGCAGTAAAACCTGCCGGGAAAAAGAAACGTCCGCAAGGCAAAAAGTCCTCTAAGAAAAAAGGGAGCAAAAAAGGAAAAAAGAAGAACAGCAGGTGGAAGAACAGCAGGGCGGCAAAAGCAGTTCGCTATGCCGCTTCGACGATTCTCGCAAATATCAAAGGCGCCCTGCACAGGCTGGGAAAGAGTATGCGGCGGAGCCGGCGTGTATTTGCGACCGTCATACTCCTCACTATTCTTTTCGTCGGCATCATAGCAGGTCTAACGGCTGTGTATATCATCCATAAGTCCGATGATCTGCCCATGCCAATGATGTACTCCAATGAGGCAATGGCCTATCAGACTACGACCGAGGCAGCGCTCGAGACGGACAAGGCTTTCACCTTCACGATCTGCACGGGCAAAGATGACATAGGCAACGAAAACATAAACCTCAAAGAGGGGGAATCCGGAGCGCTCTTTAATCTCGAGGAGCGGGAGATCCTTTTTTCGAGGAATATGTACGATAAAATTTACCCTGCATCGATCACAAAAATCATGACAGCCATCTTGACCCTCAAATACGGGGACATGGACGAGACTGTCACTATCAACTGGCGAGATCTGGAACTTGAGACGGGCTCTCAGGTCGTCGGTCTCAAGATCGGTGACAAGGTCACAGTCCGAGAACTTCTCTGCGGCGTACTTGTCCACTCCGGCAACGACTGTGCCATGGCGCTCGCCCGGCACATCGGAGGCACGACCGAAAAATTCGTGAAAATGATGAACAGCGAGCTTCAGGAGATCGGTGCCACCGGAACTCATTTCGTAAATCCGACAGGTCTGCACAGTGTCGACCACTACACAACGGTCTATGATATATATCTCATGCTCAATGAAGCTGTCAGCTACAGCGATTTTAAGAGCATCATGCAGATTCCTGTCTATAACCTGAACTACACGGACAAAGACGGTAACGAGAAGAACATCAACTTCGACGCGACCGATCAGTATCTGACAGGTGAGACAAAACCACCGAAAAATGTGGTCGTCCTCGGCGGAAAAACCGGAACGACTGATGCTGCCGGTCACTGTCTGGCAATCATGTCGCAGAACGCCTTCGGACAGCCCTACATCTCAATCATAGTAGGCGCCAAGACGACCGACGATCTGTACACGGACATGAACCAGCTGCTCTCTGAGATCAATGATTAAGAGAGACAGCCAGGAAGCCCGGCAAAGACCGGGCAGACAATCTGACCTTGTTTTTTATAGCGCAATATTCTATAATTAATATCGACGAACTGAAGTAACACGATCAGTTTTAACTTTGAATATTGTCAAGTGCCCATGCCACCGGGAGACCGGATGATTATATTCAGAGAAAACAGCTAAGAACTTAATAAAGGAGGATAACGGATATGGTTCGTTTAATTGTTGGTAATAAAGGAAAGGGAAAGACAACAGAGATTCTTGCGAAGGCGAACGATTCTATCAAGGAAGCAACCGGAAGCGTTGTTTATCTTGATAAGAGCAGTAAACATATGTATGACCTTCACAGGAACATTCGTCTGATTGATGTATCCCGTTTCCCGATTGCGAACAGCGAACAGTTCGTTGGCTTTGTATGCGGCATTATTTCCCAGGATCATGATCTCCAGGAAATGTACCTCGATGGTTTTCTTAAATGCACCAAGCTTGGCGAAGATGACATCGATAAAATCAATGCAACGATCTCTGAGCTCGATGCAGTGAGCACAGCATTCAACATTGATTTCTATATCTCAGCCAGCATTGATGTTGAAACACTCGTACCGGCACTCAAGGAGAGAGTCGTAGCCGCGCTGTAAGATCCGACAGCAGAATTGAATAGTAACACAAACGGGGCTGCCGCATGCATGTGCGACAGCCCCTGCTTGGAAACACGGAGGACGGGTTTGAATTATTTCCGTAACGGCAGCACAAAAAAGAGACGACCGGGGCGGCCGCCGATCTGGCAGAATTTTACGCCAAGTATCGGGACCGTTATTTTCGGTGCCGTTTTTCTTTATATTGTCATAAGTCTCGTGCTTTATCTCACGACGAGCCATGTAAAGTCATTTCAGGTGACCTCAGGCCCGCTTGCCAAGAACAGGACCTACACAGGGCTCGCGATAAGAGAAGAGCAGCTGGTCACGGCTGATTCCGCAGGCTATGTGACCTATTATGCGAGAGCCAATACCCGCGTCAAGCAGTACGGAGCCGTTTACTCAGTGAGTTCAGCCAGGAACACCGAAGCGACGACGGAGCTGTCCGCCGGAATGCTTGACAGTATACGTCATGATACACAGAATTTCGCGGTAAACTATGATCCGGTAAACTTTCACGACACATACTCATTCAAGTATAAGGTGGAAGGGGACGTACTCGACAATACGATTGAAATGACGGAAGAGTACCAGAAATTTGCCGGATCCAGCGCGATGACGATAGGATCCCAGACCATCAGCACATCCCCTGTCGACGGAATAGTTTCCTACACCCTGGACGGCTATGAGGCATATGATCTCGGCAATATAAAAGCCTCTGATCTGGATCAGAAATCCTATTCTGAAAAGGATCTCAAAACTCAGGGTCAGATCAAAGCAGGTCAGAATGTGTATAAACTGATCACATCCGAGAACTGGTCACTTATCATTCCTCTTACATCCAAACAGATTGTGCAGCTCACGGACCGCACTCAGATAAGGGTCAAGTTCCTGAGCGACGGAGTCACACAGCTGGCTGACTTCTCGATCCTGACCATGGATGACGGCAGCTATTACGGAAAGCTCGATTTTTCTACGGGCATGCTCCGTTACATTGATAACCGCTTTGTCGATATTGAGCTGGTAACAAACACATCGACCGGTCTCAAGGTACCGGTCACATCCATAGTTTCTAAAGAGTTCTTTACGATTCCTGTATCATATTCCACGAAAGGCGGTGATACAGGCTCAGTCGGTTTTCTGAAGGTCACAAAAGACAACGCCGGCAATGAGAGTACAGTCTTCACTACAACGACTCTGTATGATAAACGTGATGATAAGTACTATGTAGACAGCACCGACTTCAAAGAGGGGGACATCATTATCAAGGATGGGACCTCTCAGGATCGATACATCGTACGCCAGACAAGCACCCTCGAGGGTGTGTACAATATGAACAAGGGCTATGCGGTATTCCGCAAGGTAAATATCATAGACAAGAACGAGGAATACTGCCTGGTGGAAGCGGGGACGCGCTACGGAATATCGCAGTTCGACTATATTGTAAAGAACGGAAACGATGTGAAAGAATCTGACATTACAGCCTGATATAACGCATAGAAGCAGGCTGCGCATGAGTTTCAAAATCCGGTGCAGGCACCGTATGGAAAGGGAATGACGATGTTAGCTGATAATCTTAATGCCGTACAGGAGAAAATCAGGGAGGCCTGCCTAAGATCCGGCAGGTCAGCAGAAGCAGTCACGCTGGTCGCGGTCAGCAAGACCAAGCCTAATGAGATGATCGAGGAACTCTACGCTGCGGGACATCGGGATTTCGGAGAGAATTATATACAGGAGCTCCGCGCGAAACACGAAGCCCTGCCAAAGGATATCCGCTGGCATATGATCGGTCATCTGCAGCGCAACAAAGTTAAGTATATTGCCGAATACATCACAATGATTCATTCCGTCGATTCTTATGAGCTTGCGCTTACAATTGAAAAAGAGGCTGCCAAGTATGACCGGGTCATCCCTGTCCTCATAGAAGTCAACGTGGCAGGTGAAGATACTAAGTACGGAGTCCGACCGGAAGATGCAGAAGATCTCATAGAAAGGATCTCGCATTTGCCCCATGTCAGGGTATCCGGACTTATGACAAGCGCGCCATATGTCGAAGATCCTGAGGAGGACCGCGTATACTTCCGCAATTTACGCAATTTAAGTGTTGACATAGAACATAAAAAACTCGATAATGTAACAGTGGGTGCCCTCAGCATGGGCATGTCCAATGACTACGAAATTGCTGTTGAAGAGGGCTCTACCATGGTCCGTGTCGGTACCAGCATTTTCGGAGAGAGAGATTATTCGAAGAAATAAGAACGGAGATCGGAACATGGGATTTTTTGATAGATTTCTTGACGCAATCAGACTGAATGATGATTACGATGACGACGAATTCTACGATGACGAAGAAGAAGATTTCGACGACGATTATGACGATTACGAAGAAGAAAAACCAAAGAAACGCTTCTTCGAAAAATTCGCAAAAAAATCCGATGATGATGATTTTGACGATGATGATTTCGCCGATGATGCTGACGATGAAATTGATGATTACGAAGAGTCGGCAAGAGCTTCCAGACGGAACATGAGCGCAAGCACCGCATCAATCCAGAACACAAGACAGTCGGCAGCCAAGGCAAGAAGAGACCGCGAGCGCGAGATGCGAGAGCGCGAGAAAGCCGCAAAGAAAGCCAAACCTGCCAGGAATAAGAAGGGCAGTCATGCTCAGATGGGTCTCAACGTAATAAGACCCTCTTCCATGGAAGACACGAAGGATATCGCTGATATCTTAAAAGAGTCAAGGCCTGTCGTCCTCAATCTTGAAGGGATCGATATAGATATGGCTCAGCGTATCATAGACTTCACATGTGGTGTCTGTTACGCGCTGGACGGCGACCTCAAGATCGTATCTAACTACATTTACCTGATCACGCCTGACGGAGTCGATACATACGGCGATGTACAGAGCATTCTTGACGGAAGCGATTTTGAGATTCCTTCCATGAGATCCCCGTATTAATATGATTTATTGAGCATCAGTGATCATGTCCCTGATGCTCTTTTTATAGGATGGAGAGAAGTACATGGCACCGATTTATTATGAAAATACCTTCGATGGGCTTAGTCAGGCCTATGACAATTCACATATACGTTCAAAGCGCGTATGTATCGTGGGCGATACGAATACCGTCCCTCTTTACGCTGATGCCGTTAATATGGCCATATGCGGCCGCTTTGACGAAGTGTGTACTTTCGCCTTCAGAGCGGGTGAGGAATACAAAAATCTCAGCTCCATAGAAGAGCTGTACAAGTTCCTGCTTGAGCATCATTTTGACCGGCAGGATTCACTGCTTGCCCTCGGCGGAGGCGTTGTCGGTGATATGACAGGTTTCGCAGCGGCCACGTACAAAAGAGGTATCTCTTTCGTTCAGGTCCCTACGACACTGCTCGCCCAGGTAGATTCCAGCATTGGCGGCAAGACCGGCGTTGATTTCATGGGCTACAAAAATATGGTCGGCGCTTTCCATATGCCCGAATTCGTCTACGAAAACCCTTCCGTCCTCAAGACGCTCGATGACGATCAGTTCGCGTCCGGCATGGGAGAGGTCCTCAAATCAGCCCTCCTCGGAGACGAGGAGTTCTTCGAGTGGATCCTCGACAACATGGACGGCATCACTGAACATGAGCCGGAGACAATTCTTGAAATGGTCCGAAGGACCGCGGGCATAAAGCTTTCTATTGTCGAGCGTGACCCAACCGAGAAGGGTGAGAGAGCGCTTCTTAACCTCGGTCACACAATAGGTCACGCAATAGAAAAGAATATGAACTTTAATATGCCCCATGGCAAATGTGTCGCACTCGGGTGCATCGCCGCTGCCGCAATCAGTGAAAGGCTCGGCTTCCTCGGCACTGATGAACTGTTCGAGATCCGTGACATGTGCGTAGCCTTTGACCTCCCGATGTTCGCGGACGGCATCGATAACGATGAGATCCTCAGGATCACAAAAGAAGACAAGAAAATGGCGGCCGGCAAGATCCGCTTCATTCTCCTTGACAGGATCGGACACGCCTTCATCTGTGACGATCTGACAGACGAAGACCTTTTGGCCGGCATCAAATTCATAAACGGAGACGAAATATCGTACGAGGACTGATTATGGACAATACTTCATTTGCAGGAAAAGCGGCGGCTTTAGCAGCTGTTGCCGCACTGACCCTGCTCGACCAGATCACAAAGATTCTTGCGGCTGACCGCCTGGCGGACGGTCCCTTCGTGATCATACCGGGTGTGTTCGAACTCAGGTATCTTGAAAACAGAGGCGCTGCTTTCGGCATGCTGCAGAACCAGAGAGTATTTTTCCTGGTGCTGACAGTTGTTTTTCTTGCAGTCATCACATACATATATCTGAAGATCCCCGCCGATCGGAAATATCTGCCCCTTCGGATCCTTTCAATCGCTGTGACCGCAGGAGCGATCGGCAACTTTATTGACCGGCTCATCCTTGTGTACGTCAGAGATTTTCTGTATTTTTCTCTGATCAATTTCCCGATATTTAATGTCGCGGATATCTATGTCACTGTATCTGCCTTCGCGTTCTTCCTGCTGATCCTGTTTTATTATAAAGATTCGGATCTGGAGTTCCTCTCTGAAAAAAAGGACAATAAATAATGTCACAGGAAAACATCATTTTATCCGTACCACCCGAATTTTCCGATACGCGCGCGGACCGATTTCTGTCAGAGAAGCTCCCCGAACTTTCAAGATCCCGCATCCAGCAGCTGATTTCAGACGGCAGCATCACAGTGAACGGCAGGGCCATTAAGAACAGCCGGAAGCTGTCCGCGGGCGAGAGCGTGGAAGTGCACATTCCCGAGGCAGCCGGAACGGAAATCCTTCCCGAGAACATCCCTCTCGATATTCTTTACGAAGATGACGATATACTGATCGTCAATAAGCCCAAGGGCATGACTGTCCATCCGGCACCGGGACATTCCGAAGGGACTCTGGTCAACGCGGTCATGTATCACTGCGGGGACAGCCTGTCCGGGATCAATGGTGAACTAAGGCCCGGTATCGTCCACAGGATCGACAAGAATACAACGGGCGCTCTTGTCATATGCAAGAATGACTCCGCCCACCGGGACATTGCTGCGCAGCTGGAGACCCATTCTATCACAAGGCGCTATCGAGGCATCGTTCACGGCAATATTCGTGAAGATGAGGGAACGATCAGCGGAAACATAGGCAGAGATTCCCGGGACAGAAAGCGTATGGCAATCGTCCAAAGGGGCGGAAAGCCGGCAGTGACCCACTACAGGGTCCTTGAAAGATTTGGCAGTTACACTTACTGTGAGTTTATTCTGGAGACCGGCAGAACACATCAGATACGAGTCCACATGGCATCCAAGGGGCATCCCCTGCTCGGAGACGATGTGTACGGACCGAAGAAGAGCGCATTCGCGCTTGAAGGTCAGACCCTGCACGCAATGGTTCTTGGCTTCCGGCATCCGGGAACCGGTCAATATGTAGAATTTACCGCGCCCCTGCCCGATTATTTCGAAAAACTTCTGGTCAAGCTGCGCCGCAGGTAATACAATGATATTAATCCCGGTGTGGGATGCTCAGCAAATACGAGGTTTGAGACTCAATGAATAAAAAGCTCTTAGAACAACTGCGCACATACGGGCTGTTTGCCTTCACCCTCATAGCAGCAGCTATGCTGCTGTATTTTCTGCTGTTCCGCGGAGCCGTCATAGCCAGCGGAATTGCCAAGGTAAACTCTGTCATAGCGCCTCTCGTATACGGGTTTGTTCTTTCCTATGTACTGACGCCGGTCATGCAGCAGATTGAACAGCTGCTGCTCTATATTTGCACAAAACTGAGCATACATCCCGAAAAAAGGGGAATGAGCACGATCCGCGTCGTATCCTCGATACTGAGCGTTCTGGTCCTCGTCATCACTATCTACACATTGATCGCCCAGCTGCTCCCGGGGCTTGTCACCAGTATACGAAGCATCACAATCAGTTTCCCGATCTATGTCTCCAATATACGCAACTGGATCGCAGGGCATATCACGGATCCGGAGTTCGATTCACAATCCACCGAACTTCTGAATGAATTCGAAACATATGTTGAGACATTCTTCTCAGAGAAGATGAATCCTTATATAGACACGATCATGCAGCATCTGTCGGATTCTGTCCGCGATTTTGTCGTATTCTTCAGCAACACACTGCTCGGCATGATCGTATCAGTCTACGTCATGGTCTCCGGTGAGAGAATGAGCTCAAGGCTGCGCAGATTCCTTTATGCAGTTCTGCCGATTCCGACAGCCAACCGGATCATAGCCAATCTCCGCACGATCGATGAAAAATTCGGCGGTTTCCTTCTCGGAAAGATCATTGATTCATTTATCATCGGAGTCATCTGCTATATCTGCTGCAGGTTCATGCGCATCCCGTACACATCCCTGGTCGCCGTTATCATCGGAGTGACAAATATCATCCCGTTCTTCGGTCCTTTCATCGGTGCTGTACCGACCGCATTCATCGTTTTCTGCGTCAGTCCGCTGAAAGCCTTATATTTTATCATTCTGGTATTTTTGCTGCAGCAGTTCGACGGAAACATTCTGGGACCCAGGATCCTCGGCAGCTCTGTCGGCGTGTCGAGCTTCATGGTCCTGGTCGCGATCCTTCTGGGGAACGGTTTCCTCGGCGTCGTAGGCATGATCATAGCGGTCCCTCTTGCAGCCCTTCTGACGTCCTTTGTTCAGTCATTCGTTCTCAGATTTCTGGACAGAAAAAATCTTCCGGGTGAGATTGAAGCCTACCACCATCTGGATCATGTTGATCCCACGTCGCGTCAGATCGTCTCGGAGAAGGATCCGAATGAACGTCAGAGTCTCTATACAAGACTGAAGCGCAGAAATGCTCTCTATCAGGCATATGAACAGCCTATTGAGCAAAATCCCTGGGATCTTACCATGGAGGCGATCAGAGAGGAAGATTCCGAACTTCTTCTGGAGCGCAAGGCAGAAGAGGAGTTCAAGAAGAAAAAGAAAACAGCCAAGCCCCATGAACAGACAGAGTCGGAAGAACAGGATATATCTACTCAGTAAAGGAGCTGTTGCCCCTCCTGCGTAACAAAAGAGCAGGATTCAATAAGTGTAATAAAATACGTGTAACGAAAATGGGCCACCGCAATATGCGCAGGGCCCATTGTTAATTATATGCTTTTTTCAGATATATGTCAGACCAGACCAAGCATCGGGAATACGAAGCAGATGACACCGCCGATGGCTGCGAAGAGGACTGTATAGAGGGCTGTCTTGCTGAGAATCTTGCTCTCAACACCGCTCAGGTTGACGGCTGCGGTTCCGATCGCGATCGACTGCGGGCAGATCATCTTTCCGATACCTGCGCCCATCAGGTTGGCCGCTGCCAGCCATACCGGCTGAGCTCCGATTGCGTTGGCCGTCTCGACCTGAAGCTGACCGAACAGAGCTGTCGTCGATGTTCCGGAACCTGTGACGAAACCGCCGATTGTTCCGATGAGCGGAGAAATAAGCGGGAAGTAGGATCCTGTAACGGCAACGAGAACTTTCGCAATATCACTGATCATGCCGCTGTATCCCATGATCTTGGCTACTGCAAGGACGGAGCAGATCGTGAGGATCGTCTTCACATTGTTCTTCACGGTCGTTCCAAGGACACCGAGGATCGTTCCGACGCTTGCCCCCTGGATCAGACCGCCGATGAAGCCGGCGATAAGAATCAGGACACCCGGTGTATTGATCCAGTAGAAGGTGAGCGTTGCCGGATTTTCGCCTGCATAGAAACTAATCTTGGAGTTGATTGACGCAAGCGGATCATGGATGAACGGAACCAGGGTGGAGGAGAGAAGCAGGAAGAAGAAAATCAGTATGAACGGCGACCAGGCGACTGCTGCCTCGCCGAGCGTCATATTGAGGCCGCCCCCGCTTTCCACCTCATATTCCGGATATTTCTTCATCGGGAGTTTCTTCGCGGCAATGATCATGACCACCATGGATACGATGGCGCCCAGAATATCCGGAAGGTCAGGACCGATGATATTGGCTGCGATATACTGCGGTACAAGGAACGCAATATCCGCGATGAGAATGAACGGGACAAGGCCTCTCAGGGCTTTCACACCGCCGCCGATAACGATGACCGCGATAAACGGAATAATGAAGGAGACTACCAGCTGAATGAGGGCTACATGACCTGCAATATTGACTACATCCATGCCGGTGATATTGGCCATCGTCGTTGTCGGAACACCGACAGAGCCGAAAGCGGTCGGCGTTGAGTTAATGATCAGACAGGAGACGATAGAAAGAAGCGGGTCGAACCCGAGACCGACAAGAATACCGGCCGGGATAGCGACAGCGGTTCCGAAGCCCGCCATACCTTCCATGAAGTTGCCGAAGCCGAACGCTATGAGGAGCATCAGGATACGCTTGTCTGTGGAGACGCCTGCCAGCATGGCCTTGATTTTCTCCATCGCTCCGGTCTTAAGCGTCAGGTTGTAAGTGAACAGGGCTGCAAGGATAACGATGATGATCGGCCATAATGCGTTGCAGATGCCTTCCAACGCGGCCGTCGCGGTATTGATAACGCTGAGGTGCCATCCGGCGATTGCAATTACACATGTGATTGCAAATGCAATCAGACACGCCTTGTATCCCGGAAACTTCAGGATACTCATTGCCACGATCAACCAGATGATGGGCAGCAATGCGAGAATGAATTTGATAAACATATGACGCTATCTCCCTTCAAAATATTATAGTATCAAACCTCCGTGTGAGACTCCTTCCCCATAAGTAAAGTTGAACAATTCGTTATAAAAATTAGAAAAAAATCTGCACACTTTATCTAATTATAGCATTTTTTGCAGATGTTTCCATCGCTCTTTTGCACAAAAAATGCATTATTTACGCAAAAAATCAGGGTTTTTTCCAACATCATTTGCATTTAGTCTTCCCTGAGCCGTACAGCACCGGCGGCCTTTCTCCTTCGCTCATCGTCCATGGCCGCGTAGTGTCTTCTTGTCGTATTGACATCCTTGTGTCCCAAAACGTCGGCCACAAGATAAATATCGCCTGTCTCTCTGTATAAGGCTGTGCCGTAGGTGCTGCGAAGTTTGTGCGGCGTTATTTTCTTTATAGTCACCTGGGAGGCATACTTTTCTACAAGGTTCTCTACAGACCGAACAGTCATTCGGCGTCTCTGGGTCGAATAGAAGAGAGCGTGCTCATGGCCGAGGCAGGGCTGTATGCCCTTGCGGATCTCGATATAGTCGAGGAGGGCTTTCTCGACCTCGTCACCGAAATACACGACGGCTTCGTTGCCGCCTTTTCGGACGATCCGAATACCGTTATTCCGGAAATCAACATCCTCGATATCAAGACCGACACACTCCGAGACACGGATCCCGGTGCCAAGCAGGAGAGTCATGAGCGCGATATCGCGCTCCCTGGTCTTGTTGTAATAGGCGAGAGCCTTGCCGGTGAGGGTCTGACCGCAGTTCTCAACATAGTCAAGAAGGATGGCGACCTCATCGGCGTCAAGCCGAACAATTGTTCTCTCGTGAACTTTGGGCATCTCGATGAGTACCGTAGGGTTAGTCTTGATCATCTGGTTGCGGAAGAGATACCCGTAGAAGCTTCTCAGAGCCGATAATTTGCGTTTTATGCCGAGCTGCCCATTGGAGTTCAGGCTGGAGGCTGTACCGCGTTCCTCGGGCGAATTATAGAGTTTCAGGTATTCCATGTATTCCTCGATGTCTCTGGCGTTGACACGATCGAGATCCTCAAGTGTAAAATCTCGAAGATCATAATTCTTATACAGCGGGTTCTGAGACTTCAGGAATTCAAAAAAGACGCGCAGATCGTAGGCGTAAGAAATTCTGGTGCGGGTCTGGGAGCTGGCGTCAATGGATCTGAAAAAATCCCTGACATATTCGGGCAGGGTTGCCAGGACATCCCGGAGAAGCATAATATTTTTGCGGTCGACCTGCTGACTGTAAGTGACACGTTTCTCAGCCATAAAAATCTCCTTGAAGATTAATAATTCCCTCGGGTTTAACGAAACAGATGGAAAAATAAATATTCCCCGAGTTTAACGAAACAGATGGATGATAATATTTAAATAATAAATAATCCCTCGAGTTTAACGAAACAGATGGATGATAATATTTAAATAATAAATATCCCTCGAGTTTAACGAAACAGATGGATGCATATCATATTATAGCATAACCGGGTCAAAAGTGCATCCATCTTTTCGTTAAACTCGCGTTTTGCGAAGAGATGGATGCAAGCACATACAGCCCCCACCCCAACACTCAAAAATCCCCGCACGATGGGGAACTCGCGCGGGGTGCAGCTGGATTTATATAATTGAAACATCAGGGGTATTTAAGGGAATGGATATTCCCCCGATGCACAAAGCCAAATCATTCATAATACGGCAGCTGAAGGTAATTCCCTGCAGTAAGGCTATCCCCTTCAATTCCGTTCAGAACTTCCACTTCATAAATGTACTCGCGGATATCACTCCAACCGGGACCCATTTCGTCCTCGGCAATGCTCCAGAGCGTATCGCCTTTTTCAATCTGATATTCCCTGTAATACTTCTGGCGCGGAGCCTTCGTATCAGCATTGGCTGAAGTTGTGGTGAGTTTGATACCGATGAGCAGCCCGACAGCCGTCATAATGATCAATGTCAGAAAGAAAGCTGCCATTTTCTTCGCATGCTCTCTTCTGCGTCTTGCGATCCGCTCAGCCCGGCTGATCCTCTTCCGGGAAGCTCTCCTCTCAGGCTTATAATAACGATCCGGTTCCATATAAACTTTACTGTACATATATCTGGCTCGTTCGGCAGTCATGATATCCCTCCTGATCACTTCCCCATCCGTCTCGGGAAAGTCTGTTCGAAACATTTGTTCTGTATGAGTGTATGATAGCAGGCGAACGCGCGTTTGTCAATACATCCGAACATATTTTTCGAACATATTTTCCGAATATCTGTTTGCAATTTCTTCATGCCTGTGATATACTGACTGAAAAGAAAGACCTGAACTCTGTGTGCCCACATTCAGAAGTTCTTTCCCATATCTGTTACATCAGCGGCAGATGAGTTTATACAGGAGGTGTTTTATGGCTTACGGAAGCATCAGTGCCAAGCAGCAGGAAATCCTTAATTATATCAAAAGCGAGATTATTAACAGGGGCTATCCGCCTGCAGTCAGGGACATCTGCGAAGCGGTCCACTTAAAATCGACCTCTTCCGTCCATGCCCATCTGGAAGCCCTGGAAAAGAACGGCTATATACGCAAGGATCCGACCAAGCCGCGCGCAATCGAGGTCGTAGATGAGGGCTTCAATGCCGTACGCCGTGAACTCGTCAATGTTCCGCTGGTCGGGACCGTGGCGGCAGGACAACCCCTTCTTGCGGTAGAAAACATTGAGTCCTACTTCCCTGTTCCGGCGGAATATCTGCCGAACCAGCAGACCTTCATGCTGCGGGTCAAAGGTGAAAGTATGATCAATGCAGGTATACTGGACGGCGATGACGTGCTGGTAGCTGCTCAGTCGGATGCCCGCAACGGCGACATGGTCGTTGCTCTCATCGATGACTCCGCCACCGTAAAGACTTTCTATCGCGAAGACGGACACATCCGTCTCCAGCCGGAAAATGACACGATGGATCCGATTATTGTCGAGAGCGATCTGCAGATCCTTGGCAAAGTCATAGGAGTAATGAGATTCTTCCATTGAATAATATGGTAACTATAATAAGGGGCTGTCGCATTAAGACGCGCCGCCGCTATATATGACAGACGTTATTTGCATATGTCTGCCATATATAGTGGTGGCACCGTCTAATGCGGCAGCCCCTTTCCTGTTTATCTGGTTTATCACCATAGAATCTCAATTGTGCGGAGATCATCATTGGTCAACGGGAAATAGGTGATCGTTGAAAGTCCGTCCCATTTCATTCTGTTCTGAAGCTCCTCTGACAGTATTCCCTCGTCAAAAATCAAACTCCGCGCAGCATAATAGTCCTCAAGTGTCGCAAATTTCATGTGGACATCCGGAACATTATTGTCCACGGCGTTGCGGATCTGCATTCGTATCGCGTCTGTGTCGCAGTAATCGTAGTACCTGCCGCTTCGAATATAATAATCATATTCATAGGAAGTGCATTCCGGCAATACATAGTTTTCACCCGCCGCATGACCGGTCCTTTCCATCTCTTCTGTGGTGAGGCAAAGATAGTTATAGGAAATATCCGGGAGCTCGCGCGCAGTTTCAGAAGACATTACATAACTCGGATCACCCCAGGTCGTATCGACATATGTGTTCGTGCCGTCAATTTCGACAAGATTCCATGCGTGAGATTCCACGGCATCCTCCCGCATAACGGTGCCTGTTATATATGCGCACTTGATACCGGCCTTATGCAGCAGATACTGCAGTTCCTTCGAATAGCCTGCGCATACACTTTTATGGTAGATCATAGAACTCTGAATATTCTGGCCCTGCTCGGCATCAATTGAGTAAGACACATTATTTATGACGAACTCATAGGCAGCCTTGACTTTATCGTAATCTGTGGCGTCGGGATCAAGTTCCTGCAGGTATCTCTCTGCTTCTTCTTCAATAAGACTGTTCAGATAATCAATTTCTTCCGGATCACAGTTGAATTCGAGCGTGATTTTCTTTCTCGGCCTGTTTTCAAGTCCATATATAGAGGCGGCACCGTCCATCCAGAAAAACTCGGGATTATCAGCCAGAAGTCCGTTCAGGACAATTCCTATTTCCTCAGCCTCTTTGGCATCGATATTAAACTCCTGATCTCTGGCAGCTATTCCCTCATAAAGCTGCTCATAAATCAGCCTCTGTTCCAGCGACATCGACTGATAGCACAGACCGGTGAATCTCTCCTCCGCAGCGTCCGGTATCACCACCGGAGGACTTGCAGAGTCTTCCTGCACGACTTCTACCGGAATGCCGGCGTCTGCCTGCTCCGATTCGGAGGAAGTGTCATTTAAACTTTCGGTGATGCCAAGCACAGAGTCATCAGACGTACTCAGAATCGGATCATGCAGAAAATCTGTAAGTAAAGTGACCGGATATCTGTCCCTGAACGCAATGAGCAGGGCTAAACACACAATAAACGGGATGAAGCATGTACCGCAGCCCAGACATCCGCTTCTTTTTCTGCGTCTCCTTCTCTTTCTTCTCTGCCTCACAGTGGCCGGCGTGTTTAGCTCATAGATTTCACGGTGTCTTTCAAGTTCTCTATATAATTCTTCTTCATAGTCTTTATCATATCTGTCTCTCATAACTTCCTATTGTAACATATTTTTTTCTCTGTGCCAGTGTTTTGTGAAAGATGTGGGCGTGCCCTCCACGGGATCCTGACACAAAGAAGCTTAAATCTCCGTATAACACGCTTGTTTTACATAATAATGTTATGTAAAACAAGTATTTCACAATAATACCATTGACGCCCATTTGTGTCCATTTTGTTTTATTAACACTATCCACTGTTTTATCCACCGACAAATCCTGCATTTTGAAAATCCTACAAGTGGTCATATTTTGCAAACGGAACTTTTATGGGTTTTTAAGGGCCCTTTTGTGGTTTCTTCAAAATTTCACTATAAAACCCGGACTTTTTGAAGCCCGGGTCTTTGTTTCATAAAAGACTGCCGCTTAGTGCGACAGCCTCCTTTCCTATATTCAGTGGATTAGAGTTGATTTCACAGCTTGCAACTGCCCTCAAAATCACTCGGGCAGTCATAAAGCGGTGTTTTGAACATAGATGACCGCCACCACTCAGCAAAAGAGGCCGCCGCACTAATGCGACAGCCTCTATAATTCTTATTACCTATCTTATTTTGTTACGACCACTATCAGATGCGCTACATTAGACCTGTTGCCGTCGGAATCCGTGACATAATAGTTTACAGTATGAACACCTGCTTTATCGAGATCCGCGTTGCCCGTGACGCTGATTCGTCCGAATATGTCCGCAGTAGAATCCACATCATCACGTATATCGGATATGAAATCAAGAGCCGTAAAAGTTTCCGATGCCCTCTTTGATACCGCATATGTGTTGAGTCGTATGACCGGATAGCCGTCCGGAAGTCTCGATATAGAAATATTGTTCGCGTTGCGAAGCCTTTCGCCGAGTGTCTCTATATCTGCCGCAGCAAAGCTTGACGGGTCCTTATCAACATTTACGAACTGTTCTACATTGTAGTTATCTTCAGTGCTCATCTCTGAATCATAGACATAAGATGTGCTCTCTTCGACCTCCATGCTCTCGGTCGCCTGAACCACACTCTCCGTTCCCTGCGGGATCGACTCGACCCTTGAAGACTCCGTTCCGAATTCATCTTGCGGAATCGATTCTGCCTCTGAAAGAGTCGGCATAGATGAGTTTATATCTGACGGCAGAGAAGACTCAACGGGTATCTCCGCTTCCGAAGATGCGGCCAGACCGGATTCAGACGGATACGAGCTGTCAGAATTATCGATATCAGGCGCAGTCTGCTCACCGCCTCCCGACTCGACCATGCCTTTGCGATTAAAAGAACCGTTCGTCATCAAAGCTCTGGTCACTGTGGATACGTTATTGCTTTTGTCTTTAGCAGCATAGACAAGCAGTACAAGATTGTCAGAGACTTTGGTCACGCTCTCAAGCCTCAAAGTATCAGAGACATCTCCGTCAATCTCGTCAGATGCTGTAATGCCTTCAAAAAGCTGAACATCTGTCGTACTCTCTGTCAGAACTATGTCTCTGTCCGGCAGCGCGATATTCGGTCCTTCGCGATCACCCGAAAAAGCTCTGAATACTACCGCTCCGACAAGCACCGCTATCAGCACAAGCTGCATGATAAGAGTAAGATGTTTTCCGGATCTCATGATCACGCACCTCCTTTCGCACCGTCAGGCTCATTCGAAGCACTCTCGGAGTCACCAAACAGCTTAGCCAGGTCCTCCTCTTCCGCCTCATCGTCAAATTCATCCTCGTCGGCGAAATTTCCGTCATCATGCCTGAAGGAGAGGAAGTTGACCGCGTCATCGTCCTCATCACTGTCAAACCCGTCCGGCTCTTCCGTATATGCAGGTATAGTAATCTTTCCGCTATCGTCATCCGGATCTTTCGCGGACATGATCTTACGTATATTTTCACCTGCCCTTACGGCATCGACCCTTTCGGTATTCTCATCAAGAGATCTCAGAAGGTCGTCCTGTCTTAAGCTCATAGCACTGCTGCGGGATGACTTGCTCTCATCCTGAGTGAACGCCGCGTAAGCGGAAGCAGCCTCCTTTTCTTTCTCTTTCTTCGCGTTGATATAACTTCTTTTGTAACCGCTATAGCTAAATATCGTCAGGATAAGCGCAAGCAGAAAACCAGCGGCAGCTCCGACTGAGGGCGGTATAAAGAGGATCCGCCGTGACACCCCTTTCGCGATCTCGGGATATTTCACAACGCGCATCGCAGAAACAGCATTGTGGTCCTCGAGGTACTTATTAGCGGCATCAATCGCGCCGGATACCGCATCGAACGCGCTGTAAGGATCCGCCGAAGCAGAGCTGATTTCTACAGTCCCCTCCCCGAGGTCTGCCTCTATTCTCAGGCGAAGCGCGGTCGGCACAGAGTCAAACCCGTCAAGACCTTCAAGAATGGTATACGGGCTGTTATTTTTCAGCACTTCCGCGACTGCGGCAGCGCTGACATTTGTATTTCCCCTCTCGGCGGAAACATATACTTTCGCTTCAGATTCGTACAGACCGGGGACCAAGGTCATTTCGGCCAGCAATACTGCCAGGAAGAATATGACCGCGCTGAGGAAAATGTTGATGAATTTTTTCCCGATCCACTTCCACAGAGAATCATACCCATGTTCGTGTTTCGTACTGAACTCAGAATTCCCTTTCGATTCTCTTACTGCCATATATACCTCATCAGAAAAACATTATAACTGCCAAAAGCAGACACCTGTTTACTTTGCGCCTCCGCCGGAAAAAATCAGACCGACAGTTTTCAGAATTATTTTTATGTCCTCATAGATTGTCCAGCTGTTGATGTATTGCATGTCCAGAGCTATGACTTCCTCAAAATCGGTGATATCGCTTCTCCCGCTGACCTGCCACAGTCCGGTGAGCCCCGGTCGTATAGACATTCTCGCGCGGTGATGGGCTTCGTACTGCTCCCATTCGTCCGATGTCGGAGGTCTGGTTCCCACAAGGCTCATTTCACCTTTCAGAACATTCCAAAATTGCGGGAACTCATCGATCGACGTTGTGCGTATGAACCAGCCGATACCGTGCTTTGTCCCGTCAGGGCCGCTCCCAATGATCCTCGGATCCGATTCCATTTTGAACATGAGTCCCTGCATCTCATTCTTCTCCATGAGATCTTTCTTTCTCTCCTCGGCATCCTGATACATGCTGCGGAACTTGTATATTCTGAACTTTCTTCCGTTCATACCGACCCGGCTCTGTGAAAAGAAAATCGGACCAGGATCTGAGAAATAAATAATCGGTCCTACTGTCAAAGTCAATATCCCGGTAAAAACAAGACCGACAAGAGCTCCGAGGATATCGAGTACCCTCTTCGCAAAGATCTGTTTTCCGGATGCCAGGCGGATACTCTCCGTCAGGACCTGGATACCTCCGACCTTATCTATCGTCCGCATACAATCCGTCTCAGATATACAGTCAAGATTCAGGTGGGTCGTAATGCCCATCATCTCACAAATCCGTATAAAATCGGTCGGGATAGCCATGCCGCCCGGCAGATATATCATGACCTCATCGATCCATAGAGTCTGCATGTATTCGGCTACATCGGACAGTGTCGCAACGACGACAATATCATTGATCCTCGTGCCGATCGGAACATCCTCGCCGTCAATGACAAGGCCGATGATTTCGATTTCTCCGAAAGAGTTCTTTCTGATTTTCTCAATCACGGCATCCGCAGCGTCATATGTAGTCACAAGAAGCATGTGCCGCTTCTGATACGGCTGCCGGTTCCTGATATAGATCAGAGCTTTCTTCCATACCACCCGCTCAATAAATATTGCAATTATCGCGATGATAAAGAAATATCCCATGATAGATCTGGAAAATCTGTTTCCGATCTTCCAGAAGAAAAAGTAGAAAAGAAGACCTATCATATCAATGATCACCATCTTTATGACGGATATAAATTCCTTTCCGTATCCTCTTTTCAATATATTTTTATGATTTTCAAATATCAGGGCACCAAGCAGATCGGACAGGGCGACGACAAATGCACCTGTCTTGTACATTTCGAACAAATGTCGTCCGCTGAGTCCATGTCTGATCCTGAAAGCGAGAAAAAACGCTATGACGACAACTATGATATCCAAAATGAGGAAATCCGCATGCTTGAGCCAGCTCGGTGACTTCTTTTTATACAAAACAATCGCACCTTTCTATGGAACTGGGCCTCCGGGCACCATTTTTTCCGCGTCCGGATTCGCATTCGAAAAAGTTCAGTTTATAATTATATCATACTATTCTTATTACGGGGAAGTCTTATATCAGTGAAATCGGTTCTTACACTGAAATACATTCCCGGTCCAATACCCGCTGATTTCCGTCATATCCTGAATTTTCCGGTGATTTTCCTTGCAAGACCGGATGCCTTGACCTTTATATTTGCAAATTCAGGTGCCCTTCTGTAACGAATATAGTAGAACACAGAAACAATGCAGCATATGACCGCAGCCTTAAATATCCAGAAGATGATATTGGTCCCCGGAATAAAATGAGCCGGGACCGAGCACACAGCCATGCAGAAAGCAAGGAGTACGATATTTTTCAGAAACTCCCTGTAATAGAGCCTGACCGGCTTATGAAAGAAATCTCTGAACAGTACATTCGGCTCATACCAGAAGTACGTGCACAGCTTTGAGATCGACGTCGCAAAGAGAATGCCGCTGACGCCAATGAGCTTTCCGAGCACTATGGACAGAATCAGGTTAAGTATTGCGGTGGCAAACATAATGTATCGGATCTGCTTGTACATTCCGGTACCCTCCCGGAAGGTCCACACAGGCCGCATACATGTCGAGAAGAATACATTTAGTACAATGGCGATCAGAGTCAGGTCATCAAGAAGAAGCTCTCTGCCTACCCAGATCACGATAAAATCCTGCATAAGATACAGCAGACATACCGAGACGATGCCGCAGATCCAGAAGCTCACCATCTGCATGGCCTTGTATGTGTCATAGCGGTGCTCCGGCGACTCTGTCGCGACAAGATTTCCTATGCTGGCAGTCAGCGAAGTGAACAGCATTGCGATAAACTGCTCAAGATTATTGGTGATCGTCAGATAGTTGGAGTAAAGACCTACATAGATGGTTCCGACAATTATACTCATCAGAACATTGTCCGTGCCGTTGAGCAGACTGTACGCGATCTTATAAAGGAAGATAGAGGATACATCCGTAAAAATGCCCTTCTTTTCCTCAGGTCTTATCTCCGCCCGATCCGCTATGAACGGATAACTCTTATCAGCTATATAGGAAATTGCCAGATTGTGGGCAACAACGGCGCCGACTTCAAGCAGAAGATAGACAAGATAATTCTTGAAAAGACAGATAGCAATAATCTGAAGAATCACCTTGATAATGTTGACATAAACGTCAACGCTGTTGACCGTGTACTGCCTCTGATCCGCCTTGATGATCGACGATTTATAAACAAAGAGGTAAGAGACCGCGCTCTTTACGACAAAGAGAACATAGTAGAGGTAGAGATGAGGAATATTCTGATCCATGTTCACAATATACTTAAGGAACGGGATCAGGCACATTCCGATGCCCATGACCGCGGCAGCGATCACATAGTATATCCTGCGGAAATAGTTGAGCAGGGCTGATATCTTCCTCGTATCTCCCTCGGCGATCGGCTTATACAGGCTGACATTCATTGCGGTCCCGAGTCCGAGATCCGCCATGGACAGCAGCGTCAGTACATTTGCAAAAAGCCCGTTGATACCCAGATAATGTACGCCAATATATTTGATAAAAAACCTTCTGCTTACAAATGCAAGCAGCAAGATCACAAATTTATTTAAAAACGCAGACGAAGCGTTCTTTGAAGCGTTGATCGTCCTGCTATCCTTGTTAAGTCCCATATGCCTCCATTTACATACAGCAGATCATTCTGTCAAACTGGTCTTTGAGTCCTACTGCCGGCTCCCATCCGAGGGAACGAAGCTTGAACGTGTCGAGATTCATATGCAGGACCGGCGCGTAGCCGAATTTCTCAGTATCCTCTACTTCAACGCGGACAGTAATGTCCCCGGACGCGCATTCATTTGCCACCATCTGTGCCATCTCATAGACAGAACAGTAAGTCGCCTCATTGGCCGCGTTGTAAGCCTCTCCCACTTCGCCGAACGCAAGAACGGTCAGAATAGCAGCGGCAGCGTCCGCCGTGTAGAGGTAACTCCGGCAGGTCTCGCCCTTTGTGTGCAGCACAATGTCTCTCTTCTCAATCGCGCACCTTGCAAATTCAGCAAATACCCGGCCATCGTCATAACGCACACCGGGACCGAAGGTCTGAGTAAGTCTCAGCACTTTGGCCGGAACGCCGTACTGGGAAGCGTAGGACGCGCAGAGGCTCTCGCACATCCTCTTGCTCTCGGGATAGCTGCTCCGCACAGACATCGTATCGAGGTCGGTACCGGAACTCTCAAAGATCTTTTCGTCTGTCTCAGGCGCTCCGTACACTTCCATAGTCGAAGTGTAGACGAATCCATCGCACTTCTTGCTTCTTGCCAGCTCGAGCATATTGCGAGTGCCTGTAATCGCGGTGTTTATTACATCGACCGGGCTGCTTACGAAAGCTCTGCTGCTTGTTTCGCTGGCAGCATGCACGATATAATTTACATTGAGATCCGCAAACTTTTCATGAGTATTACTGTCAGTGACATCGGATACGACAAGCGTGAGTATCTCTTCCGGAATTCCCGCGAACATAGCCTCAGCCTTTGCCTGATTCCTGACGAGCGCGAGGACATGCGGCGGCTCTGCACCGTTGGCGGTACACGCCCAGGCAAACGCGCAGAGGGCGTTCACCAGAGTACTCCCTATAAGACCGGTAGCCCCGGTCACAAGAACACTTTTTCCCGTGAGGGTGTGCAGCGCCTCGTCACAGGAGGAAAGTACACTGTTCATATCTTCGACAAAAATATCTTCGTGCGTCATTTTAACTCCTTAAGTCTCATTCCTGAATATATATTTGAGCATCTTCTTTTGCCTGCAAAATGGCCCGCATCGAATAAAAATCGTCCGGTGTGGTTATTTTTATATTCTCGTAAGGTCCGTCGATCATAGTAAGCCGCCGGCCATAGTGGTGCATCATAGTGCAGGTGTCGATAAAGTCATATCTCTTTTCTGACAGAGCCCTTCTGTGGGCTGAGATCACATCTTCAAGGTAAAAGCTCTGGGGAGCTTTAGCCACGCGCGAATGACTTCTCTCCGGCACAGAGCGGACATCACCGTTATCATAAATCTCGACTATAGTCTCCTTGACTATACCGGCTGTTATACAGCTTCCATGTTCACGGACACACTGTATATTATGAGTCAAAAGGTCCGGTCTGATCAGCGGGCGTACGCCGTCATGTATGAGAACAATATGTTCGGCTGTCTCCGCCACGCGGCATCCCGCGATCCTGGCGTTAGTCTCAATATCCGGCACTTCCATAAGAAGAGATCCCGGCTTTCCGTCTTCCAGAACAAGTTCCTCAGCAGCGTAGAGTCCGTTGAAAATCGAAAGCTGACCGCTTGCGCCGCCGGGTATTATCTTTCTGACTTTCTCTATGCGATACTTGTACAGAAGGTCCTGCAGATGTCCGATCCAGCCGCTGACACAGACAACGCATATCGCGTCAATATCCGGACAAGTCTCAAAATGCTCCAGTGTATGGATCATGATCGGCTTATTATAAATCTCGAGAAACTGTTTCGGTATGTCCTTCGAGTGCATTCTTGAACCGACGCCGCCGGCGAAAATCACACCAATATTCATAAGAGCCTCCTATTTTTCAAATCTCCATAGTGTAGACGTGCTGTCCGTTGTATCCGAAGCCGTGACAGCATAAGCAGGTGCCTTTGTATACGGATTTCTGACCCCATATGTAACTTTTCTGTCGCTCCACCTGCTCCACTCGTCAAGAGCTGTATGCAGCGGCTGAACACTGTCAATTCTTGTCTGTGTGCCAAAATCATATTTCGTGCACATACCCGTTCCCGGATCATAGGTCGCGACAACAAACGTATGGTCCGGCGTCCCTGTGCTGTCGCAGACAAACATAACATCGCCCGGCTGCACTGTACTAAGATCCGTAAATCTTACAAAGCCTTTGCCCACGAGATAATCTCCGAGTCTTCCCACTCCGTATCCGCCGGCAGGCTGGTCTGTCAGTCCCAGATCGTAGACAGCCCTTGATATCAATCTGTCGCAGGAAATAATACCATCCTCGCACGGAACTGTCGAGGTCGAATTTCCGTATCTAAAATGATTGTTATGGGCGTAAGAATATACATTTGCAACCGCCTGGAGGAACTCATCCGCAGTAAAGTTGAGCGCCCTGTCGATTGAATCGACCGGTGCGGTGATGGCCATCCCCTCCTTATTTACCAGTCTGGCGGTGAATCCTCCTGTACTGATATAAGCCCCGGGCGTGCCGTCATCGGCAATATTTTCAGAGGGAGTATCTCCGGATAAGCCTGCCATCTCAGCCGTGATCGGCGTTCCGTCACTCCTTTCGAATCTCCAGAGCTGCGCGTCAGTCCCTGACCAGAGTGTCTCAGAAAGATTACCGCTGCGATCAGATGTGAGAACCTTATCTTCCGAACCGATCATGACCCTGTACCAGCCGTCGCCGGAATAGGTGAAGGACAGCACATTGTATGCGCCTTCATTCTGAATGAACAGTCCGGTCTTTCCGCCCTGAGTTCCGTAGGCGATGCTGTATGCGGTATTGTCACTGTATGTTGCGGAATAGTATCCCTCGGCGAACGAATCTACCGGATCCGTCTCCACCAGATAAAAATGCATATCACGCGTCTCTTTCGGAACGGACTCGGTTCCGCATTTAACAGTCGTGACCGACTCGTCCCCGCCGTCTTCTTTAGTATTCTCTCCCGCCGTCAGCACCTGTCCGCTCTGCGCGTTCTCGATCGTGAAAGACCCGTCCGTGTTCTTCCGGACGATCCAGTTCTGTCCCGGAGTGCCGCTATACTCCCCGAGTCTGACGGATCCGGCTATATCTTCAAGGCAGAATCCGGATCTGCTGCTAATTATCTGATAAGTTCCGTCATCGTTCTCAAAAAAGCGGAACTTCTCCTTCTCATCATCTGACGCTTCGGATGTATTGAACACCGTTCCCGTCACTATTCCTCCTGCCTTTACCGAAAGACGATCTGTTCCATGGGAAGCAGGGGCAAATGTATATGTCTTTGTCTGATTGATTTCCGTCTCGACACCGCCGATTATGAAGTCACCGTGGAAACTGCCCCGATAAATACCTGTACCAAGCACCTCAATATCTGCTTTCCCGGGGTCGGTGTTATTGCTCACGGAAATCGTGTAGTCCGTCCCCTCTATCAGCTGTTTGCCGTCAAACATGACCTGCACCTTAGGCTGAATCGGACTTCCTGTATATGAGAAGGTCTTATCTCCATCTTCGCCCGCTCCGCTAAAGCGAGCGTTCTCAGACTCTGTGACCGTGATAGCACCGGCGCGGGCAATATCAATAGGAATGATTTCAAAATTGCTGACGCAGGTACCGACATAGTCTCCAATACCGCTGATCCGTACTCTGGCTGTTCCTATATCCCTGTTGTCCTCATAGACAACTACATAATCCGTGTTCTCCTGGAGTTTCTTGCCTGCTTTAACGACCGTCACACCGGGGGTGAGAGGATCACCTGTATATTCCGCTTCTCTGTATTCGAGAGTGACATCTTCCTCATTCACACCTACCTGAGTCTTCTCAAAAATCCAGGGTCTTGCGAGATCCGCTCCGTTTCCGAAGCTGTCGACAGTGATCTGTTCAAAAAGAGACGTCGTGAGGAGATAAGGGGCGAGCATGATGTCCCCTCCGGCAGTCTCTGTTATCTTCCATAGTTCAACGTCAACGACCTCCGATTCGTCCCCTGACAGCCCGTCAATAATTCCTGTATTGGCAGATGCAAGTCCGGTCCTGATCTTCACGTTGGCATTGGTGTTCGCGTTCTGAATCGTATATATACCTTCCGCACGCTTTATGACCATGAACTGCTGGCCTGACGAATGATCTGAAGCGGCAAGCGGCAGTGCATATCCTGTCTGATATGTACCGTTTTCCGTATCCAGAGCCATTCTTTCCCCCTGGGGATCTGTAAAAGCGGGAACTTCGATCGTATAGAAGCCGTCACGAATCAAGGCAGCGCTCGCCGTCTCGGAGAACTCTGCCGATGCTGTCTGATCCGCATATGTATTGTCACCACATCCCGTAAATATAACGGCCGTCATGGTCACGGCTGCCCAAAAGCAGGGCACGATGTGATTTATTCGCTTCATATATCGCTTCATATAGTACACCAGGTCCCGGTTTTAGTCACTCTGTTTTTACACCTTTAAAATTGTACATGTACAATTCGTCCCAGTCCTTCTCACCTTTGGCACACTTTTCAAAATCCGCGCACAAAAGGACCGCCTTATCAATCGCGCTCTTATAATGACCGGCAAGGACCCTGTTCGTCTCCACACACTGCGGTGCCGGATGCTCACTCATTACGTGATGCCAGGTATTCTTATTTAAGCCGAATATCTTTATAAGTTGATGAAGAAGGTTCCTTTTTAATCTTCCCGGACATAAGAAAATCTCATTCACTATGATTGTTGAGACCAGAGCAGCGTGCAGATCCGGATAATTTGTATCCGGATAGAATTGAAGTATGACCGCTGTGTTCCTCGGTGAGGGAACGAAGCCGTCTGTGAGCCTTGTGCAGAGCGGATCTTTCCCATCGTGGACGAGCAGCCGTCTGTCGAACTCCATCTCGATCTGAGCGTGACCGTGCTCCGGCTTTTTAGCCTCCTCAATAATATAAGCATGAGACTCCCGGTCAAGCGCAAAGTGGCAGATCATACCGTAGATATATGCCATCTCGGGTGCAGAAAAGCCGGACCGTTCTGCTACCCTGGAAGCCGGGACCATAAAATTGAGCCCCGATGCCGCATGAGTGTCAAAGCCATTCTTCCTGACCCTCTGGCGGACTCCGAAGAACGGAGAGATGACCAAATAAAAGGGATCAGGTCCCTGCAGACCGATCGTAAAAAGCTCAGGCTCACTCATAATGATTTCTTTTATATGATCCGGCAGCTTTTCCAGAACTTCCCTGCCAAACCTTAAGTGTACATATGTTGCGGGCATGATCGTCTCCTATTTTACAGTTGATCCGCTGTGAACATCCGCGGATTATGAATAAATATTCTTCTGGCAGTATGTGACCCGTATTTTCTCTCCACATAATCCGCGCACTCTCCGATGTGCGTACCGCGGTCACTCGTATTGTGAACATCTGAGCCGATAAAACTCACCAATCCCTTTTTCAGCATCTTCCTGCAAAACATTTTCATGCCGAAGCCGTCCATTCCAATAACAGAATTGGCATTAAGCTGAAGCATAGCCCCCATATCGCACAGCTCTTCCGCAAAGTCTATATGCCTGTAGACCGGGCTGTAACGCTCGCAGTGGGCGATGACCGGTGTAAAACCGCTGGAGATCAGGGTATACGTACGATTTCTTATATAACCCGTGTCGTGCGCTGAAGAAAACTCCAGCAGCACATACCGCGTGCCGCACATGCGATAGCGAAGATCGGCTCTAAGCATATCCGTCATATCGTGGTTCGAATGGAATTCACATCCGAGATAAAACTTCATCTCAGGAAACTCTTTCTGTGCCATCCTGACCAGAGCTTTATAGTTCTCCTCCACAACATCCCTCGAGGTCTCGAACATATTCATCCGGAAATGTGGAGTGAGTATTATGTTTTCCACGCCCTGCGCGCGCTCATCTCTTAGAATATCCATGGAGTCTCTGAGTGTCTTCGCTCCGTCATCGACCCCCGGGATAATATGGCAGTGCATATCATATAATCCGTTCATGCTGTTTACCCTTGTGTCTTATCTCTCGTACAGTAGAAGAAAAACAGAGATGAGGGTCACGCCGTCTCATCTCTGTGAGCTATCAAAGTGTTAATGGAGCACATCCAGATATTTTCCGTCGAGGACATCTTTCAGATACTGACCATACTGATTCTTTTTCAGGATCTCATATACCTGCATGACCTGCTCACCGCTGATCCAGCCGTTCAGATAGGCGATTTCTTCAAGGCAGGCGATCTTTCTGTGCTGGTGCTGTTCCACGGTCTTAACAAAATTCGTAGCGTCGACCAGACTCTCGTGAGTGCCGGTGTCGAGCCAGGTGAATCCCTGACCGAGGAGCTCAACATTCAGACGTCCTTCTTCCAGATAGATCCTGTTCAGATCAGTGATCTCAAGTTCGCCCCTCGCTGACGGCTTCAGATTGGCTGCATAATCAACGACCTTATTATCATAGAAATAAAGACCGGTGACGCAGTAATTGCTCTTCGGATGTTCGGGCTTTTCTTCAATTGAAATAGCTGTCCCGCTGCTGTCGAACTCGACAATACCGAATCGTTCCGGATCGTCCACATAATAACCGAAGACAGTCGCGCCTCTGCCGTTCTCGGCATTATCGACAGCCGCCTTCAATCTCTTTTTCAATCCGTGTCCCGCGAATATATTATCGCCGAGTACCATGGCTACAGAATCATCGCCGATAAAATCCGCGCCGATGATGAAAGCCTGCGCAAGTCCGTCCGGCGAAGGCTGAACGGCATAGCTGAGGTTGATTCCGAACTGCGTTCCATCCTTGAGAAGTTCTTTAAACCTCGGAGTATCCTGCGGTGTCGATATAATAAGAATGTCACGGATGCCGGCATTCATGAGGACCGACAGCGGATAATAGATCATTGGCTTATCGTAAATCGGCAGAAGCTGCTTTGACGTAACCATAGTAAGCGGATAAAGCCTGGTGCCGGATCCTCCGGCGAGAATAATACCTTTCATGATTCCTCCTTGACGCACGAATACTTAATGCATTATAACACCATAAATGACACATGGCAAGAACGCGGTGTCAGCACCTTTGCCACGTTCGAACAGGCTGCTCATTTCCGGCTCAATCATCATCTTCATCGAAAAACGCAGGTCCTATCCTGCGAGCTTGCAAAATGCTGCGCATTTTTCGATCTCTCGGTCGGACCTGCAATGTTTTTCTCACGAAGATGGATGCTCTGCGCCGGAAACGAGCAGCCTGTCTGAACTATAATTTAGTTCTCGGGAGCATCAGAAATCAGCTCGTAAGCCTCATCCAGCCTCTCCCGCATCGAATCGGTTACCCGGGAGTAGCCGAGCATTTTCACAATCACAAGATAAAGAGCGTCTCTCCCTGCGGAAACATTTTCCCGAAGCACATCTCTCATTCCTGCTGCGAGCTCTTCCGGGGCAATGTACTTGACCGGCCGCTTGACGCCCGGTATTCTGAACACATACGGATCCTCGCCGGCAAGGTACAGGAATCCGCCGCGCCGTTCTATTCCAAAACGCTCACACCCGGCCATCCTGTCCTCGTACTCCCGCTTTACGGCACTTGTCACATGATCCCGGCCGAACACAAAAGAAATACGTTTCAGGAGCTCCTCCTCCGACAAAGGCGCCTCGATCTTCAGGATCTCCGAAATGTACTCCTGGAAAAATCCGCATGTGCGGGTCAGACGGACTACATCCGCCTGACGGTAAATCGAAAAACTGAGTTCATCCTTCTCCATACACTCGAAAGCCTCGCTGTCCGCAAGAGACTCAGCTCCCTCAGACAGGCTGTCAGCAGGCTCACTTTCATCATGGGCATAAAGAGCTTCACTGCAGGCGGCAAGCAGTCTCTCCCGCTCCACCGCTCCGTTCCGGATCCATTCAGTAGACCAGATCCGATAATAATTCCAGCCCATTCTCTCGAGCACTTCTCTTCTCAGCCTGTCTCTGTCTCTGACATTTTTCATGGCATGGTAGATGTCGCCGTCTGTCTCGATGGCAAGGGCATAATCCCTGCCTTCCGTGTCTCTGACGCCTATCTCAACGTTGGCTATTCCGAATCCGACATGGGCATCTGCCCGTATTCCTCTCTGTGCAAGGAAAGAGCAGACGGATTGAATAATCGGGTCGAGTGAGCCGTCTCCCGACGTCTTCGGACTTTCAGTCTCCTCTGTTACAGACTGACCCAATTCAGCATATTGCAGATAATTTCGAAGAGCTGCCACACCTTCAGCCGAAGATTTTTTAGGATCTATATCGTTGAAATGCATGGAGCTCACAAGGATCACATTCTCTCTGGCTCTTGTGACGGCGACATTCAGCCGTCGCTCCCCTCCAATCCTGTTCAGAGGTCCGAAATTGTGATAGAGCTTTCCGCTCTCATCCCTGCCATAAGCCGTGCTGAAAATAATCGTATCGCGCTCATCACCCTGCACAGTCTCAAGGTTCTTAATGAAGAAGGGTTCCTCGCGGTCACGGCTGAAGAAAGACTCAAAAGAGGGATCCTCTCTGCGGCGTGCCGCAAGCATGCGGTCGATCATATCCTGCTGAGAGATTGAAAATGCGACTACGCCCAGACTCCGCTCCGGATGTTCTCGGATCTCCCGATATACTATGTCCAGAACACGGGACGCTTCTAACGCGTTCTGGTGCGTTTTCCTGTTGAACACACCGCCCTCTACATAGCAGTAATCGACGCCGACTCCCTCCCGGTCCCTTGTAACAGATGGGAACGTGACCAGCGTCCCTCCGTAAAAGCTGTTATTGGAAAAAGCGATGAGACTCTCGTAGCGGCTCCTGTAGTGCCACTTAAGAGACAATTGCGGAAAAGCGGCCTGGCAGATGTCAAGTATAGACTCAAAATCCGCAACATCTCCCATCTCCTCATCGCTCTCCGCTTCAACCATCGAAGTAAAGAAATTCGTGGGCGGCATCTGTCTGGAATCGCCGACGACAATGAGCTGCTTTCCTCTGTAAACTGCACCGATGGCATCCTGTGGAAATATCTGGGAAGCCTCATCGAAAACGACTACATCAAATGTTATCCCGCTCCCGCTCAGGAAAGTGCCGACAGACAGCGGTGACATGAGAAAGCAGGGCTTGAGCAGCAGGATAAGATCACCAATTTCATTAAAGAGGGTGCGTATCGCTTTCTGCTTACGCTTCTTCTCCCCCTCCCGTCTCAGGATCGCGACATGGCTTCCCGGAATGATAAGATCGAGCGACGGTCTTTTTGCGGAAAGTTCCGAGCGGATCCTTGCCCGGCTTATATCGAACTGCATTCTGTCCGCTTTGGCAAATTCTCTCACAGCCATATCCTGGGAAGCCCTCGTGAAGTCAGCCAGCGGATCTGCCCGGAATGCGGCGTAATTCACCCACTGTGTATAAAATGACTTTTTATAGAGCTTTGGCAGATCCCGGACAGCAAGACCGTTATCGATAACGAAATCCGTGAATTCTGTGAGGTCATTCGTTTCCATCTGTCTGAGTGTCATATAAAAGCGGGACCAGTTATAAAAAGTGTCCCCGGCGGACATGCACCGCTCAAGTTTTTCCCGGACTTTTGACATATCATCTTTGAAAAAGTCCACTGCCCTTCGGTCGAAAAGCTGCTGCATTCCCGAGAGTGTTGCGGCCAGATCCTCTATGACCGGTCTTAACCGCTGTGATATACGAGCCATATTGTTTTTCTGCTCCCTGCCGCTTTTGTCGGCATATGCAGTGAGGGGCAGTCCGCCGTCGAAAGCGGATTTTATTTTGCAAAGATCGCTCAGTATGCTTTCCCAGTCGGAATCCGGTCCTCTGTAAAAGTCTCCCAGATAAGGGACTGCCGGATCAGCCAGAGCCTCAAAGGCAGCCAGTTTATCCTGATACAGCGAAAGCATCTCCGCGTCTTTGACCAGTTTTTCATAATTCTTCTTTCGGCCGTCTCTTGACGCGGCCCGCATCTCCGCCGCAAGATGCCGGTACTCGCTGCCGAAGATACGTGTGAAGAAGCCGTCATTTGCAAGAAGGCCCTTTAAAAGCTCATGTCCGTCAAGATCAAGGAACCTGTCAGTATACGCCTCCGTGACCTCGCTTCTGGCGCGGATAACATCCCGGCTCATGTCCGAAAGCCCCTGCGAGACAGAAATGACCCGTGAAAGGCGATTCGGATCCAGCAGTGCCGGTGACGCGATGCCACTGCTCCCGAGAAGCCCCATAGCGTTCATATGCAGGTTGTAATCCCTGAAGGATGTACAATTCAATCCGAACGCGTCAGCCGGCTCAGCGAAGAGGCGCATGAGCTCATCGGTAAGACTGAGGATCCGGTTCGCTCCGGATGTGAACTCTGCAAATGCAGCCGCCGACCCGTCACGTCCGGCATACCCGTACCATGTATGCTCTCTGTAGTCTTCTCCTATCTCAGGCACATATTTAACGAACGTCTCCATGAGAAGTTCTGCTTCCCGCAGGTGTGAACTCCCCTTCGCCTCAATGTCCCGGATCGTAAAACCGGCAGACGCGGTATCTTCCAGTTCAATAAGATGTCCGTACATCTCATACACAGACTCATTGACGTTAGGAGCCGGAGTATGCAGTTCGCTCTCGTAAGCGCCCAGCTGTTCCATAAAACGCTCTTTTGCGTCAATCACTTCCCTCGCCTTTTGCAGCACACCGGTCTTTTCCGCGTTCAGAGTACGCACGAGTTCGGCGATAACGTCTTTTTTATTGGCTTTATAGCTGTGGAGCTCCAGACAAAAATCCCGAAGCCCGGCCTTTACCAGCTTGTCATAAACGACATTCAGGGCTGCCTGCTTTTCGGAGACAAAGAGTACTTTCTTCCCATCGTGAAGGCATTCCGCTATGATATTCGTGATCGTCTGGCTCTTGCCGGTTCCCGGAGGTCCCTGCAGGACAAAGCTCTTTCCCTGCTTGGCCATGAGAATAGCTTCCATCTGGCTGGAATCCGCGTCGACGACCGTGTGCAGGGAGATAAGGGGATCCTCGCTCTCATCCGGGATATCTTCGCAGGTGCCGAGAGGAGGCTCTCCGAGCAGAGTAAGAACGTTGTCATTCCGAAGTATCTCCTCCTCATGATCGATCAGATCGTGATACATATTGATCTTGAGGAATGAGAAAAGTCCGATCCGGCACTCCGAAGATATTGTCCAGCCGAGTTTCGACGTACGGTCCTGCACATTCAGAAGATACTCGGCAAGCGTCTCCTCATCCTCATAAGGCGGAAGACTGACACCTTTTTCCGCTGTGATCAGATAATCAAAAGTCGGATTCACCACGAGTTCATCGTCCATTGCCCTGATGAGCCACGGATCAATAGCAGACTTTCTTGTTATATGGATCGGTATCAGAATAAGAGGAGCTCGAAACACTTCCTGACGATTGCTCTCGCTTGTCCAATTCACAAAACCGAAGGCCATGTAAGCGACGTTGACACCAGTCTCCTCGATTATGGACCTCGCTCTCTTTTCTATATTTTTAACGGCAGCCGCCGGATCTCCTTTTGCGGAGTAAAGCAGTATCTGTTTTTTCTTCCTCAGCTTTTCCGCGTATGTCTGAAGAAAATCCTCCCTGCAAAGGGGAGGACTCTGTTCGGCAGATACGCTCTCGAAGACCTCGAATTCAGCACCGGCGAGAGCTCGCTCAAAGAGCTCCTCCGCAGAAGGAATAAGTATCTCCGCAGACGAACTTTTCGTCTCCCTGAAATTAACAAGATTATTGCGTTTACCGGTATCAAGCAGAGCTCTCGCCCAGTGCTCAAGTTTTTTATTCTCCATATAACTCCAATTTATATTTTGCTGCGGTTCTCGTCTCTAAGCAGCCGCAAGCACGTCTCACTCCCATTATCAGCGGACTACAATGTAAAGTCTGGCAATATTTGACTGATTTCCGTCCGAATCAATAACATAGTATCTGAATACATATTTGCCGGGGAAGTCAGTTGTAAATCCCGCATTCCCCTCGACATGGATCTGACCGAATATATAGTCTATGGAATCTTCAGCGTCATCGATTGATGAGATAAGGTCAAGCGGATTCAGCGTCGAACCCATATCCTGAAAAATCGCGTGAGCCATAAGCCCGATGGTCGGTGACCCCTCTGGCAGACTGTCTCTGGCCGTCTCCGTCTCGCTTCTAAGGGCAGCTCCGATCTTCTCCATATCCTCACCGGTAAAATAGTCAGGGTCCATGGCCTCATAGGACGCAAGTACTCCATCTGCGCTCTCCGGTTGAATCTCCTGTGCTGCAGCTGCATCCGGATCGCTGTCAGCCGGATCTCCTTCGCCGGTATCAACGCCGCCGTCAGAAGATTCTGTTTCGCCGGTATTCCCATCCTGAATATCTGCGGGAGAGGCCTTGGATGCATCAGAAGCTCCATTATCTATTCCTTCCGGAATTGACTGATCATCGTCTTTATCCGGAAGGACCTCAATATCCTCCGGTTCAGTATTTACCGGTATCCCGAGAAGACCCGCTTCTTCATCAGGGGTAAATTGCACGCTTCTTACTGACATCGCGACATTATTGCTGCCATCCTTCGCATGGTAAACAGCGATAGCTGTACCGTCTCCGGTCACGGATATAGAAGATATCAATAGACTATCCGTGACGTCACCGTCTCTCTCATCAAAGGCGGTCACACCGGTAAGAAGGCTCTGTGGGTCATCCCCCTGTGTATAAGAAACAGCACCTTCCGGAAAGCTGATCACCGGTGGCAGCTCGTCTCTGCCTGCCCTGAGCCTCATAAGGAGAGCTGCAACTATAATAATCGCAATCACCTCAAGTATAATGATGGAGCCTCTCACATTATTCTTCATACTGATCGCCTCCCTCTGCCTCTGTATCCGGGACCGTATTTTGATCCGCTGTGTCCTCATCGTCTGCGGCCGTTGCCTCTATCTCCATAGCTTCAAGATAAGCGGCTTCCGCCTCCTTGGACATACGGTCCTCATGTCCGCGGCTGGCCTCTGCCCGTTTTGTCACCTTATACAGCTCTCTCATTTCGGGATCGACATCCTCATTGTCCTCCGCGAAAAGCGCATCATAGACCTGTTCGTCCTGCTCCTCTATACTTGCGAATCGTGGGTCCGAGGTCTTTCTCCTGCGTCTCTT
Source organism: Lachnospiraceae bacterium (assembly GCA_045112915.1). Taxonomy (GTDB): domain Bacteria; phylum Bacillota; class Clostridia; order Lachnospirales; family Lachnospiraceae; genus Chordicoccus. The sequence goes on from JBGUIK010000126.1 coordinate 66,903, forward strand.
CTCCCTCTCACCCTTGACTGCAAAAAAGGCCAAAATAGCGCCGAATGCCGCTCCCAGAACTGCGCCTGTGATCGTATAGCCGTAGACAGGCCGCGGATTCGGTGTATCCGCCACGTCTGCGGCCTTTACAAGATGAACAAAAATACCTGCGTGTGATGCCGGATAATCAGAATACGAAGTTGTCACGATGGTCTCAGCAATATCATGAGAGATATACGGATCGCCGGACCTCACAAAAATATCTATGATTCCCGTGTCCGGTATAGCTGTTGCCGCAATACGATAAGTTTTACCGGCACTTCCCGGAGCGCCAGCCTCACCGCATACTTCCATCACTTTATTCCTGAGAGATTCGTCATTCTCTATGTACCCGGTAAATTCCCTTATATCACTCGCAAAAAGAGCATCGCCGCGCAGCTGCACCTGCGCATGTGATGTGTATGTAACAGGAAGTGCCCCGATACAGGCAAGATTCACAATACACGCCGCAAGCACTGCGGACAATATGATAAGTAGAAGATTTTGCAGGAAGTCATTCCGCTTCATAATGTTTCCTCCCTGATCGGATATTGCTCTGAAGGCAATCGCGTGATCCACCGGTCGATTCTCTTTGATCTCGCTCTGCTATACTGAGTTATTATAACAATCGCGGCTTTTATGGGCAAGCATACATGCCCTTAATGTCCCAAATGGATGCCGCAGCAATATAGCAGGCATGCGCAAAAAATAAGAGGCTGCCGCATTTAGGCGCGCCACCGCTATATAGGGCAGACATTATTTGCAAATGTCCGTCGTATATAGTGGTGACACCGTCTAATGCGGCAGCCTGCCAAATACAATTATTTCTCTGTAAGGAAGTTATAGCAGATAGCTGCAAGCGCTGCGCCCACGAATGGGCCTACGATGAATACCCACAGACTGATAATAGGACCGAAGTTTCCGGTAAATGCCGCAAAGACAGCCGGACCGAGACTTCTTGCCGGATTCACGGATGTGCCAGTGAGACCGATACCCAGTATATGTACCAGTACAAGAGTAAAGCCGATCACGAGACCAGCTAACCTGCCGTTCTTATACTTGGAATCTGTGACACCGAGAATAGTGAGCACGAAGATGAATGTAAGGACGATCTCGACGACCAGACCAGCGATGAAACTTCCGCCGACACCCGCAAGTCCGTTCGCGCCGAAGCCGCCTGTCATGTCAGGCACACCGCCGAGCAGGAAAATAACAGCGAGAATCGCTGAGCCTGCAAATGAGCCGATGCACTGCGCAATGACATACGGAATAAAGTCCTGAGCCTGCATCCTTCCCGCAAGCAGGCATCCCAGTGATACCGCCGGATTGATATGGCATCCGGATATGTTCCCAATGCTGTACGCCATTGCTATGATCACAAGACCAAAAGCAAATGCTGTCAAAATATACCCACCGCCGGATGCAGCGTCACAGCCGACCAGCATCGCGGTCCCGCAGCCCAGTGTGACCAGAACTGCCGTGCCAATAAGTTCTGCAATGTACTTTTTCATGTTTTTTCCTCCTAATCAAAAATACATATTGCATTCAAGTCCCGTTTTCGGGACGAAAGCTCGGGCTTAATTATCAATTTGCCGAAACTGCCAATGCAGCTCTCCTCTGCATCAGGGTCATGGCAAGAAGAATGCCGATTCCGATGATATCCGTAAGTGTACCGGGCACCATGAGAGCGAGACCGGCTGCGATGAAGATAACTCGGAAGACCGGATTTATATCCTTGAACAGGTGTCCGTTCAGGCCTGCCGCAACACCGAAAAGACCGATGAGCGAGGTGATGATGACCTGAACAAGCGTAAGAGCCGCCATGCCGCCTGTCATGCCTTCGAACTCAAGAAGCATGACCGGGTTCAGGCAGAAGATGTATGGGCAGATAAATGCAGCAATCGCGAGGCGCGAAGCCGTAAATGCCGTCCGCATCGGCGGCGCTTTTGCTATGGCCGAACCGGCGTATGCCGCAAGGGCGACCGGTGGAGTGATGTCAGCGACGATACCGAAGTAAAATACGAAGAAATGAGCGCATACACGCGGGATTCCGATCGCAGGGCTGATCAGGATCGGGGCGCATGTCGCAGCCATGATGCAGTACGTAGCAGTCGTCGGAACACCCATGCCGAGAACGATGCAGCAGAGCATTGTCAGGAAGAGGGCAATAAGCTTGTTGCCGCCTGAAATATTGACAATGAGCGTGATGAGCTGTGATGCGAGTCCTGTCGATGTGATACAGCCGGCAACGATGCCTGCCATTGCGCAGGCGACAGCAACAGAAATCGTACCCTTGCCGCCTGCTTCGAGCGCATCGATGATTTTTTTCACGGTGATTCTGTCATCCTTATTGATGAGTCCGACGAGAATCGTAATACCGATGGCTACAGTTGCCGAGAACTGCATTGTGTACATATTCGTGGAGACCAGGATGACCAGGATGACCAGCGGAGCCAGAAGATATATCTTCGGAAGAAGCTCCCCGGCTTTCGGAAGCTGGTCCCTGGACATTCCGCGGAGTCCGAGCTTCTTGGCTTCAAGATGAACGGACATATAGATGCCGACGAAATAAAGCACAGCCGGAAGGACGGCGCGGAGCGCGACCTGGCCATAGGGGATGCCCATGTACTCAGCCATGAGGAAAGCCGCTGCGCCCATGATCGGAGGCATGATCTGACCGCCGGTGGAAGCGGCAGCTTCTACCGCTCCGGCGAACTCGGACTTGTAGCCTGTTCTCTTCATCATCGGTATCGTGACTGAACCTGTCGTGACAGTATTGCCGACAGACGATCCGGAGACCATACCGCAGAGGGCTGAGGAAATGACAGCGACCTTAGCGGGACCGCCGGCGGAGGCACCCGCGACACAGTTTGCCAGATTAATGAAAAACGTGGAAATGCCGGTCCGTTCAAGGAACGCACCGAAAATGATGAAAACGACAATATATTTCGCGCAGACATTGATCGGCGTGTTCATGAGACCTGTCGTCGTATAGAAAAGGTCATAGACAACTTTTCCGAAGCGGACTTTGGCAAATGTATACGCCAGAAGGCAGCCTACAACGATCAGGATCGGCATACCGACACAGCGGCGGCAGAGTTCCATATAAGCCAGCACGCCGAATACAGCAATCACGACCATGACCGGGTCCTTTGATACCCTTGACGCAAGTTTGATTATGTCTGTAGCCTTTAATGCAAAATAGAAAAACGGACCTGCGCCGCAGATCATGATAATAATATCGTACCAGGGCAGAGTGTTTGGCTTCACGTCACCCTTTCTGATCGGATAATGCAGATAGCCAAGGATCAGGATCATGCCAAGAAACATATTAAGTCTCACTTCAGGCATCGCGGTCGAAAACAGAGTGACCCAGATGCTGAAAAGCGAGAAACCGACAGAAAGAAAGCGGACGATCTGCCCCGGCCTTCCCTCCCACACGCGGGTATTGGACTCGCGGTCGTATTTTTTCATGACCTCATCGACATCCTTGGCACTGCCGACGTCGATATTCCCATTCATCTCAGGATTGTTAAAATGTTTCTTATCTTCCATCGAAGAATTTCCTTTCTAAAAAAAGGGGTGCGAGCGGCACCCCTTCACATGTCGTAATTAAGATTTCGCGCAATTGCACCGCTTAATGAATTATTTCGTCGGGACCTCAATGCCTTTTTCGCTGAAGTACTTAGCTGCACCCGGATGATACGGTACAGAAGTTACGGAAGCGGCAAAGTCAAGATCAAGCTCAGCGCCCTTTGCATGAGCTGCCGTGATGGAATCAACGTTCTCAAATACGCCATACAGGAAGTTGTAGATGTCAGCTTCAGAAACATCGTTATTGGCAATAACGACAGCAGCGACAGCAACTGTCTTGATATCGGACTCTGTGCCGTAAGCGTCAGCAGGAATCGTTGCTTCGCTGTAGTACGGAGACTGCTCAATGAGGGCTTTGATGTGTTCATCGTCGATGGAAATGACGTTGACTGCCTTGGAGGTTGCAAGAGATGTGACTGCTGTCGTCGGAGCGCCGGCTACGATGAAAGCAGCATCAATCTTGCCGTCCTGCAGCGCTTCCGCGGAATCACCGAAGGACTGGTATGTCGGATTGATGTCATCTTCTGTCAGTCCATAAGCAGCAAGGACATCGAGAGCATTGAAATATGTACCGGAACCTGCTGCACCGATAGAGACGTTCTTGCCCTTGAGGTCAGCTACCGATGTGATGGACGGATCGACGGAAACGACCTGTACCTGCTCCATATACAGAGCTGCAACTGTGGAGAAGCTTTCGACCTTGCCGGTCTCCTCGAAAAGTCTTGTGCCGTCATATGCGTATGCCATAACGTCTGACTGTACGAAGCCGAGCTGCGCATCACCTGCATCGATGAATTCAATGTTAGCCTGAGAACCGCCGGACGCGATTGCTGTCACGTTCGTGCTTGTCGTCTCGGAAATCTTGCTTGCCAGAACGCCGCCAAAGCCGTAGTATGTGCCCTGATCGCCGCCGGTCGTGAAATTAAGATTTGTGCCGCCTTCCATGCCGCCTACTGTGTCAGAGGTCGCAGCTGCTGAATCAGCTGTTGTATCAGCTCCGGCAGCCGGTGCTGATGATGTGCTTCCGCATCCTGCCAAAATCATGCCTGTTGCCATTATTGCGGAAAGAGCAAGTGCAATTCTTTTCTTCATTCCTTTTTCCTCCTGGGTATAATATGCGGTACAAGCCGTCAGAGAATATCGGGATATCTTCTGCAAACCTGCGCCAAACGCACTTTTCGGCATATTTCAAACGTTAATATGCAGCCCAAGTACAATTCATAATTCTATACTAGAAAAAGTGGCAAGTCAAGCCTGTAAAATGTCATAGCGTTAGCGCTTTAAATCGTTGCTGTACGCAGTCAGGTACACCTTTAATCCTTGCCACACCTGTATCTCGGGCTGCCTGCGCGACCGCTTTGGCAACTGCCGGACCTACACGCGGGTCAAATGCCTTCGGGATGATATAGTCCGCTGACAGTTCATCATCGGAAATGAGGTCCGCAAGAGCTTTTGCCGCAGCCATCTTCATCTCCTCATTGATGTCGCTTGCCCTCACGTCGAATGTTCCGCGGAAAATACCCGGGAACGCGAGAACGTTGTTGATCTGGTTCGGGTAGTCCGAGCGGCCCGTGGATATGACTGCCGCTCCTGCTGCCTTCGCGTCCTCGGGGAAGATTTCCGGCGTTGGGTTGGCGCATGCAAAAATGATGGCATCCCTGTTCATAGTCCTCACCATTTCCTGAGTAACCAGACCCGGAGCCGAGACACCGATAAAAACGTCAGCGCCGACGAGCGCATCTGCCAGCGTACCTGTCTCTCCGTGAAGGTTCGTGATCTCTGCCATCTCATTCTTGATCCAGTTCATGCCCTCCTTGCGGCCTTTGTAAATAACACCGCGGCGATCGGTCATGACGACGTTCTTAAATCCTGCTGAGAGCAGCAGCTTTGTGATGGAGATAGCCGCCGCGCCCGCGCCGGAAGTAACGATCTTGACGTCCTCCTTCTTCTTTCCGACGACCTTCAGAGCGTTCATAAGGCCGGCCAGCGTAATCACTGCCGTTCCGTGCTGATCGTCATGGAAAATCGGAATGTCACATTTTTCTTTCAGCTTACGCTCAATCTCAAAGCACCTCGGAGCTGATATATCCTCGAGATTGATACCGCCGAAAGATCCCGAGATGAGGTAAACTGTATTGACGATAGTATCCACGTCTTTGGACTTGATGCAGAGCGGGAATGCGTCGACATCGCCAAAGGACTTGAACAGAACGCATTTGCCCTCCATGACCGGCATACCGGCCTCCGGACCTATATCTCCCAGACCTAGAACAGCCGTGCCGTCCGTGATGACCGCGCACAGGTTCCAACGGCGGGTCAGGTCATAGCTCTTATCAATGTCCTTCTGAATCTCGAGACACGGCTGGGCAACGCCCGGTGTGTACGCAAGTGACAGATCCGTCGCATTCTTACAAGGGACTGTAGCAATAACTTCGATTTTTCCTTTTTTCTGTTCATGCAGTTTGAGTGACTCTTCAGCGTAATTCATGAATATCTCCTTCTATTATTTTTGAGTGCCGCATCCCCCGGACCTGCGGAGTTTTCTATCGACATATACTGAAACAGTATCTTTCAGACAGCACACATTATAAGATGAAATACCGCTTGTGTCCAGCAAATAAGTATTCATCCGTATCGGGCTTTCTCGTAGGCGTCATGAAGTTCACTTAGCTCCTCCCGGCCGATCTTCTCCTCGATCTCTCTGGGAGTCATGCTGTCAGTTAACTCCTTCTGCCTGCCGGAACCGCGCACAAGTCTTATATATCTTCTCCGAATCCGGTCCTCACTGCCGAACCCGGGTTTTCCCGACCGATGCCGTATCTCCGTCTCCTCACTCTCCTCCCTTGTCTCAAGCATTATTCTTTTATCCCCGTTCTCCGGGACTGCAGACCGGAATTCATAATACAGGTCCCTCACGAACCTGTAAGTGAGATACACAATTATTCCGGCAGCCACCGCATAGGCCGCGTATTCAAACAAATGCCAGAGCAGCATCAGAATCGGATGCTCCTCCATTATCTGCTCAAAATTGGCTATCCCGCCCGTCATGCCTCCGGCAAGCGCGCTGTCGGCATTTGGGAAAATATGGCTGAACAGCCACACGAGCCCGATAAATATCGCCGCCATGACCAGAACGAACCCCCGCCCGATCAGGAAGATGAGCTGTTCGCCGTCAAAAATCAGACCGAGGATGACTGCGACAAGCAATGAGGCAAGCACAAATGCAGCAGCGAGGAACGTATTCATCCGCCGCATCTTCTCATAGGGAACTCTGACATATTCAGAAGAAGTGATGAACACATTGTCGAGGCTCTCAAAGTTTCTCCGCAGCATGAACAGGATAAGGAAAACGGTCTCCGAAAGGACCGCCAGAATGACAATGTTCTGCCTTCCCGTCGTAAAGCCGGCAACAAACATGGCAAAAGGATAACTTATATGCCCGATGCCCGGGTAAATCATACGACGTCCCGAAATGTAGTCATAAAGGGCGATCGCCGATATCCATGAAGCTAAAACCAGGTGAACATAGAACATATAGGGAGCGCCGAATGTGACCAGCAGTACTCCCGCAAAGTGGACAAGGCAGAATACAGTAAATGACTTGAATCTTCTTCGAAGAAGCATCGCGAGAGCGAGATATATCAGCATCTCACACGCGCTTATGCAGATTAGCAAGGGGGACAGATCGAACATCATCCCGAACGCTGCGTCAAAAGACACGACAAGCAGGCAGTTCGAAATGATCCGGACCGCAAAAAGGCCCGTCGTTTCCGCCTTAAAGCGCTTTGATTCATCCATCATAGTCCACCCCGCTATATCTCAATGACCTGAAATGTGATTTCCGCGGGAACCGCTTTCTCCTCCGTGTCCTTCTCAAGAGGACAAAGCCAGTACAGTCCGTCCTTCTTTCGGGCCAGCTCCAGCGCTCCCCGGATCACCTCGTCGCTCCTGTCCGAGCAGATCATAAGAGTGCTGACATTTTCCCTGCCGGCCATGCGTTTCACGGCTCGAAGCACATCTGCAAATGCGCGTCCGCCAAGACTGAGATCCAGTCTCGCAAGACTCATGCCGACTGACCTTATATGCTCCGTCGAACTGCCTGAATGGATCGCGAGCTCCCGGCCGGTGACAGCATCCCTGCCGTTCGACAAGATGCTGACCGGAACTTTATGGTCTATACAGCTGCCGGCGATCGTATAGGCAATGCGTATGGCATATTCCAGAAGACGTTCGGGGTTTCTGGCGCCAGGATGAGCAAGATTCAGCAGGATCTCGACCTCCTGCCCGTATGTGAAATCGCGAAGATTCACCATAAAATTACCCGTGCGCGCAGATGCCTTCCAGTTGATCGAAGTCATAGGATCCGTAGGCGAGTATTCACGTATCCCCCTGAAGGAAAAGACATCCTCGTACATCCTGCGTCTTGAAAGCACATCTCCGAGAAGTCTCTCGCTGATCCCCTGAAAATAGTCAAAGCTTAGCATCTGCGGAAATACGATAAGGTCCGTGTCCTGCATGAGGTGCATATACCCCCGCTTGCCGGAAAAGAGCTCGGGCACCTCGATATCAGACGAATCGATACGGTAATATCCCCGCTTTTCCGCCGTGAGCCGGTGTTCTCTCATGACCTTCTCACGCGGACCGAGACTGAAATACTCTATGACATTTGTCCGGTCGGTGACAGACGCATTCTCATTGTCATGCATTCGAATATTCCGGTTCAGTTTATACTCCATGATGAGGACAGGGAGGGGAATCGGCTTTGCATTTGCAACTTCCTCCACCAGCGTGAGCTCATCTCCCTCGGTGACCGTCCTCTTTGTAAAATAGACTGCCGCTGACAGCTTTTTGTCCCAGACAGCCATGTAGAAACTGTGAAGCGCGACATACAGAATCAGTATGCCGACTGGTATCCATATGATCAGCATGCTTACCTTCCGAAATCTTCCGTCGGCACCGGTACCCGGTCCAGCACATCGCGGATGAGATTTTCCTGTTCCTCGAAATAACCGTAATTCTGCGCAAGAACCAGCCTGTGGGCAAGCACCGGGACAGCCACGAACTTGATATCCTCCGGCACGACATAATCCCGGTCATTAAGCCACGCGGCGCTCTGAGCAGCGTGCATAAGGGCAATCGAGCCGCGGGGACTGATCCCGGCCGCAATATCATTTCTCCCTCTTGTCGCCAGAGAGATATCCGCGATATAGCCCAGGAGGTCAGGTTTCACATCTATACCGGCAGCCTCTCTTCTCGCCTCCGCTATATCTGCTGCCGATGCTGCGCATGGTACATTATCCCTGGGGTCTTTGTGCATGAAGCTGTAAAGGATCCTGACCTCATCAGACCGCTTCGGCGTCCCCAGCGATATACGCATGAGGAAACGGTCGAGCTGCGCTTCAGGAAGAGGGAATGTTCCTCCCGTTTCAATCGGATTCTGGGTCGCGATGACAATAAACGGCTCCTCAAGTTTTCTTGTCGTTCCGTCGACAGTGACCTGTCTCTCCTCCATGCACTCCAAAAGACCTGACTGTGTCCTCGGCGTGGCCCTGTTTATCTCATCCGCCAGAAGTATATTCGTGAAAATCGGACCCTTTTTGAACTCGAACTCTCCGGTACTTTTGTTCCAGACAGAAAGACCGGTTACATCGGACGGGAGAAGATCCGGCGTGAACTGGATACGCCCGAACCCTGTGTCGAACGATCTGGCCAGCAGTCTCGCCAACGTCGTCTTTCCTGTCCCGGGCATATCTTCGAGCAGCACATGCCCGCCGGTAATGAGCGCGATAATGATCAGGGTTGTCGCGTCAGGGGTCCCGATCAGCACTTCATTTATGTTATCTCTCACTCTCAGGAGATTCTCTCTCGCTCTGCTCATATGCTCACTCCAATCAGTTCATTTTCTCAGATCCCGCGAATTATCCGTAATTAAGTCAGTTCATTATATATGTTGTTTTTCCTTCACAGGCAGCCGGTCATACCCATTATAAATCCTGACTTAGGTTTTTGCCACTCAAATACAGGCATTATATGGCTTTTTAGCTTCGTATTAACATTGCACAATTTGCACAAATATTATATAATATTTGCATATTAATTTGTACTTTTCAGTTAAATACGTGTAGAAAGGAGAATATATGTTAGAATACAATAAGCTTGAGTCCAAACATTACAAAAATGTTATTCTGCGTGTCGTGCCGGGACATTTTGTCACTCCGAACTCCCACACAAATTATCTGATGGATATGACTGCGATTATGCGCAGACAGGCTGAAGCCCAGGCTGTTGCGTCCGCAATGTGTGATTTCTTCGGCAGCAGCACCTCCGTTGATACCATCTGCTGCCTTGAGGGAATGGAAGTTGTAGGAGCGTATCTTGCAAATGAGCTCACCCGCGCCGGCAACATCTCCAAAAACGCTCATAAGACGCTCTACGTCATTTCTCCCGAGTACGGTATAAACGGGCAGATGATCTTCCGCGAAAACATGGAAATGATGTTAAAAAACAAAAATGTCCTCCTGATCCTTGCGACCGCTACCACCGGAAAGACAATTGCCAACGCGGCTGAGACACTCAACTACTACGGTGCCAAGGTCGTAGGCATCTCCGCTATTTTCTCCGCCTGCACGGCAATCGACGGATTCCCGATCCACTCGATCTTCGATCAGAGCGATCTTCCGGCATATCGCTCATGGAAATCGCATGACTGTAAGCTCTGCAAGCAGGGCATAAAGGTCACCGCGATCTGCAATGGCTTCGGCTACTCAATGCTGAGATAAAAAAGGCTGTCGCATGAAACTGTGGCATAACAATGTATGGGGCTGTTGCATTAGACAGTGTCACCACTATATATGGCAGACATTTGCAAATAACGTCTGTCATATATAGCGGCGGCACGCCTTATTGCGACAGCCCCTATTGTAATAATGTACCTTATGTGACAGCTCTTTATTACACTGTTAGTCATACAAATCTCAAAACCTGACCGATCATTATATAAGTCCCAGCGCCTCGCACGCGTTCCAGATCCCATCGTCAAACATATCCGTAGTGACATAGTCAGCTGCCTGCTTCGCTGCGTCTGTCCCGTTGCCCATGGCTACTCCGATACCGGCGGTCTCCAGCATATCGAGGTCATTTACGCTGTCACCGAACGCAATCGTATCCGAGGTTGGGATCTCAAACAGCTCACAGACCTTTCTGATTCCGCTTCCCTTAGAAAAGCCGAGCGGAACACTCTCGACGACCCTCTCGTTATGAATGAGATTCTGGAAATTGCGCTCCAGATACCTATAACCGGACTCGATATCCGCTCCCGCTGTATCACAGCTCAGCTTGGATGCCTCCCACAGACCGGCATTTTCCCGGATAGGAAGTCTCCGCTCACCGAGCTGGCGGTTGATGGTCTGGCCGTAGGCATCATTTGCAAAATCTTCCATATCAAAGTAGAGATAATCACGGCCTTCAAGTATCGGGCGAAAGCCCAGCGGCCGGATCACGTCAAGCACATCCTGCAGCAATTCATTGTCAAGACGATGGTAAAAAATCACGTCCTCCTCGCAATATCGGATATCCGTGATTCCGCGCTCTTGTCTGAGAGCGTATGTTCCGTCTTCGCGTTTTTCAGTTCCGGCACACTCGATCATAGTCCCGCAGCCGGACACAACGCCGTCGAATCCGAGAGCGAAAAGATGAGGAGACGTGACAAACCCTCTGGACCTGCCGGTATTCAGGAATGCCAGGTGGCCGTTCTCACGGATGGCCCTGATTGCCCGGCCTGTGCTCTCTGGAATCTCGTTGTGAAAATTCCAGAGCGTTCCATCGATGTCAAAAAACACTATCTTCGTATCGCCCATATTAATTGTCCTCATTTTCAGTCGTCAGATCCGCTGCATCCGGAGTTTGAGGCACATTCATGAAATCCGGCACAGCCAGAGACTCCGGCATATCCAAGGTCTCCGGCATTTTAATATCCGCCGATATATCCAAGATCTCCGGTATTTCCGTGCCTTCCTGTATATCTGCAATCTCCTCCGTGTCCGCATTGTTCCTTGATTTAGGAGCCCCCTCCTTGCGATGGGATTCTTCATAGATCGATACAGTCGTGTAATACATATAATAGAGCGTTCGCCAGTTACGGATGGATGACCTTCCGCCGTATCTCTTCCTCATAGCGACCGGGACCTCTTTTATCCTGAAGCCTTCCCAAATCAGATCGGCGAGGGAGGCGGGTTCCGGATATGGGTTGCGGTAATGCTTCGCAAAATGTCTGACTACATCGGCGCTCGCGGCTCGAAAGCCGCTCGTCGGATCCTGTATCGCCCGGTAGCAGAACAGATAAAGAAGAAACGAAATGAAGCGGCCTCCCACTCTGCGAAGGCCACCGTTCGTGTAATACTTGCCTCCCTTTATATAGCGTGAGCCGATGACCAGATCGGCTTCGCCGTTCACGATCGGTTCGATCAGATCCATGATGAATCTCGAATCGTGCTGGCCGTCCCCGTCATACTGTATCGCAATGTCATAACCGTGCGCTGCCGCGTACCTGTAGCCGGTCTGAACTGCTCTTCCGATCCCGCGATTACGGGGATGCGTGATATGAGGAATTTCATTATCCCTGAGTATCCTCTCTGTCCTGTCCTTCGATCCGTCATTAATGACTATATATTCCAACTGCAGATTATTCTGGCGGTTGAAATGCCGGACAGTCTCTATCGTGTAGAGAATGGATGCCTCTTCATTGTAAGCAGGTATGATCAGCAGAACTTTCATCTGTCGGATTTTCCTTTTTTTATAATGTAGAATGACTTTTCTCTGATGCTCCTCGCCCTGAATTTTTCTATTATTTCGATCGGGAAGTCTTTGCCGTCATTCATGCCATTCGGATTATGGATCCGGACCCTGCCTTCCTCCGTGATGCCCGAAAGCACCAGATAATGCGGAATGTCCGAAAAAATTCCGCCGGACTTTCTCGTATAATAGATGACCGGACATCCGTTTCGCAGTGAGTGCAGTGCGCAGGTCAGATCATTCGTAGGCGTGCAGGAGAGCCCGTACGCTTCCGCTGCTTTCACAAAGAATACGCCCCTGGTGCCTCTGCCGGAAAAGCCCGAAAATCTTCTGCCTGCCCATTTCACAAGTTCAGGCGGTTCGACTTTCCGCTCCAGCAGATATGTGGCGGCCATCGCAAATGAAACGATCCCGCATCCATCTGTCCTTATTGTATGCCTGTGATAGGGAAGATCCGCATAAGGACCTGTCCGCTGGTAATAAAAAGGCATCTTTTCGTGCATGTCGGTATTCATGTTTTCCCCTCCGGGTGTTAGCCCTACCGAACTAGTCATAGCAGTGCTTTAAAGAATTTCAGAAGGACTCCATCCCCGATTGAGTGTCTGACCAGGGCTCCTTCGGCGAAATAATCCGCTCTGAAATGCCAGGCGACACAGGCAAGTATCTCTTCCCTTGCAAGATTCTGTATCCAGGCTTCATCAGGGTTGGAAATCATCCTTACATCGAGAGCCGAATTGTCAATTATCTCATAGTAATCCGCCGGCATAAGTCCAGCTTTTCTGGCACCGGGAATAAATTCATCGTAGATGAAACTGCCAAGGCCTGCATGTTCATCGCCCGGCCGGTTCTTCTGATACCCGCCGGCCCACGCGCGAAGACCCTCGTCGCGGACGAACATTTCCAGAAAGATCATGTATTTGCTGCAAAACAGATGAATGCGATCATACCGGGCGTTGGCATGAAGCCGTCGGGAAATGTCATACACGTCCTGCTTCAGATCAAAGAAACCGAGCACCGGGACCGCAGCACCCTCTTTGTCCCGTATCTTCTGTTCCCAGTTAGCCAGTGACGTGCCGGCATCCATGAAACTCTGGCGCGTGAAGTTATTTGCAAATGTATCCACATAAGCCATAACGCTCCTGCCGTAAGACGGATGGTTGGCCAGGGCTGCCGCAGACATGTTCCACTCGTCATTGGCTTCCGCATGCAGCGCGTCCTCAAAGCGGAGATTCTCCTCCCCGAGAGCCATCTCCAGCTGCCGTATCTCGTCACGAACTTCCATGAGAATATTTCCCAGATCATTTTTTCCGTTCCAGTTCTCCGGACTCTTCCACCGCATGTCGCGCAGACTGATTCCGACCCCCCATGTCTTATCGAGATGCGAGCACTCGGCCAGAAGCGAGTTGCCGGTCGAAAGGAGTTCTCGTCTCAGGTCCGGATGCTGCATGAACTTGGCAAATACAGCCCGCCGGACCACGATCCGGCAGATCCAGTGCCACTTATTCTTTATCCTTGTGAACTCCGGGAAAGCCCTGTCCCCGGCAACATTTTCAAGGACAGCCGGGTCATCCGAATCCATGATCACTTTAGCCAAATCATATCTTCCTGCCAGCATGACCTTGTGATACATCATATACTGCTGCACGCTTAAAAAGCGAAGTCCTGCGTATGTAAACTCCGCAGGGTACCAGTTGCTCAGGCAGCCGTGCTCCTCTGTCGGGAGATGAAAACCGATTACTGTTGTGTCCGCCATGTGCCACTCCGATTATCAAATATTTATGATCTCGTCCGCAAGTTCCATAATCTCATCCGAAAGTTCAAGGTGCTCTTTCCACTCCTCGCCGATCCCGCAGAGCCCGACCATGGCGCCCATAATATTTCCGCAGATCGCGCCGGTCGAGTCGCTGTCACCGCCGTGATTGACGGACGCGATAAGGGCCTGACTGAAATCGTTCTCGTACTTAAGAGCACAGAAAACCGCTATGGCAAGCGCTTCTTCTCCCACCCATCCTTCGCCGAGCTTGTGAATCGCCTCAATGTCCGTGACGACTCTGTTGTAGGAAAGCCGCACCGCATCCTGAATGATACTGACCATGCGGTCAATATTTGCATCTGTGCGGAACAGTCTCTGAATTGTATCGCACCCTTCCAGGACGATCTCCTTCAATGTCATTGCCTGCTCCGGATATACAATTCTTCTAATTATGTGCACGAGAAGTGCTGCCGGCATATAGCCGAGTGAATTCCCGTGGGTGATGGCGGCGATCTGAGCGGCCTCCATGTCGATCTTCTCGATCGGCTCGTCATAGGGCATGAGCGCGACCGGAGCGACCCTCATTACACCGCCGCAGCCCTTACTGCCATTACGCGGAGACGCGATATAGTCAGGGACTACGGTGTCTTCATTGCCGATCAGCGCGCTGAGGCAAGTATTTCCGGGAGCCCTCAGGTGATACATTTTAGGATTCCGGAGCAGCCAGGTCACATTGCCGTACAGATCCGATGGTTCCATCCACATGACCTGTCTGTATGACTTTCTCTGGGTCAGAAGCCAGTCCTGATATGCTCTTGCCACATAAGCCCTCGGCTCATCCGGCGACTGATCCCGCACTGATGCCACCAGTCCATTGGCAGTGAACATGGTCATCTGGGTGTCGTCAGAAATCAGTGCTTCACCTTTCTGCGGGTCAAGCTCATAGCTCACAATACCTTCCGCACCGTAGCGTGCGAAGATCTCTCTTTCCGGTGAGAACTCTATGGCATAGCCGAGCGCGTCGCCGCAGGCGCCGCCGATAAGAGAGCCGCGTATCCGGTCCGGGGCATTGTTTTTAAGCAGCAGCTTTCTATCCAGTTCAAACATAGTGAATCTTCCCTTCTTCCATCTTTTCAGCATTTTTCATTATAGCATACATTCGCCTCTTGTGGCAGGGTATAAAAAAGCTGCCGCATGTTTTACATGCGGCAGCGTCAGTGCTATGGTCAGTCCATATCTTCCTCGTCCGGAAGCCTGTTCTTCGTTGTTGTGTCGACCTCCACGTCATAGCACGCGAATATGCCGTCGACCATTGCCTTGTCCATCTTAGGCGTGAGCAAGCTTACGATCGGTACAAGCACCAGACCGCCCAGCATGGCGATCGCGCCCGCCTGAATCGGACTCATCCAAGCTGTGTACATATTTGCAACTGTGAGACCTACGCCGTATACGAAAGAGGCCCAGACAGCCGCCTTGGTGACGCCTTTCCAGTACAGTCCGTACATGAACGGAGCGAGGAAAGCGCCGGCCAGAGCGCCCCAGGAGATACCCATGAGCTGAGCGATGAATGTCGGCGGGTTCATAGCGATCGCGACAGAGATGACGATGAAGAAAATTACAAATGCGCGAAGCCACCAGAGCTGCTGCTTCTCAGTCATCTTCTTCATGACAGTGCCCTTCAGGAAATCCAGTGTCATCGTGGAACTCGACGTGAGGACCAGCGAAGACAGCGTGGACATCGACGCGCTCATGATGAGGACAATCAGAACGCCCATCAGAATGTCCGGCAGGTTGGAAAGCAGCTGCGGCATGACGTGGTCATACATCATGGCAAGTGTGCCGTCCGGATTGGTTTTGGAAACCTGTGATACATCGATCAGTCTCGCGAAACCGCCGAGGAAATAGGAACCGCCGGCGATGACGACCGCGAAGAACGTCGACACGATCGTGCCTGTCGCGACCGCCTTCTCGGATTTGATCGCGTAGAACTTCTGCACCATCTGCGGAAGGCCCCAGGTGCCGAGAGATGTCAGAATGATGACATACAGAAGACCGACCGGGTCCGGGCCGAAGAAAGACGCGAACGCGCCCTGCTGCCCCGTTGTGATCGGGTTATCCGAAGGAATCTCCGACAGCTGGCGGACCGCGTTCATGAAGCCGCCGTGACCGTTAAGAACAGACAGAATGACGATCACAATACCGAGCAGCATGATGATGCCCTGAACGAAATCGTTGTAGACCGTCGCTGTATATCCGCCCATGAGGACGTATATGCAGGTGAGGACCGCCATCATGCATACGCAGTAGATGTACGGAATACCGAAGGCCATCTCGAACAGGTTGGAGAGGCCGTTGTAGACGGATGCGGTGTAGGGAATCAGGAAAATGAAGATGATCGCCGAAGCTACGATTTTGAGCGTCTTGGAATCATATCTGCTCTCAAAGTAAGCCGGCATTGTGGCTGAATTCATATGCTTCGTCATGACGCGCGTTCTTCTGCCGAGGATGATCCATGCGAGCAGAGAGCCGATGACCGCATTGCCTATACCGATCCATGTGGACGCAAGACCGTATCTCCATCCGAACTGGCCGGCATAGCCGACGAACACAACTGCTGAGAAGTATGACGTGCCGTATGCAAATGCAGAAATCCAGGGACCTACATTTCTTCCGCCGAGCACATATCCTTCGACCGTCTTGGCCTGATGGCGTGAATAATATCCGATGTACAGCATGACAGCGAAGAATACAATGAGCAGTAGAATTTTGATTATCATAATTGAAAACCCTCCTCGTTTAATTGACGATTTAAAGTGTAACGCTTTAAACTGTAAAAGTCAAGTGTATTCAAGCCTAGATGCGATAAATTTTCAATAGGTCAGGGATCACAGCTCAGGCTGGCTGCAACGTAGTTCCATAATCCCTCTCAAACCTTCTTCATCGAAAACGTCGGTCATACCTCATATAAAGAGGGACCGGTCTCCCGGTCCCCACAGGCAGTTCTACGCTGCGTCGTATTCACTTATCATCTTACGAACGGAGCCCTGTACTCCTCATTGATTTCCCTGAGTTCTTTCACGCCATCGATATATGGCTGATAGATGCTCTCAATGCGCCCGCCTCCTCGGTTGTCACAGCCCGAGCAGAACTCGCAGTCGATGCCGCATGAGCCCCACAGAGCCTGGTTAACGATTTTTATACGCTCTTCTCTCGTGGTGTCCTTTATCAATAATGATCTCATCGCCGCTATCCTCTCTGCAAACATACTATTTTACAACGAACATTTCAGGAATCAAAGCAGGGATCAGCACCCTTTTCTTCCGTTCTTGTGGTCTTCAATCGAGCAGGCATCTACTGTGCCGTATTCAATGAGTCCCGCGTCAGCCGGATCAATCGACACTCTTCCGTCCTCGAAAACAAATGCCGGGATTCCCACATCGCCGATCGCCTTCATGCGGTCAAATACAGGGTTGTTATCGCGGAGTCTCGTAAAAGCGCTCATGTTGCGAATATTCTCGCCGATATTAATGTACTCAAATTCGTCCTCTCTGCCCACGATCTGCTCGTGAACATATTCGCAGTAGGGACAGGTGGGCATTCCGTAAATTTTAATCATTTGCTTCAGCTCCTTTCACATTTTAAACAAGCCTCACTTGTGGATTTTTGGGGACGGTTCTTTTCACGTGGATTTCTTCACTTAAAAAGAATCGTCCCTGAATCTCACATTCAGGTCTGCTGCGCAAACCGCAGCACGTTCCAACTGAGAGCCGGCACACATATCTGTGCCCTGCCCTTTTCTACAGTGCCGCCGGGACCCTTTCCCGGTACAACATTACCTGGATCTTCCTCTGTATTGACCGCCTTCACATCGTCGTGATGCAGCAGTATATGCTCCTTTAGCTTCAAATCTCCGAAAGCCCGAAGATCGATATCCAGCATATAGTCCTCTTTGAGATCCCGGTTGACACAGAACACAGTCACCACTCCATCATCACCAATAGTCGCAGTCGCATCGATGAAAGGCACATCATCGTAATCAGAGCAGCTGTAGACCGGGGAATTCACCAGCGCCTTAAGAGCTGTTCCGCGCCCGTACTTCGATGCGTGCAGGAACGGCCAGTAGATAGTCTGCGCCCAGCAGCCCCCGCCGTTTCGCGTCATGATCGGAGCGATGACATTCACCAGCTGGGCCAGGCAGGCGACCTTCACGCGGTCAGCATTCTTTAGGAACGTGATCAACATACTGCCCGCCAGCAGCGCGTCCTCAAAGTTATAGACGTCCTCAAGGAGCGGCAGCGCCGGTCCCCACTTCTCGCGTTTCCAGATTTCCTTGTCCTGCTCGTTCGAGTGATACCATACATTCCACTCATCAAATGACAGATTGATCTTCTTTTTGGAATGCTTCTTCCCTTTGACCGCGTCGCAGATAGAAACGACAGTATGGATAAAATCATCAAGATCCATGCTGCGCGCAAGGAAGCCCGCAGTGTCATTCGTTGGATTCCCGTAGTAACGGTGCAGAGACACATAATCAATGTTCTCATAGCACTCATCAAGCATGGTCATCTCCCAGTCCCCGAAGGTCGGCATCTCGGAGCTGGATGATCCGCACGCGACAAGCTCAATGGACGGGTCCACCCACTTCATCATCTTTGCGGACTCATTAGCGATCCTTCCATATTCGTACGCTGTTTTGTGACCCATCTGCCACGGACCGTCCATCTCGTTGCCAAGGCACCAGAGCTTGATATTCAGCGGCTCCTTCGCGCCATTTGCAATGCGCATGTCGCTGAACTTGCTTCCGCCGGGATGATTGGCATATTCCACGATGTCCCGGGCATTCTCCGGACCCCTGGTCCCCAAATTGACGGCATACATGACTTCCGTATCCGCTTTTTTCGCCCAGTCTGCAAATTCATGCAGGCCGACCTCATTCGATTCAGTCGTGAACCACGCAAGATCAAGTCGTTTTGGACGATTCGGCCCCACACTGTCCTCCCAGTTGAATCCGGAGACAAAATTGCCGCCGGGATAGCGCACGACCGGGACGCCGAGCTTTCTCACCATCTCCAGCACATCCCGCCGAAATCCCTGCTCATCAGCCAGCGGGTGTCCCGGCTCATAGATGCCGCCATACACCGCGCGGCCAAGATGCTCAATAAAAGATCCGTAGATGCGGGGATCAATTCTTCCGATGATATAATCCTTATCAAGTATAACTTTTGCGCTCTTCATCATCTTCTCTCCTTATTACTCCGGCTGTGTTTCCCCGTTATCTGGCTGTTCCAGCAGATCACTCAGCTTTTTGCTGTAAAAAAATTCATGTACCATGTTGTCATACTCTGTCCACATTGGCAGTGTCCTGCATTCAGATTTCCGTGGGCACTCATTTGTATCCGTCGCAAGACATGCGACAAGGGAGAGCGACCCTTCCATCAGGTCCAGTATCTCTCCCACCGAATAGTCCTCCGGCCTTCTGCACAGCTTGTAGCCGCCCCCCTTTCCGCTGGCACCGGTGATCAGACCTCCCGCCACCATATCTTTAACAATAATCTCCAGATATTTCTTTGAGACATCCTGTCTTGCCGCAATATCCTTGAGCGGTATGTAATTGCCCGTCTCATTCTCTGCGAGATCGAGCATGACGCGGAGAGCATATCTTCCTCTTGTTGAAATCATAAAAGTGTCCTCTCTCTCAGCTTTTTACCTATTATACCGCAGGGTAAATAGGCAGTGCAACAACATTTGTTATAAACCTATTGACTTACTAGGTTGATAGGCATATAATTCTCACAGAATCTATGCAGAGGACCTGTCCTCTTCGTAGACGCCTGCATTCCGCAGCAAAATGCGGAGCCGCCTTCACCGCCGTATGCGGTGGGACATTGATATAATAAAGGAGATACACATGAATATTTATGCGGATAATGCCGCCACCACAAAGATGAGCGAAAACGCGATCAAAACAATGGTTTCCCTTCTGGATGACAGTTGGGGCAATCCCTCCAGCCTGTACGCGCACGGCCAGATGGCCAAAGAAGTGCTTGAAAAAGCACGTGCGGATGTTGCAGCCGTGATCGGCGCCTCCCCGGACGAGATCCTGTTCACATCGGGAGGCAGCGAAGCCGACAATCAGGCCCTACGGTCGGTTGCCGAGCTCGGCAGGAAAAAGGGAAAAATGCATATCATTTCATCTGCATTTGAACACCACGCCATCCTTCACACGCTGGAGCGTCTTAAAAAGGAAGGTTTCGAGGTCACCCTTCTTGATGTCCATGAAAACGGTCTCATTCTTCCCGAAGAAGTCGAAGCAGCGATCCGCGAGGATACCTGCCTTGTCACCATTATGTTTGCAAATAACGAAATCGGCACCATCCAGCCCATCCGGGAAATCGGCCGGATCTGCCGCGAGAAAAATGTACTGTTCCACACAGATGCAGTGCAGGCAGTCGCCCATGTCCCGATCAACGTAAAGGAGGACAATATTGACCTTCTCTCCGCTTCCGCCCATAAATTCCACGGGCCGAAGGGAGTCGGCTTCCTCTACGCAAAGAAGGGTATAAGACTGACAAATCTGATCGAAGGCGGAGCCCAGGAGCGAGGCCGCCGCGCGGGAACCGAAAATGTTCCGGGAATCGCAGCCATGGCGGAAGCCCTGAAAGAGACGAGTTCCAGGATGGATGAGAACACAGCACATCTCACAAAGATGCGCGATAAGCTGATCAGCGGCCTTGCGGAAATTCCGCATTCCGCCCTCAACGGTGATGCCACACATCGTCTCCCGAGCAACGTGAACTTCTGTTTTGAAGGTATCGAGGGCGAATCTCTGCTGCTCCTCCTTGATGACAAGGGCATACAGGCTTCTTCCGGCAGCGCCTGCACATCCGGATCTCTGGATCCGAGCCATGTGCTCCTGGCGATCGGCCGTGTACACGACGTCGCCCACGGTTCCCTCCGCTTAAGCCTCGGGGAAGATATCACGGAAGAACAGGTGGACTACATCATCAAATCCGTAAAAGACGTCGTCAGCTATCTGCGCGGCTTCTCTCCGGTCTGGAGAGATCTGATGTCCGGCAAGGCTCAGTTCATCCTGTAAAACATGCGACCATACGTCAAAAATTTTGCGCAAACCCATAGAAAAAAAGTGAGGTACTCTAATGGCTTTATACAGTGAAAAAGTAATGGATCATTTCAGGAATCCGAGAAATGTTGGTGTGATTGAAGATGCAAATGGCATCGGCGAAGTCGGTAACGCCAAATGCGGCGATATCATGAAAATGTACCTTAAGATCGAGGATGACGTCATTCAGGACGTCAAGTTTGAAACGTTCGGCTGCGGCAGTGCCATCGCGTCCAGCTCCATGGCGACCGAGCTGATTAAGGGAAAACCTGTCTCGGAGGCCATGAAACTGACTAACAAGGCAGTCGCGGAAGCTCTTGACGGGCTGCCGGCTTACAAGATGCACTGTTCCGTTCTGGCGGAGGAGGCGATTCAGTCAGCCCTCGAAGATTACCAGAAGCGGACCGGAAAAACTATCGAGTGATATGTGATCCTGCTGCCGGGCAGGGGATATGAATAGGGCTGCCATATAATACGGTGTCCGCTCATATAGCAGTCATTTGCATATGACTGCTATATGTAATACCGACCCGTAAAATACGGCAGCCCTTCTCTGTTTAATCTTATTATAAGCTGTCAGCTATCGCTGACATAAATCCAGCTCAAGTCTCGCAAGCGAGACCTATTAACTCTTACCATCCGTTCTCAGAAATCATCAGAACCTGCAAGCCACACTGCGCAAGCGTGTGGTCCAAGCTCCGCATACAATTTCGCATATGTATTCCCCGTCCACAATTCGACAGCGCGGGCAAAAGGTAGTTCTGTCTCCTCTTCCGTGACAGCGATCCTTCGCACCTCATCCGACAGATTAAAGACTGCTACGTACATTCCCGTCCCATCCTTGCGAGGAGCGATCCAGACCGACTCCTCATCAGTAGTCCGCAGGGGGTGTGCGCAGAAGCTGCTCTTTTGAATATTCAGTACCTTCTCATTAGTGAGCAGTGACAGCGTGAACGGATCACATTTCGTCAATTCCCCGCCCATCATGAGCGGCGAGCGCATCATACACCAGAGCGTCATGAGTGTGCGCTGTTCATCCTGAGTGAATCTCGTCCAGCGGCCTTTTGTCGTCTCCGCGCCGCACAGACGGATCGCACCGAACGGCAGCATGTCGGCGTCCGGCCAGTGACCGGGACCTGAGTGGATGCACCACTTCTCCGCCCGCTCGAACATTCCTTTGAGCAGAGCCCAGTCATCCCAAAAGTCATCCGTGATTCGCCACATATTGGACCGGGTTTTCAGATGCTCCGCCTCGGAAAGCGGCGCCGGTCCCGGGGAGAGACTCAGCACAATGTCGCGCCCGCAGTTTCTGCATACCTCGGAGATGATCTCTATCTCCCGCCTGCAGTGCGGATACTCTCTGGCAATGTCGTCGCACTTTACAAAGTCCACGCCCCACTCGGCGTAAAGCTTAAAAATACTGTCATAATAGGCTCTTGCAGCGGGATGCTCCAATCTCGCACCGTACATATCCGGGTTCCACTCACATATGGAATTAGGATCCGCCGCCTGATCACAGGTATACGCGCTCCCTTTAATGGGCAAATGAAGATGTGCCGCCATGCGGGGAATCCCTCGCATGATATGAATTCCGAATTTCAGTCCCAAGCCATGCACATAATCTGCCAGGGGCTTGAAGCCGGCACCATTTGCAGCACTCGGGAATCTGTTCGCTGCAGGTATGTGCCTGCCCCAGTCATCTATAAGGTTATTGGGAAAGGAATTATAATCGTAATCGTCCGCTTCAGGCTGATACCACTGAATATCCACAACTACATATTCCCAGCCATAAGCCTTAAGGTGTTCCGCCATATAGTCTGCATTTTGGCGCACAATGGTTTCCGTTACGGACGCGCCGTAGCAGTCCCAGCTGTTCCATCCCATCGGGGGATACTTGCAAAGCATGTCTATACCTCCTTGAAAGCAAGTCAAATTTCTGTATCTCCATTCTAGCGCATTTCAGGGCTGACAACTCAGCACCACAGCCTGATAAGGTTTAAGAATCAATTTCTTCCCTTTCTTCCCAATGAAAGGCAAGGGGGTCGGTCTCCCATCCACCTCATAATTATTAAGTACGATCTTATACTTACCGAGCTCATCCGGGAAGTTATAAATTGTTGTATGCTTACTGAAGTTTGCACAGATAAAGAGCTTCTTTCCCTGATATGTCCTGCTGTAGGCGATGACTCTCCGATTTTCGTGATTGTATTCACGGGTCTCCCCCAAGACTGCCTCTTCATGCGTCTTTCTTATTCGCAGAAGTTTCCGATAAAAGCGGTAAACGGATTTTTCGCTCTCAATATCCTTCTTTATACTGATCTCCGGGTACTTGGGATTCACGCACTGCCACGGAGCGTGTCCGTCGTTGAAACCGCCATTTGCCGAATCATCCCAGGCGATCGGTACGCGGGAATGATCTCTTGCCCCGTACTTGATAAAGCGGAAGGCAAGCCATTTCGGCATTCCGTAAGCGGTCATCAGATCATATACGAAATGGCTGACCGGATCCATCATCTCATCAATGCTCTTAAAATCACAGTTCACAAGGCCCGCTTCCTGGCCCATGTAAATGAACGGCGTCCCGAACCCCATGTAAGTCACCGCTGCCAGCATTGTCGCAGCTTCGTAGCGGTATTTTGCCGCGTTGATCGAGAAGCGATTCACGCAGCGGGGATTATCATGATTTTCAAGCACAAGGGTATTCCACCCCTCCCCGTATGCCGCTCTCTGCGGATTGAAAAAGCCGTCCTTGAACTGCAGAAGGTCGAATGGCTTCGGGAAGAATTTCTTTCCTCCGATATTATCTGAATCGAGATGTCCGAAGCTGAAAATGGCATCCAGCTCGCCATTCTCCTCCCGCACGTATTCACGGGCGGCTTCCTCGGAAGGGTGGAAAGATTCACCGACCGTAAAACTGTCATAGAGCGAAAATGATTTCTCGTTCAGCTCTTTCAGGAATTCATGCATGCGCGGTCCGTCCACATAATACGGAGCTCCCTTCTGGAAGGAATCTTTCGAGGTATCATCCTGAATCGGATAGACCTTTGAAAACATATTGAACACATCGAAGCGGAACCCATCCACGCCCTTTTCGAACCAGAAATTAAGGATGTCAATCATCTCTCTCCTGACATCCGGATTCTCCCAGTTGTTAGCGTCGGGTGAAAAGGGCCATTCAGGGTCGGGTAAAAAGGGCCATTCTTTAGTCGGATAAAAAGGGCCAATGCATCTTT
>JBGUIK010000127.1:0-17377 GCA_045112915.1 Lachnospiraceae bacterium
ACGCCTCCGGCGGATCGCAGACGTGCGCAGTGGAAAGCGCTTACGCGCTGCGCACGTCGCGGCAAGAACGCCGAGGCGTTCTTGAATACCCCCGGAAAAGCATCTGAAATCTGAATATGGTAATTTTTACCCCGGGAACATCATCTGGTATATAAAGATGATAAGAGGCATTGTGACAACACACAGAAGCGTTGTCATTACATTATAGATACCGGCTTTGGCGGCATCCTTATCATGCAGGACGGCGATCTGAACGATTGAGCTTGCGGAAGGCGCGCCGGCACCCAGTATGATGACCATAAAGACGGAGCGAAGTTCCGGGTGGCGTGTGAGAAAACCTGTTGCGTACAGTATGAGCATTGACAAAATGGGGACTGCCAGGAGCCTGCCGAAGGATACAATATAGGCCTTTTTATATGTGAATACGGTCTTTATATCTACCCCGGCGATGACCATGCCGACAAGCAGCATCGACGAGGCGGCGACCATGTCATTGAAACCTTTGGCTGCCGCGTCGATGACGGACGGTACGGTAATTCTCGTAACGAGGAAGAAAATTCCGATAAAGAGCGCTATCAGGTTCGGGTTCAGCAGGAGTTTTCTTACGTTGACAGTTCGATCCCCTCTGATGATGGAGAAACAGTGGGTCCAGAGCAGCGCGTTGAACGGGATCTGGAAAGAACTGCAATAAAAGACCATCTCATCTCCTAGTGCCATGCTGACGAGAGGCAGCAGAAGGTTGCCTACATTGGCGTAAATAATCGTCGAGCGGTCGATCGCGTCCAGACCGAACGGCTTCATACATATTCTGGACATGAGCATCGAGAGCAGTATTGTCGCGGTGGCAAGCAGCGTGCCGCATATAAATCCGTGCATGCGCTCCGGAGTGAGGTCGATCTGAAACGCCCTCGCAATGAGGCATGGCTGAAGCACATAGACGAGTAGAACGGAGATGACCCTGGTGTCGTCTTCCCGAAGCAGCTTGGACCTGACAAGCACGAAGCCGACAATTGCCATGAGCATCATGGCGACTAACTTGTTGAATAAAATCAGACTGAATTCCATAGATGTGTTTCCTTTGCTGTATTTCCGGGCTTAATCATACATCATAGGGCTGATTTATTCCAGTGCGATTTTCGCGGTTCGCAGGGAAGGACCTGCAATGTTTTTCTCACGAAGATGAATGCTTTACTGCCGGTAACGAAGTATATGACAGTCTGCCTGAAATGCCCCTGCCAAGTCATGAATACGTATGTGAACAGAAGGCTATTGTGTGGTATACTATTAAAATGGCAGCCATACATAAGGCACTCACGAAAATCCTGATGCGTATGGTGTGTGAGACGAAAACGCAGCGTATGGAGCCTTCAGCAGTCACCTGTAAAATGAGAGGACACTAGCATGAAAATATTTCATCTGTCAGATCTGCATATCGGTTTAAAGCTGTACAACCGTGACCTTCTGGAAGACCAGAAGTATGTTTTTAATCAGATTATAAAATACGCGAAGGAGGAGGCTCCGGATGTCATTCTCATCGCGGGCGACATCTACGACAAGGCTGTTCCCTCTGCTGAGGCGGTCGAGGTCTTCGATGACTTTATCGCTGAGCTTGCAAATGAAACTAAATCCACCGTCATGACCATCAGCGGGAATCACGACAGCGCGCCGCGTGTGGACACCTACAGAAGAGTACTTGCAAAACAGAAGCTCTTCATGATCGGCAAGCCGCCTGTCATGCCGGATGAATATATTGAGAAAGTGACATTGACTGATGAGTTCGGACCGGTGAACTTTTATCTGCTCCCGTTCGTCAAGCCTTCCATGGTGAAGCTGATCACCGGGACTGATAATGAGGGGAGAAATCTCAGCTATAACGAAGCGATGCATGCTTTGATCTCCCGGGAAACTATTGACCCGGGTGAGCGCAGCGTTTTTGTGAGCCACCAGTTCTACCTGCCGGTGGGCAAGAGCGCCGATGATGTCGAGCGCATGGAGTCAGAGATCAGGACCGTCGGCAATATCGATGAGATTTCAGCGGATGTCCTTGCCCCCTTCGATTATGCCGCGCTTGGTCATATTCACAAGCCGATGACTGTCGGTGAAGAACGGTTCCGATATTCCGGGACTCCGATGCCCTATTCCGTGAGCGAGGCCGGCCAGCAGAAGGGCGTTATCATGGTAACACTGCGTGAAAAGGGCAGCGCTCCATCTATCAGCGTCCTGCCCCTTAAGCCGCTCCATGAGGTAAGAGTGATACAGGATACACTTGAAGAGATACTGAAGCAGGGCTGCGACGACTATGTAACAGCGGTCCTCACGGACAAAGTGGAATTTGACATATTCGACTTGCAGGCAAGACTCAGAGCCGCATTTCCCAATCTGCTTGAGATCCGCAGGGTCAATACGAACCGTGCGGATTACTCCGGAAAAATTCAGGCGGACTCGGAACTTGATCCCTATGAACTTTGCTGCGCGTTCCTTAAGGATATGGATGAAGACTCACTTGCCATTATCCGGGATATCATCAACTCGATCGAAGGCAGCAGGGAAGAGGATAAATTCACAGGAGGGATACTATGAGACCACTGACACTCACACTGCAGGCATTCGGATCCTACGGACAGCGTACCCTTATAGATTTCACTGAACCTAATCAGAACCTCTTTCTCATCACCGGAGATACGGGTGCGGGGAAGACGACAATATTCGACGCGATTGTATTTGCACTGTACGGCGAAGCCAGCTCATCCAGAAACGTGAAGAACGGGACCGAGCTTCACAGCCAGTTCGCCGCGCCGGGAACGGAACCCTATGTCGAGCTGACATTTTCCGACGGCAGCTTTGAGGGGGCGGACGTGTACACTGTGCGTCGGAATCCGAGATATGTGCGCGCGAAGAAAAAGGGAACAGGCCTGATACCGGAGGCGGAAAAAGTTTCGCTCATCATGCCGGACGGAACAGAATACCCGAGCAAGGAGACGAACGCGAAGCTGCTCGATATCGTAGGCCTCTCCAAAGAGCAGTTCATGCAGGTCGGCATGATTGCCCAAGGCGAATTCATGGAGCTCCTTCGGGCTAAATCCGCCGATAAGAAAGAGATTTACCGCAGACTTTTCGGCACTGAGCTGTATCAGCAGATCGGCGATGAGCTGGACCGCAGGAAGAAGGAGAAGGAAAAGGAACTGGGACATATCCGTACAGTCTGCCAGACCGAGGCATCACATATCGTGGTCCCGGACAATTATGAGAATGCCGCGGACGTGAAGGATCTTATCAGGCAGATCATGGAGGCGGATCGTCTCAATGTTGCAAATATGGACTCGCTCATCGAAGTCTTAAAGGACCTCACAGATTACCTGACTAAGGAAAAGGCCAGGTCCGACGCGGAGCTCACCGATGCCGTGAAAGAGCGCGATGAAAAGCGGGATATATACACAAGAACAGAGAATCTGCTTAAGTCTTTCCGCCAGCAGGATGAGGCTGAGAAACAGCTTGCGGAATGTGCCGCAAATGAAGCTCATATCAAAGAGCTGGAGCGCCTCGGTATGCAGCTTGCAGCAGCCTACGAAGTGCAGGCTGTCTACACGCGATATGAAGACGGGGTAAAGACACTTGCGGAGACCATGCGAAGACTTGAGCAGCAGAAAGCCCTCATGCCCGGCCTCGAGGAAAAAGTTAAGAAGGCCAATGCAGAACTTGAGAGGACAAGGCAGGTCCTTGAAGAAGAGCAGGACAATGCTATCAAAGTCAAGACCAGGGTGGAGAAGGACAGACAGCATGTAAAGGCGATCAAGGCAGCGGACAATGAGATGACCGCTGCGCTGCAGGTCCTGAGGAAGGAGGAGGCCGCCTATGCGGCTGCCGCTAAGCAGCAGAACGAACTCATTGAGCAGACAGCTGTGTGGCAACGGGAATCCGAGGAATTAAAGGATGCCGGCGCAAGGCTGGGTCTTCTGAACGAGCAGATCGCGGCTGTGGATTCGCTTCTCGACGATGCCGTGAAGGCAATCGGCCTGCGCAGTGACGCCGAAAAACAGAAGAGACTAGTCGAAGCAGCCCAGAAAGCTTATGAAAAGGCATCAGCCGACTACCGCACAAAGAAATTTGAATATGATGGCCTGAGACAGGCATTTTTTGACGCGCAGGCAGGACTGCTCGCGAGAAATCTCGTGCCGGGAAGACCATGCCCGGTATGCGGATCTACCGAACACCCGTCGCCGTGCCCGATCAACACAGAGTTTTCCGATGTCACCCGGGATATGGTGGAGAGCGTCGGCAGGGAAGCCGAGGAACTTCGCGAGAAACAGGAAGCTCAGGCTGCCAGAGCGAAATCGGCAAAAGATGTATATGATGAAAAATACGAGAGTGTTGTCAGAGCCAGGGACGCCCTCGTCTCGAAAATGAAAAAGAGCATACAGAATGTGCCGGATGACATCGTCCTTGCCAGAGCCAGAACTCTTATTGAAGCACGCGGAGAGGAACTCCGCCGCGCGATGTCGGCAGCTAAAGGTGATGTGGATCATTACCAGGCAGTCATGGAGAAGCTGAAGGGCGTCGACGAAGAAAAAGAGCGCCTTAAAAACCTTGTTGCCGAGGCCGGCGAGAGGGTTACTCAGGCAACGAGCGAACACGCGGCCAAGCTTTCCGCCCTGGATACACTTAAAGCCCAGAGGTTCTACGCTTCCGCCGAGGAGGCGGATAATGACTTAAAGCAGGCGGAAGGAAAGAAGCTGCTGGCAGGTCATGCCTTCAAAAATGCAGACAGGGATCTGAAGGAAGCGACATCCGTAAGGCAGAAGGCGGAAAACCTGATTGCCGAGTACAGCGGCAATATCCCTGAGGAAGAGCAGGTCATTGCGGAGAGAAAAGCAGCCTACGATTCAATTCTTGACGAGAAAGACCTTGCTGAACATGAGTGGAAGGGTCTTGTAGAGAGATATCCGAGGACTGAGGGCGAACACATGCAGATGGAGGTTTCAAGCCACTATAAAAAGAGGGCTGGTGCGGAGAGCATGCTCGCGTCCGCAAAGGAACTCATCGGAGACCTCGTCCGTCCGTCAGACGGGACCGCAAGAGAAAACATGCTGAAAGCCCAGGCTGTGTATGAGAGCAAAGCTGAAGAGAACGGAATCATCAGGGAGCAGCTTAAGTCCGACAGAGACGCGCTTAATGCATTGCTGCCGAAGATGGATGAGCGCAGGAAGACAGTGGACGACCACACAAAGCTTGACACCCTGTACAGACTCGTGACCGGCAAAGTCGCCGGATCCCGCATGGATCTCGAGACTTATGTCCAGCGCTATTATCTGGAGAGGATCCTCTACGCCGCCAACCTTCGCTTCTCAGAGATGTCAGCAGGACAGTTCGAGCTTCGCATGTACGATCTTGACAAGGCAGGCGAGGGCAAGAACAAGGGACTTGACCTCATGGTCTACTCCTCCGTCACAGGAAAGGAACGGGAAGTGCGGACTCTGTCCGGAGGCGAATCATTTATGGCAGCGCTGTCGCTGGCCCTCGGTATGGCGGATCAGATCCAGGAGAGATCCGCAGCGGTCAACCTTGACGTCATGTTCATAGATGAGGGCTTCGGCTCTCTGGATGACCATTCAAGAAATCAGGCTGTCCGTGTGCTCATGAACATGGCGGGAGGCTCCAAACTCATAGGGATCATCTCTCATGTCACCGAGCTGAAGCAGGAGATAGATAATCAGCTGGTCGTCACCAAGGATGACGAGGGAAGCCATGTCAGGTGGCAGATCAGTTGATGACGCGGCGATCTGCGTGACTTGAAGTTCAACTTTGACTTTATGGGAATCAACAGGTAGTAAGCTTTTGTGAAAGATATTGAAAGGAGCGAAAAATGAGAGCAATTCTAATGTGGGGTCTTCTCCCTCCGGTACTTCTTATGATGTATATGTACAGGATTGATAAAGTCGATAAAGAGCCGGTAGGTCTCATTTTCAAGACGTTCATATTCGGCATGATCTCTGTTATACCCGCAATTATCCTGGAGCTTGGCCTGGGTTTTGTCCTGGATATGGTCTATCCGGGCTACACCAAGGGGACTGTCTATAACCTGATTTACTTCTTCCTGGTCGTCGGTTTCTCTGAAGAATTCTCCAAGAGGCTCATGGCCACTATCTCTGTGTGGAAGTCACCGGATTTCAATTACCACTTCGACGCGATCATTTATTACGCGACTTCTGCCCTTGGCTTTGCAGCCCTCGAGAACATTATGTATATGACACAGTTCGGAGCCGAGATAGCAATCTCCAGACTGATCCCGGTCCATGTCGTATGCGGTATCTTTATGGGCTACTTTATGGGCTGGGCGAAGACAGCTGAGCTTGACGGGTGGACGAATTTATGCAGAAGAAGGAAGATGATCGGCCTGATCGTCCCCATCCTCATACACGGAACATGGGATTTCTGTCTGACTACGGAGAGTGATGCCGCCATATATTTCGTTTTGGTCATGATCATTGTTCTCACGCTCATTGCGGTCAGACTGGTTCACAAAGAGGCAGAGAAGGATACATTGATGTAAAAATTCGAGCGGCGATGTGTCGCAGTTGTTATCTGCTGAGGTTAGAGACATGAAGAGACTCATAAAGAAGATATTTGAGCCGGCAGGTTTTGTCGTCCGTGTCATGGGCAAATCGTCGGATGATCAGGTCGGGGCATACGCAGCACAGTCAGCTTTCTTTATACTGATGTCGCTGTTCCCGTTTCTGATCCTGCTCCTGCAGCTCATGAAATACGCGCCGGTCAGCCAGGAGGATCTGCTCTTTACGGTCGATTCTATTTTCCCGGACTATCTGCTGCCTGCCCTGCATGACATCCTGCAGGAGCTGTATTCCTCATCCTTCGGATATATCGGAATATCATCTGTCACGACGCTGTGGGCGGCATCGAAATCCATGCACGCCCTGTCGACCGGACTTGACCGGATCGCCGGAATAACGGAGCTTAAGAACTGGTTCATCATAAGGCTGTGGGCATTGCTCTATACGATCTGCCTTGCCATACTGCTCATGTTCGCCGCAGCGATGACAGTCTTCTGGAGAAATGTGAGGGCTTTCCTCCTGCATATGAGGCCGAAGGGAGTACCGCTGTATCTTTATTCCACCGCCATGCGTACGGTTTATGTCATATTCCTTATGACCCTGGGAATCTCGCTCATGTACAGGTGGTTCCCGCACAAGAAGCTGAAATTCTCAGAGCAGCTGCCCGGGGCTTTTGTGGCAACGATTGGCTGGATGGCATTTTCTCTGTTTGTCACGGTCTATCTCGGCGCGTTTCACGCGTTTTCCACTTATGGCTCACTGACGACGCTGGCCATAGTCATGTTCTGGCTGTATTTCAGCATGTATATCATTATGATCGGCGCGGAAGTCAATGAGGTGATGAGGCAGGATAGGGAAAATAAAGATTTGTAGGAGGCAGTCATGGATTATAAAAAAGTGGTGGAAGAAAGAAACGCGGTCAACAGATTTCCTGTAAGCAACGGGATCACTCTGGTTGAAATGTCAGAGGGATATGCCAGGGCTGCCTTAGTCGTGACAGAGAATCATACGAACCCGATCGGATCTGTTCATGGGGGATGCCTGTTCACATTGGCGGACGTCGCTGCAGGAGCAGCGGCAGCTTCCTTTGGGGACAAAATCACGACAGCGGATGCTTCTTATCATTATCTTCGCCCTGCGCTGAATATTGACCGTGTGTATGCGGAAGCCCGCGTCATAAAAAGAGGACGCAGGCTTACCACAGTGGAAGTGACTGTTTTTTCTGATGCAAATGTTATTTTAGGCAGAGCAATATTCACCTGTATTCCACTCTGAAATTCAAATTGATCTTTCGCTCTCCGCAGACTCACGCTTCCGGTTCATAGACAGAATAGGGGATATACAGCTTGTGCTCAAGCTTGTTCTTGGTGTCTCTCGCGTAATCCTCTGTCCCGTCAAGGAGATCTTTTCCTTCACTTATGTTTGATGTCAGCAGGCTAATACAGTGCGCCATGCCCGGGGCATCCTGAACGACTGTGCCGGCCATTTTACCTTCTGATATCAGCTGCCGGCCTGCGGGAGAGGCGTCGACGCCGAAGACGGGAATTGTCGTTGCTGCTTCATCGCCGGTGTTATAGCCGAAGGCCTGAAGGGCGCGAATGGCTCCCTCCGCCATGGTGTCGCTGTTGCAGATCACAAGCTCGATCATGTTTTCACTGGTCTCATTGTACTGACCGAGGTTGGTCATCATGTAGTCCCTGACTGCGTCCATGGACCATTTGCCTGTCAGATCCAGCTGGAATTCGTCTACGCTCGACGGGTTGAAATAGCTGAGAGCAGGCTTGCCGTTGGCCCTCAGTATGTGGTTCGTATCCTCGGCGGAGTACAGTGTGCGGTAGATAGCCTCGGCGTTCTTGGCCTCGCCCTTAAATGAGGCATAGCTGATGACACCGTCACCGTTGAGATCGCATCTGTCATAGTTTTCTACAAGATAATGCCCGATCATCTGGCCCTGCAGGTGGCCTGCCTCCGCCGGGTCAGTCCCGACAAAGGCAACGTTGCTGTAGAAGTCGAGGATGACACCCTCGTCGCCCTCTGCTTCGACGGAGCGGTTGAAGAAGACGACCGGAACGTGGGCAACGTATGCCTTGAGGCATATGGAGTCAGCGATGTCTGTTGAACCGGAACTGACAATATTGACCAGCAGCATGCTTGCGCCGTGGGCGAGGGCGTTGTCGATCTGGGAGTTCTGCGTCGCCTGGTTGGAAGCGGCGTCATACTCGGTGTAGGGTATGCCGCTGTCGGTCAGATCCTTGTTCAGGGCTGTGCGCACCGCGGATATATACGCGTCGGCGTAGTCAAAGTAGAAGACAGCCACATTGAAATGCTCTGCCGTGTTCACAGTTGTCGACTGGTCGGAGGTTGTTTCGACCATGCCGGTACAGGCGGACAGGAAGGATGCCATGATGAGGCACAGGACATATGCGGTAAGTTTTTTTATTCTCATATCTGTCTCCAATCTGATTGCTCAAATCCGGTAATATATCTTATCGGAAGTTACGCAAGGAACTCCCGATAAAAGGGCGATGAAATCGCCCGAATTATGATTATCGGGTTCGCGAAGCGGTTCCGATAATATCTTACATGCCAATTCGTGAAACGGTAAATCGCGATCTCTGATCTCGCGCGGGCTGAATGATGCGCTTGTGTGCCTTAAATTCAGGCAGCAACTGCATTCATCGAATTTACGACCTGGCTTTCGCTGCAAAATAGTCCATGAGGACAGGTTCCAGCTGACGCTTTTCTTCTTTTGTCAGTTCCCGGATCTGTCCGTTTTTTGTTGTCAGCTGGTAGGTCGCGTCTAAGAAAATAGTGTCATATTTTCCGGAAGGCCCGAAGAGAGAGGTCCCGAGGAAATAATTCGAAGCGTTTACATCCAGATAGTCGAGCAGGGTGGGGACCATGCACAGGGTATTTCTTCCGCATACGTCGATATTTTCCGGACGGACATTTTTGTGGTGGATGAAGAGGGGCATTTCGTCGCAGTCGACATTTGCACGCTCATAGTGCGGATAGGCTCCGCGATAGAAAAAGTCTCCATATGCGCAGTGGTCGCCGGTCATCACGATAATGGTGTCGTCCGCCATGTCACTTGCTTCGAATTTCTCCATAAAACAGCCGAACTGTATATCAAGATTATACATTTTGTTCAGTGTCGTGTCCTTGCCGTTTCCGTATTTCTCATCCGGTGAGTCAAATGAGATGTGTGAGCCGAATGTGTAGATCACAGTCAGGTGCGGTGTGCCTTCAGCGTGATTCTTCGCGGCAGCATCAAAGAGGAGCTCGTATGCCTGTCGATCGGAGAGACTGTGGGCTTCCCCCTGAAGGTCAGTGATCTCGGAACCCCTCACCTCGTCAAAGCCCATTCCGCCAAGATAAGTGGTAAAGAGTTTGTTTCGCGGCTCTGTGTTGATCACGGTCGTGTGATAGCCGCGGTCTTTCAGGATCCCCTGCAGCGACGTAAGGCTGCTCTGGTCATAATTATTGAGCTGATAGCCGCTTGTCAGCTGACCGATCAGGGCACAGTAGGTCGCGTAAGTGTGGTTGTAATAGTTCGTAAAGTTCAGCGAATTTTTCTGGCAGGCCTGAAAGTTCGGCATGATGTTCCGCTTGTCGGAGATCATGTGCTGGGAGAGCCCCTCCGTGAAAATCACAATTATATTGGGGTTCTCGGGCAGACTTTTCGGCTTTTCCCTGTAATCATCGATCCCGTCTCTGGCGAATTTCTCTTTGGCGTCGGGGAGACTCTGTACAAGCTTTGTGCGGCGTATGTTCAGCACTACAGTGCGGATCAGGTCATAGAGACCGTATGTCGGGGAGTACTGCGCGCCAAATATGACCAGAAAGACAATATCAGCAGTGATGACTACCGGCAGGATGAATGCCGGGACCCCGGCGACGTGACTTACCGGCAGGAAAGTGAATGCCAGCACGACAGCGATTGCAATCAGGTACTGAACAAGCTTGCCGAAGAGGTCTTCCAGGGAGTCCAGGTTTGTGAGCATGACCAGTGTGATATAGACAGCTCCGAAGGACAGGACCAGCATCTGGGCGTTGAAAAGGAGACTGAGCAGGTCACTTAGGACAATTGCGGGAACTCGGGCTGCCGGCAGGAGAGCGTTGACAGTGAGGAAGATGCAGGCGAGCTCGAGCAGCGACGATATAGTATATTTAGCGTTTTTGGTGCACGCGATCGATACGAAAGTGAGCAGTGCAGAAAACGCGTATTTTACAAGAGTCAGTATAAGTCCGGTCGTCATGGGGACTCCTTCCGTTACGTAGGATCCTGCGTGCGGGGCGTAAATACGAGATTATGTTTTGCCCTCACACAGCGTATATTGACATTATACGTGGGAAACACTTCCATTTCCATCGTTTTTCGATGAAGATGATGTTTGCGCTGGATTCAGGACTTCGGTGCAGCCGTAACAGTTCAGACAGGCTGCTTTCATAGTTCGTTGCCGGCAGTGAGGCATCCTTCTTCGTGAGAAAAGCATTGCAGGTCCGACTGAGAGACCAGCAATGCGTATGCATTGCTAGGCTCGGAGGGTAGGACCTGCGCTTTTCGATGAAGATGATGCCTCGCTGCCGGCTTTCGAGACTCCGGTGCAGCCCGCCTGAACTGTCACATCCGAGTACTTTACCGCCGGGGCTTTGCGTGGTATACTTTTCGTATCGCGGGGGAGTCCCGCTAAAACTAAATAGGTATACGGTGCCTGCGCGCGGAGTCAGCGCGGAGGGTAAAAGGGAAACAGGTGCGAATCCTGTACGATCTCGTCACTGTGAAGGGGAGTGCGGCGCGCAGAATGTCACTGGCGAAAGCCGGGAAGGCGGCACGGCGCATGATGATCTACAGCCAGGAAACCTGCCGTATGCCGGTACAGGAGCATCCGCTCCGGATCACGAGGCATTGGTCGTACCATTATCCCTGCGGGGTAGCTGCGGGGACAAGTGCGCCCTCCCACGCGGAGGGTTTTTTCCTGCATGCCTTTTGATCCGCTGCAGGAAAAATAAAGGAGGCACAACATGAAAAGAAGAATTGCGGTATTGTTACTCAGTGCAGCCCTGATCGGCACACTCATCGGATGCGGAACCACAGCCGGTCCCGCTGCACCGACAGGGGAGACTGCGGACACAGAAGAGTCTGCAAATGACGAGGCAGAGGAATCTGCGGAAGAGTCTTTGGAAGATGGGGATGAGTCCGACGGAAATGAGGATGAGAGCGAAGCGGCAGATGAAGAAGACGATGAGAATTATGAGACGGGCGACGCCTCCCTCGATGATCCGGGCAATCAGGATGAGATCGGAGAGAATGAGATTCTCGTTGTAAGCTTCGGTACGAGCTTCAATGACAGCAGAAGACTTACGATCGGCGGCATCGAGAACGCGATCCGCGAGGCGTTCCCGGACTGGTCTGTCCGTAGGGCTTTCACGAGCCAGATCATTATCGATCATGTCAATAAGCGTGACGGCGTCAAGATCGACAATGTGAAAGAAGCTCTTGACCGGGCTGTGGACAATGGGGTAAAGAATCTGGTCGTGCAGCCGACACACCTCATGGCAGGTTTAGAGTACCATGACCTTGAGGAGGAGGTCATGTCGTACGCGGATGCGTTTGAAAGTATCACCATGGGCGAGAACCTTCTCGCGGAGGATGGAGATTTCGAGGAAGTAGCGAAAATCATCACAGCGCGGACAGCGGAATACGATGACGGTGAGACTGCGATCTGCTTCATGGGCCACGGAACGGAAGCGGAATCCAATGCCGTATATGCCAAGATGCAGGAAGTTCTCACAGCCGATGGCTTCGAACATTATTATGTGGGAACTGTCGAGGCAACTCCGTCTCTTGAAGATGTGATGGCTGCTGTCGGCGAGGGCGAGTATAAGAGAGTGGTCCTCATGCCGCTCATGGTGGTTGCCGGTGATCATGCAAATAATGACATGGCCGGCGATGAGGAAGACTCCTGGAAGAGTCAGTTCGAAGCGAAAGGCTACAGCGTGGAGTGTGTGCTTGAAGGCCTTGGCCAGCAGCCGGAGATCCAGCAGCTGTATGTGGAGCACTTGCAGAAGTTCGTGGAATCCGCTCTTGCTGAATAATCTCCACATTAGCATATACCTTCGCACGGGATTCGGTCTGGGAATTATGTCAGCTAGCGCTGACCCGGATCCCGCGCCAAGTCTCGCGAGCGAGACTTGAATGACATGTGACAGTTCAGACAGGCTTTAGCGGAGGTTCATGATCCGGCGCAAACATCATCTTCATCGAAAAGCGCATATCCTTCCCTGCGAGCTTGCAACACGCTTCGCTTGTTGCGATCTCTCAGTCGGATATGCAATGCTTTTCTCACGAAGATGGATGCTTTGCTGCCGGAAACGTAACATAAGAACAGCCTGTCTGAACTGTCACACTGACAACCTGGAGGCTGATTCCTGTGCAGTTGATGTTTGACAGCGAGTATTCAGCCATAAAGGCGGTAATGAGCAACGTAAGGAGACATACGATGAAAAACAAATTGGCCGCTATATTGTTGGCGGCACTTGTAGCATCAGGTACACTGGCAGGCTGCGGCAGCAGCGCGAACGACACTGCTCAGAGCGTGACTGCCAATGAGAGCGCTGCAGCGGCTGCAGAAGATGTGAGCAGCGAGGAAAAAGCCGAATCTTCTGCAGAAGCCCCGGAGTCAGAGGTCGGTGCGGAAGGAACGGACAGCGCAAAGAGCGCTGAAGAAACGGACAGCGCAAAAAGTGCTGAAGGAACAGACTCAAGGATCGCGGATGCCTCGGAGATGACAGAGGTGGAGACCGTAGTAGAAGACTGGATGGTACCCATCGGGTGTGACAGCCTCGTGGAAGGGACGTATCCCGTGACCGTGGCTTCGAGCTCCTCCATGTTCAGCATCGAATCCGCCGAACTCACCGTAGAAGAAGATCACATGTATGCCGCGCTGACAATGAAAGGTACGGGCTATCTTTACCTCTTCATGGGAACGCCGGAGGAGGCGGTGAATGCCGGT
This sequence comes from Lachnospiraceae bacterium, assembly GCA_045112915.1. GTDB lineage: Bacteria > Bacillota > Clostridia > Lachnospirales > Lachnospiraceae > Chordicoccus. The sequence continues at coordinate 13,583 of JBGUIK010000127.1, forward strand.
GAGAAGGAGTATCTGCCATTTGCGGAAAACGCAGATGGAGTCCACACCTTCACGATCCCGGTCGAAGCTCTGGATAAAGGCATCGACTATGCCGCTTTCAGCAAGCGCAAGGAAAAGTGGTACGCAAGAACCCTGGTGGTAAGATCGGATTCTCTTCCGATGTCCGCATGGCAGGAAGATGCGCTGACAAAGGCAGCGGACCTCGGACTTGCTGACGGTGAGTATTCGGTAAATGTAACGCTCTCGGGCGGCTCCGGCAGGGCTTCGGTCCAGTCGCCGGCATCTCTCAAAGTCGAGGGGGATTTGGCGACCGCAACGATTATCTGGGGCTCTTCCAATTATGACTACATGATTGTCGACGGTACAAGATACGATCCGATCACCCTCGAGGGCGGATCGACGTTCGAGATACCTGTCACCGTTTTCGACAGACCGATGCAGGTCACTGCCGACACTACAGCGATGAGTAAGCCTTATGAAATTGAATACACACTTACATTTGATTCAAGGACAATTAAATAAAATGAGATGGACAGCTGCCGCAGTGTTTGCGGCAGTTTGTCTTACTGCATGCGGGGGACAGGATAGTGCCGGCAGCCCAAAGACAGAAGCAGGGCAGAGCCTGGAAGATGCCGGCAGCCCAGGGACCGATTCCGGAGTGAGCACCGGTGCGAGGGATGCGCAGAGCGCTTCCAACCAGAGCGCCCTGGAGAATGCCCTGATCTGGGCCGATATGAAGCCGGACCGCAGCATGGAGCTTGTCTACGCGGATCAGTTCTCGGTGGACTATTACGGAGAAGCCTGTGAGCTCGTTACGATCGAGGGCACCGGGCAATATCTGGTCGTCGAGGAGGGCTATGACGAGCCCTCCGGACTTCCTGATGACGTGACTGTCATCCGAAAGCCGCTTAAAAATGTGTATCTGGCGGCCTCCTCAGCCATGGATTTCATGGATGCGCTGGAGACAATCCCCTGCGTGACAATGACCAGCACAAAGAGCGAGGACTGGAGCGTTGCTTCGGCAGCGGAAGCCCTCGACAGCGGGGATATGGTTTATGTCGGCAAGTACAGCGCGCCCGACTACGAAGCCCTGCTTATGGAGGAGTGTTCGCTCGCAATTGAGTCGACCATGATCTACCACACGCCGGAGGTGAAGGAGAAGATCGAGTCCCTGGGTATCCCGGTCATGGTCGAGCACTCAAGTTATGAGTCTCACCCGATCGGCCGAACGGAGTGGATCCGCCTGTATGGTCTTCTTTTTGATCGTGAGGACGAGGCGGAGAGATTTTTCGATGAGCAAAGGAAGCTCGCGGAGGATGTGATAAAGGAGAGTTCGGAAGCGCAGGATGGCAAGACCGTCGGGTTTTTTTACATTACGTCAGCCGGTCTTGCAAATGTCCGAAAGTCCGGTGACTATGTCGCTTCGATGATCCGTCTTGCCGGAGGATCCTACGTGCCGGAGCTTCCCGGCATGGAGTCAGAGAACGCTCTTTCCACCATGAATATGCAGATGGAAGATTTCTATGCCGGGTGCGTGGATGCCGACATATTGATTTATAATTCAACTATTGACGGCGAGATCGGGACAGTGGATGATCTTCTTCAGAAGAGCCCTCTATTTGCGGACTTTAAGGCCGTAAAGAGCGGCAATGTATGGTGCGCGGAGCAGAATATGTTCCAGCATACGACGTGTTCCGCGGAGATGATCCGCGAGATAAGGCTCGTTATTACAGGCGAGGCGGGTGATGATCTTAAGTACCTGCACAGAGTTGGGTCATGATCGGTGTACAAGATATGAGAGATAGCAGAAGGATAATGTACAGCTTTATATTGCTCGCAGCGATGCTGATCCTGCTTTTTGTCCTCAATGTAGCGTGTGGCAGCAGGGCAGTGGCTCTTTCTGAAATTCCGTCTATCCTGCTTGGCGGATCGGAAAACAGCACAGCTCACAGCATCATCTGGAGCATACGACTTCCGCGCATCATGATTGCAATGATACTCGGAGGAGCTCTGGCAGTGTCCGGTTTTCTGCTTCAGACGTTCTTTAACAACCCGATTGCGGGACCTTTTATTCTCGGTATATCATCGGGGTCAAAGCTCGCGGTCGCGCTTGTCATGATTTTTTCGCTTGGGGCAGGCCTGCATCTGGGATCATTTGCCATGGTCCTTGCGGCATTTGCAGGAGCGATGGCCGTCACCGGCTTTATTCTTGCCGCGTCACAGCGGGTCCATCGCATGAGTGTGCTGATCATATGCGGAGTCATGGTGGGCTATATATGCTCAGCGATAACGGAGATCGTCGTCACCTTCGCGGATGATTCCAACATCGTTAATCTCCATAACTGGTCGCTGGGAACATTTTCCGGATCGACATGGAACGATGTCGCATCGGCAGGTGCTGTTGCCGCGCTTGCGGTCATGGCCGCATTTCTGCTATCAAAGCCGATCGGAGCCTACCAGCTCGGTGAATCTGCTGCGGGCAGTCTCGGGGTCAACGTGCTTCGTCTTCGGATTGCAGTGATTCTGCTGTCGAGTGTGCTGTCCGCGGTGGTGACTGCATTTGCAGGACCTGTCTCTTTTGTAGGAGTTGCGGTGCCCCACCTTATCAGAAATCTCATGAAGACACAGAGGCCGATTGTCATGATACCTGCCTGTTTTCTCGGCGGAGCGGTATTCTGCCTCTTTTCGGATCTCATCGCGCGGACTCTTTTCGCGCCGACTGAGCTGAGCATCAGCACGGTGACGGCCGTTTTCGGAGCTCCGTGCGTTATCTGGATCATGATGACACGGAACAAGCGGCCAATCTGACGAGTAAAGATTCTGCAAGCCTGGATTGGCCGGGAATATAGCCTGAAGAGAAAAAGGTAGATGGACTCATGGATGACATAATTACTCTGTCCGCGCGCAATCTCAGCGCGGGCTATGGCAGTAAGATCGTGCTGTCGGATATAAATTTCGACCTCGCTGAAGGACGGATTATCTCTCTGATCGGACCGAACGGGTCCGGTAAGTCGACCCTTCTCAGGACTCTGATGGGTGACCTTGTGCCTCTTAAAGGAAACGTGCTTCTGGGAGACAGAGATCTTGGGGAGCTGACAAGAAGCGAGATAGCAAAAACCATGGCGGTCATGATGACCGGGAACACAAGGCCGGAGTGGATGACCTGCCGGGAAATGGTGGCATCCGGTCGATATCCCTACACAGGGCTTCTGGGAAAACTTAGAGCAGCAGATGCCGAGGCTGTAGATAAAGCAATGGAGCTGACCGGGACAAATGATCTGTCCTCTTTTTATATAACGGAAATCAGCGACGGACAGAGGCAGAGGGTCCTTCTGGCCAAAGCGATCTGCCAGGAACCCAGTATTCTGATTCTCGATGAGCCTACAACGTTTCTTGATATCAGATATAAGCTGGAATTCCTGCATCTACTTCGCCTGCTGGCCGAGAAGCAGCATGTGACGATTTTGATGTCGCTGCATGAGCTGGAACTTGTACGGCTGGTATCGGACCGCGTGATCTGTCTGAAGGACGGCCATATGGACGCAGATGGGGGGACGGAGGTCCTTAATGATGTGTACTTGAGAAAACTGTACGGTATCGGGGAAAATGATTTTCCGGAGTACAGGATTATCTAGCACTGCGGATGAGAATTGCGGGTAACAATTCAGACAGGCTGTTATTATAGTTCGTTAACGGCGCAAAGCATCAATCTTCGTGAGAAAAGCATTGCTGGTCCGACCGAGAGACCAAAAAGCTTTAGCTTTTTTGGCTCGCAGGGTAGTGACCAGCGCTTTT
>JBGUIK010000128.1:0-9890 GCA_045112915.1 Lachnospiraceae bacterium
CGAAATGCAGACTACAGTGGCAGAAGATTTACCGAAAAGGATGCGCTATTATCAGGGAATGATCGATCTGAATATGATCGAACGCGGCGCCAGATATAAAGAACTGAAGAAGAGCTTTATCATCTTCATCTGCCTGAAGAACCCATATCCCGAAGCCGGACTCCATAAATACAGCATCAGGTCCGTCTGCGAGGAAGATGTGGCGATAGACTTTGATGACGGTATCTTCAAGGTCATCCTGTCAGCACGGGGGGACAAGGGGGATGTTTCGGATGAGATGAGCAAGTTCCTTCTGTATCTGACAGACCAGAGGACGGAATCAGATCTCACAAAAAGGCTGAACGAGAGGGTCCTGGCGGCGCGTTCACATGAGAAATGGAGGCGGGAATATATGACGCTGCAGGAACGGGATGAGCTGATGCGAGAAGAAGGTCGAAAGGAAGGCTGGGAAGAAGGTCGAAAGGAAGGCCGGGAAGAAGGTCGAAAAGAAGGCAGAGAAGAAGGGACAGAAACAGCCAATTTGAGCAATTTAAAAAACCTGATGGAAGCATTAAAAATCTCTGCGGAAAGTGCTATAGACTTAGTTAAGATCCCGGCTGAGGAGCGAGAGAAATACCTGGCAAAGCTGTAATGAACAGTGACAAAAGGGGCTGCCGCAATGCGACAGCCCCTTGTTACAAACCGGTTAATCAGATTTATAATTTTCTGCTTAATACAGCTTCGCACCCGCCGGAATCGCGTCGCTCACGATCATGAGATTGAGCTTCTCCTCGCCGTCCTCCTTGTGGACCGCGCTCATGAGCATGCCGCAGGATTCGACTCCCATCATCTGTCTAGGCGGAAGGTTCACGATAGCCACAAGCGTCTTGCCGATGAGCTCTTCCGGCTCGTAGAATGCGTGAATTCCCGAGAGAATCGTGCGGTCTGTGCCCGTGCCGTCGTCCAGTGTGAACTGAAGCAGCTTCTTGGACTTCTTGACCGCAACGCAATCTTTGACTTTTACGACCCTGAAATCGGACTTGCTGAAAGTCTCGAAATCGACAGTTTCCTCAAAGAGCGGCTCGGTCTCGGCGTTCTCCGGAGCGACTGCCTTCGGAGCTTCCGGGGCCTTTGGAGCGGCCTCTTCGGCCGCCTTTTCAGCAGGTGCGTCAGATGTACCTTTGCCGCCTAAGGTCTTCATTGTCGGGAAGAGCAAAACATCTCTGATGGCTTCCGCGCCGGTCAGCAGCATGACAAGTCTGTCGATACCGTAGCCGATGCCGCCTGTCGGAGGCATGCCGATCTCGAGGGCGTTCAGGAAGTCTTCGTCGGTGTGATTGGCTTCCTCGTCGCCTGCTGCAAATGCTTCCTCCTGCGCTGCAAATCTCTCTCTCTGGTCGATCGGATCGTTCAGCTCGGAGTAGGCGTTGCACATCTCCCAGCCGTTCATGAACATCTCGAAGCGGAGGACCTTGCCCGGATTTTCCGGATCTTTCTTGGTCAGCGGGGAGATCTCGATCGGGTGGCCGGTCAGGAATGTCGGCTGGATCAGATGCTCCTCAACGTACTCGTCGAAGAAGAGGTTCAGAATGTCGCCGATCTTGTGGTGCGGCTCATAGTGGATCTCGCGGGTGTCGCAGAGGGCGCGGGCTTCTTCCAGAGTCTTCACCTCGTCGAAATCGACGCCGGAGTACTTCTTGACAGCTTCTGTCATGGTGATGCGCGTAAAAGGCTTTCCGAGGTCGATGACCTTGCCCTTGTAATTAAGAGTGGTCGTTCCGAGAACTTCCTGGGCGACCGTCCTGTACATATCCTCAGTGAGTCTCATCATGCCTTCGTAATCTGTGTAAGCCTGATAGAGCTCCATCAGAGTGAATTCCGGGTTGTGCTTGATATCGAGACCCTCGTTGCGGAAGACGCGGCCGATCTCATAGACTCTCTCAAGACCGCCGACGATCAGGCGCTTTAAGTAGAGCTCGAGGGAGATGCGAAGCTTCTTGTCCTCATTCAGGGCATTGAAATGCGTGGTGAAGGGGCGGGCTGCGGCGCCGCCGGCATTTTCAACCAGCATCGGAGTTTCAACTTCCATGAATCCGCGCTCGTCGAGATAGCGGCGGATAGCGGAGATGATCTGGGAACGCTTGACAAACACGTCCTTGGATTCCGGGTTCATGATGAGGTCGACATAGCGCTGGCGATAGCGAAGGTCGGTGTTGGTCAGGCCGTGGTACTTCTCCGGAAGAATCTGGAGGGACTTGGACAGAAGAGTGACTTCCTTCGCGTGAATGGAAATCTCGCCCATCTTTGTTGTGAACACGATACCCTTTACGCCGATGATGTCGCCGATGTCGAGTCTCTTGAATGCTTTGTAGTCCTCACCGAGGTCATCGCGGGACGCATAAATCTGGATGGTGCCCTGAAGGTCCTGGATGTGACCGAAAGAAGCCTTGCCCATGACGCGCTTTGACATGAGACGGCCGGCGACGGAGACTTCCCTGTCTTCAAAAGCCGCATAGTTGTCCTTGATTTCCTGCGAGTGCTGTGTCTGATCGTAGGTCACGATCTCAAATGGATTCTTGCCTTCAGCGACAAGCTCCGCCAGCTTTTCTCTGCGGACCTTGCGAAGCTGGTTAAGATCCGGCTCCTTGGCCTGTCCCTGCTGCTTATTCTGATTCTGTGCCATTTTTCATTCTCCTCCTGAGACTTGGATCCGATATGCCAAGTCTGCGTTTGTGTCGATGTATTAAAGAACTAAAACTTCCCACTTCAGGTCGAGAGCACAGCCGCAAGAGGCGGCTGAACCAAGATGGGGTGTGGGAAGTTTTAGTGAAAAAGCCGCGGTCTCTATGACTTACAGGACCGCGGCCGATGAATTACACGTTTCTTGTGATTTCAAGGACTTTGTACTGGCTGGTCAGGCCATTCGGCATCTCGACCGTGACGACCTGGTCCTTTGTCGCGCCGATGAGTGCGCGGCCAAGCGGAGATTCGTTGGAGATCTTCCCCTTAAGGCTGTTGGCTTCTGTGGAGCCGACGATGGCGAATTCAAGGTCCTCATCATATTCGATGTCATGGATCACGACCTTGCAGCCGACGTTGATCGCGTTCGTGCTTGCCTCTTCCTCAACGAAGACTTCCGCGTTCTTCAGGATTTTTTCGATCTCCTCGATTCGCGCCTCGATGTCTCTCTGCTCGTCCTTGGCAGCATCGTATTCAGCGTTCTCGGAAAGGTCGCCCTGCTCGCGGGCCTCTTTAATTTTCTCGGAAATTGCCTTTCTCTGATTGACCTTCAGGTCGAAGAGCTCGTCCTCGAGCTTTTTGAGTCCGGCATAAGTAAGTATATTTTTCTTTCCAGGATTAACGTCAGCCATCTTTATTCGCCTCCACTTATTTCTATCTTAACTGCAGATAGCAAATGGGCGCACTAAGTGCGCCTATGTCCGCAATGTATTTATGGATTATACTGATAAGCCCCCGAAAAGTCAAGGAGTCTTCTATTATAATCTGCTACAATGTCTGTATGATGGTGACAGTTCAGACAGGCTGCACGTGAGTTTCATGATTCGGCGCAAACATCATCTTCATCGAAAAACGCAGGTCTTTTCTGCGAGCTTAAAAAGGCAAAAGCCTTTTTGATCTCACAGTGAAGGACCTGCAATGTTTTTCTCACGAAGATGGATGCTTTGCTGCCGGTAACGAAATACAAGAAGAGCCTGTCTGAACTGTCAATGAACATTGATCAGGAGAAACTTCAAATTCTAAATTAGATATTGACACTTGACAATTTTCCTGCTACAATCACTTTTGTTCGTTAAAGAGCAAAAGCGCCGCACACGGCGCATATAACCCACATACAAAGACTATGACGAAGACGGTCGGGACTCATCCGAAGTACAGAGAACCTGCATTTGCTGAGAGCAGGCTGAAGAGGATCCCAGAACTATCACTTCCGAGTCGGAGCGCTGAGCGGCTCTGCCGTTAGGTTCTCCCGCGAAGGCTGCGTAAGTGCCGGGGACTTGATGGAGTCTTAGAGAGGCGCCGCATGGCGCAATTTGAGTGGTACCGCGAGTTGATATTTCAGCCCGTCTCAAAGCAATTTGAGGCGGGTTTTTTTATGCAGACAAAGCCTGCCTCCGCATATGCCGGATGAGCTGCCTGCCAGCAATCCGGTATACTGGACTCTTGAACAAGAAGCATCATACCGCTCGTTATCGAACAATTATCTTACTGAGGAGGTTTTTGTAATGTCGGATACTGCTGTAAAGAATAGGGCGGCACTGGAAATGGAGAGGGAAGTTGCCAATCGTATCATGGCACTGCGTGTTGACAGCGGATATACGCAGGAACAGATGGCTGATATGACAGGATTCTCCCTCGAGGACTACACGATGTATGAGGAGGGCGGCGCGGATCTTCCGTTCTCGTTCATTCACAAATGCGCGTCTGTCTTCGATGTTGAAATCATGGAACTTCTCGAAGGACGTACTCCGCTCCTTACCGGCTACACGCTGACCCGCGCGGGCGGCGGCCAGCTGACGTCTGTGGAGCCGGGCGTTCTCATCAAGAACATCGCGCCGCTTTTCAAGGACAGAATTGCGGATCCGTATTTCGTTGTTTACAACTATAACGAAGAGCAGCAGCACACGCCGATCGAGCAGGTCACCCATCCGGGTCAGGAGTTCGACTACGTCCTCGAGGGATCCATGAAGATCAGGATCAAGGACAATGAGGAAGTTCTACATGCCGGCGACAGCATTTTCTATAATTCTTCCAATCCGCACGGCATCATCGCCGTGGGCGGTCAGGATGTCCGCTTCCTTGCGCTCGTACTGCCGGAGGAAGGCGCGGATGTCGTCTGGGAAAAGGGCCGTCTCAGATCCAGAGAAGATGTAGATGTAATTAAAAAGGAAGCGTCTCCGGATGCTCTCAAGGCTCCGAACTTTGTATCGAATTTCGTATCTGTCAAGGAGAGGGAGGACGGATATCCGACGGAAGTCACTTTTAAGAATACAGAGAAGTTCAACTTCGCGTTCGACGTCGTCGATGCTATCGCAGAGAAGGAGCCGGATCGCCTGTGTATGGTCCATCTTGACAAGGATAAGAATGAACGCCGCTTCACCTTCCAGGATATGAAGAAAATGAGCGCCCGTGCCGCTAACTATTTCAAGGCTCAGGGCATCAAAAAGGGCGATGCCGTCATGCTTCTCCTTCGCAGGAACTGGGAGTTCTGGCCGATCATCGTCGGTCTCCATAAACTCGGCGCGATCGCGCTCCCGGCTACTGACCAGCTCAAGCAGAAGGATCTGGAATACCGCTTCCAGACAGCCGACGTCAAGGCTGTCTGCTGCACGGCAACAAGTGCCTGCGTGGAAGAAGTCGAGTATGCCGTCAAGAACTGCCCGTCAGTCAAGCATCTCTTTACGACGGGAGGAAAGAGAGAGGGCTGGCATTCATTTGATGATGAATACGAAATGTACTCCAGCCGCTACCGCCGCACGGGCGATTCCATCCGCGGCAACGACACGATGCTGATGCTCTTCTCATCGGGAACATCCGGTTACCCGAAGGCTGTTGTCCACAGCTGCAAGTACGCGCTCGGCCACTTCGTCACAGCGAGATACTGGCAGTGTGTACACGCCGAAGGCCTGCATCTGACCATCTCCGACACCGGCTGGGGCAAGGCTCTGTGGGGCAAGCTGTATGGACAGTGGATGAACGGCGGAGCGACATTTGTATACGATTTCGACCGCTTCCATGCGGACGACATTCTGCCGCTGTTTGGCAAATACAAGATCACCACATTCTGTGCGCCGCCCACTATGTACAGATTCTTTATCAAAGAGGATCTCAGCAAATACGATCTGTCCTCCATCCGTCACGCCAGCATCGCGGGTGAGGCCATGAACCCGGAAGTCTTCAACCGCTTCAGAGAAGTCACGGGCATCTCCATCATGGAAGGTTTCGGACAGACAGAGACTACACTGACGGTAGGCAACTTTATCGGCATGACGCCGAAGCCGGGCTCAATGGGCAAGCCGTCTCCGATGTACAAGGTCATGCTGATGGCTCCGGATGGAACGGAAGCCCGTGTCGGTGATCCGGGCGAGATCTGTGTGCGCTATGGCAATGAAGAGCCGTGCGGCCTCTTCAAGGAGTATCTGAATAATAAGGAAGCGACAGACAACGTCAAGGACAACGGCTGGTATCACACCGGAGACCTTGCGTGGAAGGACGAGGACGGCTACTTCTGGTATGTCGGCCGTACAGACGACATCATCAAGTCCTCCGGCTACCGCATCGGACCGTTCGAGATCGAGAGCGTTATCATGGAACTTCCGTACGTCCTCGAGTGCGGTATTTCCGCTGTCAAGGATGATATCCGCGGTCAGGTCGTCAAGGCAAGCATCGTTCTTGTCAAGGGAACACAGCCGTCTGACGAGCTGAAGAAGGAAATCCAGCAGTACGTCAAGAAGCGCACTGCGCCTTACAAATATCCGAGAATCGTCGAGTTCAAGACTGAACTCCCGAAGACGATCAGCGGAAAGATCATCCGCAATCAGCTGTAAAAGCGCAGGGATTCAGTTTGGAATTATGTCAGCTGGCGCTGCCGCGAATCCCGCGCCAAGTCTCGCGAGCGAGACTTGAACTGGCAGTCAGGCTCCCCCTGCAAGTCCAGACAGGAGGAATGACGCTTTACATGTTCGTTTTTTCGTACTATCATATAAAGAACCTATCTGCCGGTCTCCGGGGATGTTCCGATGAGCATCCCCGCGGGGCGGGCAGTGCTGTGATTAACAGGTAATTGTATTACAAGTACCCGTTTTGAATAATCAACAAAGGACACATGAGCGTGTTAAAGGCTGCGAAGCAGACGCTTACATACTCAGTGATCCGACACCTGCATGTAAATGCAAAAACTATTTTTACGAGGAGACACCAGGTTATGAAGAGAAGGTTCAAGGTTGTATTCAACCGGGAAAAATGCAAGGGCTGCGAGCTCTGTATTAACTTCTGTCCCAAGGGCATTTTAGCCCTCGATCCGGAAGTCAATGCCAAGGGCTATCACCCGGCCGGCATCGTTGATCAGGAAAAGTGCATCGGCTGCGCAAGCTGCGCGACCATGTGTCCCGACTATTGCATCAGTATCTATCAATTAGAGGACGGGGAAGAGTACGATGCTTCCGAGTCCCAGGCAAAACAGATGTAACGGGAGGAGAATGATCATGTCAAGAATCCTGATGAAAGGCAACGAGGCCTTTGCCGAGGCGGCTATCCGCGCAGGCGTCAAATGTTATTTCGGTTATCCGATCACACCGCAGAACGAGATCCCTGAATATATGTCCCACGAGCTTCCGAAAGCCGGCGGCGCGTTCATTCAGGCAGAATCCGAGCTTGCGGCAATCAGCATGGCTTACGGTGCTGCAGCCAGCGGCGGTCGTGTTTTTATTTCCACAAGCTCTCCGGGACTTGCCCTGATGCAGGAAGGCATCGGTTTCATCGCGTCCTGTGAAGTTCCGCTCGTAATCCTCAACGTATCCCGCGGCGGCCCGGGCGTCGGCGGCATTCAGCCCGGCCAGGCAGACTACCTGCAGGTAACGCGCGGTGGTTATAACGGCGACGTGAAGGTGCCTGTATTTGCACCGTCCAGCATTCAGGAATGTGCAAATCTTATCTATGAGTGCTTCGACATCGCCGAAGAGTACCGCAACCCGGTCGTCATCCTCGCGGACGGCATGCTGGGCCAGATGATGGAGCCGGTAGAACTTCCGGAAGCCAAGGGAATCGTTCCTGTTGAAGATATCAACAAGGGCAAGCCGTGGGCGATCACAGGCACAGATTACCACGAGGGAAGAAACGTCGTTTATTCACTCCGTCTTCAGCCGCAGGTCCTTGAAGATCACGTCGAGCACCTGTTCAAGAAATATGACAAGGCTGAGAAGGAACTGGTCCGCTGGAGCGATCAGGGACTTGAGGATGCCGAGATCGTATTTGTCGCGTTCGGCACCATGTCCAGACTGTGCGCCGAGGCATGTGAGCTGCTCGAGGAGCGCGGAATCAAGGCCGGTCTCATCAGACCGATTTCCCTGTGGCCGTATCCGGAAGCTGCATTTGACAAGATTGGACCGAATTGTAAGGTCGTTATTTCCACAGAGCTTTCCATGGGCCAGATGATGACTGACGTCAAGGCTGCTGCCAAAGGACGCTGGCCGGTCGGCCTCATTCACCGTACCGGCGGTATGGTCCCGTCCTCTATCGAGATCGCGGACCGTGCGGAGAGCGCATTAAAGGAGGCGATGAAATGAAGACAGTATTTGAACCGACAAGAGGAATGATCCAGACTGATACATCCTACTGCCCGGGCTGTACACACGGTATAGCACACCGCATTATCATGGAAGCTCTTGAGGAGAGAGGATCTCTCGGCAACACGATCGGCGTCGTACCGATCGGATGCTCCATCAATGCGCATCACTTTATGAACGTTGACATGTGCGAATCCACTCACGGACGCGCTCCGGCGATCGCCGCAGGCATCCGCCGTGTCCATCCGGACCAGGTGGTCTTCACATATCAGGGCGACGGCGACCTTGCTTCCATCGGAACCGCTGAGATCATCCACGCCGCTCACCGCGGTGAGAAGTTCACCACATTCTTTATCAATAACGCTATTTACGGCATGACCGGCGGCCAGATGGCTCCGACGACACTGATCGGCCAGAAGACAACGACTTCTGTTTACGGCCGTACTGTGGAGCAGGCGGGTCTTCCGCTCCGCATGTGCGAGATTCTTTCACAGATCGACTGCGCTGTATTTGTTGAGCGCGTCATGCTGAATAATCCTGCAAATGTCAGAAAAGCCAAAGCAGCAGTCAAAAAAGCTCTGGATATCCAGGATGCACGGCTCGGATTTACATTTGTCGAGTTCCTGTCCTCCTGCCCGACCAACTGGGGTCTGGCTCCGAAGGACGCGCTCACATTTGTTGAGAAGAACATGGCAGAGTATTATCCGATCAGGAATTTCAAAACGCCGGAGGGATTTTGATTATGAAGAAGAAATTATTTTTTGCCGGGGCAGGCGGCCAGGGCGCCCTTGCAATCGGACAGATGATAGCCAAAGCAGCAATGGATGAAGGCCTGGAAGTTACATGGCTCCCGTCTTACGGCCCGGAGATGCGCGGCGGTACAGCCAACTGTACAGTAGTCGTGTCCGACCGTCCGATCAGCTGCCCGCTGATCAATGACGCGGACGTGCTCGTCGTGATGAATCTTCCTTCCCTTACAAAGTTCCAGTCCATGGTGGTCCCGGGCGGCACGATTTTTATCAACAGCTCGCTCGTACCGATCACATCTGACAGAACAGACGTCAAGGTCGTCGAGGTTCCGGCCAATGAGAAGGCTCAGGAGCTCGGCAATGAGCGCGCTTCCAACATCGTCATGCTGAGCGCGATTCTGAAGGAGACAGGTATCGTCAAGGAGGAGACTGTCCGTCATCAGATCGAGAAGACGTTCAGCGGCCGCAAGGCGAAGTTCCTGCCGGCTAATCTGGCGGCGCTGAAGACATATCTGGATTGATTTTAAGAATTATGGGGCTGCCGCACTGGTGCGGCGGCCTCTTTTGCCCATGAGTTGGGGACGGTTCTTTCGCGTGAGGTTACTCACGTGAAAGAGCCGTCCCTTTTGTGTGCTCTCGTGTTGGTGCGGCGGCCTCTTTGTTGTGCAATGGCCTGTTCGTTGTGCAACGGCCTGTTTAGCTGAGTGGCGGCGGTCATTCTTGTTCTGTTCGGTGACTCAAGACTGCCCGGGTGATAAGGAGGGCAGTACCAATCAGTGAAATCAACTCAAAACAACTGAAGGCAAGAATGCTGGCAGACGGTCATCGTAGGTCAAAACGGCGCTTCGTGACTGCCCGG
>JBGUIK010000129.1:0-8856 GCA_045112915.1 Lachnospiraceae bacterium
CCCGGGCGCGTGGGAAGGAACGGAGGATTTCCGGTTCCTGGCGTATCCGGAGACGGCAGGCTGGAAGGAACTCCAGCGCGGGCGGCGTGAGTAAAAAAAACGCCACAGGTATTCCGGAGGGAGGGCTGTGAAAGATCCCGACGGATAGGGGGCCAATGGACGGTCCCGCATACGTACGGCTGGCCGGGAACGGTCCGAAAGGGGAAACCGGTACGACGGTCAAATATCAAAAGACCCGAAGGGCTTTGATACCACCTCCATAGGACGCGGCTCAGCACCGCATGGGGGTGGAGGTTCATTATAAAACGCATCGGCAAAAAGCGCTATAATTCTCCCACTCTTTGGCTTGTCATCGTCGGAGATTTCTTTCGAAAAGCCAGCTTTCCATTATTTCATATCATCAAAGTACAAAATAATGTAGACATTTTGTAGACGAAGACAATGAGAGCCCGCATAAACAGCGGGCTCCCAGCGTTTTTACATTATTCGAATTCAATTGTTCCGGTTGCGGTCGGTACTCCAAGGTTCCTGATTCCACCGTCTGGTTTTGGTATCTCTACCCGTCTGACAGGCTGCGGTCTGTACTTCCTTGTTTTTCGCTATATCTTGTTGTTCAAGTAATAAGTAAACCACAAGATATATAATATTATTACAGTTATATCGTTTTATCAGATTTTGTTTGGTCAATAATTGGTCACCATTATATATGCATTCCCCAACTAAAACCTTAACTTTATCACAACAGCAATTCTCGCAACACCGTTATGATATCCTCATACTTAATGTCATTCGCATAAGAAAATCGCCGCTGATACTTCTTCCACATACTTTGAAGGTCACTACTATCAGAAATCCTATCGATAATACCAGCACGATCTGCTATGTTTCCAATACTTCCCCGATGTTCGGCAGTCGCACTGAGAGCATCTTCAAATACCTGCCTGTCAAACTTTTGTGTAGTGCCAATAATATACACATCATAATAGTCTCTTGGCCGTGTATTAAGCACACCTCTGCTAAGGATAGTTTCTGTTTTTTCCGCCATCACCGTTTCAATGTTGTACCCCCACAATCTGATCTGCACATTCTCATCAAATATGCCGCCAAACTCATATAATATTGCTCCCGGCGTAATAATATCACCGGTAGATACATCAATTGAAAGAGGTATTAACATCGTATCGAAAATTGCGTTGATCCTTACACAAAAGCCACCGTAATTATCATCCTTACGAATTGTATTGATTGATACTGACTCAAACGTCACCTCATCCTCGAGATCAATACGGATGATATTCCCTACGGCTTCAAGGACTTTTTCCTCCGTCAGCGGTAAGCCCCTGAGCGTAGTGTCCAAATCCATTGTAGAACGGATATCAAGCCCTACAATTGACGCAATCAGCATACCGCCTTTAATGACAAACTTATCTCTGTATTCAGACTGCGATAACCGTGCCAGAAACCGTTCAAACATATAATTTTGCAGAACGACCTGTGCCGCAATATGTTTGTCTTTGGCATAGTTTTTTATTCTGGCTTTCAAACTCATTGCCTTTGAGCTCAAAGCAGCACCTCCATATACTTCCTCAGGTCCTCATTCACCTTAAACAGTTCTGCATACGCAGAAAGACGGTTAAGATCCTTTTTATCATAGGCTGCATAATTCTTGACAGCCGAAATAACAGTTTCCTCATCGCATCTTTTTCGAGTTCGTAAGAAATCACAGACTGTACGTTCCGCATCATAGCAGCGAACCATATTCCCAAAGGTTGTCGGCTTCTCCGTTATGCCAATTTCGTGCCATGAAGGTTTTACATAAAAACAGTCGCACTCGTCCTTAATCGAGCCGGGAACAGCTTTATTGCTGGGCATTGTAATTGTATGAATAAAAGGAGTTCGATCAGAGAGACCATGAAGGAATAAGGCACTTTCATGTGAGAAAACAATACTCGAAGAGCGGAGCATCAAAGTATACATATCATCGTGTACGGTATCCGGAAGAATATACACCCCATGACGGATTCGTTCCAGAAGTCCCTCCTTCACATATTTATTCAAAATCTGTTTAGAAAAGCCAAGTTCCAGAACCTGTGACGTGGTTACTATATTGTTGTTCTTAGATAAAGCATCGAAAATGATAGGATTGATATTGCTCATTTGCTCACCCCCTCTACAGGTAACTTTCATTTGGAATTATACATAATCGCCGTATAAAAGTCAACTTTTCCATTATTTCATATCATCAAAGTGCAAAATAATGTAGACATTTTGTAGACGAAAAAATGAGAGCCCGCTATTTATGCGGGCTCCCAGCGTTTTTACATTATTCGAATTCAATTGTTCCGGTCGTGCTACAAAAAGCTGCCCCCTGACGGAGGCAGCCCTTTCTGAAACACAGGAGATGTGATTATTCCTTTACACCGCCCAGCGCAACGCCGGCGATAATGAACTTGGACAGGAACAGATAGATGATAATAATCGGGACAATCGCGACGGTAATCATCATATAAACCTTACCCATATTAAAATTCATATAGTCCGCGCCGCGGAGAGTGGCAATCAGAATCGGCACTGTCATCTTGTTCTTAGACTGAAGTACAAGAGCAGGGATGAAGTAATTATTCCATGAACCGACGAATACAAAGATTGCCTGAACCGCAATAGCAGGCTTCATGATGGGCAGTACAATGGAGTTAAATGTGCGAAACTCACCGGAACCGTCAATCCGGGCTGCCTCTACCAGCGCAAGCGGCAGAGACGACTGAAGGTAGCTGTACATGAAGTAGAATACAGCGGGCGAAGCAATCGAGGGTATGATCATGGGCAGAAGTGTGTCATACATCCCCATCTTCGTGATCAGTCGAAGGAAGCCCATTGCCGTGACCTGTGTAGGCATGACCAGGATCATCATGATGAACGTGAACGCCGCATTTCGCAGCTTGAACTGATACACGTACAGACCATAGGCGGTCAATGCTGAAAAATAGGTACAGATTGCCGCGCAGCAGCTGGACACGATCAAGCTGTTCAGGATACCACGCAGCATGGGGAAAGTTCCGTCATTTGCCACAGACATAAAGTTTTCCAGAAAATGTGTGCTGGGCAGTGCAGAGAATCCCTTCTGCAGTTCCGCATGAGAACGGGTAGAGTTAATGATCAAAATGTAGAAGAAGAACAGGCACAGAAAAGCTAGAATAATAAGTACCGTATGGGCGACAATACTGCGCACGTTGATTGGTTTATGCTCTTTCATTTTAACGTGCCTCCTTCTTCTTGCTGCGCTTCGACTTTTTCTCTCCGTCATCATTCAGCATACGATAAACGATGAAGCAGAGGATAGCGCTGACGATAAACAGATATACACTCAGCGCACCTGCCATGCCGTAGTTGGACGCCTTCAGGTGACTGTTCAGGAACATGATCAGCGTGTAGGACGTACGGTCGGGGGATCCCTGTCCGTTTGTGAGGATCTGCGGCACATCGAACATTTGAAGACCACCGATCATGGAGGTGATCAAAGTATAGGAGAGAATGGGCCGGATGAGCGGTAGGGTGATCTTGAAGAAAATCTGTGTATGTGTACACCCGTCCAGCGAAGCCGCTTCAAACAGATCCGGGCTGATACCCATGATCGCTGCCATAAGCATGATTGCTGTATTGCCGAACCACATGAGGAAGTTCATCAGTCCTACAAGTGCCCGGGTTCCGCCGACTGTTCCCATAAAGTCAATCGGCTTTTTGGCAAAGCCCATATCCATCAGGATGCTGTTCACAGGGCCGGAATTGGAGAACATGGTGAAAAACAACATGGCAAATGCAGATGCCATAATCAGGTTGGGCAGGTAAATAACCACCTTGAAAAACTGCTCACCGTGAATCTTCAAACGCGCGTCTGTAAACCACGCTGCCAGAACCAGAGAGATGATGATCTGAGGTACAAAACCAAGCATCCACAGAGTAAATGTGTTCCCCGCATAGCGCAGAAGGTCGGATTTCAACAGAGCAATATAGTTGCCCAGACCCACAAAGTTAGGACCGACCTCCTTAAGACCGGAGCGGTAATACTCAAAAAAACTATAGCGAATAGTATCTACCAGCGGAATAAAGGAGAACACAAAAAAGGTTACGAAAAACGGGAGGATAAAGAAATATCCAAATTTCGAGTAATCAACTCGTTTTGCTCTTTTTGCATCCATGTTCGCACTTCCTTAATTTTCTGGCCAAATAATCTGGGTGATATCCGGATAACGCTCCTTGATTGCTGTCTCAAAGTTATTCTTTGCCTGGTCGAAAGAAACCTGACCCTGCAGGTAATCGTTGAATGACTGCTGAATGATTTCTACGCAGCCCTGATCATACGGAGAGAGCGTTGTCATCTCAATTCCTTCTGCAGCGGGAGCGAAGTACTTGAACGGGTTCTCTCCACCCAGGAATTCAGTGCCAAAGCTGTCATCTTCAGCAAACTTCTTCATTACGACCGTGTTGTTGCTGAATTCGGTGTAGGTGCTGGTAATCTTCTCCATGTTATCCGCATTTCCGGTAAGTGCAAGGATGATTTCCTTGACATGTTCAGGATTGTCTGTGCCGGTGCAGCCGTGGATGAAGGAACCGCCCCAGTTGAAGTCCTGCGGGCCTGTGGTCACACCCCAGGATCCGGGCTCGCCGTCCCAGTTGGGCGTCAGCACAAAGTCAATGCCCCATGCGGGGAACAGGAACGCAAATACTTTGGACTTGGAGCCCATGGACTTGTTCCAGTCATCATTCCACTGCCCCTTAATAGTCTTATCCAGATAACCTGCGTCCAGCCACTCCTTGGAATCGGAGATCCACTCCATGATTCTTGGGTCGATCTTCATGATGACATCAGGACCGTCCACCGTGACCCACGGCTCAGAGATGCTGTTGCCATAACTCCGGAAGGTATCTGCATAGGAAGCGAACGTATAGTAGCCTTTGTCCTTAAGCTGCTGTGCTGCGTCCTTCATCTTTCCCCAGTCAGATACGATTGCTCCGATTTCTTCCGGATCGTCAGTGCCGAAGACTTCTTTCGCAATGTCACGACGATAGACCAGCAGGCACGGGCAGCCCTGCCATGTGGATCCGCGCTGTACGCCGTCCGCATCAGAAGCCACGACCTTGGTATATTCATACTGATCTGCCAGATCCTTGTCAGGATCAATACCGAGGTCGGTGAGAGGCATAGCGACGTTAATGTCCTTGTCGGTATACTTCACGACATAGTCCGTCTCGGACAGGAACAGATCCACTTTGTCGTCAGTGGCAGCACTATCCTGTCTCAGAAGAGCCTCATCAAGCTTCTGCTGATATACTCCGTCCGTGTTAGGATTTATGACCCAATGAATCTCGCAGCCATCAGTGAGATACGTGATTGTGCCATCATCGGAAGTATGGTCAATTTTGTCATACACTGCTTCCACACGGGTCTTGAACTCGTCATTCCAGCTGTAGATGTTTATGATTTTACCTTCCTCCCCGGCAACGGCTTCACCCCCACCGGAAGCTGCCGAACTGCCGGAACTGCCGCCGCACGCAGCGAGCAGACTGGTCAACATCAGCGCAGCCAATAATAGACTGAACACTTTCTTTCTCATAATTGATACCTCCTTTTTTTGTTGATTTTGCTCAACCTTTGAGCAGATTTTCTGTACAATTATATATTTTCAACAAAACAGAATATATCAAATGCATTCCAATAATATCAAATCCATGCACTCTTTTGTCCGAAATTCAAATAAGTTTTCAGGTCGTTCGAAACGCTTGACAAGCCAAATATTGCCATGCTATTTTGAAAAAAAAAGGGGTGGAAAAATGGATGATGTTAAAAAAGAGATGAATCCAATCGAGTATGACTGGACCACCATGGGGGACGGCAGGAAGCATCGGGATCCTGTCGAGGAGATGATGTTCTATCAGGCAGTTGCATCCGGGTCCATTGGTCTGGTACAGGACAACTGCAGCCGAAGAGTCTTTGAGGAAACTGAGTGCATGGGAATTCTATCCGACGATCCGGTACGGAATCTGAAATATCATTTCGTGGTCACAACGGCGATGATTACCCGGTTCTGTTGGGATGGCGGTATGCCCCTCGAGGAGGCATTTGGACTCAGCGACTTTTACATCCAACACATGGATCGTTGCAAAAGCATAGCTGAAATCGTCATTCTCCACGACCAGATGTCGCTCGATTACGCAGGAAGAATGAACAAACGAAAAAACCTGGCTGCGTCCAGCAGACAGGTAGCAGATGCCATAAATTATATTTACTCCCATATCTCCCAGCGCCTTACAGTAAAGGACCTAGCCAAAGCAGTCAACAGTTCCCCGTCTTATTTATCCCGCGTCTTTAAGCAGGAGGTGGGCGTCTCAATCAGCGAATACATTCGAATGAGAAAAATTGATGCCGCCAAGAACCTCCTGCGTCTCAGTGATCACGAACTGGCAGATATCGCCTATATGCTGTCATATTTATCTCAGAGTCATTTTATCCAGCAGTTTCGAAGTGCCGTCGGCATGACTCCAAAAGCATATCGTGACAAGTATTATATGAATTTCTGGGTAGACATCTTTAACAAAGAAACCCGGCAGGACCAACAGGCGCCTTAAAGGATCATCTCAATTTCCGTCCTCTCTGTCAGCAGGCTTTCCGGTATTTCGCTGCCCCACGCCGCTTTGCCGTTAACCAGAAGCCTTTCGCAGCCTGACTCTCTGCCATGGGGATTGCGCACAACAATGTGCAGCTTCTTTCCCCGGAATTCCTTGTCTATCTCAAGCTCCTTCCATTCCTTCGGGATCGAGGGGGCTATTTTGATGCCATGCAACATCGGGCGTATGCCCAGAATACCTTCCACACAGCCCACCATGATCGTGGAGGCTGTGCCTGTGAGCCAATGGACGTGAGACCGTCCCAGATGCGGACTGTCCGGACCTTCGGTGAACTGACCATAGCAGTAGGGTTCAATGACCCTCACCTCCGCCCGGTCATTCTGCATGGACGGCGCGTTTTCACAGAAGTACTGATACGCCCGGTCTCCATGGCCGAGCAGTGCTTCGGCAAGGATGAGCCAGCCCTGGGACTGGGAGAAGATTCCCGCATTTTCTTTCACGCCCGCATTGTAGATGACCGCCAGCGCTCCCTCAAAGGCATGGGCGTGGTAGGGCGGAGTCATGAGGACCGCGCCATACGCAGTGTTCAGCCGCTCCCACACCTGCTCCATCGCAAGCCCTGCCTGCTGTCCGTCTGCCAGGCCGCTGATGACCGCCCAGCTCTGGGGATTGAGCCAGAGATTGGCCTCCGGCGACGTGCGCTCTCCGATAGTCTCACCCTTCTCCGTGAAGCCGCGGATAAAGCGGTCCTCGTTCCAACAGAGCTCTGTAAGTCTGCAGCGAAGCGCTGCCTGTTCACTTTCCAGCTGCAAAAGATAATCTTTATCCGACTGTTCCTCCGCAAATGCCCGCAGGACCGTATAGGCGTAATAGTACTGGAATGCCACAAAGGAGGACTCCCCGTTCGCCCCCAGCCGCAGGCAGTCGTTCCAGTCGGCATATAGGCCCGCCGGCATTCCGTGCGGCCCGAGGTGGTCCTTTGAAAAGTCAAGAGCGCGCTTCAGATGCTCGTAGACCGTTCCTTCATCCTTGTTGGCAAAGGGAATGACTTCATCAAGGAAACCCGTGTCCCCCGTCTCGGCGATGTACTTGTAAACGGTTGGGAACAGCCAGAGGGCATCGTCAGCGCGGTAGGCCGGATGTCCTGTCGACTTGCGGTAGCTCTCGTCCTCCGGCGTATCCTCATGGCCTGCATTGTGGTCGAACTTCACCAGCGGAAGCGCGCCGCCGTGGTCCACCTGCGCGGAGAGCATGAAGCGTATCTTCTCTTTAGCCTGCTCCGGAGCGAGATGGATCACGCCCTGGATATCCTGCACGGTATCCCGGTAGCCGTAGCCGTTGCGCAGGCCGCAGTAGACGAACGACGCGGCCCGGGACCACGTGAATGTCATGAAGCAGTTGTAGGCGTTCCACACATTAATCATGGTATCAAAGGCCGGGGACGGCGTTTTGACATGGAACCGCGAGAACTTTTCCTGCCAGTCGCTTCGCAGAGCATTGATTTCCGATGCGCACACAGACTCCGGCTCGGCATAACATGCCATGAGGCCGGCGCTCTCCGCCGGTCCTTTTTCACCCAGAAGGAACGCAACAGTCTTCGACTCTCCGGGCATGAGCCGGATCACCGTTGATAACGCACCGCAGCTGTTGCCGTTGTAATTCAATGTGCCTCCGAGGTCCCCGTCCGCCACGCCCCGTGGATTGCCGTATCCGCGATAGGGGCCGAGGAATGCGGCCCTGTCTCCGCAGAAGGAGGAGACCTGTGCGCCGGCGAGGGCGAAGAAACGCTCTGTGACGGTCTTGTCATCCACATCTTCGTCATTTGCAAGAGCATCCAGATTCCCGTGGATCTGCTGGCGGATCCGGCCGTCATCATAGATCGTCCGCGTAACGAACTGGGAGTATTGCAGATTGATCTGGTCCTGCTCATAGTTGCCGTTGCTTGTAAACTCGGCGTAACCCGTCAGTGTAAGCTCCCGTTCCTTTTCCGAGAGGTTCTCCACCCTGAGGCACCACACCTCATGGGTACGGCCGAGCGGTACATAATACGACGCCTCTGCACAGATGCCGCGGTACCGACTGCACATGGTGGTATAGCCGGTCCCGTGCCGGCACTGATTTTTATACTCGCTTAAATCCTTGCCCACCGGCTGCCACGAAGCCGACCAGAAATCGCCATCCTGATTATCGCGTATGTAAAGATATCTGCCCGGCTGGTCGAACTGATTGAAC
>JBGUIK010000130.1:0-6234 GCA_045112915.1 Lachnospiraceae bacterium
CCAAAAGATGCCACTATTCTCAAAGGCAGCAGAAAGCCCCAGCTGTGTCCATATTAGTTGCCTTTGCCCATGAACCGAAAGATGCCGCTATGCACAAAGGCAACAGAAAGCCCCGGCTGTGGTCATATTAGTTGCCTTTGCCATCAAGCCCTTAGAAGCCGCCTTGTTCAAAGGCAGCTATCGACCAGTGAAATCAAGAATATTGCTGCCTCCCGGGAAAATGGCCGGAAGCCGCGGAATAGAAGGCAGATGAAAGAATTTTCGAGTGCATTTTTCTTTTAGCAAGCTTTGCTCAAGCGTATAATAAAAGGAGCCGGCACAATGTGCCGGCCCATGAAAGGAAAAGAGGAAAAAATGAAGCTGATTTAGCGCGCGGTCCTCATAAAGGGGATCTGCAGGACAATGTCTTCGAAAGCGGCAATGTGGTCAAGGAGAATTTCGCTGGCTGCATTTGCACGAACGCGAACGCTGCGAAGCACGTGGGTCGTCTGGTAGTACTCCTCGCTGATCTCTGTTGTCAGATCCATAGCCCGGATCGGCTGAAGGCGTGCATCGTAGTATTCAAGTGCCGTTCTCAGGGAAGCGTTCCTGCCCTGGCGGAATGAATGATTAAGGATCGTTACGCCGGGGAGCTGGGAAAGCTCTTCGAAAATACTCTTGTATTTAGCGCTGCTTGCATCGTTGACGATGATGACCTGTGCGCATTCGCAAATCAGAGACTCAACACGTGATACCAGAGAGTCTTTTGGATTGTGAACCGGAATAATAACTAATGTATTCATATGTGAACCTCCTTACTTTGTTTTATGCTGAATAATTGCTATGAATACAGGGGATTCGACCGGCATAGTGACGGCCATCGCTGACTCGAATCCCGCGCTTTTGTCCCGCGTGCGGGACCTGCATTTCGGATGACAGCCAAGGCGCATACTTAGCCTGTCTCCGGTTTCTTTCTTTTTGGATTGTCCTTATTCTACAGGCTGACCGTTAACGTTCTGTGTGAAATATGTTTACGTTTTGTGAAAAGTATCGGACTGCTTTTCAAAGATTATGAACGGAAAATGAATGAATCCTTAAAATTGTAACAATTGTACGTTTATTTTGTGCAATGCAGAAAAATGAGGTGTTGAATGGAAGTAAATAAAGTAGATCCAAAAACCGCCCACGAAAAATTTGACCACCTTCGCAGGTATCTTAAAAATCTCGGCAGCGTCGCCATCGCCTTCTCGAGCGGCGTCGACTCGACCTTCCTGCTCAAAGCCGCCCATGACGCTCTGGGTGAGCGATGCGCAGCCATCACGGTCAAGTCCCGCGTCTTTCCCGAGCGTGAATCCCGCGAGGCAGACAACTTCTGCCTGAAGGAAGGCATAAGGCACATAATTCTTGAATCCGATGAGCTCAAAATCGAAGGTTTTCGGGAGAATCCTGCAAATAGATGCTATATCTGCAAAAAACACCTCTTCACCGAAATGTTGGAAGCTACCCATGATGCGGGTTTCAAATATCTTGCGGAAGGGTCCAACATGGACGACCTCGGCGACTACCGCCCCGGCCTTCAGGCAATTGCGGAGCTTCATATAGAAAGCCCGCTGAGACAGGCAGGTCTCACCAAGGCGGAGATTCGCTTTTTATCGAGAGAGATGGATCTTCCGACCTGGAGCAAGCCATCTTACGCATGTCTTGCCTCCCGCTTTGTCTACGGAGAGGAAATCACGGCGGAAAAGCTCATGATGGTCGATAAGGCAGAGCAGCTCCTCCACGATATGGGACTCGGTCAGTACAGAGTGAGAATTCATGGAAATATTGCGAGAATAGAGGTGTTACCGGAAGAATTTTCAGTTATAATAGAAGATAAGAACCGACAGCGGATATGTTCAGAACTCAGGGCGTATGGATTTGCATATGTCACGCTTGACCTCATGGGATACCGAACGGGCAGCATGAATGAGGTGCTGCGGAAGTAGATGTGCCGGGCATGCGAAAAAGAAAGCATGAACGAGGTTCTGCGGAAGTAGAGGTAACGTGCATGCGCAGCAGAAAGCATGAACGAGGTGCTGCGGAAGTAGAGGTAACGTGCATGCGAAACAGAAAGTCTGAACAAGACACTGCACAAGGAAGAACACTGAACACAGAGACTGAGAATATAAATTAAAACGATGATAGCCACAAATCTCATATAGAGGCCTGGCTGTATCAGGCAGAAAGGGGGCGGCTTACGTGAGCAAAGCATATAAAAGTGAAATCAGAGTAGATGCCTTCGATAAAGTGACCGGCAGGACGAAATACTATGAAGATCAGATCCCGGCGGATGCACTTTACGTGCGCATCAAACATGCGGAAATTGCGCATGGCTTTGTAAAGAAGATCGATACGGAGGCGGCGGAGAAAATCCCCGGAGTTGTCAAAGTCCTGACCTGCTTTGACGTGCCGGACCTCCCGTTCCCGACAGCAGGTCATCCGTGGTCGATGGACCCGTCACATCAGGACGTGGCTGACAGGCTTTTGCTGAATCAGCATGTTCGCTACTGGGGCGATGACATTGCCGTCGTCATTGCGGAGGATGAGGTAGCCGCTGTCCAGGGTATCCGTGCGCTGAAAGTGGAGTATGAGGAGCTGCCTTTCGTGCTCGACGTGCTGAAGGCGATGGAGCCCGGTGCGCCGCAGCTCCATGAAAAATACCCGAACAACATCCTGAAGCACACGTCCATGACGAAGGGCGATTACAAAAAAGCAATCGAGGAGCCAGGCCTTATCAAAGTCGAGGGCTGGTATGACACTCCGACTGTCCAGCACTGTCATATTGAAAATCACGGCTGTTTCGCTTACGAGGAAAATGGCCGCATGACTGTGGTCACTTCCACGCAGATCCCCCACATCATTCGCCGCGTCGTCGGTCAGGCTCTCGGCAGACCGTGGGGCAACATCCGGATTATAAAGCCGTACATCGGCGGCGGCTTCGGAAATAAGCAGGATGCTCTGTACGAGCCGCTCTGCGCATGGTGCTGTACTCAGGTCGGCGGCAGGTGTGTCCGGATTGTCTGCACACGCGAGGAGACATTTGTATCCAACCGAGTCCGCCACGCGATGCGCATCCATCTGGTGACATGGCTTACCCCGGACGGCACGATTGCCGCCCGCAAGGTCGAGTGCTACTCCAACCAGGGTTCTTACGCATCCCACGGGCATTCGATTGTCGCGAAGGCTATGGGATCATTTGCACAGCATTATCCGTGTGAAAATATGGAATGCGACGCCTACACCGTCTTCACCAACCGCCCGACCGCAGGCGCGATGAGGGGGTATGGGATGCCGCAGGCTTCATTTGCAGATGAAGCAAATATCGATGACTGCGCCGCCGCAGTAGGCATGGACCCGATGGCTTTCAGAGATAAGAACATTATGCCGAAGGGCTTCGTGGACGGGTTCTCCAAGAACGAGAATTATTGCGACACCTACCGTGAGTGCATGGCAAAGGGCGCCGCGTATGTGGAGTATGAGAAGAAGCGCGCGGAGTACGCGAAGGACACGGGCCCGATCCGCCGCGGTATCGGCCTGGCTACGTTCTGGTACAACACGGGCGTTTACCCGATCTCGCTCGAGACTTCGTCCAACCGTATGCTGCTGAATCTTGACGGCACGGTCACGATGCAGTGCGGCGAGACGGAGATCGGTCAGGGCGCTGACACCGCGTATGCGCAAATGACCGCCGAAGCCATCGGCCTCGCCAGCTACCGCGACGTTAATGTCGTGTCCTGCCAGGATACAGATATCACGCCGACCGGTCTTGGCGCTTACGCATCGCGCCAGACCTACATGGCAGGTTTCGCTATCAGCCAGACGGCTGCGCTTCTCAAGGAAAAGATTCTGAAACACGCGCAGGCTCTGACAAGGCAGGCGCCACTGAATCTTGATATCGTCGACGGCTATGTCGTCCGCAAGGATGACAACAGAAGGCTCATGAGCCTCTCCGAGTTGGCAATGACAGTCCAGTACGACCCGGTGAACAGTGATCATATCACTGCCGAGTCTACATATACAATAAGAAATAATGCGTATTCGTTCGGGTGCACATTTGCAGAAGTGGAAGTCAACATACCGATGTGCAAGGTGACCGTCACGCGCATGGTCAACGTCCATGACTGCGGCAGGCTGATCAATCCGGCCCTGGCAGAAGGTCAGGTCCACGGCGGCATGTCCATGGCGATCGGCTTCGGTGCCAGCGAGCAGCTCCTGTTCGACGAGAAGACCGGAAAACCGCTCAACGACAACCTGCTCGATTACAAATTGTCCACTTTCATGGATCATCCCCGCCTTGAAGCCCTGTTCATCGAGAACCCGGAGCCGACGTCACCGTTCGGGACGAAAGCTCTCGGAGAGCCGCCCGCATGCTCGGGCGCGCCGGCGATCCGCAACGCGATCATGCAGGCGACAGGCGTAGCTATTGACCACATTCCGATCAACCCGCAGGTCCTTTATGCGGAACTTGTAAAAGCGGGCGTGATCCACGACGAATGGCAGGAGGTGTGATTTATGTATGATATGAAAGCCCTTTATGAAGCCCGAAGCGTCGAGGAGGCAGTAGCCCTGCGCCTTGAACACCCGCAGGCCAAGATACTTGCCGGAGGTTCCGACGTTCTTGTTCAGCTGCGCGAGGGCAGACTGGCCGGCATGGAGTTCATTTCCATCTATGGGATTGACGCTCTGCGCGGTGTAACGATTGATGAGGATGAGAACATCCGCATCGGATCTCTGACAAGCTTCTCCCACATAACCCGCGATCCGATCATTCAGAAATACTGCAATGTTCTCGGAGAGGCGGTCGACCAGGTCGGTTCCCCGCAGATCCGCAATATCGGAACGATCGGCGGCAACACCTGCAACGGTGTCACCTCAGCGGACTCCGCTTCCACGCTCCACGCGTGGGAAGCCATCATCGAGCTGACGGGCAAGGACGGAATTCGCCGTCTTCCTATTAAAGACTTCTACATAAAAGCAGGAACAGTTGACATAAAGCCGGAGAATGGTGAGATCCAGACAGCGATCCTGATTCCGAAGGAGAGCTATGAGAACACATATGGTCACTATATCAAGTACGGAATGCGAAATGCCATGGAGATTGCCACCCTCGGATGCAGCGTCAATGTCCGTCTCTCCGCAGATAAGTCGACCATCGAGCGGTGCCGCATTGCCTACGGCGTTGCAGGTCCGGTGCCCATGCGCTGTCCGACCGCGGAGGCGCTTGCGACAGGGCAGAAGCCGTCGGCTGAGCTGTATGAAGCATTTGCAAAATCAGTCATATCGGACATCAATCCGAGAAATTCCTGGAGATCTTCCAAGGCTTTCCGCCAGCACATCGCGGTGGAGATGGCCGGAAAGTGCCTCGAAGAGGCGGTTCGCAGAGCGGGAGGTGAAGCCTGATGAGCGCACAGTATAAACTGGTCCGTTTCAATCTGAACGGCAAAGAGGTTGAGAAGATGGTTGATGTCCGCGCAAGTCTCACGGACATGCTCCGCAACGATTTCAGAATGACTTCTGTCAAGAAAGGCTGCGAGGTCGGAGAGTGCGGTGCCTGCAACGTGCTGATCGACGGCGAGGCCTTCAACTCCTGCATCTACCTTGCAATTTGGGCAGAGGGCAAGAAGATTCAGACGCTGGAGAGCCTGCTCGGTCCGGACGGGGAGCTCTCGGATATTCAGCAGGCATTTGTGGAGGAGACCGCAATTCAGTGCGGCTTCTGCACACCTGGCTTCATCATGACGACGGTGGAGATCCTGAACGCCGGCAAGCTTTACTCCGACGAGGAGCTCCGACGGCTGCTGGCAGGGCATCTGTGCCGCTGCACCGGGTACGAGAATATATTCCGGGCGGTCAAGAAGGTCATGTATAGGAGGCTTGGCAAGGAGCTGCCGGAGGCGTGAGCGGCAGAGTGATGTACTATTGAATTATAATGGTTTTGAGGAGAGCGGCGCGGGGCGCCGCTCTTTTGTGTGTCGGTCGGCGGTCATCTTAGCTAAGTTCGACGGTTTATGGCTGCCCGGGCGATAGTTCATGGAGCAGTCATCATAGTTCAAAACGGCGTATCGTGACTGCCGGGGGGTATGGCGGGCAGTAGCTATCCGTGAAATTAACTATAATCAACTGCAGGCAAGAAAGTTGGTGGGCAGTCATCAAAGTTCAGTTCGGGGGTTCAAGACTGCCCGAGTGCTGAGGCGGGCAGTCGCAATCCGTGAAATT
>JBGUIK010000131.1:0-12531 GCA_045112915.1 Lachnospiraceae bacterium
CGGGTCCGACCGAGAGACCAGCAATGCGTACGCATTGGTTGGCTCGCAGGGCAGGACCTGCGTTTTTCGATGAAGATGGTGTTTGCGGCGGTACTTGATACTGGCTGCAGCCTGTCTGAACTGTCACGATCCCAGGCTATGACCTCCGGCAGTTCAGACAGGCTGCCCTGTCACTCGGCCGCCGGCGCAAAGCATCTGGTGTTTGCGGCGGTTCTCGATACTGTGCTGCAGCCTGTCTGAACTGTTTTTAGACAGTTGCCATCAAAAGGCAAAACAGGTAAAATTACATATAAGTCAGTATCGTAAGCAGCCACAAAGGAAGGGCGGCATCATGAATATAAAAAACGCGATCGGTTCGCTTCAGCTCGGCAAGAAGAAGGCGGATCCGATAAGAATGTATACAACGTGGGGCGAGGAATTCAAGGAGGACAGCGTGCTCCCGGAATATCCGCGCCCGCAGCTTGTCCGAAGCTCTTATATCAACCTGAACGGATGCTGGGAGTACGCGATAAGGCCTAAGACCTCTCTCGAATCCCGCTATCCCGGTCCGGTCAATTATGACGGCTTCATCATTGTCCCGTACTCGCCGGAATCTCTTCTTTCCTGCGTGGACAGACAGCTCATGCCGGATGAAGTCCTCTGGTATCACCGGATCTTCACAGCAAAAAAAATGACCGGCATGCGGCTCATTCTGCACTTCGGAGCTGTCGATGAGTCCTGCCAGGTCTATATGAACGGCAACGGTATCGTCCGCCACCACGGGGGATATCTCCCGTTCGAAGTCGATATCACAGACTACCTTGTCCCGGATGTTAATGAACTCCACGTGCGCGTAACTGACCTGTCCGACACATCGTGGCGAAGCTGCGGCAAGCAGTCCCTGAAACCCGGTGGTATGTATTACACTGCCCAGAGCGGCATCTGGCAGACAGTCTGGATGGAATGGGTCCCGGAGACCTATGTCACCCGTGCGGTGTTTACGCCCGATCTCGACAGCAACAAAGTAAATTGTATCATCGAAACGTCAGCAAAAGTTCCGGTAGAAATTCTTATCGCCCAGCCGGCAAGAGAGTATGATGCCGACCGCGTATCGGAATCCGGCATCTTCGAGTCTCCTCTTGCGAAAGTTTACGCTGTTCCATCAAAAGAGCTTGGCATAGATATCCCGGATGTGAAGCCCTGGAGCCCGGAGGAGCCCTGGCTCTATCCTGTAAAAATCACTGCGGGGCACGACACGGTCATCTCCTACTTCGGCATGCGCAAAGTATCCCTTGAGTCTGACGAGAACGGCATCGCACGAATCTTTCTCAATAACAGACCGTATTTCATGAACGGCGTCCTCGATCAGGGATACTGGCCGGACGGACTATATACGCCCGCTTCCGATGAAGCTTTCGTCTATGACATAATGCAAATGAAATCCGCCGGCATGAACATGCTCCGCAAACACATCAAGATCGAGCCGATGCGCTGGTATTATCACTGTGACAGGCTCGGCATGCTGGTCTGGCAGGATATCATAAACGGAGGTACAAGACCAAAGACGCCTCTCACGCTCTACCTGCCAACGATCTTCCCGGCGATCACAAAGCATATTTCCGACCGACATCACTTCATCTTCTCCCGCTCGTCTAAGCTCGGAAGAAAAGTCTGGCTCAGGGAGATGCGGGATACCGTCGAACATCTGAGGAGCGTTACGTCTCTGGTCCTCTGGACACCGTTCAACGAAGGCTGGGGACAGTTCGACGCCAATGCCGTCGCCGCCCGCATGAAGAAACTAGACAGCACGAGGCTCATCGACCATGCGTCGGGATGGTACGATCAGGGAGGCGGTGATATTCGCTCCGTACACAACTACTTCCGAAAACTGATCGTCGAGAAAGACAGACGGGCTTTCTGTATCACTGAGTACGGCGGACTCACTCTTCTTGTCCACGGCCACAGCTACTCGCCCGAAGTCTACGGTTACGGACAATGCGAGAGCGCGGCTGAGTTCAATGAGAAGTTCCGCAATCTGCAGGATACTGTCAAAAAGCTTGCGGAAGATGGTCTCAGCGGCGCCGTCTATACACAGGTATCGGATGTAGAGGAGGAAGTGAACGGTCTTCTGACATTTGACAGAAAGATAAATAAATTGGAGATGGTTTGAGAGCCATAGCCTTGTGAGAAAAAAGCAGCTCACACCGGCCATAGCCCAGACGAAAAAACATATTATATGAAACGTATAAACGAAGCCATAAAAAACAATACATTCTCCAGAGTCTACCTGCTCTACGGACCGGAGAGCTTTCTTCGGCTGTCCTACACCAAAAAACTGTGCGACGCGATCCTGCCGGAGAGCGACAACATGAACAGGATCAGCTTTGAGGGAGACAAGACCACAGAGACGGCGATCATCGATTTTGCCGAGACCATGCCTTTCTTCGCCGAGAGACGACTCGTCCGGGTAAAGGACAGCGGCTTTTTCAAAAACGCAGTGGAACTCCTGCCCGACTATATGGCGCGCATACCCGATTACGCCGTCATCGTCTTCTCCGAGACCGAAATAGACAAGAGAAACAGGCTGTACAAAGCTGTGCAGAAATACGGCTATGTCTCTGAATTCGCCACACAAAAGGAAGACCAGCTTATGAAATGGGGGGCAGGAATCCTGGCCCGCGCAGGGCTTCGGATCACATCCGCAGACATGGCATATCTCCTTGGCAGGACCGGTCCCGATATGAATCACCTTGCGCTCGAGATCGACAAAGTCGTCTCCTACTGCCAGGGCAGGAATTCTGTCACCAGAGCAGATATCGAGGCCGTCACCGGAACACAGATTGAAAACCACATTTTTGAAATGATCGATGCGGTTACAGCGCGGAATCAGAAAAAAGCCCTCGATCTCTACGCGGACCTGCTGGCCTTAAAGGAACCTCCCCTCAGAATACTCTACCTCATTGCGCGGCAGTTCAATCAGCTCCTCATGATCAAGGAACTGGCATCCCTCGGAAACTCAGTCCCCATGATCGCGCAGAAGACCGGGATCCGGGATTTTGTTGTGAGGCGGTCCATGAACACGGTGCGGAACTATACCCCTGCCGAGCTGCGCGGGCACGTCACCTTCTGCACCGAGATGGAGGAGGCTGTAAAGACCGGCAATATTGCCGAGCGGCTCAGCGTCGAGCTGCTGCTGATCCGATTCTCGGCAAGGAAATGAGTTCGCAGCCAAAGTCCCTGCTCTCATATAAGTCTGTCACTTAAGCTTCCGGTCCGCAGACAAGTCCGGACAAAATCATCTGAGCCCTCGTGACGCTCTCCTTAGTCGGAGGGTCGACCCCGCGGAGCGTATAGGGAATGCCCAGTTCTTCCCATTTGAATACTCCGAGAGTATGGTAGGGAAGCACTTCAACGCGCCGTACATTTCGCAGTGTGCGGACAAATTCATATGTCCTTATCAGATCCTCATCGGAATCATTATAACCGGGTACAAGCACATACCTGATCCAGACAGGTTTGCCGATGTCTGACAGATAACGGGCACAGTCAAGGATATTCACATTCGTGCAGCCGGTCAGATATCTGTGCTTTGCATCGTCAATATGCTTGATATCGAGAAGGACCAGATCTGTGCTCTTCATGAGCCGCTCGAATTTGGAAAAGAAGGGTTCTGTCCGGGTGAACGGCTGGGCAGCCGTATCGAGCACCGTGCTGATGCCTCTTCTCCCGGCCTCCTCAAAGAGATCTGTCAGGAAGTCGATCTGCAGGAGGGCTTCACCCCCGCTCACAGTAATTCCGCCCGTCTCTCTCCAGTAACTTCTGAAACGCTCGGCCTTATTAAGAATTTCCTTCACGGTAACCATTTTCCCGGGACAAATATTTGCATTCTTCACTGCCCGCTTCTTAAGTCCGTCCCCGGATAGAACGGGCTTTTCTTCTGCCGCAGCCTCGTTTTCGGTCGTATTCTTACAAAGTTCCGGGACATCCGGCATTCTCCATGTATCAGGATTATGACAGTACCGGCAGCGCATACGGCACCCCTGCATGAATATGAGAAAACGTATTCCCGGCCCGTCTACAGCGCCGAAAGACTCGGTGGAATGGATCCATCCCACCGAGTCTTCATTTGTTTTCTCACTTTCCGGAGTGCCTGACCTTAAATAGTCAAACATTTTCACCTCCATTGGCAAGAGCCGAAGTTTTAAAGTGATTTATGGCATGTTCGCGCGATAACATCCAGCTGCTGCTCCCTGGTCAGATCGATGAACTTGACAGCGTATCCGGATACACGGATCGTGAAATTCGCGTATTCCGGCTTCTCGGGATGCTCCATCGCGTCAATCAATTTCTCTGTGCCGAATACATTGACGTTCAGATGGTGAGCGCCGCGGTCGAAGTATCCGTCCATGACGTTTACCAGTGTCGCCTTCTGCTCATCCACATTGCGGCCGAGCGCTGTCGGGCTGATCGTCTGTGTATTGGAGATACCGTCAAGAGCATACTCGTACGGAACTTTTGCGACAGAGTTGAGGGATGCGAGAAGTCCTTCCTGCTCAGCACCGTAAGACGGGTTTCCGCCCGGAGCAAATGGCTTGTACGCGGCGCGTCCGTCCGGTGTTGCCCCGGTCGCCTTTCCGTAGACAACGTTCGATGTGATCGTCAGAATTGACGTAGTCGGCTCGGAATCACGATAGGTGTGATACTTTTTGATTTTGGTCAGGAAGGTTTTCAGCAGCCATACCGCAATTTCGTCAGCTCTGTCATCATCATTGCCGTATTTCGGGAAATCTCCATCCATCTCGAATCCGACAGCAATCCCCTCTTCATCTCTGATAACTTTCACTTTCGAGTATTTGATCGCGCTCAGCGAATCGACAACATGCGAGAAGCCGGCAATACCCGTTGCAAATGTTCTCCTAACGTCCGTATCGATCAGCGCCATCTCGGCAGCTTCATAATAATACTTGTCATGCATGTACTGGATCAGGTTGAGTATATTGACATAGAGACCTGCCAGCCAGTCCATCATAAGATCGAACTTGTGAATAACTTCGTCATAGTCCAGATACTCGGATGTGATCGG
Organism: Lachnospiraceae bacterium; assembly: GCA_045112915.1. Classification (GTDB taxonomy): domain Bacteria; phylum Bacillota; class Clostridia; order Lachnospirales; family Lachnospiraceae; genus Chordicoccus. The sequence goes on from JBGUIK010000131.1 coordinate 5,063, forward strand.
GACGATCTCAGGTCCGCACTGGATGCGATGCTTTTCATCAAACCCGCCATTGATCGCATAGAGCAGGCATTTCGCGAGGTTTGCCCGCGCGCCGAAGAACTGCATTTCCTTGCCTGTCTGCGTCGCGGATACACAGCAGCAGATGCTGTAATCATCTCCCCAGACCGGCTTCATGACGTCATCATTCTCATACTGAATGGAGCTTGTCGTCACAGAGATTTTGGCTGCGTATTTTTTGAAAGCATCCGGCAGCTTGCTGGAGTAGAGGACCGTAAGATTCGGCTCCGGGGAGGGACCCATGTTCTCGAGCGTATGCAGGAAGCGGAAATCATTCTTAGTTACAAGCGGTCTTCCGTCAATGCCTATACCTGCCATCTCCAGTGTTGCCCATACCGGATCGCCTGAGAACAGCTGATTATAAGAAGGAATTCGCGCGAATTTGACCATGCGGAATTTCATGACCAGATGATCGATCAGCTCCTGAGCTTCCGATTCCGTCAGTGTTCCCTCCTGCAGATCTCTCTCGATATAGATGTCGAGGAATGTTGAAATGCGGCCTACGCTCATCGCTGCGCCGTTCTGTGTCTTTATCGCTGCCAAATAGCCAAAATACAGCCATTGTACCGCTTCAGGGGCATTGACAGCCGGCACCGAGATGTCATATCCGTAGACTGCTGCCATTTCCTTCATTTGATTAAGAGCCTTTATCTGATCCGCCAGTTCCTCCCTCTGACGGATGATATTGTCGGTCATCTCGCCGTGGCCGCAGTTCTGCAGATCCTCCTGCTTCTTTTTAATCAGAAAATCGATTCCGTAGAGGGCAACTCTTCTGTAATCGCCGACAATTCGACCGCGGCCGTAGGTATCCGGGAGACCTGTAATGATATGCGTGTGTCTCGCGCTTCTCATCTCCGGTGTATATGCATCGAAGACCGCCTGATTGTGGGTCTTGTGATACTCAGTAAATATCTTGTTGTATTTCGGATTTACGTCATAGCCGTAAGTCCTCGCCGCCTGCATCGCCATCTTGATGCCGCCGTACGGCATGAACGCGCGCTTTAACGGCTTGTCTGTCTGGAGACCGACGACTTTCTCATAGCCCTTGAGTTCCGGGTCGATATAGCCCGGACCGTAAGCTGTGAGACCGGTGACCACTTCCGTTTCGCACTCGAGGACACCGCCGCGAGCCCGCTCCTCCTTCTGAAGCTCCTGCAGTTTGCCCCACAGTTTATCAGTGCCCTCAGTAGGATCGGCAAGGAAGCTCTCGTCGCCGGTATAAACGGTATAGTTATTCTGAATAAAGTCTCTGACATTGATATCATCAGTCCAGTGCGTGCCCTTAAAGCCGCGCCATGCGTCTTTGCGAATATCCATATTCCATCACTCCTTCACAGCATCCAGTCTCTTGTGGTATATATTGCGGAACTGCTCGAACTCGCCGAGTCCGCCGCCTGTGAATACGGCGCGGTAGCCGGCATTTCTGAGTCTCCATACAAATGAATCCTGTGCATTGTAGAGCTCATTGGCCATGTAATCGCCCCATGCCACGATAAGCGGAATGATAATGACCTGCGCACCGGTCTCGTCCGCCTTTCTCGACTTCAGGAAAGCGATGGCCTGACCGAAGCTGTCGCGCTCTTTGAGCTGGATTACTTTCGCGTTTGCATAACCCTTTTCATCGAGCGCTTTCTGCAGATACGTATTCGCGGCGCAGTGATAATACGCATTGCCGTGCTCAACGAACAGATACTCCTTCTTCGGGTCAAGGGATGTAATCGTCTCAAATATCTCCACGAATTCCTTGCAGGACTGAGCATCGTGAAGAACGGAATCTGTCATCCTGATCTCGAGACGGTCCAGATAGAAGTCCAGACGGCTCTTGAGACTGTTATAAAGCTCACCCTTTGTCATAAATACCGGTACGGCAATGACCCTGGAATAGCCAAGCGCGATTGCCTTTTCGAGCGCTTCCTCCACGGTATAGACCCTGTCCTCAGGTTCAGACATGGCATGGGCTGCATTGTCGTCGGTGAATACCTGAAGGACTTCCATCCCCGAATAGTCAGCCAGATCCTTTTTGATCATGTCATAAGTTGTGACCTTCGCACGGATGATCGTCGTTCCGACGCTTGCCAGTATGATAATTGTGTCTTTGCTGCTCATGTTTTTCTCCTCCTTTTGCCATTCCGCGTATTTAGGCAGGCAAATATTTCGTTTTTCGGTTAGCACTTTCTAACCTATGGTTAGTATATTCTACCCGCAAATCACTGTCAATAAATGTTTTCATTTGTACCGGAGAAAAAACGAGCAGGACGGGATTCTCGCTCTGCCGGGTTGGTGCTACAAAAAAAACTGCCGCTTACGCGACAGTTTTTATAATTCATATCATATTCAGTTATGCCATTGCGTCAACTTTCTTGGACATACGGCCAACTTTTCTGGAGTTTGTATTCTTCTTATAAACTCCCTTGGATGTAGCGCGGCCCATCTCAGCCTTGAATGCGTCAAGCGCTGATACTGCTGCTGCCTTGTCGCCAGCTGCGATTGCTGCTTCGACCTTCTTGACAGAAGTCTTGACACCAGACTTGATTGACTTGTTGCGAGCCGCCTTCTTTGCGTTTACGAGTACTCTCTTCTTTGCAGATTTGATGTTAGCCAAATCATTACCCTCCATCTAAACTAAATGAACAATCTTATTATCTAAATAGGCTGCTCTGCCTTTAGCCTAGAGACACGAATAGCGGCATGGGCGGAACACACTTTGTTATTCTATGCGATAGCAGGTGAAATGTCAAGCACTATTTTTATGCATTTACAGACTCTTTCCACCGCAGATCTTAAGCAGTTTATACAGGCTGTTCCATACTTCTTAAGCAGGTGCAAACACCATCTTCATCGAAAAACGCATATCCTTTCCTGCGAACTTGTGCAGAGACGTTACCGCCTCTGCACGATTTCTCGGTCGGATATGCAATGTTTTTCTCACGAAGATGGATGTTTGCACCTGAAACCAACTTCATGAACAGCCTGTCTGAACTGCACCCCCGTACAAGCAGACCATCTATGCTACAGCACTTTTGAACAACCTGACTGCTCTCCACACCTTACATGCAGACCGTCTTTGATGCAGCACTTTTGAACAACCTGACTGCTCTCCACACCTTACATGCAGACCGTCTATGGTGTAGCACTACTGATCAGATATAGCTCACCGTCTCAGATAGAGGCTTACGGCTCATATGATTTGCAAGAGGACCCGCCCCCTCCGCCGCATGGCCAAGGTCAAGCAGCATCAGGATCTCCTCATTTTCAGGCAGCCCAAGGGATGCGGCAAGAGCGTCCGGATCAAAGAAGTTGACCCAGCAGCTGTCAACGCCCGCATTGTACGCGGCGAGGGTAAGATGGGTCGCCACGATCGACGCGTCCTCAATGCCGGAGTCGCGCTTTCCGCCCGGGTATGTGAACACATTATTTTTATCAAATGCCACCACAAGAACCGTGGGAGCACCATAACGGCACGGCGTCACCTGATCTATTTTTGCCAGACCTTCCGCGGACTGTACAACATAAATATGCTGTTCCTGCAGATTCTTCGCAGTCGGAGCCACGCGGCCTGCTTCAAGGATGGCTGCAAGCTGTTCATCAGTGATTGCATTTCCGTCATACTTCTTACATGAATACCTGTTTATAATAACGTCTGTAAACTCCACAATATAGCTCCTCTCTTTACTTTATATTCCAGCGGAAACTAACCCCCGCTTTGTAACACCACGAACTGCCGGCCAGCCTCAGCGGCAGTTGTTAATCTCCAGTCAGGCTAAAGTGACTCATCTCAGACCCGGTTTTCCCCAGAAGAACAGGGCAATTGTTCCCGGACCGGTATGACAGCCGATAACGGTCCCGATATCGAATATACGAACTCCTCCGCTCAGTTTCGGAAAAGCGGCTTCGATTGCCTCCGCCACCATGATCGCGTCCTCATAGCAGTCGGAATTGGCAATAAAGCATTTGCCGCTGTATTCCACGCCGTTTTCCGCCTGCGCCTTCATCCTGTCGACCAGCGTCCGCATCGCCTTTTTCTTGCCGCGGCATTTCTCGCGAGAAATCATTTTTCCGTTATGATCTACAAAGAGGAGCGGGCAAATGCTCAGCGCTTTGCCGATCATCCCCACAGTCTTAGACACACGTCCGCCGCGGATGAGGTAGGTAAGCTCAGAGGGCAGTACCCAGTGCATACTTCTCAGTTTATTATTCTCAGCCCAGTCTCTCACTTCCTCAATGCTCTGTCCTGCGTCGCGAAGATCAGCCAGCTTATCTACGATCAGTCCGCTTCCGGCGCAGGCCGCAAGTGAATCGACAACATAGAGTTTTCTGTCCGGATACTTTTCCTGAAGATCACGGGCTGCGATCATGGCCGAGTTATACGTCCCCGATAATCCCGAACTTGCCGTGATGTGAAGTATGTCCTTCCCCTCTTTCAGAAATGCTTCAAAGTATTCTTCATACTCAGTAACATTTATCTGAGAAGTTCGGGGCATTGCCCCATTCTTCATCTTCCGGTAGAACTCCTTAAGCGGAATCGACTTTCCGAAATCGTCAGCGTAAAGCACCTCGTCAATCTCAAAATGGAAGGATATATAATGAATATTTCTCTCCTCCATGTAGTCAGCCGAGAGATCGACTGTAGAACAGCAGCTCAAAACGTATTCCGACATAACACTTCCTCCTGATCTGCGGTAATACGCAGTTTTTTCTCAGTGGGAGAAGACCTGCGCTTCTGCAGGCGGTGGGTGAATCAATGTCTCTCCGTGAAGTATCGCTCGCACACATTATACACGAAATACACATTTTAATCTATCGTAAAGTGCATATTATTCAGTGTGTAAATCTCAATCTCCGGTCGCGCGCGAGCTGTACTCCTGCCCCCAGAAGAAAAGGGCGACAGTGCCGGGACCTGTATGACTGCCGATTGTTGTTCCGATATCAAATATCCGTACATTTCCATCCAACTTCGGGAATGCCGCCTCAATTGCATCCGCTACCGCACGGGCGTCAGAAAGGCAGTCTGACTGTGAGATGAAACACTTACCTGAATAATCAATACCGTTCTCCGCCTGCTCTTTCATCTTCTGCACAATAGCATGAATGACTTTTTTCTTGCCGCGGTGCTTTTCGCGGGCGACCAGTTTTCCCTGATCATCGACATTGAGCAGCGGGCAGATATTAAGCATCTGCCCTATCATTCCCGATGCCTTCGATACACGTCCGCCCCGGATAAAAAACGTAAGATCGGATGTGAAGAACCAGTGCAGACACTTCAGCTTATTGGCCTCAGCCCAGTCACGAACTTCATCAATACTCATACCTGAATCCCTGAGATCCGCAAGCCGGTCCATAAGCAGACCGTAGCCTGACGAAGCGGCAAGAGAATCGACAATATAAATTCTTCTCTCAGGGTATTTTTCCCGAAGATCCTCTGCCGCTATCATTGCGGAATTAATAGTTCCGGAAATACCTGAACTCAGTGTAAGGTGAAGAATATCCTTTCCCTCTCTGAGGAAACCTTCGAAATATTCTTCATATTCGCCGACAGCGACCTGTGAAGTCCGGGTCATAGCTCCGTCCCGCATCATCTGATAAAACCGTGAAAACGGAATAGACTGTCCGAGATCATCCGGATACGTTATACCGTCAACTTCATAATGGAAACATATATAATGTATATCCCTGGCCTTCATAAGCTCTTCTGAAAGATCTGCGGTCGAGCAGCAACTTAAAATATAATCCGACATAATTAATTCCTCCCCGGTGCATATATGAAATACTCACGTATCGGTTACCATTATACACTACTAACGATGATTGAGTATAATACAATCACTCTCTTCTGTATATGGCCAAATTTCTTATTTTCCTGTGTCGGACTTTTCCTAATCGGCAAAGAATGGTATTCTGTAAGTGCATATTCCACATATAATAATCACGAAAGGACTCGCTATGCATCTCTTAATAATTTTTCTGACCGCTCTTATTATAGCCTCCGTCGGCTTTATCATGTATGTCTATTTCTTCTCAGTAGGGTACGGTTTCTCTATCGCGGGGATCGGCATCGTACTGCTCATCATGTTCAGAGCAAATGTGACTCCCGCCGCCCTCATCATGTGCCTGCTCTTCATAATTTACGGTGCGCGGCTGGGTGGCTATCTTCTCTACCGTGAGCTAAAGAGCACCGCTTATAAAAAGCTCCTCAAAGGAGAGTCAAAGTCCAATGTGCCGGTCGGTGTTAAGATCTGTATCTGGCTTGCCTGCGCGCTGCTCTATCTCTGCGAGACCGCGCCCGTCCTCTTTCGGATGGAGGCGGGAGCCGGCTCGGATGTCTTCTCCATTATAGGAATTATCCTGATGGCCTCAGGTATTGTCATCGAAATGCTTGCGGATGCCCAAAAGAACGCAGCCAAGAAAAAGGATCCGCATATGTTCGTCGACACCGGACTCTACAGCATCGTGCGCTGCCCCAACTATTTCGGCGAACTGCTCCTCTGGACTGGTGTATTCGTCTCAGGCCTCAATATTTACAGTTCAATTCTCATGTGGGTCATCGCGCTCCTCGGCTATATCGGAATCATTTATGTCATGTTCAGCGGAGCCCGCAGACTGGAGCTCCGGCAGGACAGGAACTACGGCCACAACCCGAGATATCAGAAATATGTAAAGACTGTGCCGATCATTATCCCCTTCGTACCGATTTACTCGGTGAAGAAACATTCCTGGCTGGTCGCGTAACAACTATACTATAAGGAAAGCCGCTCCCGCAGCGGCTTTTTTATACCCTGATCGTGATCAGCAACTCACCCTTCTGGTCGAGCGTGCAGATGTTCTCCTTATCGAACATTACTTCTATGCCCAGCTCCAGCAGCTCGCAAATGCTCCGCAGGAGTCAGACGGTGTTCCGGGCAAATCTCGATACCGACTTCGTGAGAATCAGGTCAATCTTTCCATCTTGGCATCAGCCATCATCCGAAGGAAGTCGATTCTCTACTTCACGCTCGTCCCGGAGATCCCCTCGTCAACGTAGAAGCCTGCAAACTCCCATTCAGGGTTGGAACTGATGCGGTCAGTGTAATGGGACACCTGGTTTGCCAGGGAGTGCAGGAGGGTGTCCAAGTCGCGAGATACACGGGCATAAGCTGCGCCCCCGCGTCTCTTTGGTGCTGCCCTTTTAATAGGTATTTTCGTAATCTCCATACACATAAAAGAAGTTTTCCTTTCAAACAAAAAATAAGGCCTACAGGAAAAAACCTGCAGGCCTTGAAACTTATGCCGATATTTACTTTGCTCTGTATAGGAATGTCACAATCTGGCCTCTCGAGCAGTTCTCATCAACGCCAAATTTACCTTTCAGCTCTCCCGATGTAAAGCCCGTTGTTATCTTTTTCTGGTAGCCCCAGAGTACCGCGTTGTAGAAGGCA
>JBGUIK010000132.1:0-11154 GCA_045112915.1 Lachnospiraceae bacterium
CCAGTAAATTTGTCCCGGCATTCACCCACGCCCATGCGGTGCGGCAGCTCCTATGGACGTGGTACTCTGCTGCTACGCTTCATAGAACATGCAGTCTGAACGGCTTTTTATCATTTTCCAGCATTCTCCACGCCATTCGTCCGCATCCTTCAGCAGAAAATCTGAAGTAAAACAAGTCATAACAATGGAACAGGGCTCAACCTTAAAGCTTCCATCACGTTTCTTTTTCACAGGCAGATTATAGTTCTGCGTTTTGCGGCATTGCTCCGATGAAACCGAACTACCGTATGCTTCATCCTGTCTGTAGACGTAGCAGTAACGGCATCCTTCAGAGTACTTCGTACAGCCGTGCCAAGGATTCCATGTTATATATATCTGTTCGCTCATCTTTCTGTCTCCACTGATTCACGGCAGAGTTTATTTGTTTCGTCGCTTTCCAGGATCGCATAGAGATAAGTGTCCTTCCAGATCGGCGCAGGAACAGTCTCTCCGTCTTGATCATCAAGGTCTTTCGCCTTTAACCCTCATACTAAATGAGTATTATGTTTTTCACTTCACCGGAAAAAACAATTTACTCTGCCCGGTTGCCGGTTCAGTAAAATCACATACCGCACCTACAAGCTTCATCCCAAGATCTGGAATAAGACTCTTTATCACGTATTCAAATATCTTGCCATAGATTTCCGGCTGAACATCTGTCACAAGATACTTTCTTGCCGGCATAACCCACTTTACCCATCCATCCGGAACCGGCGTTTCCTCATATACTTCAATGCCCGCCAAGTACAAGCCCCTTGAAAAATCGTCCGTCCATGGCAAAAAAGACAGCGTATCGTCGCTCATTGCTCCCCAAAAACCAACAAAAGAACCATCAGCGTTTTTCATTCCGATATCTGCAATATCGCTGAAGTTGGAATTGGCCTGATGCCACAGGTCCTGAACGACATTCTTTTCTTGCGTGCATAAGCCTTCCTTTCCAATGATTGCGATTTTTGGCAGATCTGTTATCTCGTATTTTAACATTTCTCTCCTCCTCCAGCATTATTTAGTTCTTGCTCCCATAACTGGATTTGTCAGTATCGGTCTCTATATTCCTTTCGTTCTTCTGCCGTCCATTTGGATATAAATCATCTTTCTCCCGACTCTGCATTCTTCAGTACTTTCCGAACCTCGTATCAAGCTGATTGGAATCTGTTTTACCATTAAAAAAGAAAATGAACTGATTATCATTCTGCTCTTTACCACTTATTACTGCTTCCACTTGAGCAGCTTTCCATGTAACCTGACATAAATCAGAACAGGCATTTGCCCCATCATCTGCTATATCAAAAGAATGTTTTACAATTATTCCTGCTTCATCTTTAAGAACCAACCTGGCATGTGTATGCCCAAATGGCCAGTCCGGATCTCCTACCTGCTGGAATAATAATTCATATTTCCCATCCGGTGATGTATATGAAGCAACATCATGTATTTTGTACCTTGTTGTGTAAGTAAAACTTCCAGCTAAAATCATAATTAGAATATTGAAGAATGCCACCATTCCCAGAATTACTCTAACCGTCGATCTCTTTATTTCTAAACAGCATATTATTGAAATAACTGTTACTATCAATGCTATAATAAAAATCATTTTTCGCCTCAATTCCTGTCTTTACATGTTTATCCAAGGCGCTCGATGCGGACAAAGGCTCTTTGGCACCAGGCAAACAGGGAAGTGAAAGCCTGATCGAAATTGTAACCGAACGGCAGATCGGCCAATTCCAGAATCAGCCGATCCTCCTCCGACGCCGCTGCCTTCAGGTCCTTTTCGCGCAGGAGGAAACGTCCGCTTTCCAGAAAATGCAGATTCTGGATCAGGTAAAACACGATTTTGCAGGAGCCGCGAAACCTGGCGGTGTTCTTGTCCCTGTCTGCGTGAATATAGCGGTGACAGAGTTCGTGATACAGATTCCCCAGGCTCAATTTGACATAGTTGATTTCGTCTTCCCGCGTCGCGGGCGGAAGATAATCCGTCAGTATGCCGACCAGGTCTTTCGTCGTTTGGAGTAGTTGGCATACCTCCAGAGGATTCCAGCGCTTCATTTCGTCTTTCCCGCAGATGAAGCCGCAGGATCTCTCGTAAAAACCGATCCCTTTCAGGATGCTGCGGTATGTATCCATATCCCTCACGGAGAACCCGTCCAGAATCAACATGATATCGATATCGCTGTTTTCATGAGCTTCACCGCGCAGCCAGCTTCCCTGAAGACCCATGTACAGCAGCCGCTCTCCGAAAGCCGACCGACAGTTCATGATCAGATCAGCCAGGTATTTGTCCAGATCAAACATTGTTACTTCACCCCTTAGGTTGCAATAAACTTGAATTACAGGCAATCGTCAAAATCAATATAGATACGCATTATTTCATGATCTCACTTTCTCAAATACCATATCCGTCAGTATAAACCTTGTCTTTCCTCTGTCACGGTTCAATAACCATTCTATATCTACAGGAAAGGTCTTTATACTCTTTTATAATCTGTATTCCATTTGGACATCAAAGGGCTCCGCTGCTGCCAGTTCCTCATTGACCTCCTCCGCAAGCGTACAGCCAAGTGCCCGGTATGCCGCCTGTGACTCTTTTGAGGAATGAGCCGAAATATACAGTTTGTCCGCGCCTAACTGCCGTGCCTCGTCACAGGCCAGGGAAAAGAGCTTCCTGCCGATGCCCTGGCGTCTGTATTCCACTGTTATCTGAAGACAAACCAGTTGCACATATCTTGCCGCAACTCCGAATATACGGTGGGAGACGGTCGCAAACCCAATGATCCGCTCGCCATCGAACGCACCAAAGCCAGTCTGATCAAGATTTATATAATGCACCACGTCTTCTGCAATTTCCCGGCACTGCACCTGCGACCAGTTTTCTTGATAGACATTCGGCACAAGCTTCCAATCGTTGTTTATCTTTCTCCAACACTCTGTAACAGTTTGGCGACGGACAAAATCATCCAATGAATGATCGGTGAAATTGTCAGCATTCAATCTTTGATAATTTATTTCATCGGACATTACGCCATCCTCCCTCTAATGCAGCACGGATCATACAGGGGTGCCAACTTCGATGAGATTGCCGTCCAAGTCATAGAATCTGACGACCCGCTGTCCCCAACTATGCGTCATAATGTGATTAACATATTCAATGTCAGGATAGAGCCTTTCCAACTTTTTTACAAAGCTTACAATCTCCGGCTCTTCAAAATACAGCTCAGTTTGATTGCTTTGCGGAATAACGCGTCTTCCCATAAACCGCTCCCAGTATTTTTCTTCCTGGAGATACAGATTTCCGGACAGCTCCATATTGCCGTCATTATCCCGAATCAACTCGAATCCAAACATGTCCTGATAGAATTTCAATGCTTTCTTGCAGTCTTTTACGACGATAAGAGTTCCTTTGAATTTCATAATCTCCTTTTCCTCCCAATCCCGGCTCCATATATCCCTATCTGCTATTCGCTTTCTGTTCTGATGAAATGGCCTTCCTGAATTGCGGCGAACGTCGCCACCGCACAGACGACAAGCGCTGAGTATTTCAGCGGAACAGCGGGAACCGTCAGCAGCAATAGAAACAGCAGCACCTCCCTTATTTGCCCTCATATTTCATCGATGTAAACCGGATGCCGTTCACCGTCTTTTCTTCATCGGTTGTTACAAATCCAATCGCCTTATAGAAGGGGAGACCATACGGTGAGGAATTGAGGGTAATCGTCTCGCCCGGATAATCTTCAAGCAAACGTAGAAACATTCGCGTGCCAATCCTGCGCCGGTGATACCTGCCGTCCACAAAGAAAAAGCAGATATGTTTTTTGTCCGGTCTGATGGCAATCTCACCTACCAGCTTTTCTCCATCAAAAGCACCGTAATAATGCAGCCCGGAAAGATACCCTTCATCGTGAAGACACTTTCGGAACTCCTCTGTTCCCTCTGCAGAGTAATCCGGAGATTCATATTCCGAGAACACGGCCCACGCCAGATCCAGTGCGGTCTGTCTTTCATCTTCGGCCAACCTGCGGATTACAAAGGCTATCTCTTTTTCTGTCATAAATTCTACTTTCATCGAATTCTCCTTAGCGTCCTATCGTTCGTTAGCCTCGTGTCGAAAAGAACACCGGTCAGCCGTCTCCGTCTGACCGGCTATCTTAAGTCCCCATTCAAAAGGATCTATTTCCGATAGATCTCAAAAAACTGCATGACATGTTTCCCGACCAGTTCCATTACCTCATCTTCTCGCTCCGGTTCCCGGTCGCACAGGTTGATCCAGACGGTGATCGGAGAAGAGAACTGCGCTGCCATAATCTCAGGGTCCGCATCCTTCAAAGTACCCTCACGGATCAGGAATCTCATCATTCCCAAAAAATAGTTCAGGACATCTTCATAGTTCTGCTTAGTCTGAAGCTCTGCAAGGTCTGCATTGCGGAACTGCTCGATCATGAGCAACTTTCTGCCCTTGCTGATGTGCGGGTCATGCAGGATGTAGCGCATCTGTCCCTGTATGAGTTTCGCCACATCTTCTGCAGTCATACCGGTCTTATCCTTTGTGAATTCCGGATCGTCCCAGTCAGCACGCACAAAAATCGAATGGTCAGCATATCCTTTCAGAACGGTTTCGACGACAGTATCCAGAATATCCTGTTTATTGGCAAAGTGGCTGTAAAGGGATGCCTTACGGATACCTACCGCATCGGCGAGCTGTGAGATACTGGTTGCTTCATATCCGTTGACAGCGAACAGATCCAGCGCTGCCTCCAGTATTTCTTCCCGGGTGTTGCTCTTTTCCATCCTCTTCTCCCTCTTTCCCAAATAGTAGTAATACTGAATTACATTACCCATTGTACCTAACGTTCGTTCGTTAGTCAATGGTCGATTTCTCCTTACGCGAAAAATCCTATGAAGCGAGGACGACACATCATTAAACATGCATCGGCCTCATTTGCCACATTAACACTTCAGTTCTCCTTCGCAGCCCATCAGCCGCGTCTGTGATAAGATTCGTGCCAAAAAGTACATTATCAAATCATCCGAAAGTGTTTAAATGCGTCAATGATTGCAGTTTCTTGTTTTTTCGATTTACTATATGCGTCAGGAAGGTCACCACGCAACCGGCCAGAATCACAGCGAACATGGTGATAGCCGGAACCCCTTTTTCTTTAGTTCCATTGCACTTCTTTAAAAGCTTACCTACATGGTGTTTGGAAAAAATCTCTGACTGCAGTCTACTCGCAACAGCCCGTACTCTTTCTTTTATAACCGCGGCATGTATCGGATCATCCGTCCCACTGTTTTTTTCTGAAAGAAATGATCCCGTTCATGATCCAAAGACAAAAATTGAACGATTTCTGAGGTTAATATGCTTTCATGCTTGTGATCGGGTTGTATTCCAAACAGAAGATGCTAAAAATTTCTTTCCTTCTTCCATTAGAAAAAAGGGAACAATTATCCCTAATCCGATAAAAGAAGAACTCCCCCCTATATGGAATCAGAAGAGAAAACCTTATATCGTCAATTTCTGTAAACTGGTTCCCCAAAAAAACCTATTCCTTCTTCTTCGTGCATTCTACAAGATATCTTCCGAGTTTCCAGAAATGAGACTGGTCTTATATGGTGACGGTGAATTAAAACAATCTTTGGAACAGGAAGCAGATAAGTTATGCATCTCATCACGAGTGGATATTCATCCGGCTACTTTAAAAATCCATGAACTAATTAAGGATTGTACAATGTATGTATCATCTTCGGATTATGAAGGACAATCAAATTCTATGCTGGAAGCTATGGCAATCGGTCTGCCCTGTATCTGTACAGATTGTCCCAGCGGCGGTGCAAGGGCCGTCATAAATTCAGGTATTAATGGGCTTCTTGTTCCGGTTGGAAATACAGATAAACTGGCAGATGCAATGCGATATATGCTGCTGTATCCCGAAGAAGCCCGCAGGATGGGGATTAATGCATCCGAGATAAGGGATAAAAGGAGTCCGGAATTAATCGCCCAGGAATGGAATCATTTAATCCTTAAACTAACATCTTAGATAGGGATTTGATTCTGCCAATCATTGGCAGAATCAAATCCTTTTTTACTGAACATAGAAGCACTACTTGCTTCATGATCTATAAGCTCTTTCCCAGCTGATAGGCTTCCTGCGGAAATTTGCTTCGTTTCGTCATCCCGGGAGTGCCGCAGCCATAACCTAATACCATCCCGCAGTCTTGGAAATTAATGTAGCGTACCAGCGTCTTGTAGTGTGCTTCCAGCGCATCGAAGGTCCAGTCATCGGAGTTCCATGCAACCGTAAGCAGAGCGGACTTCAGATGCCGGCTGTTTAAACTGCTGTTGTAGGCACAGAAGCGGTCCACTGCTGTTTTCAGCTGTGCGCTCATGCCGTAGTAATACAGAGGCGTAGCAAAGACGACCATATCTGAAGCAAGCAGTTTATTGCGGAACAGTTCCACGTCATCCTTCTGTACACAAGGGCCTTCATATCCGCATTTCACGCAGCCGATGCAGGGATGGATGTCTGCGTGACAGACGTCAATGACTTCTACTGAATGGCCTGCTTCTTCAGCACCTTTTTTGAAATTATCTACCAGGATGCCTGTCGAACCGTTCCGGTTCGGGCTTCCCATAAGCACAATGATCTTCATTAAGACCTCCTAATCTTTCTTTTTTGTTCCTGCTTTTGTCGCTGCGTTCCTGCAAATCAGCGCTGCCCGTGTTCCGATAAACGTCCAGAAAGACAGCATCAGCAGGTTTTCAAGAAACACCAGCCATCCGGCCTTTTCATAGTCCAGAAACGCGAATGGGACACGGAAGAACAGATAATTCGGCATACCGTTTCGCAGAAACAGCCAGAGACCGATGCCGGCGAAGCAGGTGAAAACACAGGCCAAGATTGTTTTTTTCCTGCCTGTCAGTTTCATGCCTGCGGTCATTGCCGGGATATGCATTCCCAGATGCAGCCCCATCAGCACAAATGCCCAGTGCGACATGGAAAGGTGCATCCTGCGAACGAAGGAAACCGGAGCCATCCCATAGAGGAAAGGAACCGCATAACTGCTCATGGACATACCGCAGAAGGCAGTCAGCGCAAAACTTGCAATAAGCAGGGTATTCAGAATCGTAGTAATGCTGCGATAAGGGTTATATTTTCCTTTAAAAAGCGCTCCGTACCACTTCCGGTTCAGGATCTGATGGACTATAACAATCACTGCCATACCCATGCCGATCCATTCGTGTGCCATCTCCCCTGTGACCTGATATGCCATAAGGCAAAGGAGCAGAACGGTCATGGCAGCATCCACGATCCTCTTTATGATCATATTCGTTTTTGCCTTGGACATGGTGCCGTCCCTCCTTCAACCGGTTTATTTCAGTCCGTCGATCCAAGCCTGAAGATCCGCTTCCGAAACACTTCCGCTGAAGCGCTTTCCTTCCAGCCAGGTACCTGTACCTGCAAGAGCCTCCATATTGGGGCCGCTTCTGCCAATACCGCTTCCTCCAGATGTGCAGAACGGAATCACCGTGATACCTTCAAAGCTGTATTTCTCCACAAAAGTATCCAGGATACGCGGTTCTTCGCCCCACCAGATGGGGAAGCCAAGATAAATAGTGTTATAGCCTTCCAGGGAAATATCCTCACTGCCGATCTGCGGACGTGCATTTTTATCGTTCTGCTCTGACGTAGAACGGCTGCTACTGTCGTTATAATTCAGATCGTCGTCAGTATAAGGTTCTGCCGCCAGAATCTCGTAAAGGTCTCCGCCAGTAACGGCTGCTATTCTTTCAGCAACACCCTTTGTGGTGCCGGTGGCGGAGAAATACACCACCAGAACATCCGAATGGGCAGTAGTATCTTCGGCAGAAGTGTTTTCAGCAGACGTATTATCATCTGTGGAATCTGCATCAACAGTTGCTGTATCCGATGTTTCTTCTGAATCAGCACTGTTACCGGCCGATTCCTTTTCCGACTCTGCTGCGGTTACATTTTCCTCTGATGTATTCTGCGCTTCTGACGTCTGCGTACTTGAAGCCTCATTTGAGCCGGCACTTCCGCAGGCGGCCAGCCCAAGGGTCATCGTTAATATCATCAGGATTGCAAATAATGTTTTGATCTTTTTCATTGCTGTCCTCCTTACCTCAATTTGCTGTAGTCTTACTCAGACACGGCTTCCAGCCATTCCGCACTGTCATCTTATTTCATCTCCTTTTCCCAGAAACGGATTACATTCAGTTCCAAGCTGTCTGCCACCTTTTCAAGTTCTGCGGTTTCTTCTGCTGTCAATGTGACATTCGCTGCCTTGACCGCATCCAGTACCTGGTTTTCTTTAGTCACGCCTATAATCGGCAGTGTACCCTTGGCAATTGCCCAGGCCACAGGGATCTGTGCCGAGCCGACACCATATTTCTCTGCAAGCTTTTTAAGCTCCGCATTCAGTATCTCCAGCTTGTCAAGGACCGGGTTGTAGGTCTCGGCTCTGGCGGAACCTGCAGGCATGGGATGCTTTGTATCATACTTGCCGGAAAGAGCTCCCTGCTCCAGGACCATGTAGGCATAAAAGGTAATGCCGTTTTCTCTGCAGTATTCGAGAATGCCGGAGCCTTCGGAAGAACGGTTGATCAGACTATAGTGGTTCTGGACGGCAGAAAGCTTCAGCCCATGGCTATTAAGAATTTCATTCGCCTGCTTAATCTCTGCAAGATTGTGATTAGATACACCAAGAAGCGGAACATCGTCTTTTCCTTCGAAATACTTTGCCAGCTCCTCCGTCCACTTCGGAGCATCCCAGACGTTATGGATCCAGTAGACGTCGAAATGATCCAGCCCCATCAGCTTCAGCTGCATTTCGATCATATCCGCCATGGCAGTCGGAGAAGAAGCATCTGCACACTGAGGAGTGAACTTATCAGAAACCAGATAGGATTCTCTCGGAAGACCCTTTAAGAATCCGGCAAGCACCTTTTCAGATGTACCCATTCCATAAGCATAAGCAGTATCCCAGAGATTCAGGCCGTTTGCCATTGCCGTATCAAAGATCGGCTTCAGGCTTTCCGCCGTCAGACTGTTTCCGAAGGTTCCGTCGTTTCCCCATGCCCATGCGCCAAGTGCGATTTTCGGTAATTTTATCATTGCTTTTGTCTCCTTTATTTTAATGTTTTTTATAGTCATGCGTCTCTTGGCCCAGAAAGATCTCTTCCCTTTTCTGAGCAATCTGTTCAGGTGTTACTTTTCTCATCTTATATCCCTCATCATCCGCACGTCTCTGACACTGTGTCAGCATGCACATTATACATGCATTCTGACATCATGTCAATATGTTTTTTCTTTTATTTTGGGCTCTTCAAACAACGTCAATCCGAATCAGTCTATCTGTCGTTCATCTCTTACTGCTGCCTGCTCAGAATCATATCTGCATTCTGCTTCGCCCTCGCAATTTCCAGTGGTCAGAACTATTGTCATAGCAATAAAAAGAAGGATTCCGGGAAATCACCTCGTCTGGGTGAAATCCTCAGAATCCCTTTATTTCAGGATTTCCAGGTCTCCTCTTGGAGATTGGATCCACTGTAAAGGTCTTTCCCTGTAGAAGATCTCCTTTGTATTTCTCATTTATAGGAAAGCGCCTTTCGGATGTTACATTCCTTCTTTAAACGCAAAAAGGACGTTTACTCTCCGCGAAAAGCAGAAAATAAACGTCCATAATCAGTCCAATTTTCTATTGTCTATAAGTCCTCGAGTTTTGTTCCTACAATAGCTTCCTGAACAACTCCTCTGACGTCATAACCATTTTTTATTACTATTTCCCCTTCCTGCTCATTGCAGTATAAGTTCCCACGAGCGCAATTGCGGCAACGAAGAAATTATACGGTCTTGAAAGAGCCTCTGTAAATGTCACGTTCTTTATCAGAGTCTGAATCAGGACAATCACAAATAAGACAACAACAGCAACAAGTAGCGACAGTATTACTTTTTTCATAATTGGTTCCTTTCTTTACAACTCATTCTCAGATATATCACGCAGCATCTTTTTGTTCGTTTGATTATTAGTCTATCAGAATTTTGCCCAAATGAATAGATGTATTATTGACAATAATTGTTCAGCCTCGCCCTCACTTTTTCCAGTGGTCAGAACTATTGTCAAACAGGCAAAAAACGGGATTCTCCGCAAATGTCCTCCTGGGTCATTTTTGAAGAATCCCTTGAATACGCGCTATTTCAGCCCTCTTATGTATCTTCGCGTGACATTAATACTACGGTCTCCACACGAATGATGTATTCTATATCCATTTCCATACGAAGGTTCTTACCCGATTATTCTTTTCTCTTCACCGGCACCCAAATCGCGCTATGGTAGTCGGGATCGGTCTTTTCTCCGTTCACACAATCATACCACTCCACGCTGGCATTGCCGCAAAGCTCATACGCCGGATTGCCGGGCAGCCACTCCTTGAAGATCCGTGTGTTCACGCTCTGAAGCGCATCCGGGATCGGGCCAATACAGTTGAATACAGCCCAATCGCTCCTGCGAAACTCATAAACAACCATGCCTTCCGGCACGTCTCCGCCTGTATATTTACCGGCAACGAGATACCGGAACTTTCCGCCACCAATGTCATCGATACAAACACCATATTCACCGATGCAGTTATCTACCAGAGCCTGCTCATAGGGATTTGCCGGAGCATTTCCGGCATACACATTGTAAGCATACTTTTCACAGATCTCATCCCAGAATTTCGGGATCTCCGTGTAAGCGGTTTCATTGTCAAACACTTTCTGAAAGCCGATGACTTTAAACGGAAACATCGGGGTGATTTTGTAGTCCATCTGATTACCTCCCTGAATGGATAGTTTGATTGTCAAGGGAAGAAATGTGTTGATTGCCGCCCCGCCGCGCACCTGTGAAGGTGTTGCACCATGGAACCGGGAGAAAGCCTTCGTAAAGCTTTCCGGCGTTTCATACCCGTACCGGAATGCAATTTCGATCACTTTATCATCCGTCTCCTTCAGATCCAACGCCGCTTGGTACAACCTGCGGTTCCTGATATACTCCCCGATACCGTATCCGGTCATCAGAGAGAATCCCTTCTGAAGAAAGAACGGAGAAAGATACACCCGATCC
>JBGUIK010000133.1:0-131525 GCA_045112915.1 Lachnospiraceae bacterium
AGTCTGTTATCAGCGGAATTGCTGATTCTATACAGAAAAAACGAATGTTGGGAGTACGCTGAAAACCTGTTCAGCATACCCTAATTATACACATTGCTTCGAGCGTCTTCCGGCCGGCGATGTCTACACGATTGAGCAAGTGGGCGGTCAGACTGACTACTCTGAAACACTGGTGACCCGCGTCCGCAATATCATCCAGTATCAGCTGGTGAATACACCTATCGGACAGGAGGTGGATCCGAACGGCGGTCAGGAGAATCCTGTGATCCATAAGCGAATCGATGCGTTGAGGGATGGCGTCACGAATCCGGATTCAGCTCATGCGGGCGAGGAACTTACGGATCTGTATCGGCTTTACCTGGACTATAAGATCAATTCTTTAGAAGAGGCTAACGGCGTAGATCTGCTGTTTGTGATAGATCATTCAGGCAGTATGAATAATTCTGCTTATCAGGGGAATCCTTATCGCGCTCCGGCGGTAATGTCCGCGTTGAACGGCTCCGACGGTCTTATCTCTGAATTCCTGAGCATGGATGATCGCAATCAGTGGGCGGCTGTAGGGTTCAAAGGCCCGGATGGTGCATGGGATTATTGGCCGAGTATTTTCAGTGCATGGGCTCCGCGAACCAACTATGCTCGCTATAATGCCGGGCTGAATGGCAGCGAAGTATTATCGCCGGGAGGCACATCTTACGTTTTTACCAGAGATGACGCTACTCCCGCAAACAATGTTACAATTGCCAACGAAGGCGACAGCATACTGACAAACTACACGGCAGGCCTGTGGCGAGCCGAACAGTTCCTGCTGCAGCAGGGCGTAAAAGACGACGGTCGTAAGAAAGTAATCATTTTCATCAGTGACGGTATTCCAACACTGCACATCGATTGTCCCTCAGGGACATTGCAAAATGCCGGCGCGGCGGCGGGAAGTTACTATTACCGTGATAATTATGGCGGGTGTCCGGACGAGACCCTTACGGAATTTGGCTACTTTGTGAACGACATGCAAAACTATGGCTATGTCTTTGGCGATACCATGGAATTTTATACGGTCGGTTTCGGAGGAACCATGCAGACGACAGCCGGTTCCGCGCTTCTCAACGGCATGCTTGACATTGCATATGGTGAGACAGAACACTCCGGTCACTTTATGACGGTTTCCGACCCGGCTAACAGTAATATTTCCGGAGCTGCCGGCAAACTTAAAGATGACCTCAGAGCTATCATGGGAATGGATGAAACGTTCTCGAACATCGTTATTCAGGATGATCTGAGTAAGTACGTCGAGCTGTATGGCCTGGAAAATGCCGGCGGCGATGCAGCGGCAATTATGACTGCGGCAAAAGCAAAGGTGACAATGACGATCCCGGATCCGAATGATCGCACGCAGACGCAGACGATAACACTGTACGAGAACGGAGCGCCCGTAAATGCGGACAACGCGAAATTTACCAAGGCGGACGGTCACACCAAAGCATATATCATCTCCGAACTGAGGTATAATCCGGACACGAAGGCCATTCAGGCAGTATTTGATTCTGATTATCAGGCAGTTGCGGGAACCACGTACACGCTATCATTTGATGTAAAGACGACCGATGAAGCTTACATGACTTACGCGGCAAGCGGCTATGATAAATATACGACGGGCAGTCAGGAGGGGAGACCAATAATCGGCGACAAAGACACAGACTATCTGGGAACGAACCCCGCAAATGCCACCAGCGTGGATAAGCCGGGCTTCCGGTCAAACGATGAGGCTAAAGCCACCTATGATCACAACGGCGAGGGCGAGTCAAAGAAATATCCTCACCCGGTGATTCAGGTGCTCGACGCGCCGATTGAAATCCTCAAGATTGACCAGTCCGGAAACGCTCTGGCCGGAGCCAAGTTCAATTTATACAATGAGAACTATGATCCCGCAAAGAATTGGGATGACGCGGCTAACCGTGCCTGCAAGATTAATACTAGTGATCTGGTTTCTACTATAGAGACGGTTACGCAGGGCGGGGCTGCAGTCCAGAAGGCTGTGGTTTCGGTATCACACCTGAAGCACGGAACATATTACCTGGTCGAGACAAAGGCACCTGAAGGCTATATCGGAGTCGATCCGATCAAGATTGTGGTTACAGCTCAAACTACCGCAACCGGCTCCGGAACGACGGATATAGTCACGGTCACTGCAAGCATCGGGAACACTTCGATCGGAAGCGACAAGTTGTATAAAGACGGTGATCAATGGGTTCTGAAGGTCATGAATTCAAATGGCGCAGAACTTCCGCACACCGGCGGCTTCGGCACAAGCATTTTCACTACCCTGGGGCTGATCCTTGCTGCTACATCATCGTTCATGCTGTGGAGAAGAAAAAATCGGTGTTCATATTGATAATGCATAATTGAAACAGAAGACAGGCGGTACTGTAGAGAGGTTACAGTGCCGCCTGATTTTATTTACGTATGTATCAAGTTTACCCCTCTTCGATAATAATACTCAGGATTTTGGGGCTTTAAAGATTTTATTGTAGTGGGAATTCAGCTTAGATATTGCTTAGATTAGATAGTATAATAAATATATCTATATGTATTTATATAAAATACTGGACAATAGATATTTGAATACTTACGGCTTGTCGATGGCAAATCAATCTGTTCTGGCATTGCTTGCTAGAGAAAGTCATTACAGCTTCTGCTTAATATTTCAAATGCTAAAACTTACATAGCGACTTGTTAAGTTCAACAGTGCAACGAAGGAGATATCATGAATAGACTAATTAACTGGTTTAATCTGATCATAAAAAAACAGAAGGGCTTAAAGCGCTGGCAGCGTGTTGTGACTGTCCTGGCGGCAATGATTACATTTGCCACGACATACGCTTTAATACTTCCGGCTATCACTGTTGAAAAGAATTCTACCGAGGACGTCGGTGGTATGTATCTGGAAAAGACAGCTAAGCGGGATGATTTGCTGGAGGATAATGCCCTTGAACCAGTTGGTGTCAGCATAGCCGCGGATATGGATAACGCGGTCAGCTTTGCGTACTCTGATGACGACTTGACGGCGACAGCTATATTCAGTACGGATGAGATAATACCGGAAGGTGCAGAACTCGTTGTGAATAGTGTAACTTCGGATTCTGAAGAATATCCTAACCTGAGCGGCAGGGCTGCGTATCTCCTTGACAAAGAGTTTATTTATGATGTGACGACCTGCTCCTTCTATGACTTTGCCCTGGTATGTGACAATGTCGATGTGACACCAAATACAGGTCTGGTTGATATACAGATCATTTTCCGGAATAATACAAATCAACATGTGAATGATGTTGTTTATGCGGGGAGATTTGCAAGACCGTCAGAAGATGAAGATGGATTTGCTGCCATGGCAGTGAGCACGGTAGAAGCTGGGGCTGAAGCCGATGATGCTGTTTCTGTGAATGGTACCGCTGTGAATGATAATTCGGCTGGCGAATCAGGGAATCCTTCAGCTGGCGAAGATGAACTGGTGTCTCTAAATATCGATGAATCTTCAGTGATTGAGCTCTCCGATGGTATTATTACGTCTCTTTCTCTGAAAGGGAGTGATCTTTCCCGAAGTGATAGTCTTGTTGGCATTATTGCCGGGTACGTGGACGAGGAGATTAAAGCGGCAGCTGCTGAGACCGATGCGGAGATACCTGAATACGATGAATCTCAGGATGAAGACGAACAGAGGAGCTCTGGTGAAGACGCATCGGCCAATGCTGACAATAACGTTTCGACCAGTCCGGAAGAGGATTCTTCAGGAACTTCTGCTGAGGATGAGAGGAAAGAAATCACGGATGCATTCCAGATGAAGACTCTGAAAGCCTCTGGCAGCGATTATACTGTTATCCTTACCTATGATGAGACTTCCGGCATCTCGGAGAAGGCTGTCCTCACTGTCTCTGAGATAGCACAGGGTTCAAAAGAATATAACACCTATCTTGAAGAAACTAAAAAAGCAATGGGACTTAAGGAAGAGGAGACTCTTCCTGGTCTTGCTGCGCGCTTTTTTGACATCAAGATCATGGTGGGTGGGAAGGAATTTAATCCGGAATCGGGTGTGTCAGTTGAGATTACGTATGCGGAACCACTGGCTGAGTATTCCGATACGGAGGTCAATGCCGTTCACTTTGCGAACGAAAAAGCTGAGGCGGAGATGATTGAAGCCAATACGGCTGAAGTTCAGGATGATGGCAAAGCGACCGTTGAATTTACAGCGGAGTCGTTCTCTGTGTATGGTGTTATTTATACGGTGGATTTCCACTGGGAGGTGGATGGAAAAACATATGATTTCAGTATGCCCGGTGGTGGCTTTGTATCATTTTACGACCTTGTGGAAGTGTTGGGTATAGAGGTAAAGGATACTAACACCGAAAAAGATGAGATTAGGGAGTTTGTGAACGGCGTAGAGCACATCGAATTCTCCAATCCGGAGCTGGTTTCCGTTAGCAAAGTGGATGAAGATACAACGGTAGGGGCAATCAAGGATGGCCTCGGATTAGAGTGCATATATAGCGCGGAGTTGACGGAGGAGGAGATTAAGGAAACTAATGCCAGTGAGGTACGGGCTGGGGACTGGGTATTGATTGCAGTTATGCCGTTTGATACGGTGGAATGTCTAACAGTCACCATGGTAAGTGGCGAATCATTTGAGATTCGCGTGACTGACGCGATTATTCCTTCGGGTAGTCTTGAAAACGGGAATAGTTACGTTCTCTATGCCAAAAATCCTTCAGGACAGATTTTTGCCCTGAGAGGAGATGGCTATACCTATCAGGTAGAGGACGGCGATTTGGACAGTCTTAGCAATGAGTATCTCTGGAGGTATGAATATATAACTGATTGGCCGAATAGCGGAACGAGTATTTGGTGGTCCCAGAATGACGAGAATCGAATTGAGCTCTGGGATGTTGATATGAATTCTGCTCTCAGCAGCCAGCGCGGTTCCTATATTAGGTTGGAATCTGCGCCAAATGGCGGTTATTACTTCACCACATATAACGGCTGGTGGGGGACGTATGCTCTCTGGCTATACAACGATAAGAACAATTTGCAACAGCCATGGCGTTTTGTATCAGGTGATGCAAACCAGTACAACCGCAGTGAAATTTTTATCTATGAGAGGGAGCCGCTGCAGAAGTATACAGTTAATGTGAATGACGCCGCTTATGGGCAGGTGCGTGTCACAGACAATACGGATGAATGGGTGACCAATGCGCAGAGCGACATCAGCCGGAGCGGTAAAAATGCCCACAGCGTTTTCGCCAGGGCCAAAGACGGTTATTGGTTCGACCACTGGGAGCTTGATAATCAGCCGGTTGAGGCAAACAGTAATATTGTAAATGCAGCAGACGGCTCCGGCAGTGTGATTAATGCGGGTGCTCTGGACATCGGCAATCAGGAAGGCCATGTGCTGACGGCGGTGTTTGTACCGGAGACCATCTTTAATATTGAAGCAAGCCCTTCCGGAGGCGGCTCTGTCAACAGGAACAGTTCGCCTCGTACGAAGGATGGGTACAATAAGGAACTGATTAGTGCTGAAGCGGCAAATGGCTGGTGGTTCGGTCATTGGGAGATTGACGGCGTGGAGGTGCCGTCGAACAGTTATTCCATTGCCGGAGACGGTATGAGCAGCTCCTTCCCGGCCGGAACTCTGGAGATTGGCGATGGAGGTACACTGACAGCGGTGTTTATCCCACAGATCACCTATGATGTCGTTGCTGTCTCTGAGACGCAGGGATCGAGCGCCGTCGGATGCACAGTGAAGGTGGGGGATAGTGCGGCTGCGTCAAGTATAACGGGCAATGCCATGACCCGTGATGGTTATACTCTCGCGGATATAACGGCCGAGGCAGGTCCGGGCTATGTGTTCAAGGGCTGGATGCTGGATGACGAGCCTATTTTGGGCGGCGCAACTATTGAGAGTGCACTGGACGGTTCTACAAGTACAATTGAAGCTGGTACTCTTCGTGTCAGTCCAGATGGCCAGACGCATACGGTAAAAGCTGTGTTCGCGCAGGAATATAACTTTACTGTGACGACATATCCGAGCGGCGGCGGTATTGTACAGGACGGCGATAAAGCTTCCAGCGCAGGTCCGACGATTTATGCGTCCATGACGAAGAACGGGCATAATAAATACCAGATAGCTGCTCAATCCGCAAGCGGATACAGCTTTTCACACTGGACAAAAAATGGTCTGCCATTGACGGATGGCAATGATAACTATCTTTATACCAATGGGATAATTCCGGCTGAAAGCCTTACACTGACATCTTCAGATATTATTTGTGCCGTATTCGTAGAAAATACATATGAAATAGTAATAAAAAATGACGGTCATGGAAACACTTCCGTCGATCAGGAAACTTATAGCAATAAAGATGAGAAAACATGTCTGACATATTCGAATGCTTCATTTGAAAAACAGGCACGTCGCAGAATCATAGCTTCTCCGGATAATAATTATAAGTTTGCCTATTGGGCTGTTGATCAGCCGGATAAGATTGTAGACTGGGGATCCGGCTCGAGTGCTACAAGCACAATAATAAAACCCATTGTTAACGATGATACAACCCTGACGGCAATATTTGTTCCTTCGAATACACGGACATATATTGTTACAGTAGATGATCCCAGTCATGGTACCGTATATGGACAGAGAGACGTACAGGGCTCGTCAACCAGTGTTTATGGATCAACGACATTTGTGGGAAAAGTTAACAGCAGTAACAGAAATGATGGTCAGATTGAGGTTCGTACTATAGCGCCGGGGTACAAATTCGTTGGATGGAACGTATACTATCCGAATGGGACCCTGTATCAAAGCTATACCAATACAAATGCTCTGAAAAATCAAAGGATCAATTCTAACAGTGTGAGTATTCCTCAGGACGGAATGGTTATTAAAGCAATGTTCGAGGAAAAGGAAACACCGCCGGCATTTGAAGATTCGAACATGGACGAGCTCTCGGAATGGGCTGATGATATCGCGGAAACTAAGTTTTCGACGGAAAAAACGGCAGAGGTCTTTGATTATGATAACCGTATCTATAGAGTAAAGATGTCTGCTTCTTCGCAGAAACAGGCGATTGACAGCAGTGTTGTTATAAATTTCATTACGGACACATCAAGGTCAATGTACTTTCCCGCGAACCTTTACGCTCAGCCAACGGACTATACTACGCTGCCGACATATAATTTCAACGATGGTACGGAGGACGGTAAAAAGATACGTGAGTGGCTGAGGGGAAAGAATACCAACAACGTATATTATTTTATCGGCAAGCAGAACACGGACGCAACGGTCTACGCGCTTTACCATAATGGCTCCGAGTGGGTCTATGTAGATGCCTCTTATTACGGACCGAATGCCGACGACGGACAGACTCGTGCTGCGTCTTCTGTCAGTGGCTATAACAGAACGAGCGGCGACAATGGAATCATATATACATCAGATCCCAGAGTCAGCGGCAAACCCTGGTCACGGCTCGATTATCTGGTCATGAGCGTTGAGACCGCTGTAAAGGTAATTTATGAAATTTGTCCGAATGCACAGATCGATCTGACTACGTTCAACCGTGCATCCAAGTACTGGGGGACAATTCCGAATGATACGGGTGAAATCGAAAGGATACTTCGGAATATTGATGTGGCAGGAGGTACAAGACAGGATCTCGGTCTTGAAACGGCGACACCTCATTTCACGGAAGGGTCTTCAAAAAAACAGATAGCTGTACTGATTACAGACGGCGCTCCAAATATTACAAACAGCCCATACAGCAATGTGGATGATCTTTGGGACCAGATCGAGGATAATGCCGAGGCGATCAGGGGGATTCCGGATGCAGACGGCAATGAACTGGAATTGTATGCCATGGGTCTTAGTCTTGGCAATGTCGGAAATAATGCAGGAAAGCTTTCTGGACTTGTATCGGAGCCTGTGAGCACACATTTTAAGAGCGTTGAGAATGGTGGTGAAACAAAGGAACTGATCATGCAGCTCGTTAATGATCTGCTTTCCAATGTCTCGCTTTTTGGCACAGCAACTGATACCGTTGATCCTGCTTTTTATCCGGTGGACAAGGATGGGAATCCTATTTCAGCCGGGCTCTACGCTGCGGACGGCTCCACTCTGAATTCTGCACCGCAGGATGGTTCCCCATATTATGAGTGGACCAATAGTAACGGCAACTGGAGTATTACCTGGTATAATCAGACATTTGCCTGGGCAGATGGCACCACGCCCGGCTGGGAACAGGGATTTTACATTAAGGCAAAGGAAGATTTCCTTGGCGGAAACAAGATTTCGACGAATGCAGGGAATGACAACGGTGTTATTGCCACGGGGTTTGTAAAAGCTGATACGTCGGTAGTAGCGCTGAATGACAGTCAGGAAGTGTCAAGGAAATATGATTATACTCCCTATGTCAACGTTGACGAGCTGCACATGGGAGAAAACGAAACCGAGTGGACAGTGTATCTGGGCACAGAAGTCGATCCGGCGACACAGATCGAGAACCTGCTTGGTGAGATCCCGGTGAAGCAGGTCGTTCTGCCGGGTGGTACAGATGATTCGGGAATCTATATTACCGACAAAGGGCAGATGTACTATCCACACGACAGCAGCGCTGTGGATAATGAAGATGCCTCGGCACCTGCCAAAGACGAATCAGAGACGCTGCGACTGTCCCACTATGAGCAGTATGCCTCGACTGGTCTTGCGGATGCGCTTCAGGCAGCTATCACGCAGCTGGCAGGGCAGGCAGGACAGAGCGGTGAGAAGACAATTGATAACATTGTCTATAATGAATATGGACACGCGGCAGGCAAGTTTACCATAACAGTAACAAAAGAGGTGAATGCGGCAGCCGCCAATGACGGTGCGCCGAATCCGCACGAGACGAAGCTGGCGGGAGATGAGGTCGAAACGTATACACTGAATGTAAAGTATACGCCATATACCGCTGGGGCAGCAACTACCTATGATCATACTGTTGCCGGCGGCTCTGCCGGTCAGGTGACGAACGGAACAGGCGATAATGAAGTCATCAGCCGGAACGAACATGTGATAAACGTCATAGAAAAGGGTATCCGTGTGGTCAAGACCGACTCGACCACCGGGGAGGTCATTGATGACTGTACAGCGGAATTTAAGCTGTATCGAGCGCTGAAACAGGGGGAAAGCTCGAATACGTCCCTCACGGTCAATGGAACGCCTGTGCCTGTCATTGAGGTGACTGACCTGGTGACCAGCGGAGCGGCGAATGCAGATAAAGTTGATCGCTTGCCTTGGTATAAAGCGGCTTCCGAAGCTTACAATGGCCGATATTTCCTGAAGGAAACGGAAGCGCCTGAAGAGTATCTCCTGCTGTCCAAACCAGTCGAGATTACGGTGACATATGCTGATGCTTACACGGATCTTGACGGCGAGTCAGTCGAAGATGTGACAGGCATACCCTATAACGATGAACAAACAGCCGGCGTGACCGTTGTGATCAATGGACAGTCACATGCTGTGGAAGAATCCTTCGGCTTATTTGAGATGAATGTGCCCGATCCCCCGAAGGGCTCACTCGCGATGAGAAAGGCTGTACAGACAATCAACGCTGATATCAGTGATATGAACGGCTGGTATACATTCCTCGTCAGCGGACCGGTAGGCTCAAATGAACCCTACACATATTACGTGGCATTTAAAGTGGTTAACGGGGAAATGACCGAGTACTGGTTCGAAAAGTATGCCGGAGAGAATGCAACGCGCGTTCTGGCTGACAGACTCGATCGGAAAACAGGTACTGTCACAGACCAGGATTCAGGGTATGTGATTACTGATATCGAAACAGGTATTTATTTTGTGCAAGAGCTTCCATGGGATTTGGACAACGAAGACCTAAACGATGACATATATCTGAGGGACATCATTCTTAACCCGGCAACGGGCGGTAATACCAACGATGTGATTGCGAGGACAACTACTGTACTCGTGACACCTGACAAAACCAATGAGAGTGTGCTTACGGTCACATTTGTCAATGAGTACGCTCCGGAGAATATCAGAGTAGGTGTGCAGAAACTCTGGCAGGATGAGGATGGAACCGAACTGACTGAACCGTGGGATGAAACGATCTCCACGATCGAGTTTTCCGTTGTACAGATCGAGAACTATTATACGAGTGATCCGGACGTAGAGCGTACTCTGACGTTTGATGACCGTGAGACTCTTATGATTCGTCGTTACGGATGGTGCGCGTTTGTATCTCCTGCCGGCGAAGGGAAATACGATATCGAGTGGGCATCGGGTGGAGACCCGTGGCACACCCTCATATCCGGTTTAGAGAAAAGATCGCAGAATGGGAATCTTTACGGCTATAAGATAAAAGAATTGGTCGTCCGCGATATGATGGGTAATGTTGTGACCGGGTACGAGACGACGTACGACCTGTCTGTAAACGGAGGAGACCTTCTTGAGGAGAACAGTCAGTACATTGGTATTGAAAATATCAATGACGGCGCAACCGCATATATCAGGAACAAAAAGGATGTGGAGGCTGGACTGAATCTGAAGAAGATCGTGGAGGCAGGTACTGTCGGTTCCGAAGGAGATGGTATTCCTCTGACATCGACAAATGGATCCTATACCTTCACAGTGACAGGACCGGAGGGGTCGGCTTCATCAATCACGAAGTACGTAAAAATCTATTCCGATACGACTGATCACGGAGAGTTGGCTGATCCGAGGTATACGACAGCGTATACCTACCAGATCGGCGATTCGGAGGCAGAACGCGATGCAATGGAGCCTCTGCCGGTCGTGAACGGCGGCGTGCCGATCGAGGAGTTAGAGCCTGGCCTGTACACCATTACAGAGGATGAGTGGAGTCTTGATGAGATTCCCTACGGAAGTGAGATGCACATTGGATCCGTTGAATTTTCGAGTGGCAGTAACAACGTCGTGACTCTCTCGCAGAATAAAGCGGAGGTGTACTTGGGTGAAGGTGAGATCGGCAGCCTCGCAGTTGCATTCAGAAACCGTCTGGAACCATATCCCGGCATCCGAATCGAAAAAATCGACGAAACCACACGGCCGGAAGACATAACGACTGAGTACCTTGAGGGGGCGGAGTTCCAGATCCTTAGGTGGAATGGCTTAATGTACGAAGCATATCCCGATGATACGGAATCGAGGGCTGTTACGGACGGTGATGGCGTGGCTGTTTTCGACCGGGTCGAACCCGGAGAATATCAGATCGTTGAGACCGTGGTTCCTAAGGGATATATAAAAAAGGAGACGAATGATATTTTCATTCATGTCGAGTACAGTGAGGCGACCGGCTTAAATACGATCACACGGTACGAAGAAGCATATACCGGAGACGACGGCGACTTGAGGACGGTAGTAGGTGAGAGCGAGGAATTGGTGGGTGTAACATATGTACAGGCAACGGAAACGGGGCTTGCTACTATCATAATTGGAAACTATCATGGCGCTGCTCTTCCTTCGACCGGTGGCCTCGGCACCACCCTGCTTTACTTCCTTGGCATTATTCTTACAGGAATTGCCGGAGCAATTCTGATAATAAAGAGAAGAATAAAAGCAGCATAACGTGATTTGCGGAAAGACCATTCACTTCGGTGGATGGTCTTTTTCATGAACTTCTGCTTCGGGATCAGCAATGACTATATTTTCCAGGCTTGACGAATGTTATAAAGTACGCATAAGGGGGTGACAGGAAGATTGTCATGGAAGACGACGGTACGAAATATCTTTACTCTCAGGATGATCAGGTCAACAAGACAGGCCACGTTCTAACTGTTATCAATGATATCATCGAGGCTTATGGTGACGTGATTGACCTGAATGTTATTAAGGTAGATGTGAATAATAAAGCTAAAAAGCTGCACGGGGCTGAGTTCACTTTGATGCCGCTGGATATCAGTCAACCGGGTGTTCACTATCCTGCAGGTGTCGACGGAACGAAGAAGACAACAGCGGGCTCAGGCTGTAGTAGCCAACGAGCCCGGAGCTGCTCTGCCGCATACCGGCGATCCGGGCACTGTACGAATTTACCATCTCGGCATTCTGCTCACGGTTCTTGCGGGAGTCAGTCTGGTGACCTCGACTGTCCAGGACGCGGGCTCGTAGCGGAGCCTTTTATAGGTCTCGGATGGCAGCCTGCGCCAGCATCCTTCACCGAAACGGAGGTCCAGTTCCTCATCGGTCAGCCTGTGGTCATAGAATTCCTCAGGGAAGCCCTTGAGATCCTCGTCACGCTGCCCCTTTTTCTTTTTCCGCTTTTTCTCCGGAAGGATCTCGTCGGCAGCCGGCTCTTCCCACGGCTCTTCGGAAAGGTATTCCGCCTCATTGAAAAGGCTCAGCTGTCCGTCGATCTGGTCCATCCTTTCGGTCTTCCGTCCAAAACGGTTCAGGTTCGCGATACGGATCTGCTCGATCAGGTTCTCAAGGTTCTCGTTCATCCGGTCAAGCTGGTCCTGCATGGACATGACCATTATGATAAGCTCCTGCCTGCTGCAGTTATTCAGTTCATCCATGGAATAACGCTTTCTTTCCATGGCCCGTGTCCTTTCCTGTTCTGCTCTTATTATACATCAGACAGGGATTTTTAGCGAATCGGCCATCCGGACAGGTCCGTCATTTTGCCATGCTCCCATGGGACGTACAGGGGATGTATACGATAGAAGATATATAGGGTTTTCAAGGTGCAATATTTCATTTAAAAGGTCTATGCTTTTCAGGAAAGCGTGCTGAACGCTTTCAGCATGGGTGGCTGACGGTGTATCCTTCACGCGGAGGGGCGGTTTTTTTCTCTGTTTTGCACAAGGACTACTGCAACCCGCGGGGAGTTATCTCCCGGACGTGTTCGGTGATCGGGTCCAGTCTGCTCATAAGGAGATGGAACTGTTCCTCCGTTATATCCGCGGCCTCCTGTTTGGACCTTGGCCAGCACAGCCTGCCGTCTTCCCAGCGTTTGTAAAGGAGCAGATATCCCGTGCCGGTCCACAGCAATCCTTTGATGCAGTCCGTGTGTCTTCCGCAGAAAAGGAACAGGGTACCGCGTTCGAATGGTTTGAACCCATAATTATCACCGACGATCTGGGCAAGTCTCGAGATTCCTTTACGGAGATCTACGTAGCCACATGCCACCACGACACGGCGGATGCCTGCAGCGTCTTCAAGCATGGAGGACCTCCTTCATGATCTGGGAGAGAAGACGCTCCGGGATATCTCCGGAAACAGCAATCGTAGCTCCGGCTTTATGGATGACCGCTGTGGGAGCCTTGAGAGGCGTTATGATCTCCTCTCTCCGGTATGGGATCTCGGCAAAAACGGTCTCCGATCCTTTTGGCATTGCAGGTGCCATAAGTCCTTGGGATTCCAGTTCTTCGCAGGCCCTGGCCCTGACCTTCCGCTGCCAGTAGTAATACTGTTTTTCGGATATGCCGTGCTCTTTGAGCCACTGCTGGGTTGTCTGTCCCTTTGGACGTGAGGCGCATTGTTCAATCAGCTGTTTCCAGTTAGCCAGCCGTATTTCATGAGCAGTCTTATCCATGATGTTTTTTGATTTCCTTTAGAAAACTTGTAGTTTGTTGAGTTTTCTAAAGTATGTCAAAAAAATAGTTTCTGTGTAGGCGCACTATTTGACGGTTACGTTAAAAATATTTATTAAGAAATTTTAATGAAGAAATTGAATAGACAAATCTTTTTCGCATATTAGAATTATGATAAAAAATTTTTATCTATTTGGTGATGTACATTTTAATTGTAGACGACACATCATATTCACCTGTCAATTCCGATTATAAGCGTATAAAATCCGGTCAATAATGTTCGAGGGATGTGCCTTTTGACGTTGACTTTATCGCACTACATATCTAAAGGAAGGCTCACGTAATGAACTCCAAAACCAGAGTATTCAGTTTTATATTGGCGATATGCCTCATATTAAATAGTGGGATGAGTACAAGTGTTTTCGGTGCCAACGGGTCCGGGTTCTGGCTGTTCTCCTCAGGCGGCAGGAATTCAGATAAGTCATCGATTGCGGCTAATCGTGAGGAAAACGGTGCTTCGGACGCTGATATTGTGGACAATGCGGACGAAGTCACTGAATACGAGGACGCGGATGAGCAGGATGACGCGCCCGTAATTCCGGGCGGACTCGCAGGTGACATGCTTGTATACAAAGACTCCACCTCGGAGAATGGAATGGTCGCAGAAGAAGTCAGCCTTGTCTATGAAGATGATGACATTTTCGTAACTCTTACCGGTGCGCAGGGAGATCTTCCTGAAGACGGTTCGCTGATAGTTTCGGAAGTGCGTCCTACTGACAATAAAAGTGCAGAGGCATTTGCAAATGCATTCACCGCCCTAACCGAAAAACTTCAGGAGAGAGGTGAGAATTATTCTGACGCGAAGCTTTATGACTTTACTACAGGGACGCCGCCAACGACAGGCACACCTTCGGTTTCAAAGACGCCTACGGTTACAAAGAAGCCTACGATTACAAAGAGGCCGACTACGACCCCGAGAACACCGACCACATCTCCGAGAACCCCTACTTCCTCTTCGGGAGACTCGACCTCCAAGGGCGACACAACAAGGTCAACGACTACAACGACGACTTCGGTCAGGACTGGGGATACTTCACCGGTCGAGCTGTATACGGTGACGGCAGTGGCAGCACTTCTTATTCTTATATGGATGATGAAAAAGAAAGACTGAAAAAGTGGAACACTATGATCTTGAAAGACCAGCCAGAAGACGTGGGCTGGTCTTTTTTCAGCGATTTCATTTGGAAAATTGCGCAGTAAGCGAAATTTTGCGAAATGGAAGTGTTGAGTGATTTCGCGAATTGCGCTATAATGCACATAGGATATTTTGTCGGAGGCTGAATTAATGGGATATATATCAGCGAAGGAAGCTGCTTTGCGAATGGGAATTTCCCCCCGTCGCATTCAGCAGTTATGTAAAAACAATCAAATATACGGAGCAATCCGTAAAGGGAAACGCTGGCTGATTCCGGATACTATTTCCGGCATTTATGAGGACGATACTCAGGTAGAAACACGTCGAAGTCTGCCAATCGGCATTTCTGATTTTCGCAATGCTGTCACGAATTATTATTATGTTGATAAAACGCGTTTGATAAAAGATTTTTTGGATCGCAAAGTTCAGGTCTCACTATTTACAAGACCGAGACGTTTTGGAAAGACGCTGAATATGGATATGCTCCGCGTCTTCTTCGAAATCAGTGGAGAAGATACGAGTAAGTTTTTTCGAGACAAAAATATATGGGCTTGCGGTGAAGCCTACAGAAAATATCAGGGTAAATATCCTGTTATTTATCTTTCGTTCAAAGATGTTAAGTACAGCTCCTGGGAAAATGCATTTGCAAATATGACCGGTTTAATTTCCATGGAATTTGATCGCCATCGCTACCTTCTTGATAGTGAGCAGTGCAGTAAGGCGGAGAAGAGATATTTTCAAAGAGTTCTGGACAGAGAGGCGTCCGAGGTAGACCTGGCGGATTCGTTGAAAGTTCTCTCTAAAATGTTGGCTGCGCATCATGGGATACCTGCGATTATTATGATAGATGAGTATGATACTCCGATTCAGGAGGGGTATCTTGCCGGATATTACAATCAGATCATAGAATTCATCCGTAATTTATTTTCCGGCGGCTTCAAAGATAATCAGTACCTGATTTTCGGATTCTTAACAGGTATTCTTCGTGTTGCGAAGGAGAGCATTTTCAGCGGAATGAATAATTTGAAGGTTTATAGTATTACGGATAATCTGTACAGCGAGTATTTTGGATTTACCCGACCGGAGATAAAAAAGATGCTTTCATATTATGGGGTCGATGATAAATATGACGAGGTCTGCAAATGGTATGATGGCTATCTTTTTGGCAATCAGGAGATATTTAATCCGTGGTCAGTTGTGAACTATATCGCGGAGGACTGTACTGTAAAACCTTTCTGGCAGTCGACCGGCAGTAACGATATTATTGGAGAAATCATTGCAGAGGCTTCGCCGGCTATTGAGGACGATCTTCTCAAACTGATGAAAGGTGAAAGTGTAACTACCTATGTTGACACAGGCGTTATTTACCCTGAAATAAAGAAAAAACCATCAAGTGTGTTCAGCTTCCTTCTTACTACCGGGTATTTGAGAATTCAAAGCATGTATCCGTTAACAGACGGTGTTATGATGTGCGAAGCCTCGATTCCAAATCGCGAAATTTCCGGAGTATATGTGACTGAGATTATAGATCGCTTTCCAAAGGGAGGGATTGAATCGGCTGCAGTTGGAATTCAGCAGGCAATCATTAAAAAAGACTTTGAGAGATTACAAAAGCTTCTCGAGGATTATGTTATTCAGACAGTTAGCTGCTTTGACCCGGGCAATGAGGGCTTTTATCAGGGCTTTATGATTGGGATCTGTGCTATTTTCAGCAACAGATATTATGTTCGCTCGAACAGGGAGAGCGGGTACGGAAGGTTCGATATTCAACTGGAACCGATGAACAAAGATCTACCCGGCTTTATTTTTGAACTTAAGTTTGATCGTAATCCTGAGGCTGATCTGGATGCTCTTTTGGAAGAAGCTATTGGACAGATAGAGAAAAAGCACTATGATGCGGAATTGCAGTCCCGCGGTATTAAAGAGATTATAAAAATCGGGATTGCTTTTGCAGGAAGGCGAGTAAAAATCAGTAAAATTTAGAGAAACAACTTCAGAGCAGGCACTATGCGTTCCTAATCTTGCGAGACTTCATTTTTAGTAAGAATTGTATTATTGCCGATATGTCAATCGTGTTTTATAATTATTCTGTATTGCTTTGAAAGGATCAGAGCCTGACCGGCACTCTTGTAATATGAAAAAGTATTCTTTATGTATTTTTGCCCTGATCTTCGTGCTGCTTACGTGTTCGTGCGGTGAAGACAAGGTGGAGGTCTCCTCGGGCCAGGTGGACCGTGTCAACGGATTCATGTTCGTTTTTGACAACCGTTCCGCGACTGAGAAGCTGAAAAATGATATGGATGCAAGACGGATACCGGTGAAGGCGAGATGGAAGCTGGATAAGCGCTTTGAGACGGCGGACGAGCAGGATATCCGCGCCATCTATCGTGAGATGTCGGAGATGATCGTTGTCGGGCAGACAAATCTCTCCGTTCAGGATCACGGGTATTATGTAGAGTATGTGCTTCAGGACGGTACGGTGACTCATTTCGATTTTGTAACAATTGCAATTTTGCGGATGGGCGATCAGCGGTATGTACTGGAAAGTGACGGCGGTCTCTGGAGAGTGCTGCGGGAGATTCAGGACCGTTTAGATTCATGAGATTTTCACCGGCTGCGGCAGTTTCTGACCGACAATTAACGGAATAGCTCCTGATTCTGCGGATTTTTCCCGCGAGTGATACTTTATAATCGCATAATGTGCTTAGAATGAGGTTTGGCACTTGTAACATTTGCACCAAAATGATAATATTATTATGCCTGTAAAAAGGCATTTTAGGGGAATAATGAAAGGCGGTATAGATATGTCAAGAGTGTTCAGCAAAAAAACAACAGCCTTGTTGGCCGCTTTGGTTGCTGTATTCATTACCATTGCAGCACCGGCGGCAGTATATGCGTATGAGGATATGGACACGGCAAGAAACGGCAGCGCATCACTCACGCTTCAGCTTCCGGCTCCGAGCGACAGTGTAAAACTGTATTTTGTCGCGGACATGGATACTAAGACGCATATAACGATGAGGGATGAGTATAAAGGCCTCGGAGTTAATATTGAGGACGCGGAGACTCAGGATGAGTGGGCTGAAAAAGCATCAATCATGAGTTCGCAGCTCATCAATTCCGGAATTGAACCGGCTGTAGCTTCTACAGACGCGAATAATCAGGCGAAGTTCGAGAATCTGGCATTCGGCATCTACTTGGTCGTAGTTGATAATTGCGCTAACGCGTCAACTAATTTCGCCGTCAGCCCGAACTTTATCAGCGTTCCGAACTCCACTGACGGTGAGACGTGGATCTATGATGTGAACGCGACTCTGAAATATGAAGCTAAGCCGACACCGACTGTTACACCGGATAAAGTCAAATTTGCAGTTGAAAAAGTCTGGACTAATGACGGGGTGGGCGAAAACAGACCTGAAGATCTGAAGATCAAGATCCTGAACAGAGTGTCTGAAAATGCGGAATGGACTGAAGTTGAAGAGATTACTTTAAATGACGGCAACAACTGGATCTACAGATGGGAAGCTGAAGCTGACGGATCGGAATGGAGCGTTCAGGAAGAAGCTCTTGACAGGTACGCGATTGAGAAAATCGATACGGTTGAAGGGGAATTATCAGTAACGTTCATTATTACGAACAGATATATTCCGACACCGACACCGACGGAGACACCGACTCCGACTCCGTCATTGACACCGAAGCCGCCGACATCAACACCGAAACCACCGACAGCAACCCCGAGAACTTACAGACCGACGGCGACACCGAGACCGAACGTGACAACGAAGATCACACACACGACGCCGAAGACCGGAGATGATCAGAACATCCTGCTTCCGGTGATCGGAGTGCTGGCAGCAGGTCTGGTGCTTGTTCTTCTTGGATTTAATTTAAGAAGGAAACCCGGCGATGAAAATGATGAAAAGAGCGCGTAATTGGCTCGCCATGGCTCTTGTAATAGCAGGAACATGCATGATGCTTTTTTCGGCATTTTTCCTGCTCAGGTATCGTTCCAATACCAGAGATATGGATGATAATTCCAGAGAGCTGCTCAGAGAACTTGAAAGAATAATTCCCAGGGATCCTGTTATGACACAGGATCCTGTTTATAAAGATTCGGACAGTATGCCGGCTATTGAAATCAAGGGAATATCCTGTATCGGTATCTTAAAGATCCCGAAGATTGGTATTGAACTACCGGTCGCCAACAACGGTTCCGATATCGGGTTCACGCCGATCCATATTTCGGGCACCCCGAATTCTACTGATTTCGTGATCGAAGCGCTTGGTTATTCTTCACAGTTCGGTCAGCTCTCTAAACTGGAGCTGAAGGATAATCTGATATTTGTCGATCTCTATGGGTATCAGTATTCCTACGAGATCACCGGCATAGTCAGCGGTACTCAGGAGCAGCTTCAGGCCATGGATGACGCCATGTTGGAAGAAACTGACAGTACCGAATCCGGGCTGGCGGCAGCAGTTGAAGAAAAGGAAGAGCTGCCGGTCGTGGAGGAAGAGGATAAAATCCAGAATCTGCCCGGTGTCGAGACAGTTACAGGGAATGAAGAACAAAACGATGCGAATGGTGAGAATGAGGTGAAAGTTGAGAAACAGAAACCGGAGCTCATACTGAAGTATCGGAAAAGCCTTATGACTTATGTGAGAGTTGCAGGGCTGTTAAGAACTGAAGATAAAGAAGATCAGGAAGCGGCAGGGTGATCCTGCCGCTGCTTTTTTCCTGGCATTTGCACATTGAGCGCAAATCAGCATGGCACCTTCATAATCGCCAATGTGCTGTGTGAAGAGTATTGGGCTTAAGAGATAACTATTCTAATACTCTTGTAAGTGTAAGTGGACAATGGTAAAATAATATGGAATATGTGAAGAGTAATTTGCGTATTTTGTAGAGCATTTAGAGCATTTGCCATAATATGCCAGATCAGATCTGAAGATTAAGAGAAGCGAGGCATTAATATGAAAAGACAAACTAAGAGACTGCTTTCTATGATTGCAGCGATGATTGTCGTGCTGACGACGGTTCTTGCTCCGGCAAGTGTCGCAGCGGCAGAAAAAGTGGATACTTCTAAGAGCGGGAGCGCATCGCTCGTGCTCGAACTGCCTGCTGCCAGCGACAGTGTGAAGCTGTATCAGATCGCCGAGTACGACAGCGATTCCAAGATTGTCATGAAGAAGGAGGCACAAGACCTCAAAGTGACAATTGACGGGAAGGAGTCTGAGACAGCCCTCGGCCAGAAAGCCAAGACGCTGGCAGGAAAACTAAAGACGGTCGCGGCGACAGGCAAGACGGATGCCAAGTTAAGCGTCAAGTTCGATAAGCTTAAGCTCGGCTACTATCTGGTCGTAGTAGACAAGTGCGGGAGTGATTCCAAGAAGTTCGAGGTCGCGCCGGTCATCATCGGCGTGCCGGCTGCGCAGAAATCCTCCTGGAAGTACGATGTAGCGGTCAAGCTCAAAGGACAGGAAGTCAAGGCGACTCCGGTTCCCGCGACAACGACCCCCAAGGCCCCGACAAGTCCCGCAAAAGATGAGACTGTAGGAGCAGATGACTCGACACCGACCGATTCGGGAATAACAGTGCCGAGCCCAACCCCGACGGAGGAAGCTACACCAACCCCGACGGAGGAAGCTACACCGACTCCGACCGAGGAAGCGACGCCGGCTCCGACGAAGGAAGCGACACCAATTCCGACGAAGGAAGCGACACCAATTCCGACGGAGGAAGCGACGCCAAGTGTGACGGAGAAGCCGACAGAGAGCGGGACACCGACACCGAGCGTAACGGGTGAGCCGACAGAGAGCGGGACACCGACCCCGAGCGTGACGGGTGAGCCGACAGAGAGCGGGACACCGTCACCGAGCGTGACAGGAGAGCCGTCAGAGAGCGGGACACCGACCCCGAGCGTGACGGGTGAGCCGACAGAGAGCGGAACACCGACCCCGAGCGTGACAGGTGAGCCGTCAGAGAGCGGGACACCGACACCGAGCGTGACAGGTGAGCCAACTGATACAGAGACGCCGACTCCGAGTATTACCGGGGAACCGACAGAGACAGAGACGCCGACCCCGGGTACAGAGTCCGATGATTCAAATCCTGACTTCCCGCCGGATGAAAGTTCGATTCCGGACCTCACAGTTACTCCGGATCCGAATCTGTGGCAGATGTCTGTAACAAAATATTGGATCGACAAGAACAATCTGCCTCTGTCTGATAAGGACGAGACAATACCGGATTCCCTTTCCATACAGATCTGGAAGAAGGCGTCCGCTGAAGCAAAGTGGCAGAAAATTGAGCTGGTTGATCTGACAGCTGAAAACGGTTGGACATATTCCTGGACGGCGCCTGATGACGACGCGACATGGACTGTCACCGAAGATGTCGTGCCGATCGGCTTCACCCAGATGACAATCAAGCAGAGCAAGAATGCTAAAGAGAAGACGCTGGCCTTCAAGGTCACTAACATGTCCAATGCGGATGTGACACCGGCACCGATTCAGCTCAGCGTTGTCAAGTACTGGAAGGATAAGAACGAAAACGACCTCGATGACAAGGACATCAATGTAAAATCTCTTCCGATTCAGATTTACAGAAGAGAGAAAGACGCACAGGCATGGAAGCTGTATAAGACTGCAGAGCTGACAGCTGAGACTGCATGGGAGTACCATTGGGGCGCGGCTGATGACGGAGCAACCTGGACTGTCACGGAGAGGGAGGTCCCGGAAGGCTACACCCTTCAGACACCTATCAAGCTTGCCCATAATAAGGATAATACGAAGCTTGAGTTCCGGGTGACCAATATTTCTGCAAGCGGCGACGTACCACCGACGACGCCACCGACAGGAACTCCGCTGACGGATACACCGA
This sequence comes from Lachnospiraceae bacterium, assembly GCA_045112915.1. GTDB lineage: Bacteria > Bacillota > Clostridia > Lachnospirales > Lachnospiraceae > Chordicoccus. Next base: position 21,669 of record JBGUIK010000133.1, read on the forward strand.
CACAAACGCCAGGCACTATTACATATAGCGTTGTGAAGGAGTGGCAGACTTCAGCCGGAGAGTTTTTAAGCGCTTCACAGACGGGCGTTTCGAGCCTGGCAGTCGATATCTATCAAAAGAAGCCAGGTGCAAAAGGTTATGCGAAAGTTAAAACAGTAGAGCTCAATTCCTCTAATAGCTGGTTGTATTCATGGACAGCACAGGATGACGGCTCAAGCTGGACTGTGACGGAGCCGAGCGAGCCGGCAGGTTACAGGAAGGTGGGCATTACTCAGCAGAAGAATACCAATGCGCGTACATGCCGGTTTACGATAACTAATAGGAAGAAGGCGCAGACGCCTACGCCCACACCTGCGACTATTTCGTTCAGCGTCGTGAAGAAGTGGCAGAGCGCTTCAGGCGCGCAGCTGAGTTCTTCGCAGACAGGTGTTTCCAGTCTCACGGTCGACATTTACCGTAAGTACCCGGGTGCAACAAGCTATACCAAGGTTGATTCCATAGAGCTTCTTCCTTCTAATAACTGGACGCACTCGTGGACAGCCAAGGATGACGGCTCGACTTGGACTGTGACGGAGCCTCATGTCCCGTCCGGCTATACGAAGGTCGGTATTACACAGTCAAAGAATGATACCGCGCGTACAAGGCTGTTTACGATAACCAATAAGAAGACGAGCAGCGGCAGTAATTCCGACACGAATAGTAATACTCGTAAAGTAACAGCCACAGCAACACCGAAGGTGACAGGATCCACGCGTAATACGCCGAATACGGGTGATAACCAGAATATCTGGATCCCGATCATGACTATGTTTGGCGCGTCAGTTGTTCTGGTGGTGCTTGCGAAGAAGAGAGCAAGATAAGAGAATGGCGTTTTAGCGAAAGACCATCCGAGGTTGATCTTGGGTGGTCTTTTTTCACATTTATCTCAGTGTGAGATGCCCCCGCCTCTTTAGATGGTGGCTAACAAACCGGTCTCAGTGGCGGGTGTCAATCCCCCACTAAGATATCCACGATTTTGTTCGATGGAATAGTATTGACAAGTACAATTATATTTTATAAAATATAATTGTACTGAGTGAATGTGCAGTGCTGATCATTGAACATAAAAGGAAAGGACTAGATATGCCAACAGATAAAAAGGATGCCGTGATGGAATCACGGGAAAAGATAATAGTTAGGACCAGCATAATAGGAATAGTTGCAAATGCGCTTCTGGCCGGCTTCAAAGCCTTCGTCGGATTTGTTACAGGATCGATCGCCATAACATTGGATGCGGTCAACAACCTGAGTGATGCCCTTTCCTCGGTCATTACAATAATAGGAACCAAAATCGCTAATAAAGGGCAGGATAAGGAACATCCGCTTGGTCACGGCAGAGTGGAATACCTGACTGCAATGATTATCGCAGTCATCGTTCTCTATGCCGGCATCACATCTCTGAAGGAATCTGTGATGAAAATCATTCATCCTGAGCTGCCTGAGTATACGACTGCATCGCTGATTATTGTCGGAGTTGCCATCTTTGTAAAGATTGGTCTTGGACTCTATGTGAAGCGAACAGGAGAGAGTGTAAAGTCGGAGTCTTTGACAAATTCGGGAGCAGACGCTCTGAATGATTCTATTATTTCAGCGTCCACCCTGTTCGCGGCCATCGTATTTATCGTGACCGGTTTTAGCCTTGAAGCTTACCTCGGTGTGATTATTTCTATAATAATCATCAAAGCAGGTATAGAGATGCTGCAGAGCGCCTATGATCAGATAGTCGGTGTCAGGATCGATGCTGAAATGGCAAGCGGGATTCGAAAGACTGTTTCCTCTGTTGACGGTGTCTATGGCGTTTATGACCTGCTGCTCCATAACTATGGACCGGAGTTCGTGCTTGGCTCTGTCCACATCGAGGTACCGGATACGATGACGGCCGATGAAATTGATAAAATCGAGCGGGAAATACAGGACAAAGTGCTTCGCGAGAATAATGTTATCATGACAAGTGTCGGCATTTACTCCAGAAATACAACCAACTCCCGCGCCGCAAATGTGAGAGCCAAGATCATCAAGATGCTGCGCGATCACGATTACATTCTGCAGATGCATGGTTTTTATTTCAACGAGGAAGAGAAGCGTATCCAGTTCGACGTCATCATTGATTTTGACGCACCTGACCGTATCGGGCTGTACAATCATATTGTGCAGGAGGTCCGGGAAGCTTACCCGGATTATACAGTCAATGTTGCGCTTGACGTAGATCTGACTGATTGAGTTTATGTCAGCTGACGCTTATCCGAATCCTGCTTCAAGTATCGCTGGCGAGACTTGAATTATGAACTTTAGTCACAAAGGCAGCTGAAGAGCTTCGAAAGCGGGCGTTCAGCTGCCTTTAATTTTGTGCTCAGATTTTCTACACAAATTTGACCTAATATGCTAAAATGACTCTTGATGTGTGAGCATCTGGGGATTATATTAGTACGATATATGATATGTGTTTATAAGAGGTAAGGGAAAATGATGAAGAAAAGAATGCTTGCGGTGGCGGTTTTGATGGCGGGGGTGCTGACATTTGCAGGATGCGGAAATTCTAACAGCAATGCTGCTGTAGATACAGCTTCAGTAGAGTCGCAGGTCGTGCCTGCAGATAAGAGCACTGTCGCGGCTCCGGTTGAGAGCGGTGTCGCAGCAGCCAGCACAGAGAGCGATTCTATTGCAGCGGACACTGAAAGCGTCCCGACAGAATCTTCTGTCGCGGCAGCGGCGGAACCGGGCAGCAACTGGGAAGGCGAGAACATTGTGTTCCGGAGCCGCTTCGGTTATGAAATTCAGATCCCGGCTGCCTGGGGCGGTCAATATGTGGCGGAAGAAGAATACGGCGGAGACGGCTTTTATGTTTCTGACCTGCAGGTCGTCGGACACAGCGGTATGCTGATGACGATCATGAAGGGAAGCCCGTCAGATATCGGTGAGACGAGCGCATTGCTTCAGGAGCTTCCGGCACTCGCTGATGGAACAACATTCTATGCGATTATTCCGCAGAACAAGCCTTATGAACAGACGGAAGAGAATGAGGCGCTTTACACATCTCTTTCTCAGTATGTTCCCGAGATCCTTCAGACTTTCGGAGAGCCGAAAGAAGAGGTGACTCCGGAACCGACAGCTGTCCCGGCTGATGAGTCCACTGTCGCGGCTCCGGATGAGAGCTCGGTAGCTGCCGCGAGCGAGACGACTGAGAGCACTGTCGCAGTGGAAGAGCAGGAGTCAAAGCCGGAGGATGCTATTGAGGCCGAGATCACCGAAGGCGAGAATGCAGAGCCGACTAAGAAGCCTCTTGCGCCCGGAAGCAATACAAAGTATCTGAGAGACCCGCTCAATCCGGCAACAGAGAAAGTTATTGAGACAGAGAACGAGGATGGCACGTACTATTATGAGTCGAACATCGGCTACAACAATGGTGTCACTGCCATGGTGCGTAATCAGTGCCTCAGGAATCCGAACGGTCTGCTGACCGGCGCGGATCTTGCAAGAGAAGTAGTCAACAATGTATACGAAAATGAGAATACTTCGGTGACTTACAGCGAAGGTTATTCCGGAGCGCTCGGTTATCCGTCATATCTGTGCACATGGACCTACGGCGGCGGAGCCCGCAAGGTAGAGGGTGTTGTCGTTGAGGCCGGCAGCTATGTGTATGTCTACACAACGGATATGCAGACGGATGTCTATGATTATTATCAGAATGGGTTCCATTCAATGTTCACTACATTGACGCTGGAGAACAAGTAATATAAAAGAGGTCTTCTAGGCTGACGCATTGGAAACAGTGCGTCAGTTTTTTATATATACCAGAGCATCTTAGGCTGGAAAATCATTAGGAAGAAAGGGATTAGTGAAAATATGTCCTTGACAATATACCCTTGGGGGGTATAATTGAATCGAAAGATACCCCCGAGGGGTATATATCCTGCCGCATGGCTCCACAGGAGGAAAACAATGCCAGATAAAACAATTAATTCTTCATATGAAGCCGAGACAGCGGAAGATATGCAGAACTGCTGTTGTCAAAAGAAAGTCCGCAGTGATAAGGAAATCAAAGATCTCATGAATCGGCTGAGTCGAATCGAAGGCCAGATCCGGGGAATCAAGCGCATGCTTGAGGAGGACGCCTACTGTATTGACATAATCAATCAGGTGTCAGCTGCCAACTGCGCGCTCAACAGCTTTACCAAGGTCATTCTCGCCAACCACATTAAATCCTGCGTCGCGGAAGATGTGAAAGAAGGCAGCGAGGAGAAGCTCGATGAACTTGTAAAGACGCTGCAGAAACTCATGAAATGATTGAGAGCATCATGGCGTAGTCTCAGATACCGCCATGTCAGTACTCTGGTATGAGAGCATCATGAAATAATCTCAGATACCGCCATGTGACGGAACACGGTTAAGAGAATCATGACAGCAAAGACAGACGTGTCATGAAAACATATCAGCATCATTGTAATCAACTCAAATTGGAAACACCGTGAAGAAAGGTTAAGAAACATTATGGATCAATACACAGTAACCGGCATGTCATGCGCCGCCTGTCAGGCGCGCGTTGAGAAAGCCGTCTCAAAAGTCCCGGGAGTTACCGCCTGCTCCGTCAGCCTGTTGACCAACTCGATGGGTGTCGAGGGTGAAGCCTCGCCGGGAGATATCATTAAAGCCGTTGAAGATGCCGGCTACGGAGCCAGGCCGAAGGGCGAGGAGAAATCCACGGGGGATTACTCGGCTAAGCTGGCAGCGGAAGAAGATGCGCTGAAAGACCGCGAGACGCCGGTCCTTAGGAAGCGCCTCGTCACATCGCTGGGATTCCTGCTCGTTCTGATGTATTTTTCAATGGGACACATGATGTGGGGCTGGCCTCTCCCGGCTTTTTTCCACGGCAATCACGTTGCCATGGGCCTCATACAGCTGGTCCTTGCAGCGATTGTCATGGTCATAAACCAGAAATTCTTCGTCAGCGGCTTCAAATCTCTCGCCCACGGCGCGCCAAACATGGACACGTTGATCGCGCTCGGATCAATGGCGGCATTCATCTATTCGACGATTATGCTCTTTGCGATGACCCGCGCCCAGACGGATGGAAATATGGCTCTCGTAGAGCAGTATATGATGGAGTTCTATTTTGAGTCAGCCGCGATGATTCTCACACTGATTACGATCGGCAAGATGCTCGAAGCGCACTCGAAGGGCAAGACGACCAACGCGCTGAAGTCGCTTATGAAGCTTGCTCCGAAGACTGCAAATGTCATCCGAGGCGGAGCAGAAGTCACCGTCGATATTGACCAGGTCCGCCGCGGTGACGTGTTTGTGGTCCGCCCCGGCGAGAATATCCCGGTCGACGGAATTGTTCTCGAGGGCACCAGCGCAGTCAATGAGGCTGCGCTTACGGGTGAGAGCCTGCCGGTCGACAAGCAGCCCGGAAGCGAAGTTTCCAGCGCAACGCTGAATCAGTCAGGTTTCATCAAATGCGAAGCTACCCGGGTCGGTGAGGACACCTCGCTTGCTCAGATTATTTCCATGGTCAGTGACGCCGCGGCTACAAAAGCGCCGGTGGCAAAACTTGCTGACACGATCTCAGGAATATTTGTACCCGTCGTCATAGCAATCGCAATAGTGACAACGCTGATATGGCTGGCTGTGGGCCAGACGGTCGGATTTGCACTTGCAAGAGGAATCTGCGTGCTTGTCGTCAGCTGCCCGTGCGCGCTTGGACTCGCGACACCGGTCGCGATCATGGTCGGCAACGGAGTCGGAGCAAAGAACGGCATCCTGTTCAAGAATGCGGAGGCCCTGCAGGAAGCGGGAAATGTTCAGATCGTTGCTCTCGATAAGACTGGGACGATCACGAGCGGCGAGCCGCGCGTGGTGGATATTATTCCTGCCCGGGGTGTGAGTGAGAGTGATCTGCTCACTCGGGCTGTCGCCCTTGAGGAAAAGAGCGAGCATCCGCTCGCGAGGGCGATCCTGGCTTATGCGGATGAGAACGGTATATCAGCTCCCGAAGTTCGGGAGTTCACAGCTTTGCCGGGCAACGGTCTTACGGCTGTGCTGTCAGGGGATTGGCTTAAGACGGTCCCCCATGGCAGCGGACATGGTGAGATAAAGCCGGACAGCGGGAGAGTATTTGAGGACGGTTTGAAAACCGGCGACGAGCAGATCGAGCATCTCTACGGAGGCAACCTCCGCTTTATCACAAAGAAAGTTCATGTGCCTTCCGACATGAGGCAGGAGGCAGAAAGGCTGTCCGCCCTTGGAAAGACACCTCTGTTTTTCGCGTCGGATAAAAAGCTTCTCGGTATAATTGCTGTCGCTGACACGATTAAGGAGGATAGCGCGCAGGCAGTCAGAGAACTGCAGAACATGGGAATTCATGTGGTCATGCTGACAGGCGATAATCAGCGGACAGCGGAGGCCATCGGAAAAGAGGCGGGAGTTGACGAGGTGATCGCCGGTGTTCTGCCTGACGGAAAGGAAGCCGTCATTCGCGAACTTCAGGAAAAGGGATGCGGAAAACGGCAAAGAACATTGGCGGACGTCATTTTAAGAAGAGAAGCGCCGGACCACTACAAGGTGGCTATGGTAGGCGATGGCATTAACGATGCGCCGGCCCTTACGAGAGCGGACACCGGTATCGCGATCGGGGCAGGTACGGACGTGGCTATCGATGCGGCGGACGTTGTCCTCATGAAGAGCCGGCTCACGGATGTCACCGCAGCCATAAGGCTCAGCCGGAACACATATAAGAATATTCTTGAGAATCTGTTCTGGGCCCTCTTTTACAATTCGCTGCTGATTCCTGTGGCGGCGGGAGCCTACGCGCACGCGTTCGGGATCACGATGGACCCGATGTTCGGCGCTGCGGCCATGAGTCTTTCGAGCTTCTGCGTCGTATCAAATGCTCTGAGGCTCAATCTTATGAAGATTCATGATACAGGTCATGATAAGAAGCTGAAGTTCCGTGTGGAGACGGATGAGAACGGAAAGCTTCTTGCTGATAAATACAACACCGCGGAAGATAGCGGAGAAGGAGAAAACAATATGGCTAAAACACTTAAGATTGAAGGCATGATGTGCCCGCACTGTGAGGCAACTGTAAAGAAGGCTCTGGAGAAGATCGACGGAGTAGCATCTGCGCAGGTCAGCCATGAGGCAGGGACGGCTGTCGTAGAGCTCACTGCAGACGTTGATGATGCAGTTCTCACTCAGGCAGTTGAGGATAAGGATTACAAGGTACTTGGGATCGAATAAAATAGGCACGATGCTGTTAATGGAAATATGTATTATGGGCTGTCGCAGTATTGCGGCAGCTTTTTTATATGGAGAAAAAACTGCCATGACAACCTGGTTTTTCCAGACTTGATGCTACCATGAGTCAAAGGCAGCAAGCAGATCTGAGAAGCAGGATTTCTGCTGCCTCTGCCGCTGATCCGATGAAATTCATCAGGAGCAAAGGCAGCAAGCAGACCCGAGAAGCAGAATTTTTGCTGCCTCTGCCGTTGACCCGATGAAGCTCACCAAGACCAAAGGCAGCAAGCAGACCTGGGAAGCAGGATTTTTGCTGCCTCCGCCACGAACCCGATGAAACCCATGAAGAGCAAAGGCAGCAAGCAGACCTGAGAAGCAGGATTTTTGCCGCCTCTGCCGTTGACCCGATGAAATTCATCAGGAGCAAAGGCAGCAAGCAGACCCGAGAAGCAGAATTTTTGCTGCCTCTGCCGTTGACCCGATGAAACTCACCAGGATCAAAGGCAACAAAAGTGGCTCAGAAGCAAGTAATTTGCTGCCTCTGCCACGAATCCGATGAATAAGTTATGACAATACTGCATGCTATGACCAATTTGCAGTATATGACACTTATGCGCAAAAGTACAGATTGCCTGATGATAGGAGAAAAAGATTAAGAACCGCTAATGTCATCAGCATGGATGGATTATAAGTATACAATAATAGTAAAAATTATTTATCTGTATTCGTTATAAGCCTATAACTTTTGTGTTTTAGTGCTAAAAATAGCTTTACTGCAAGATGATTAACTTTTCGATAAATGGCTTGTGCAAAACAGACAAAAAAATAAAAAAAGTATGAATAAAATAACGAAAGTATAAAAACGATTTGCAAAAAATGCGCATGTAAACTATAGTAAATTATATATGTTATGTGCATTTTGCATACTTATATAATTGCGTTTTGCACTATGATGGTATTGCATTTTACAGCATTTGGAGGAAAGAAATGATCGATCAGAGTTGGGATCCTAAGTTCATAGAACGTCTTAACGTTCACTATGACGAGATGAAATGGCTTTATGCCGAGCTCTACAACAATGACCAGGCAGCATTTGATTACTTCTGCAAGATGATGTATGAGTACTATGAGAAGAGACCCGATGTGCTGAAGGAGTGGGATGACGCGAGATGCCTTGTTCCGGACTGGTACAAGGGAAATGATCTTCTCGGAATGCTTCTCTACACGAACTGTTTTGCCGGTAATCTGAAGGGTGTTCACAAGCATCTTGATTACATCAAGGAGTGCGGTGTCAACTATGTACATCTTATGCCGCTCCTTGAGAGCCCGAAGGACCGCAGCGACGGCGGCTACGCAGTATCTGATTTCCGCAAAGTCCAGCCTGAACTCGGAACAATGGAAGATCTGTATGAGCTTGCGCTCGACTGCCACAAGATGGGCATGAGCGTATGCCTTGACTTCGTCATGAACCACACGAGTGAGGATCATGAGTGGGCTGTCAGAGCACGCAAGGGTGAGAGCGAGTATCAGCAGAGATATTTCTTCTATGATGACTGGACAATTCCGAACGAGTTCGAGAAGACTGTCCCGCAGGTGTTCCCGACAACGGCACCGGGCAACTTCACATGGTGTGAGGAGGCTCAGAAAGTCGTTATGACCTGCTTCTATCCGTATCAGTGGGATCTGAATTACCGCAACCCGGTCGTCTTCAACGACATGACGGCCAATATGCTGAACCTCTGCAACAACGGTATCGACATTATCCGCCTCGACGCGGTTCCGTATATCTGGAAGACTCTCGGCACCAACTGCCGCAACCTGCCGCAGGTCCACACTCTGGTCCGCCTGATGCGCATGGCTGCAGAAGTTGTCTGCCCGGGCACGCTGCTCCTCGGCGAAGTTGTTATGGAGCCGTCCAAGCTGGCGCCGTATTTCGGTACAGTTGACAAGCCGGAATGCCACATGCTCTACAATGCGACAACGATGTGCACGATGTGGAATACAGTCGCCACAAGAGACGTGCGTCTGCTGAAGCATCAGCTGGATTCTGTATTTGCACTCCCGAAGCAGTTCGTATTCCTGAACTATCTGCGCTGCCATGATGATATCGGCTGGGGCCTTGATTTCGATTACCTCAAGCAGTTCGGTATCGAGGAAGTTGCGCATAAGAAATATATCAACGATTATCTGAAGGGCGCTTATTGGGGATCCAATTCCCGCGGTGAGCTCTACAATGATGATCCGAGACTCGGCGACGCTCGTATGTGCGGCACGACCGCCTCTCTGTGCGGTATTGAAGCTGCCGAGTATGAGAAGAACGAGTTCAAGCAGAAAGAAGCTATCAAGCTCGATATTATGCTTCACGCGTTCCTGCTCACTCAGACCGGTATGCCGGTCCTCTACAGCGGCGACGAGATTGGCCAGCTGAATGACTACACATATCATGATGACCCGGTCAAGTGTGAAGACAGCCGCTACATCCATCGCGGCAACTTCAACTGGGATGAGGCAGCTCTCAGGCATGATGAGACCACAAGACAGGGCAAGCTGTTCCAGACCATCAAGAAGCTCGAGAATATCAGAAAAGAGTATCCGCTCTTCGAGTGTGACGCGGACGCGTGGACACTTGAGACATACAACGATAAGATCCTCGGCATCGGCCGTTACTATGAAGGCGAGAAGCTTCTTGCATTCTTCAACTTCAGTGAGGAAGATGAGACAGCATGGATCAATGAGGAAGAGAATTATATCGACCTCGTGACAGGTCAGCCGCGCGCAGCCAAGGCTGTCGGTGTTCCGGCACATGACTTTGTATGGCTGTATTACAACTTCAATCCGAAGCCGGAAGTGAAGGCACCGGAAGTCAAGGTTGAAGAGCCTGCCGCTCCGGCAGAGGAAGTCAAGGCAGAAGAGCCTGCAGCTCCGGCAGAAGAAGCTCCGAAGAAGAAGACAAGGAAGCGCACGACCAAGAAGGCAGCGGCTCCTGCAGCTGACGCGGCGGCTGAGGAAGCTCCGGCAGCAGAAGAAGCTCCGAAGAAGACGACAAGAAAGCGCGCGACCAAGAAGGCAGCAGCGGCTGACGCTCCGGCGGCTGAAGCAGCTCCGAAGAAGACGACAAGAAAGCGCACGACTAAGAAGGCAGCTAAGGCTGAAGAGTAATAAGCGGGCGCTGTTCTTCAAGAAGGCAGCTGAGACTGAGGAATAATAAATAGATAGAATGTTCCGCCGGAGGGCGTTCACGAATTGCTGATAAGAAGAACAGTGAGGGGACGCTAACAATGATTCCTGCGGGATGCCTTGGATATAATGTACAGGATGATGAGTTCTGTAGGTGGACGCGGCATAAAAACTGTCTGTATTTGCAAACGAACTAGTGCATCGCTCTGTACATTATGTTATAATCTCTTTTGTGAAGTTCGACTGTCTTTGGGACTGTTGCCCTAAAGGTCGTTGAGCGAGGTCTGCCGCAGACTATAGACCCATGGTCTGTGACGACCGATATATGTGATCATCTCCCGGGAAGTGAGACCCGGGTGCTGATACAATAGTAACTATTGAGTGGTGCTACAAAAAAAATTCACCATAGGGAGGAGAAAGATTATGGCACTTGATTACAGAAAATGCGCGCAGGAGATCGCCGATAATATCGGTGGCGGCTCAAACGTCGTCTCTGCTGCACATTGCGCAACAAGACTTCGCCTTGTTATCGCTGATAACGGGAAAGTCAACAAGGAAGCTCTTGAGAACGTCGATGGCGTCAAGGGTATGTTCGAGTCCAATGGCCAGCTCCAGCTGATCATCGGCACCGGCACAGTAAACAAAGTTTACGATGAATTCCTTTCCATCACAGGCGCTTCCGCAGCTTCCAAGGAAGATGTCAAGGCGGCAGCAGCAGCTAAGCAGCCGTGGTACATCAGACTTCTTAAGCCCATCGGCGACGTTTTCGTCCCGATTCTTCCGGCTATCGTTGCTTCCGGTCTTATGATGGGTCTCGTCGAGGCTCTTGCTAAGATTCCGGGCCTTGGCTTCGGTGACACTGACTGGTTCGCATTCCTCGATATGGCAGCCAACACAGCGTTCGCATACCTGCCGGTTATCGTTGCGATCTCTGCAGCCCGAGTCTTCGGCGGCAACATCTTCCTCGGCGCGGTCATCGGTCTTATGATGATCCACTCCGCACTGACCAACGGCTGGGCAGCTGCTGACGGTTATGATGTATGGTATCTGTTCGGACATATCAAGATCACAGATTCCTACACACTTGGCCAGATCAACAAGCTTGGTTATCAGGGTCACGTTATCCCGGTCATGCTCGCAGTTCTCTTTATGAGTAAGATCGAATCCTGGCTGCACAAGCATGTTCCGGAAATGCTCGACCTCTTCATCACTCCGCTGACCACTGTTCTTGTAACAGCTCTTGTAACATTCACCATCATTGGACCGATCTTCTCCGGTCTTGAGACTATGGTTCTTGCCGGCGCTGAGAAGCTGGTCTCCAATCCGATTGGTTCCTGCATCATGGGCGCTATTTATCCGGCAACCGTTGTTATGGGTCTGCACCATATGTACAACGTTATCGAAGCTGGTATGCTTGCTTCCAAGGGTCTTAATACCTGGATGCCGATCGCTTCTGCAGCGAACTTCGCACAGTTCGGCGCCTGCCTTGCAGTAGGTCTTCGTTCCCCGAACCAGAAGACAAAGGCTGTTGCCATTCCGTCTTCTATGTCCGCAGCTCTTGGTATCACAGAGCCGGCTATCTTCGGTGTTAACATGAGATTCTTCAAGCCGTTTGTCTGTGGTATGATCGGTGGCGCTGCCGGCGCTCTTGTTGCTGCATTCATGGGCATCGGTGCTTCCGCATACGGTGTAACAGGTATCCCGGGCTATCTGACAATCAACAACGCTCTGCTTTACACAATCGTTCTTGCAATCTCCGGCGGTCTTGCATTCTTCCTGACAACAGTCATCTTCAAGGAAGAGGCTCCGAAGAAGAAAGCTGCTCCGGCTGCTCCGCTTGTAGACATGGCTTCTCAGCCGGTCGTCATCGAAGTTGGCGCTGACAAGGTCAAGTCTCCGGCAGTCGGAACACTTGTACCGCAGGAGCAGATTCCGGATGCAACATTCGCATCTGGCGTTCTTGGCGCAGGCCTTGGTATCACACCGTCCAAGGGCATCGTCGTAGCTCCGATCGATGGAACTATCTCCACAGTTGCAGAGTCCAAGCATGCAATCGGTATCTCCACAGACTCCGGTCTTGAACTGCTCATCCATGTTGGTGTTGACACAGTTCAGATGAACGGCGATGGATTCACACCGGCAGTTGCTGAAGGCGATACAGTTAAGGCAGGCGACCTCCTTCTGAACTTCGATATCGACAAGATTCATAAGGCTGGCTATGCTGATACAGTCGTATTCCTTCTTACAAACTCTGATGACTACAACGACGTTAAGGTCAACGCTTAATCGCTGATTGAAAATCATCTGCCCCCGCTTCCTTAGGGAAGCGGGGGTTTTTACGTACCTATCCGAGCGTAACAGTTCAGACAGGCTTCAGCTAAGTCCTGGGATCCGGCTGCAAACATTATCTTCATCGAAAACCGTATATCCTTCCCTGCGAGCTTAGAAAATGCCATGGCTTTTTCTGATCTCTCGGTCGGATATACAATGTTTTCTCACGAAGATAAATGATTTGCTTCCGGATAAGCAAAGTGTGAGATGCAGCCTGTCTGAACCGTTACAACCGAGCACATATTATCTGAAATTTTTATGAATTGGATTATGAAGCGTAAATATGTGGTATACTAAAATGGAGAATATACCTTTATACGGTCGTGTTTTCAAATCCTTATCAGGCAGGTTATAGTATTGAAAAAAAGAATAATCGCTGCAGCACTCGCCGCAATGCTGGCGCTGACGGTTGGGTGCGGAAAAAAAGAGGAGACGGCTCCGACGACGGAGAGCGGTATCGAGGTTGTAAAAACCGATGAAGAACTCAGGGATGAGAGTGAACTGGCAGAAATTGAGAATTCTAAGGAGGTAACTCCGGAGCGGGTTGCGGCACTCTCAAGGAATGCGGCATCTATGTGGAAGATCGCCGGCGGACAGCTGGCCGCCGGGGTAGAGGAGGCATCCGGGGTTCCCAAAGACGCAGTATTCGGGACGGAGAGTGATCCGGATATCGATGCAGTTTTAAATTTCGGGGCGGATCTCATTCTGGTCGATAAAGTATCTGAGAACTATCAGGATATGGTCTCGCTCCTTGAAATGACGGATGGAGCTCCGCCTTATATTGTGATAGATATACACAACTTTGATGACTATGCGGACTCGATGCTTCAGATGGCAAAGTACACGAAGGATGTCGAGGCATACAAATTGGGAGTTATAGATGTCCGCATGAAGAATGCGGAGGTCATCGCCCGCGGTCAGGAAGCTCTGCAGGTATTGATCCAGACGATGCCTCTGCCAGAGGGAAGTCTTGTTCCGGAAGCAGATGATGAGTCGGCGGTGGAAGTGCCGGCTCAGGCGAAAGCCGATGCGGCTTCGAATTCGACCGTAAGCAACTCAACGGAGTCCGGTCTGGATTCCACTGCGGAATCATATCCTGCCGACTCAGAGAAGGTCGCCGATAAGCGGGAGTCGATCACAGTGCTGCTGATGCGTGTCGACGCGGAGGGCTGTACGATCCAGGGCAGCCATGACTATGTGTCTAATATGTTCGCCGATTTCGGACTCGTCAACGTGAATCCGGGCTATGAAGTGATGAGGGTGACTCTTCCTAAAGAGGAAGCGGAGAGCGACAGCACCGTGGAGCCGGAAGCAGGAACGGATAGCAGGATTGCGGGTGGCACGGAAGTCGAGAGCACCACTGAGACAGAAGCGACAGTAGACAGCTCGGAGACAAATGTCGAAGAGATCGACAGCAGTGTCGATGCTGTTGTTCAGACAGCCGGTAATCAGGCAGCGGATGGTCAGGTGACGGACGGCAAGGCAGCCGGCAGTGAAGAAGCCGCAGATCAGGCGGAAGTCCGTTATTCAAATGAAATTGAATTCGAGACGATTCTCAGCCGCAACCCGGACTATATCTTTTTGATATTTGAGGGGAAGGAGAAGACTGCGGAGAAGACCTATAAGGCGATATGCGAGTCGAAGGAATTCTGGAGTCATATGACAGCTGTGCGGAACAGGCATGTGTATACGCTGCCGCAGAGCACATTTGCATACCCTCCCAATGATCAGTGGGATCTGGCTTATGAGTATCTGTACCAGATGATGTTTGTTATGTAATTGTGCGATGATTGGCAAATCAAAGCTTTACAGTGGCCTTGCGAAATAGGAATTGGGACAAAGAGAGGGAGCTATGAAAAGAGCGGCAATTTTTGATATGGATGGCCTGATGTTCGACACTGAGAGAATCTGGAAGTACAGCTGGAACACGATCGTGCCTAAGTACGGGTACGAACCGGTTCCTGCATTTCCGAAAGAAGTGTGCGGCACAAGCGGTGAGCACACGCTTGAGGTCATCAGGAAGCATTACCCGGGAATTGATGCTGTGGCATTTCGGGCTGACGTGAGGGCAGCAGTCGCAGCAGCAACGAAGGATTCGGTGCCGGAAAAAGAAGGGCTTCACGAGCTTGTTGATTTCTTCAGGGCAAATGGTGTAAAGATCGCAGTTGCATCCAGCAGTCAGCAGTCCAAAATAGAACATTTGCTTAAGCTGGCAGGGCTGTATGACAAGTTTGATTATATAATCTCGGGTGAGAGCCTGACGCGGGGGAAGCCTGCACCGGACATTTTCCTCATGGCAGCTGAGAATATCGGCATCGACCCGAAGGATTGTTATGTCCTTGAGGATGGGCTGAACGGTCTCAGAGCAGGAGTTGCAGCCGGGTGCGCTACGATCATGGTCGTCGATCTCACAGAGCCGAATGATTTTGTCAGAGAGAATTGTGTCGGCATCTATAATTCTCTGTTAGAAGTGAGAGACGCGATCAGCGCAGGGGATATTTAATTTCTGACGCGGATTTCCCGTGACTTTTGATGAATTCCCGGTTGATAAAAGCAGCATGCCCCAAGTACCTGAGGTACTCGGACTGGACTGAAACACAGCAATTGAAGTGCTTGAACAGAAACTGAAGACAGTTATCGGACTATGGCCAACGGAGGTTGGCGTACGGAGAGGTGAAGGAAATGGCTGAAACGTATACTTTTTTTGTCAATGGCCTTGAGTGTTCTGTCTCTGAGGACAAAAAGCTTCTCAGATACCTGAGGGATGATCTGCACCTTCATTCGGTCAAGGACGGATGTTCTGAGGGTGCCTGCGGCACCTGCACCGTCGTGATCGATGGAAAAGCGACCAAGGCCTGCTGCACCACAACTAAGAAAGTGGCAGGCAAGCATGTAATTACTGTCGAAGGCCTCAGCGATTTTGAGAAGGAAGCCTTTGTCTACGGGTTCGGCGTAAAGGGAGCTGTTCAGTGCGGCTTCTGTACGCCGGGTATGGTCATGTCCGCCAAAGCTCTGCTTGATGCAAATGCCAATCCGACCGAGGATGAGATCAAAGCCGCAATCAGGGGCAACATATGCAGATGCACAGGATATAAGAAAATTATCGAGGGCATTATGCTCACGGCAGCGATCCTCCGGGGCGATGAGAAGATCGATCCGGAAGTCGAGGCGGGCGGTCATACCGGTGTCGGTGGGAGAGGCTTCCGCGTCGACGTAAGGCCGAAAGTTCTCGGATACGGTGAATACCCGGATGATATAGAGATGGAAGGTATGGTCCATGCCTCGGCCGTACGCTCGAAGTATCCGAGAGCCCGCATACTCAGTATTGACGCGTCGGAAGCACTTGCCATGGAAGGTGTGATCGGTGTGCTGACAGCCGAGGATGTTCCCAACAATAAGGTCGGTCACATCCAGCAGGACTGGGACGTCATGATTGCCGTGGGGGATATCACGCGGTGCGTCGGCGATGCGATCTGTCTTGTAGTCGCGGAAAATGAGGAAATTCTGGCTGCGGCCAAAGAAAAGATAAAGATTGAGTATGAAGTCCTTGAACCTGTCCGGAATTGCGAGGAGGCAGCGGCGGAGGGAGCTCCTCTCATTCACTCGAAGGGAAATCTCTGCCAGAGCCGTCATGTAACGCGCGGAGACGCGAAGAAAGCCCTGGCGGAATCCGCATTTACGGTCACGGAGTCGTTCGATACACCTTTCACGGAGCACGCGTTCCTCGAGCCTGAGTGCGCAGTCTCCCTTCCCTACAAGGACGGCGTGAAGATCTACAGTGCGGATCAGGGTGCTTACGATACCAGAAAAGAGTGCGCAATTATGTTCGGCTGGGATCCGTCCCGGGTGGTCGTCGAGAACAAGCTGATCGGCGGCGGATTCGGAGGCAAGGAGGATGTCTCGGTCCAGCATCTCGCAGCCCTGGCAGCATGGAAGTTCAATCTGCCTGTCAAGTGCAAGCTGAGCCGCAAAGACTCCATCAATTTCCATCCGAAGCGCCATGCGATGAAGGGAACGTTTACTCTGGGCTGTGATGCCGATGGCATTTTCACCGGTCTCGACTGCGAAATCTACTTTGATACCGGCGCTTACGCCTCCCTGTGCGGCCCTGTTCTCGAGCGTGCCTGTACACATTCGGTCGGACCGTACTGCTATCAGAATACAGATATCCGAGGCTATGGATACTATACCAATAATCCGCCTGCCGGCGCGTTCAGAGGTTTTGGTGTGTGCCAGAGCGAATTTGCGCTCGAATCGCTGATTGATCTTCTGGCGGAGAAGGTCGGTCTTGACCCATGGGAGATCCGTTTCCGCAACGCGATCGAGCCGGGCAAGGTCCTGCCGAACGGCCAGATCGCCGACCGGTCGACTGCTCTCAAGGAGACTCTTCTGGCCGTAAAAGATAAGTATTATGAGAACAGAGGACGTGCCGGTCTTGCCTGTGCCATGAAGAATGCGGGTGTCGGCGTCGGTCTTCCGGATAAGGGCCGGGCAAAAATCTGTGTCGAGAACGGCAAGGTTCGTCTGTACACGGCTGCGTCCGATATCGGCCAGGGCAGCACGACAGTCATGATACAGTATATTGCGGAGGCGGCAGGAATTCCGTGGAGCGATATCGTGTACACCGAATGCAGCACGGAGAATTCACCGGATTCAGGCACGACGTCCGGCTCACGTCAGACCCTGATTACGGGCGAGGCGGTCCGGGGAGCGGCACATTTGCTGAAAGAAGCTCTTGATGAGGCAGGCGGTGATCTGTCTGCGCTGGAAGGAAGAGAATTCTTCTATGAGTATTTCGAGCCGACGGATAAGCTTGGCGCGGATAAACCCTTCCCGAAGAGCCATATAGCCTACGGTTACGCGACGCACCTCGTGATACTGGATGATGCCGGCAAGGTCAAAGAAGTGTATGCCGCGCATGATTCCGGCAAGGTCGTCAACCCGACATCCATACAGGGCCAGATAGAGGGAGGTGTGCTCATGGGCATGGGTTACGCGCTGACGGAGGACTTCCCGCTCAAGAATTGCGTGCCGACTGCCAAGTACGGAACCCTCGGCTTACTTCGATCGAACCAGATTCCGGATATCCACGCGATTTATGTTGAGAAGAATGAGCTGCTCGAGGTCGCCTGCGGTGCCAAGGGCATCGGAGAAATCGCAACCATTCCGACAGCACCCGCCATCCAGAACGCGTATTACGCCCGCGACCACGTGCTGCGCAATAAGCTGCCGATGGAGAATACGGCTTACAGAAAGCCGAAGAAGAAATAGCGCCCCGGTATATTTGTAATAATGCCCGGGCGGAGCACTAGCAAAGAAAAAACTTCCCACTGAAGTTAGATGCAAGCAGGTAAGGTTGCATTTACCTTCAGTGGGAAGTTTTTATTTATATTACATTAACCCTTTATTGTAACAGGACAGACAGGCGAATCTCACAGTTCGGTTGTTCGGCAGCAAATCATCCATCTTCGTGAGAAAAACATTGTCGGTCCGACTGAGAGATCGAAGAATGCGAAGTATTCTTCAAGCTCGGAGGGCAGGACCGACGTTTTTCGATGAAGATGATGTTTGCGGCCGGATTCTGGAACTAAGCGGCAGCCTGTCTGGACTGTTAGGCTTTATCTCAGTGTGGGAAGACCCTCGCATTTGTGGTCTGAACACTCTCGTCACCGCTCTCATCCCCGCTGCCGAAGGTGACGGTCGTTGTTCCGGATTTGTAGGAACCTGTGTTGCCCTCGAACATTCCGTAGGCACTCTTCACTTCGCGGGCGATCGTGACCTCAGCGGAATCACCGTTGCTGTAACCGGAGAGCGCTTTTGTCAGATCATCTACGGATGTGATTTTCTTTCCGTCGATCGCAGTGATGATATCGCCTGCCTCGATGCCGGCTTTGTTAGCTGCGGAACCTTCCTCGACTTCTTTGACATAGGCTCCCTGCGGGATTCCGTAATAAGAGGAGTTCTGCTCAGAAACTGTAGCCACTGTGACGCCGAGCTTTACGCCGTTTCCTTCATTCTGTACAGGGACCTCGGGCTTCTCGCCGTTCTTGAGACTTTCAAGGATAGGAAGCGCATCCGTGATCGGGATTGCGTAGCCCATTCCCTCGACATTGGTGTCGGCGTATTTTGCAGAGTTGATACCGATCAGTTCACCGTTCATGTTGAGCAGGGCACCGCCGGAATTGCCCGGGTTGATGGCTGCGTCTGTCTGAATGAGCCCGTTGTCTGTACCTTCCTTTGAACCGTCGTAGGACACAAGACTTCTGTTCAGCGCGGAGACGATGCCAGTGGAAACTGACTGACCGTATCCGAGCGCATTGCCGATGGCGACTACCTGCTCGCCTACGGCAAGGTCTTCGGATGAACCGATTTCAATAACCTTGATCTTATCCAGAGTCTCTTCACTGAGATCCTTTTTGTTAACTGCTATGACTGCAAGGTCAGTGTCCGCATCCTCGCCGAGTATCTGCGCGTCCGCGGCGGTCTCGTCTATAAAGGCAACACTCAGTGTGTCCGCCCCGGTGACCACGTGCTGGTTGCTGGCGATGATGACCTGATCATCGGTCTCGCCGATAATGACGCCGGTTCCCATGCTTACGGATTCCGCTGTCTGAGGCTCGCTGTTCCCGCCTCCGAAGAAGAAGCCGTAGCCGCCGAAGTAATTCTGGATCTCTTCTACGGAAGTGTTCGTGATCGCGACCATCGCCGGCATTGAATTCGACGCGACACCCTGAACTGTCATCGTGCCGGATGCCTGCGCCTTGTCATTGGCGTCTTCGGTGGATCCGAGGTCGTTGCCGGTCTTGATGGCTTCCTCTGCTGCATTTGCATCAGCCTCCGCGGTCGTGACTGAGTTGTCGTTCATCGCGTTCCCGATTGTAGTGCCGCTGACGCTGCTCTCTCCCGCGACAGCCCCTGCTTCCTGGGCTGCCGGTGCTGAGACCTTATCATAAACTCCGTTCACGGAGATGAATACTCCCGAGGACACGAGTCCGAAAACTGCTGCCGAAGCTGCTGTGAGTCCGAGTTTTTTAACAAAGCTGTTCTTCATGATATTTACCTCCAAAACGCCGCGTCTGCTGTGAAGGTTCCGATTCTCCGGTTCCCTGGCGGTGCTTTCTTTTTTCTCTTTACAAGTCATATTTTCGAAAATAAATATGAAGGAATTGTGTATTAATTGGACCAAAATTGTGAAAAACGTGTCGAATTCCTGTGAACTGCTTTTCATAAGTTCGTGATATTCGCTGCAGCGTGTCTGAATAGATAAGGAAGTGGGCAGCCGTTTGGACGTCTGATTTGATATAGAAGTGGGCAGCGGTTCAGACATCTGATTTGATATGGAGATGCGCAGCGGTTCAGACATCCGATCTGATGTTGCAGTTGGCGGCAGTTCAGGCAGGCTGCTTAGGTAATTCGTTAACGGCGCAAAACATCCATCTTCGTGAGAAAAACATTGCGTATCCGACTGAGAGATCGAGCAGGCGGCTTGACGTCTGCTCAAGCTCGAGGAAAGGATATGCGTTTTTCGATGAAGATGATGTTTGCGCCGGTTCATGAGACCTGGCTGCAGCCTGCCTGAACTGTAATAGAACTGCAGATTGAATAAAATTCCGCAAAGGTGTAGAATCGTCTTAGTGTGAGCATACTTAAGACGCGGAGGAAAACTATGGCACAGCTGCATATGCTTCTTATTTATAATCCTAAGGCGGGAAAGGGTCTTTTTCTGCAGAACCTGGGAGAAACAATCGACAGGTTCGTCAAGGCCGGTTATAAGGTGGAAGTATATCCGACGCAGGGCGTTGGGGACGCCACACTGAAAATTGCCAGAGTGCCCGGCTATATCGATCTGATCGTTGCAGCAGGAGGAGACGGTACACTGGATGAGGTCATCACAGGCATTGTTCTCTCAGGGCGCGACGTCCCGATCGGCTATATACCGGTCGGTTCTACAAATGATTATGCGGCCAGCCTTTCTGTCCCGACCTCGATTCCTGAGGCTGTGGACTGTATCCTCCGGGGAAAGCCGCAGGCGGTCGACATGGGTGCGTTCAATGATGACACTTTCGTCTATGTGGCTGCTTTCGGAGCGTTCACCGATGTGGCCTATGATACGAATCAGGACATGAAGAACGCTCTCGGCCACCTCGCTTACGTTATTGAGGGCGCAAAGAGACTGGGGGACCTGAAACCCTACCACATGCGGATACATGTAGACGGCATTGACCGCGAAGCCTCCTATATTTATGGCATGGTGACCAACTCGACCTCCGTCGGGGGAATTAAGGGAGCTACCGGACCGGATGTTTATCTTGATGACGGCAAGTTCGAGGTATTGCTCGTCCATATGCCGAAGAATCTTATGGAGCTCAGTGAGATAGGTCAGGCACTGCTCAGCAATGACCTGACGAATACCGAGCTGGTCGAGTATTATAAGACGGAACGAATTAC
Organism: Lachnospiraceae bacterium; assembly: GCA_045112915.1. Lineage (GTDB taxonomy): Bacteria > Bacillota > Clostridia > Lachnospirales > Lachnospiraceae > Chordicoccus. The sequence continues at coordinate 42,897 of JBGUIK010000133.1, forward strand.
ATTTGCATCTGAAGTGCCTGTGCCGTGGACACTGGACGGAGAGTACGGCGGAAGTCCGGAATTTGTCAGGATCGGCGTCAGGCACCAGTGTGTACGTCTCATTCTTTATGGCGAGCACAATGACGTCCTCGGAGGCTGGCGGAATCTTAAACACCCGGAGGAGGATGAACAGGTAAGGCAGGACGAAGACATCTTTCTTCCTCTCAAACAGTGGACTGAAGAGCTTCGGAGGAGTCTCGGACTGGACGAGTGAAAGTAATCACCTTCGGATGTGGCACGCGGGGATGCAAAATGCAGTCCTGCATGTGGACCCGGAGCGAAAGAATCGCGCAAATAAGCGAAAAATACAACAGTTTGTTTAAAAATCACACATTCCTGTCTTTTATTTTTTGCAGTTTTACTATATAATTATCTCAAAGTGTTCAGGGGCACGAAAACCATCCCTGAAGCAAATAATAAGGAGGACGTTCTAATGTTAGTATCAGCAAAGGAAATGGTCGCAAACGCTTACGCCGGACATTATGCAATCGGCGCATTCAACCTCAACAACCTTGAGTGGACAAAAGCAGTTCTGAAGGCAGCTCAGGAGTCCAATTCTCCGGTCATCGTACAGGTATCCGAGGGTGCCGGCAAGTACATGGCAGGCTTCAAGACAGTCAGAGACATCGTTGTAGACGTTATCGAGAGCCAGGGCATCACAGTTCCGGTAGCTCTTCACCTTGATCACGGCTCATATGAAGGCTGCAAGAAGTGCATCGATGCAGGTTTCTCCTCCATCATGTTCGACGGCTCCGCTCTTCCGTTCGAAGAGAACGTTGCAAAGACAAAAGAGCTCGTAGCTATCTGCAATGAGAAGGGTATGTCCATCGAAGCAGAAGTCGGCGCTATCGGCGGCGAGGAAGACGGCGTTGTAGGCCAGGGCGAGTGCGCTGATCCGGAAGAGTGCAAGAAGATCGCTGATCTCGGCATCTCCATGCTGGCTGCAGGTATCGGCAACATCCACGGCGTATATCCGGAAAATTGGCCGGGACTTCGTTTCGATGTTCTTGAAGCTATCAAGGCAGCTGTAGGCACAATGCCGCTCGTTCTTCATGGCGGCTCCGGTATCCCGGATGCAATGGTTCAGGATGCTATTAAGCTCGGCGTCTCCAAGATCAACGTTAACACAGAGTGCCAGCTTGCATTTGCAAAGGCTACACGTGAGTACATCGAAGCAGGCAAGGATCTGCAGGGCAAGGGCTTCGACCCGAGAAAGCTTTTGGCTCCTGGCACAGCTGCAATCACAGATATGGTCAAGTATAAGATCGGCGTTTTCGGCTCCGCAGGCAAAGCTTGATATTTGATCACTGAGGGGGTATAATCTCCATCTGTGAACCAATTTAATTAGGAAATGAATGGGAATCCGGAGGGGCTTTGAAAGGTCTTCTCCGGATTCCTACAAAAGAGACTGTTTGAGGGTATATGAACGAAGCTAAAACTTATATAACAGATGTATTCGGCACAGATGTTTTCAATGATTCGGTGATGCGTCACCGCCTGCCAAAAAAGGTGTACAGCGCCCTGCGCGAGGTCATTGAGGTCGGCGGAGAGCTGAGTCTTGAGACTGCAGATGTTATCGCGCATGAGATGAAGGAGTGGGCGCTTGAGAAGGGCGCTACCCACTACACGCACTGGTTCCAGCCGCTCACGGGAACTACTGCCGAAAAGCATGATTCCTTTATTGGGGCACCGATGCCCAGCGGAAAGGTACTCATGAGTCTTTCGGGAAAGCAGCTCATTAAGGGCGAACCGGATGCGTCGTCATTTCCGTCAGGAGGTCTGCGCGCTACATTTGAAGCGAGAGGCTACACGATCTGGGACTGCACGTCACCAGCATTTGTCAGACACGATGAGGGTGGTGCTACACTGTGCATTCCGACAGCATTCTGTTCATATACAGGTGAGGCTCTTGATCAGAAAACACCGCTTCTTCGCTCCATGGACGCGATTAATAAGGAAGCCCTAAGAATGATCAAGCTGCTCGACAAAAAGAATACTTCGAAGAAAGTGTTCCCCTCTGTCGGAGCCGAGCAGGAATATTTTATTATTGACAGGGAAAAGTATCTTAAGCGGACTGATCTGGTGTTCACCGGACGGACTCTCTTCGGCGCGATGCCGCCGAAGGGACAGGAGCTTGACGATCATTATTTCGGAACGCTCCGCCCGCGAATCGCATCATATATGAAAGATGTCAACTGGGAACTCTGGAAACTGGGAGTTCCTGCTAAGACACAGCATAATGAGGTGGCTCCTGCTCAGCATGAGCTTGCGCCTGTCTATGAGAAGGCCAATGTAGCCGTAGATCACAATCAGATCGTCATGCAGACCCTAAAGCGCGTGGCTACCAGACATGGGCTTCGGTGTCTTCTTCACGAGAAGCCATTTGCCGGCGTCAACGGCTCCGGCAAACACAATAACTGGTCACTGACTACGGATGACGGTATAAACCTTCTGGATCCGGGCAGGACTCCGCATGAGAACACGCAGTTCCTGCTGGTGCTCTGCTGCATTCTGAGAGCGGTCGACAGGCATTACGACCTGCTCCGCGAATCAGCTGCGGATATTGGAAATGAAGCCCGGCTCGGCGGAAACGAAGCCCCGCCTGTCATTATTTCCGTATTCCTCGGCGAGCAGCTGGAGGATGTGCTTGATCAGCTGATCAGTACTGGTAATGCTACAAGTTCCAAGTCGGGGGGAAGGCTCCAGACCGGAGCAAAATCACTCTCGGACGTGACCAAGGACGCTACTGACAGGAACCGCACGTCACCATTTGCCTTCACCGGCAATAAGTTTGAATTCCGCATGGTCGGCAGCCGCGATTCGATCGCCGGCGCGAACACTGTGCTCAATACGATCGTTGCGGAGTCTTTCCGCGACGCTTGTGATTATATTGAATCCTTCATCGATCCGCAGCTGCCGGAGATGGAGAATGATAAGAGAGTTGCAGACGCTGTCCATGATCTGATAAAAGAGTACGCGACGAAACATCGCCGCATCGTTTTCAGCGGCAACGGTTATTCGAAGAAATGGGAGAAGGAGGCCGTAGATCGCGGTCTTCGGATTATCCCCAACATGGTCGATGCGATTCCTGCATTGACAACGGAAAAAGCGATAAAGCTTTTCAGGGAGTTCGGTGTATTCACAAAAATAGAGCTTGAATCGAGGGCCGAAGTCAAGTATGAGCTTTATTCCAAGGCGGTCAATATTGAAGCCCGCACGATGGTGCAGATGGCAGGCAAGGAACTTCTCCCCGCGATCATGGCATATTGCGGACAGCTCGCTGATTCTGCAAATGCCGTTCGAGCATGCGGCATTGATGCCTCCGTGCAGGAAGAGATTTTGTCTGAGCTTACGGACTGCCTCAAAGAGGCAAATGCATCCCTGAAAAAGCTGGATGAAGCGATCCGCAATGCAGAGCAGGTGCCTGAGGGAAGGGAACGCGCAGTTGCGCTCCGCGATAATGTCGTGCCTGCTATGGATGCTTTAAGGAGACCGGTGGATAAGGCGGAGGGATATGTCGACCGAAGGTCATGGCCTGTCCCCACCTACGCGGATCTGGTTTTCGAAGTGTAAATGTTAAGAAATTATTAAATATATTACAATTGGATTCACAGAATTGTAAAAATGTTGTATTGTTAAGGGGCTGTCAAAGCTAGATTGTTTGATGTCCCTGAGAAGAATGAGGTAGGAGAGTATTATGATTTCCAATCTTGTACTGCAGGACACAATTAATGGCATAAAGAACATTGGACGCTGTGAGCTTACTATTGTCGATCTCGAGGGGAAGCTTGTCGCGTCGACCGAGGGAGAGCCGGAAGTAAGCCGTTCGGATATTGTAAATTTTGCCGAGTCCCAGGCTGATTCCCAGGAGATTAAGGGCAGCATGTACTTTAAGGTCTACGATGACTATCAGATTGAGTATGTCGTCATCGTGACCGGCGGTGAAGAAATGTCAATGGTAGGAAAACTTGCCGCTTTCCAGATCCAGAATCTGCTGGTTGCATACAAGGAGCATTTTGATAAAGATAATTTCATTAAGAATCTCCTTCTTGACAATCTTCTCCTTGTCGATGTATATAACCGCGCAATGAAGCTTCATATTACCACCAATGCGAAGCGCGTTGTCTATATCATCGAGTCTGAGCAGAGCAAGGATTATTCTACACTGGAAGCCGTCAAGAACCTTTTCTCAAAGACAAAGAATGATTTTATCACCGCTGTCGATGAGAACAGTATCATCATTATTAAAGAACTGAAAGAGGAAGACGGACAGAAAGAACTTGCTGAGATCGCTGAGTCTATTACCAGAACGCTTGCCCAGGAGGGCACCGTCCATGATACGACTCATGTCGCTTACGGCAATGCGGTCACTGAGATCAAGGAAGTATCCCGCTCCTACAAGGAAGCGAGAATGGCCCTTGATGTCGGTAAGATTTTCTTCAGCGATCAGAACATTATTGCCTACAGCCAGCTCGGCATCGGCCGCCTGATTTATCAGCTGCCGATCCCGCTGTGCAAGATGTTCATCAAGGAGATCTTTACGGACAAGAGCCCGGATGATTTCGATGAGGAAACTCTGACGACCATCAACAAGTTCTTCGAGAACAGTCTGAATGTCTCCGAGACATCACGTCAGCTGTACATCCACAGAAATACTCTGGTCTACAGGCTTGATAAGCTCCAGAAGAGCACAGGACTTGACCTTCGGGTATTTGACGACGCGATCACCTTTAAGATCGCCCTGATGGTAGTGCGCTACATGAAGTATATGGAGACACTTGAGTACTGATTGCATTTGCAGAAACTTATGCACCCGCCTTCTTCCGGAAGACGGGTGTTTTTTTGTAGCACCAACCCGGCTGCACGCATGTCAATGCCCGGCGCAAATCACCATCTTCATCGAAAAACGCCGGTCCTGCTTTCCGAGCTAAAAATTGCTTGCGCAATTTTGATCCCTCAGTCGGACCGACAATGTTTTTCTTATGAAGATAGGATGCTTTGCTACCGGAAACGTGACATAATAAGCAGCCGGACTGAACCGAAATCCCAATATTACCGGGTAGCTTATCTGAACAGTAACTTTTTACAACTTTTTTACAACACGTTTTGATATTTTAGAGATATTTTCTTGTCATTATGTGATACAATAGGTAACGTGTAACTTTAACTGAGCTATTTAAGGAGGATTTACATGATTGATCTTGACCGCGTGAGTAAATCTTACGAAAAGGGTCAGCCCGCAGTCGATGAAATCTCGCTCCATGTAGATAAAGGCGAGTTCGTATTCGTCGTAGGCGAGAGCGGTTCCGGTAAATCAACACTGATCAGACTGCTCCTCAAGGAGCTGGAGCCGACAAAGGGAATTATCACGGTCAACGGACATGTGCTGAACACGATGAAGCACAAGGCTGTGTCAAAATATCGCCGCGAGGTAGGCGTTGTATTCCAGGATTTCCGACTGCTGAATGACAGAAATGTGTACGAGAATGTAGCATTTGCGCAGCATGTTATCGAGGAGCCGGGACGCATCGTGAAGAGGCGTGTTCCGGAGGTGCTACGTATGGTTGGCCTTGCCGAGAAATACAAGAGCAAGCCGATGCAGCTTTCCGGCGGTGAACAGCAGAGAGTCGCCGTTGCGCGCGCAATCGTGAACAGGCCTAAGATCCTGCTTGCGGACGAACCGACCGGCAACCTGGACCCGAGAAATTCATATGATATTATGAAACTTCTGGACGAAATTAACCAGCAGGGTACGACGGTCCTCGTTGTTACTCACAACAAGGATCTGGTCGACCAGTTCCACAAGCGCGTAATCACTATGCGCCGCGGTATTATTTCGAGAGACGTAGAGGAGGGTATCTATCATGAAGATTAGATCTCTTGGCTACTGTATCAGACAGGGTTTCAAGAATATTTGGCGTAACCGTATGTTCTCAGTGGCTTCCATCACCACTATGACAGCCTGCATCCTGCTTTTCGGAATGTTCTTCTCAGTCCTCATGAATGTCAATTTCATGATCAGGACGCTCGAGGAGGAGGTCGGTGTGACGGTTCTCTTTGACGAGGGGCTTGAGCAGGATAAGATTGACGAGATCGGTGAAAAGATCAGGGCTATGGAACATGTGACTGATGTCACATACACATCTGCCGAGGAAGCCTGGGAGAAGTTCCAGCAGGAATACTTTGAAGGAAACGAGGAGTATGCCAAGAGCTTTTCCGAGAACGGTGAGAATCCGCTTGCTAATTCAGCCAGCTATACCGTCAGAGTAGATGAGATCGAGAACCAGACCAGCATCGTTACGAGAATCAAGCGGCTTGAGGGCGTTCGCCAGGTCAACCAGAGTGCCGGCGCGACAAAGACGCTGATCTCTTTTAACTCACTGTTCACTTATGTGGCGGTCGCGATCATTGCGCTGCTTCTGGTCGTATCGGTGTTCCTGATTGCCAACACGGTTAATGTGGGTATTTCCGTACGCAGGCATGAGATTGCAATCATGAAGCTGATCGGCGCAACGGACTCCTTTGTCCGCGCTCCGTTCATTGTTGAGGGTCTGCTTCTGGGCCTCATCGGGTCTCTGATCCCACTCGGAATTCTTTTCGTAGCTTACGACAGGATCCTCGGATGGCTTCTGAACCGCTTCGGCGTTCTGAATACAATTTCGGGAAGCTTGCCTTCTGTGATAGAAGTGTTCCACGTGCTTGCACCGGTCGGCGTTGCTCTCGGTCTGGGCATCGGTCTTATCGGATCGATCATCACTGTGAGAAGACATCTGAGAGTGTGATGCTGTGATACCTTTGCTTGCTGCTTTTCAGGAATGTTAAGCGGAGAATTAATTCAATAATGAACTATGTTGGGGCTGCCGCGCTGTGTGCGGCGGCCCCTCTTGCAATTATTCATGTGTGTCACCGGTGGAAGCTATCGGTGGGTCCTGATAATTATAAAGATGGATTGTTCAGATGTTTGTAAAAATCCGTAATAATGTCAGATAAGTAATTTTAGAGGTTTGTAATTGTACTTAATAAAGCGTAATGATATACTAGTTGCAGCGGTGAAAATAAAAAACAGCCGGGCAGCAAGGCTGTAAGCCGCAAGAAAGGAGAATCAATATGGCATTTAGAATTCTGCTCATTGTGCTTTTTGTACTGGTGCTCTATGTAATCATTTCCTGTGTCAGAGTTGTCCCGCAGGCTTACGCTTACGTCGTTGAGTTCCTGGGAAGCTACCGCACGACATGGGAGCACGGTCTGCATCTTAAGGCTCCATTTGTTGAAAGAATCGCCAACAAGGTATCCCTTAAAGAGCAGGTCTGTGACTTTGCTCCGTCGTCAGTTATCACGAAGGATAACGTCACAATGAAGATCGACTCAGTCGTCTACTTCAAGATCTTCGATCCGAGACTTTACACATACGGTGTTGATCGTCCGCTTTCCGCTATGGAAAACCTGAATGCTACAACACTGCGTAATATCATCGGTGGTATGGAACTTGACCAGACACTGACAAGCCGTGACATTATCAACGCTCAGATGCTGAAGATCCTCGATGAAGCAACAGACGCGTGGGGTATCAAAGTTACACGTGTTGAGCTGAAGAACATCATCCCGCCGGCGGAGATTCAGGGCGCGATGGAGAAACAGATGAAGGCTGAGCGTGAGAAACGTCAGACAATCCTTGAAGCTACTGCTCACAAGGAATCTGTAGTCGCCCGCGCAGAAGGTGACAAGCAGGCTAAGATCCTGGCTGCACAGGCTGAGAGAGACGCGCAGATCGCGCTCGCTGAAGGTCGTGCGAAGTCTATCGCGCTTGTCTATCAGGCTGAGGCCGAAGGTCTCAAAGCTCTGAAAGAAGCTAACATTGATGCTGCAGTCCTGAAACTGAAAGGTCTTGAGGCTCTGAAGAATGTTTCTGATGGCCGCGCAACTAAGATTTACATGCCTACAGATCTCTCGGGCGTGATTTCATCCCTTGGCCTCGCTGCCGAGTCCCTCGGTATAGGCGATGCCACACCGGTAGATAAATCCGCAAAGCCGCAGCCCAAGGCTCCTGCCGATGAGTGCTGCGATGATGATGAGAAGTCAGCTGAGACCAGAAGGATGGCCGGCGGACATTGATAATTGAACATTGATCCTCAGGGGGCCGCTGCATTGGCAGCGGTCCTTTTCTGTCAGAGGCAACCATAATGGCTTTCGATGGGAAAACGGTTGCTTTTGTCGTTTATCGAAAAATAAGGCCCTCAGAGAGATGTTGTTGACAGAAGGAACGAATGTTCGTACAATGGAAATACATCAAATTTCCAAAAAGGAGACCCTATGGAATTCAAACTTCACTCAGATTACAAACCGACCGGTGACCAGCCCGAGGCCATCCGCAAGCTTGTCCAGGGCTTCCGTGAAGGAAACCAGGCCCAGACGCTCCTTGGTGTCACGGGTTCCGGCAAGACTTTCACGATGGCGAATGTAATCACCGAGCTCCAGAAGCCCACGCTCGTCATCGCGCATAATAAGACCCTGGCGGCCCAGCTCTACAGTGAATTCAAGGAATTCTTCCCGGAGAATGCCGTCGAATATTTCGTCTCCTACTATGATTATTACCAGCCGGAGGCGTACGTGCCCTCGTCTGACACATACATTGCCAAGGACTCATCCGTCAACGACGAGATTGACAAGCTGCGCCTATCCGCGCTGTCGTCACTGAGCGAGCGCCGCGACGTCATCATCGTTGCGTCCGTCTCGTGCATCTACGGTATCGGCGCTCCGGATGATTTTGCAAATATGATGACCTCCGTCAGACCCGGCATGACCAAAGACCGTGACGAACTTATCCGTGAGCTCATCGATATGCAGTATGAGCGAAATGAGATGGATTTCCACCGAGGAACGTTCCGTGTGAAGGGGGATACACTTGAAGTTATCCCTGCTGATAACAACGAGTATGCTGTGCGCATTGAATTCTTCGGTGACGAGATCGACCGTGTGACCTCTGTAGACACGCTCACCGGAGATGTGAAGGCAGAGCTCAGTTATCAGGCCATCTATCCTGCTTCCTTCTACGTCGTTCCGCCTGAACGCATGAGGGAGGCATGCGATTCCATTGAGGCTGAGATGAAAGAGCAGGTCCTATATTTTAAGAGCCGCGACAAGCTGCTTGAAGCCCAGCGCATCGGAGAGCGCACAGAGTTTGATATCGAGATGATGAAGGAGACCGGTTTCTGTTCCGGAATCGAGAATTATTCACGGCATCTCACCGGCAGGGCACCGGGACAGCCGCCGTACACTCTGATCGATTATTTTAAGAATGACTTCTTAATTATAGTAGATGAATCCCACATGACAGTTCCGCAGATCGGCGCAATGTACAACGGTGACAGGAGCCGCAAGACCACTCTCGTCGACTATGGGTTCCGTCTGCCGAGCGCTCTGGATAACCGTCCTCTCAATTTCGAAGAGTTCGAGGAGCATATCGATCAGATCATGTTCGTCTCTGCCACTCCCGGCAAGTATGAAGAAGCGCACGAACTTCTCCGGGCAGAACAGATTATACGCCCGACAGGCCTGCTAGACCCTGATGTCGATGTGCGTCCGGTCGAGGGACAGATTGATGATCTGGTAAGTGAAGTCAACAAGACTGTTGAAAAGCATGGGAAAGTCTTGATCACGACCCTCACCAAGCGAATGGCGGAAGATCTCACTGATTATATGAAGGATCTGGACATTCGTGTCCGTTATCTGCACTCAGATATTGATACATTGGAGAGAACGCAGATCATCAGGGAGATGCGTCTCGATGTTTTTGACGTTCTGGTGGGTATCAACCTTCTTCGTGAGGGTCTTGATATACCTGAAATCACTCTGGTAGCCATACTTGATGCGGACAAGGAGGGTTTCCTGCGTTCGGAGACTTCGCTTATTCAGACAATCGGACGAGCCTCTCGAAATTCGGAAGGCCACGTTATTATGTATGCGGATGTGATGACCGATTCGATGAAGAAGGCAATCGGGGAGACAAAACGCCGACGTGAGCTTCAGATGAAATATAATGAAGAACACGGCATCACACCTCAGACGATTCAGAAGGCGGTGCGCGATCTCATTTCTATCTCAAAGGAAGTCGCGAAGACAGAGGCAGAAATAGAGAAGAATCCGGAGGACATGAGCCGGGCAGAGCTCGAGAAGCTCATTGAAAAGGTCGAGAAGCAGATGAGGGCTGCGGCTGCGGAACTCAACTTCGAGATGGCTGCCGAGCTCCGAGACAAGATGGTCGAACTCAGGCAGAATCTCGACGACGTAGAAGATACGGAGCGCAGGGTGCGGAGTGCTAATCGGGCTAAGGCCAGGACCGAGGGGGCGATTGCGGCCAATGCGCAGCCTAAGCGGACATATAAGAAGTATAATAAAGCAAGAGGAAAGAACAGGGGAGGGAAAGCTTAAAAATCAGGAGGTGATTACTTGGCAGGAAACATGTGTGACACATGCATAAATTACGTCTGGGATGAAGACGATGAAGATTACTACTGCTGCTGTGATATGGACGAGGATGACTACGTGAGATTTCTCACCGCCCCACAGGCGGTGTGTCCATATTACAGGCTTGATGATGAGTACGCAATTGTGCGTCATCAGATATGAGGATCCGGGGCTGGCGCTGGCTGGCCCCGGTTTTTTAAAATTGTTTACGATTTGTGAAAAATTTATTTTTATGTTGACATCCACCGCCCCCGAGAGTATATTATGTCTTAGATGTTAGCACTCCAATACATCGAGTGCTAACAAATAAAATGAGGAGCCCGAAATGGAACTTACCGAGAGAAAACGGAAAATTTTATATGCGATTATCCGGAACTATCTTGAGACGGGTGAGCCTGTCGGTTCCAGGACGATCTCAAAATACACGGACCTGAATCTCAGCTCCGCCACGATCCGGAATGAGATGTCTGATCTCGAGGAGATGGGATACATCCTTCAGCCGCACACATCTGCCGGCCGCATCCCGTCCGACAAGGGGTATCGTTTTTATGTAAACTCTCTTGTTCAAGAAGAGACCCGTCAGGTCACAGCTATGAACAGCCTTATGATCGCGAAGACGAATCGGATGGAAGAAATCCTGAAGCAGGTCATACGGCTGCTGGCCAGCCGCACGAACTACACGACGATGATCTCCTCGCCTTCCTATAAAGGGAACAAGGTCAAGTTCATTCAGCTAAGTAAGCTGAACCCAAGGCAGCTCCTCAACGTCGTTGTCATTGAAGGCAACGTGGTCAAGAACCACATCATCGATCTGAGCGATGACATCGATGAGGAACAGGTCCTGAAGCTCAACCTTCTGCTGAACACCCGCCTGAACGGCCTGACGATGGCTGACATAAATCTCGGACTTATCTCCAACATCAAGGAGGAGGCAGGTATTCATGCAAATGTAGTCAACGAAGTTCTCGACACCATCGCCGAAGTCATAAGGGCCGAGACTGATGAGAACATGGAGATCTATACGAGCGGTGTAAACAACATTTTCAGATATCCTGAACTTGCCGATACGCAAAATGCGAGCCGACTCATCACTACGTTGGAAGAAAAAAGCGTCCTGGCAGATTTTGTCAGAGAGACAGATTCGAGCTTGAGTGAGGAGACCGGCATCAAGGTCTATATAGGCGAGGAGAGTCCGGTCGAGTCCATGAAAGATTGCAGCGTTGTCACCGCGACCTATGATCTGGGTGACGGTCTGCAGGGAACAATCGGAATCATCGGACCGAAGCGCATGGATTATGAGAAGGTAATGAGCAACCTGCAGATATTCAAGGAGGGCCTCGGCGATCTGTTCAGAAAGAACAGAAATGCGGGCGAGAGTATAGCAGGAATCGATGATATAGAAGAACCGAATCAGGACCTCGGCAGCATGTCATCAGAATAGCATGCGATCTGAACATCGAGAAATCAGAACAGCATGAGATCAGAATAAACTCAGAGGTGACGAGATATGATAGAGATAATTGAAGAAAGGAAGGAACCTGATTTGAACACAGAAGAGAAGAAGGTTTCCGAAGAACTTAAACAGGAAGCGGATGCTCAGAAAGAAGCAGTCGAATCCGAAGTCAAAGCAGCCGATGAAAATGAAGTGAATGCTTCAAGCTCAGAGGAAGCAGCCGATGAAAACGAAGTGAATGCTCCGAGTTCAGAGGAAGCAGCCGTTCCAAATGAAGAGAAATCTTCGGATTCGGAAGCAACTGCGACCGAGGAGAAAACTGAGACTTTTGAGAGCGCAGCTGAACCGGATAAATCCGAGTCCGGCGAAGCAGATGGGAAAGCGGAAGATTGTGAAGCATCCGACAAACCAGAAGCGACAGATTGTAAAGAAACCGCACATGAAACCGAGAATGGCGATAAGGAGCCTGACATGCTTTTCGGAAGCCGCAAGCTGAAGAAAGAAATTGAGAAGAAAGACGAGCTCATCAAAGAGCAGAATGAGAAATACATCCGGCTCATGGCAGAGTTCGACAACTACAGGAAGAGAACAGAAAAAGAAAAAGCCGGCATGTACGCGATGGGAGCGAAAGATGTCGTTGAGAAGATCCTTCCGGTGGTTGACAACTTTGAGAGAGGATTCTCGCTGGTAGCTGAGGAGGATGCAGAGGACCCGTTCACAGAGGGAATGCAGAAGATTTACAAGCAGCTCATGACGACTCTGACAGACCTCGGCGTCACACCGATCGAGGCGGTCGGCAAGGAGTTCGATCCCAATCTTCACAATGCAGTGATGCATGTAGATGATGAGAGCGTCGGCGAGAACATCGTCGTGCAGGAATTCCAGAAAGGCTACATGTATAAGGACTCGGTAGTGCGCCACTCTATGGTGCAGGTAGCGAACTGAGCATAAGCCGCAAGAATATTGGGTGATCTGAAATTCAACACCGCCAAAAGTTCATATGCGGAATATGTTTATAACCGCGAAAGCGTTTATATAAATTAAGAAATTAATCACTATTAGAAAATATACTGGAGGAAAATTATTATGAGTAAGATTATCGGTATTGACCTTGGAACAACTAACAGCTGCGTAGCAGTTATGGAAGGCGGCCAGCCGGTCGTTATTGCAAATGCAGAAGGCGCCCGCACAACACCTTCCGTAGTCGCAGTCACAAAATCAGGTGAGAGACTTGTCGGCGAGCCGGCAAAGCGCCAGGCAGTTACAAATGCTGACAACACGATCGCTTCCATCAAGAGAAAGATCGGAACAAATGAGAAAGTTACAATGGGCGGCAAGTCCTACACACCGCAGGAAATCTCCGCTATGGTTCTTCAGAAGCTGAAAGCTGACGCTGAGAACTACCTTGGCGAGAAGGTCACAGAGGCAGTCATCACAGTTCCGGCATACTTCAACGACGCACAGCGTCAGGCAACAAAGGATGCCGGCAAGATCGCAGGTCTTGAAGTAAAGCGTATCATCAACGAGCCGACAGCAGCAGCTCTGGCTTACGGCCTTGACAACGAAGTAGATCAGAAGATCATGGTCTATGACCTTGGCGGCGGCACATTCGATGTTTCTATCATCGATATCGGCGACGGCGTCATCGAAGTTCTCGCGGTTAACGGCGACAGCCACCTCGGCGGCGATGACTTTGACAATGCGATCACGAACTACATGCTGCAGGATTTCAAGCGCAAGGAAGGCGTTGACCTGTCTAACGACAGAATGGCTCTTCAGAGACTGAAAGAGGCAGCTGAGAAGGCTAAGAAGGAACTTTCTTCTTCCACAACGACCAATATCAACCTTCCGTTCATCACAGCTACAGCTGAGGGCCCGAAGCACTTCGATATGGACCTCACAAGAGCTAAATTTGATGAGCTGACAAGAAGCCTTGTCGAGAGAACAGTTATTCCGGTACAGAAAGCTCTTCAGGATGCAGGCCTTATGGCTTCTGACCTTACAAAGGTCCTCCTGGTCGGCGGTTCCACACGTATCCCGGCAGTTCAGGACAAGGTAAAGGCCCTGACAGGCAAGGAGCCGAGCAAGAACCTCAACCCGGACGAGTGCGTAGCAGTCGGCGCTTCTATCCAGGGCGGCAAGCTCTCCGGTGAAGCAGGCGCAACAGATATCCTTCTTCTGGACGTCACACCGCTTTCACTTTCCATCGAGACAGAGGGCGGCATCGCTACTCGCCTGATCGAGAGAAATACAACGATCCCGACAAAGAAGAGCCAGGTATTCTCCACAGCAGCTGACAATCAGCCGGCAGTTGATATCCATGTTCTTCAGGGTGAGAGACAGTTCGCGGCTGACAACAAGACTCTCGGCCAGTTCAGACTGGACGGCATCGCTCCGGCACGCCGCGGCGTTCCGCAGATCGAAGTTACATTCGACATTGATGCCAACGGTATCGTAAATGTCTCCGCTAAGGACCTCGGAACAGGCAAAGAGCAGCATATCACGATCACATCTTCTTCCAACATGTCCGATGCTGATATCGACAGAGCAGTCAAGGAAGCTGCAGCTTTCGAGGCTCAGGACAGAAAGCGCAAGGAAGGCGTCGATGCCAAGAACGAAGCTGAGTCCATGGTATTCCAGGTCGAGAACGCCCTGAACGAAGTCGGCGACAAGATCAGCAGCGATGAGAAGGCATCTGTTCAGGCAGACGTTGACGCTCTTAAGGCAGTTGTCGAGAGAGTCAAGAACGTACCGAACCTTTCCGACTCTGAAGTTTCCGAGCTGAAAGCCGGCAAGGAGAAGCTGATGAATTCCGCACAGAAGGTATTTGCCAAGATGTACGAGCAGGCAGCTCCTCAGGGCCAGGCAGGTCCGGGACCGCAGGGCTTCGGCGGTGGCAGCTACGGCGGAAATAACGGCGGCGACGATGATGTTGTCGATGCTGACTACACAGAAGTATAATGGTACTGCTTTGCAGGGTCTCGCATTTGCTGCGTGACGGCTGCAAATTGCACCGAATAATTAAATCTGACTTTTTGGGGCTCCCGCTCTCCGCGGAGTGGGAGCCTCATTTTTGGCGTTTAGTGGGATCACGAACCGCTGCAGGGAATAAGCCTTGGAACGGTGTTTATATCGGATCACGAACCGCTACTTGGAATATGTAGAATATAGACTTCCAGCCGATAGAGGCGGCAGGGGTCTTTCATACAGAAATTAATTGGGGAAGAATATGGCAGAGAAGCGTGATTATTACGAGGTGCTCGGCGTTGCGAAGGACGCATCCGATGCTGACCTCAAGAAAGCATACCGTCAGCTGGCTAAAAAATACCATCCGGACGTAAACCCGAGTGAGGAGGCCGCCGAGAAATTTAAGGAGGCATCCGAAGCGTACTCGATCCTGTCTGATCCGGACAAGAGGAGACAGTATGATCAGTTCGGGCATGCAGCATTTGAAAATGGCGGAGCCGGCGGATTCGGAGGATTTGACTTCAACGGATCCGGAATGGGTGATATTTTCGGCGACCTGTTCGGCGATCTTTTCGGCGGCGGCACGAGATACTCTCGAAGGGCCAACAACGGTCCGATGCGCGGCGCGAATGTCCGCACCTCCGTCAATGTCAGCTTTGAGGAAGCAGTCTTTGGCTGTGAGAAGGAGATTGAGCTCAATTTCCGCGAAGTGTGTGAGACATGTCACGGTACCGGCGCTAAGGAAGGAACCCAGCCGGAAACCTGCAGCAGGTGTAACGGCACGGGGCGTATACTGCAGACACAGCAGTCAATCTTTGGCATGATGCAGACAGAGACTGTCTGCCCGGAGTGCCGGGGACAGGGCCGCATTATCCGTGAGAAGTGTCCGGAATGCCACGGCAGCGGATATAAGACAAAGAGGATCAAGATCAAGGTCCAGATTCCGGCAGGTATCGACAACGGCATGTCTGTAAGAGTGCGTGACAAGGGCGAGCCGGGTACGAACGGCGGCGCGAGAGGCGATCTGCTGGTTGAAGTCCGTGTATCCCGTCATCCGCTTTTCCAGAGGAACGATACGGATCTGTATTCGACGGCGGCGATTTCATTTGCCAAAGCCGCTCTCGGCGGAAAGATCCGGATCAAGACCATCGACGGCGATGTCGAGTATGAAGTCAAAGCCGGCACGGCGACAGATACAAGGATACGTCTGCGCGGCAAGGGAGTACCGGCCGTCAATAACCCGAAGCGCCGCGGTGACCACTATGTCACCCTGGTTGTTCAGGTGCCGACAAAGATGAACCGCGCTCAGAAAGAGGCCCTGAAGAAATATGCTGAAGCCATGGGCGAGTCATAAAATGTGAGGTGCGGATATGGAATGGATGAAATATACCATTAATACGACAGAAGAAGCCGAAGATCTTGTCTGCTCCATGCTGAATGACTTCGGCATCATGAACGTCGAGATTGAAGATAAAGCCCCCGTTTCTCCAGGTGAGAACGGAGGCTATTTTGGCGATGTGGTCCCGGATCTCGGTTTCGATGACCATACTGCCAAGGTGTCATTCTATCAGGAGATTCCTGAGGATGATCCCGAATTCGACGAGGACGAGATCCTGAGGAAGGTCGGCAGGGGACTTCTCGACCTTCAGAATATGGGCGTTATGATCGGAAGCGCCCAGATCGACATTACGACCACTGCCCAGGAGGACTGGGCCAACAACTGGAAGCAGTATTTCCATCAGTTCATGGTCGACGATATCCTGATCATCCCCTCGTGGGAGGACGCGGAGCCGGAGCATGAGGCATCCATGGTGCTTCGCATCGATCCGGGCATCGCGTTCGGGACAGGCAAGCATGAGTCCACACAGCTGGCTATACGCGGGCTTCGAAAGTATTTGCAAGATGGAATGCGAGTTCTGGATATCGGAACAGGTAGCGGAATTCTGGGGATTATCGCGCTCAAGAGCGGCGCAGGGTATGTGCTCGGGACGGATCTCGACGTGAACACTCTGGAAGCCATAGGTGAGAATATTGAGAAGAATGGGGTGGATCCGGAGTCATTTGCATACGTGATCGGAAATATTCAGGATGATCCGGCCATTCAGGAGTACGCGGGCGGCGATTATGATATCGTAGTTGCAAATATCATCGCGGAAATCCTCGCCGGCATCACCCCGGTCGTGCCAAACCACCTGAAGAAAGGCGGGATCTATATCACATCGGGCATTCTGATCACGCATGCGCAGGTCGTCCGCGATGCAATGACAGCGGCAGGTTTTACGATCATTGAAGAAAATGAGATGGGCGAGTGGGAGAGCATTGTGGCCCGTCTGGATTAAAGAGAGACTTTTATGTTCAGATTTTTTGTTGATGAGTCGCAGATAAGCGACAGGGAGCTCATGATCACCGGCGGTGACGTCAATCACATTAAAAACGTGCTGAGGATGAAGCCGCTTGATGAGGTCGAGGCGGTCCTGCCGGACGGCCGGATCGCGACCTGCAGCCTCAGAGAACTTACAGATGATGAGATCATCGCGGATGTGCTGTTCGTGGAGGAATCCGGGGTCGAACTCGGGAATAAGATCACCCTTTACATGGGACTTCCAAAATTTGACAAGATGGAGCTCGTGATCCAGAAGGCGGTGGAGCTCGGGGCTTACCGCATCGTGCCTGTCAGCATGAAGCGCACGGTCGTGAAGTTCGACGCAAAGAAAGCGAAAGCCAAGGTTGCAAGGTGGCAGGCGATCGCGGAGGCAGCGGCCAAGCAGAGCAAGAGGGCTGTCGTACCGGAGGTAGGTGAGGTAGTTTCCTTCAAAGAGGCCCTCCTGGAAGCGCAGGGACTTGACCACATACTGGTGCCATATGAGTGCGCAGAGGATATAAAAAGGACCAGAGAAATCATTTCCGGAATCGGTGACGGAGAATCGGTGGCTGTTTTCATCGGACCCGAGGGCGGGATCGATGAGAAGGAGATCGAGGCTGCGGCTTGTGCCGGCGCGAAAATGATTACCCTTGGCAGGCGGATCCTCCGCACGGAGACGGCGGCCATCAGCACTCTGGCCATTCTCATGTTCATGTTTGAAACTGCGTGAGATTATCTCACATAAAGAGCCGTATTTGTGCTATGATATAGGTGATTTCTGAGAAAGGAAATAGGAACCATGAAGCTTACAATTCAGAAAATTCTTATCTGTGCACTTTCACTTATCGTCAGCATTGCTGCCTGTGTGTGCGGCATGTATATGACGATTCTCGCGCATATGCAGATGATGTACAGGATCATTTTCTGCCTGTTCTTTCTGCTCAATCCGGTCCTTTCGATCTTTATGATCAGGTTCATGTTCAAGAAACCTGTTCCTAAAGAGGAGACGGACGGTGCGGCTGAGCCGGAAAAGAAGAAAAAATGGGGATTCTCTAAGAAGGATGAGCAGGAGCCTGCCGCGACAGAGATTGAACCGGAAGCGGAGCCTGACGCAGCGACAGCATCTTATTCGGATAGTTCGTATACGGACAGCGCTTACGACAACTCCGGCTATAGTATGCCTGCAGAAGCGGAAAATACAGGCGTCACTGCATCCGTGTCGGAGAATGCCGATACACAGACCGGTCCGTCTTCCTTCGGGGGCGAATGGAATGATGACATTGATTATGCCGAACCGGTCACCGAGAAGTCTGCCGGTTCTGTGACGGAGGATTCTGTCGCGAAATTCAAGAAAATCAGCCTCAAGAGAAAGAAACGCGCGGACGAATAATGCGAACGCGGCCTTTGGGCCTGCTTTACGGCTGCTGCATAAAAGAGCTGCATGAAGCGGGGTGCCTTACTTGATGAAGCACTCGTTGCTGCGGCTGTTTTGTGCGGCAGCTTTTTTTGTAGGAAAGAGGCTAAGTTGCTTAAGCCCGAGAAGTAATGCGAATCAGGACAGCCAGGTCCGAAACGAGAGCTCTTTGGTGCTCGCCCGGCGTGGGACGATCAGTGTGAAGAAATGTGGAGGTCTATTAATGAAGAATTATCGGATGCTCGTGCAGTATGACGGGACCCGCTACAACGGGTGGCAGAAACAGGGAGATACGGATAACACAATACAGGAGAAGCTGGAGACTATTCTGTGCAGGATGACGGGTACGGATCAGGTCGACGTACACGGGGCAGGCCGTACTGATGCCGGGGTGCATGCCAAAGGCCAGGTGGCCCAGTTCCGCATCGATACCGAGCTGTCGACCGGCGAGATCCGCGACTATCTGAATACATACCTGCCGGATGATATCGGCGTACTCTCGGTCGATATCGCCGCACCTCGCTTCCACAGCCGCTTCAACGCGACCCAGAAGACTTATCTGTATCGAATCGGCAAGGACAAATCTTACCATGTGTTTGACCGCAAGTATATCTATGAGTACCGGGGCGAGCCGCTGGATGTCGCTGCCATGAAGATGGCGACAATACAGCTTCGCGGTGAGCACGATTTCAAAAGCTTCTGCGGGAATCCACGCATGAGAAAGTCTACTGTCCGCAAACTCTTTGCGATCCATATCCGAGAGAATGAGCATGAAATTGATATTGAATTCATTGGCGAGGGCTTCCTCCAGTATATGGTCAGGATACTTGTCGGGACGCTGATCGAGGTCGGCGAGGGAAGGCGGGATCCCCGCTCTATGGACGCGCTGCTTCTTGCCCGTGACCGCAAGCTTGCGGGTCCTACCGCACCGGCCTGCGGACTGACCCTGATGGAGGTCCGCTATAACTGAAATTCTGCCGCAGGTGACCGTAACAGTTCAGCCGGGCTGTAACTGAAATTCAAAAACTGGCGTAAACATCATATTCATCGAAAAACGCACATCCTGCAAGAAGTTTTAAAAAAACACTAAACACTATTCGACCAGTGTGGTATAATGTCTCGCAGTTTTGCAAAGTCATAAGAAACGGAAAGGAACAATCCGTGAGAGATATCTATTTTGATAATTCATCTACAACTGTCGTTTCCAAGAAGGCGGCGGAAATCGTCATGCGCGTGATGACCTGTGACTACGGCAACCCGTCGTCACTCCACCAGAAGGGCGTCGACGCCGAGAAGTACATAAAGAATGCAAGAAAGCAGATCGCGAAGACTCTGAAAGTATCGGACAACGAGATCTACTTCACATCCGGCGGGACGGAGTCAAATAACTGGGCACTGATCGGCGGGGCGCGCGCCATGAGGCGCGCAGGCAATAAGATCCTCACCACCCCGATGGAGCACCCGGCCGTGTCGGAGCCGCTGAAAATACTGGCTTCCGAAGGTTTTGAGATCGTAACAATCCCTGTCGACAGCCAGGGGAGACTCGATATGCAGGTGCTCGAAAATGAGATGACGGAAGATGTCATCCTGATTTCGATGATGTATGTCAATAATGAGATCGGAGCGGTGACACCGGTCGCGGAGATCGGCAGATTGAAGAAGATCAGATGCCCTAAAGCTCTCTATCATGTCGATGCCATCCAGGCTTACGGAAAATATATGATCTACCCGAGAGAGCTCGGAATCGACCTGCTCTCTGTCAGCGGCCACAAGCTGCACGGACCTAAGGGGACAGGCTTCCTGTACAAAGCAGATTCGGCTAAGCTGCTGCCTCTCATTTACGGCGGCGGGCAGCAGGGGGCACTTCGAAGCGGGACGGAGAATGTTCCGGGGATTGCCGGCCTTGGCGTTGCGGCTGAGGAAGCCTACACAGATTTTGATGCTAAAATCGCCCATGTGAGAGCGCTCCGGGACAGAATGATCGCGGGGCTCAGTGAGATCGACAATGTCATTATTCACGGCATGCCCGGCGATGAGGGAGCTCCGCATATTGTCAATGCGTCCTTTGTCGGCGTAGGCGCGGAGGTGCTTCAGCACACTCTGGAAAATCAGGGAATTTATGTTTCCGCAGGTTCCGCCTGCTCATCTCATAAGAGAGCCGGCTCACCGACTCTCACAGCCATCGATGCTCCGAGAGAGGAGATGGAGTCTTCGGTGAGGTTTTCATTTGCGGAAAACAACACAGAGGAAGAAGTCGACGAGGCTCTGGCATATCTCAGGCAGATGCTGCCGATGCTGAGAAGGTACAGAAGAAAATAATAATATCAGCCGGCGCTGACCCAAATCCTGCGCCAAGTCTCATAAGCGGGACTTGAATGAAAGAAAGGCAGCGGAGTCCTGCCTGCATAGAGGAGTAATTATGTACAATTCATTTATGATCAAATACGGCGAGATCGGCATCAAAGGCGACAACCGTCATCTCTTTGAGGATGCGCTCGCGAAGAGGATCCGCACACTGCTGAAGAGAATCGACGGAGAGTTCGAAGTCACGAAGATCCGCGGGAGAATTTATGTCAACTGCAGCGGTGACTGGAACTATGATGAGACAATTGACGTGCTGCGGCATGTGTTCGGCGTTGTCGGTATCTGCCCCGTCGTGATCTACGAGAAAGACGGCGTGGAGAAAATGAAGGCCGACATGATAGAGTACGTACGTGAGGAGCATCCGAACTGCACACAGACGTTCAAGGTCAAAGCCCGCCGCGTCGACAAGGAGTTCCCGCTCACTTCCATGGAGGTGGCAGCGGAGCTCGGTGAGGCTATTCTCGAGAATTTCCCGGATATGAAGGTCGACGTTCATGATCCTCAGATTCTTTTTGACGTGGAGATTCGCGATGAAGTGTATATCTACTCGAAGGTGATTCCGGGACCGGGAGGGATGCCGATCGGCACAGCCGGACGCGCTATGCTCCTTCTCTCAGGCGGGATTGATTCCCCGGTCGCCGGCTGGATGGTCGCAAAGCGCGGAGTCACGATCGACGCGACATATTTCCATGCGCCTCCCTATACCTCCGAGAGAGCGAAGCAGAAAGTTGTGGATCTCGCGAAGATTGTCGCTAAGTACACTGGTCCGATCAGACTTCATGTCGTTAATTTCACAGACATTCAGCTGTATATTTATGATCAGTGCCCGCATGAAGAGCTCACAATTATCATGCGCCGCTATATGATGCGGATTGCGGAGCACTTTGCCAAGGAAGAGGGAGACCTCGGCCTTATCACCGGCGAGAGCATCGGCCAGGTGGCAAGTCAGACTATGCAGTCTCTGCGCTGCACGGACGCTGTCTGCGAGCTGCCGGTCTACAGACCTCTGATTGGATTTGATAAGAACGATATCACTGCAATCGCGCGTGAGATCGGTACTTATGACACATCTATCCTTCCCTACGAGGACTGCTGCACGATTTTCGTAGCGAAGCACCCGGTCACGAAGCCGATTATCGAGATTATTGAGCGCAACGAGAGAAAGCTCAGTGAGAAGATTGATGATCTTGTCAAAGAGGCGATTGATACTACCGAGGTCGTGATCGCAAAATAATATGACAATTTGGGGGCTGTCGCATTAGACAGTGTCACCGCTATATATGGCAGACATTTGCAAATATCGTCTGTCATGTATAGTGGCGGCGCGCCTTAATGCGGCAGCCCCTTCTTCGTCTTTTTCGGATTGTAGGTGAAAAAAGGGCACATCTAGTGTATTATCTTAGTGAGAGATGCCCTCCGCCATCCGGGAGGCTGGCGCCCGAGAGTCGTCTCAGAGAGTGAGTCTTACGAGCTTTTTGGCCGTGGGGCTTCGATGCAGGAAAGGGACTTAATCAAGTATGGAACAAAAAGGTGCATGGACTCCGGGCAAAGCGGCCGCCCTGATTATTCTGGCGGCATGTGTGTGCGTTGCGGGCTTCTTCGGATACAGACATATAAGGAACGCGGCGATCACTGATGACGGCGAGGAAGTCTACGTTACTTCCGTTGCTTATCTCACAGGCGCAAATGTAAGCGGTACGATAAACAGATTCGGAGGCGTAGTGGAATCACCCGAGACCTGGTCCGTCGACCCGAATTCTGAGTATAAGGTCGCTGCGATACTTGTCACTGTCGGGCAGGAAGTGAGTGAAGGACAGGCCCTCTTCACGTATGACGTCAACACTTTCCAGGACCAGCTCGCCAAAGCCCAGATTGAACTTGAGAGGCTGAACGCCGAGCGGAACGCGCTTGACGATACGATAGCGGCTCTGGCCAAGCAGCAGAAAAAGGCTGAAAAGGACCAGCAGGCCAATTTTACTATCCAGATCAAACAGCAGGAACTCGAGCGAAAACAGAAAGAGTACGACATAACTGTAAAACGTTCGGAAATTGAAAAGATCCAGGACAATATAAACAACGCTACAGTCTTCAGCAAGATTTCAGGCGTTGTACAGTCGATTAACGAGAGCGGATCTTCTGAGACGCCGGATGGAAATGACAACAGCTTCATCAAGATCATGAAGACGGGTGACCTTCGCGTGAAGGGAACTGTCAACGAGCAGAACATCGGTCAGATCTATGAAGGCCTTCCGATGATTATTCACAGCCGCGTAGATGAGAGTATTACGTGGAGCGGTACGGTCACAAAAATCGACCGGGAGAATGCTCAGGGCAATCCATATGCGAGCATGTTCGGAAATGATGGAAGCTCCGGCTCTAACTATCCCTTCTACGTGGAACTTGACGGCAGTGACGGTCTCATGATGGGGCAGCACGTATACCTTGAACCGGATCTGGGTCAGAACGATGCGGAAGCGCATCAGGGCATCTGGCTCGACTCCTACTACATTGATGAGACAACGGACCCGTTCGTCTGGGCTGACGATGGCGGAAAACTTGTAAAGAAGCCGGTCACGCTCGGTGAGAGGGATGAAGAGCTCGGAAAGGTGCAGATTCTTGAAGGTCTTACGGAATCGGATCTGATCGCATTCCCGGAGGACACACTGCACGAGGGTATGACCACCCTGGATTCAGCCTCTATGATCGGCGAAGAGACAGCGGAAGACGAGGAAGAGTTGACATAACTTTGAGCCGCGCCGGAGTAGTTTGACTAACGGATGTCTGCAAGGGAACAGGCATACGGGCAGGATGAGAATTGCATGCCGCAAGGGAGCAGGCATACGGGCAGGATTAAGGACATATTTATGGCAAATGTGATTGAGTGCAGAGGTGTATATAAAAACTATCTGTCAGGCAAGATGGAGGTACCGGTCCTTAAGGATATAAATTTCCGGATGGCTGATGGTGAATACACGGCCATTATGGGACCGTCGGGTTCGGGCAAGTCGACGCTGATGAATCTCATCGGCTGTCTTGACGTGCCCACAAAAGGCAAAGTCCTGATTGCGGGGCAGGATATAGCGGGTCTCAGCGATGATGAGATGAGCGATCTTCGCCTTTACAAGATCGGGTTCGTTTTCCAGACCTTCCAACTGCTCTCCCGTCAGTCAGCTCTCTCCAATGTCGAACTTCCGCTCTCATATGCTCATGTTCCGAGGAAAAAGAGGCGTGAGATGGCAATGGAAGCCCTGAAAAAAGTCGGGCTTGAAGAACGTGTGAATTTTATGCCGTCCCAGCTGTCAGGAGGTCAGAAGCAGAGAGTTGCGATAGCGAGGGCTATTGTGAACAATCCCAGGATCCTGCTCGCGGACGAGCCTACAGGCGCGCTTGATTCCGCGTCCGGCAAGCAGGTCATGGAGATATTCCGACAGCTGAACCGGGAGGGCGTGTCGATACTCATGATCACCCATGACCGCGAGATCGCCTCCCATGCGGACCGTATCGTTGAAATCCGCGACGGAGTGCTGAGCGAAGATCTCGGTGCAGAAAACCGCGACGGAGTGCTGAGCGAAGACCTCGGTGCAGAAAACCGAGACGGAGTGCTCAGTGAAGATCGCGGCGAGGATGACAGGGGCTACGATGAGGCGGACGGAGGTGATGCGGTGTGAAGAGAAAGCGCATACTGATGCCTCTTCTTGCGGTATGTACCGTCCTGCTCGCCGTATCAGGGATCGTGTACGCGGTAAAGAAGTCCCAGGAGAAGACCGTCATGGTCATTTCGGCAAGCTCTCTCAATTACGGAGGAGGCTTTTTCGATGCATCCGTCACGATGGACGGGACCATCACGGCGGATGTCTCTCAGGATATCTATATTACAACCACTCAGACGGTCGACGAAGTTTTTGTGACAGAAGGCCAGAGAGTCTACGTCGGGGACAAACTGCTGTCTTATGATACGGTGAAGACCGGCATGAACCTCGAGAAAGAAAAAATCAACAGGGAACAGATCGAGCTTCAGATTGATGTAGCGAGGCGTAACCTTGTAACTCTGAAAAAATTGAAGCCGGTGAGCAGTGAGATCGCGCCGACGGAGGAACCTTCTGAGTCTGATTTGCCGGATGAGGAGGAAGAAGATCCTTACTGGGAAGAGGAAATTCCGGATGAGGGCGAAGTCTCACCGACGGAAAAACCCGCAGCGACTCCGACGCCTTCGTACGGAAAGGCAGTCATGTACGAGGTGCTGGATGAGTCGGTCAAAGCTTTCAACGCGTCGGAGCCTGATGCCGGTACCCGGGAAAATCCCTACAGGTTCCTGTGCACAGACGGGACTGAGATCCGCGCGGCATTTGTAGAGATGATGCGCAAAATGGCCGATGAGAAGGGCCGTGACGTCTATTTTTCCCTTGAAATATATGAGGGAGACGGCGCGGACGGCAAGCTCCTCGCGGCCTGGATACTGAACGCAGCCTATCTCGACCGGGTCGAGGCCGACTGGACCCGCTATCTGTATCTGTATCCGCTCGTAACGGATCCGGATAAGGAACCGACTAAAGTCCCGGAAAGCGACCTGCCCTATGTTACCGCAGCTCCGACTCCGATTCCGACCGCGACTCCAAAGCCGGGAGAGGGAGATGCGGATGAGGATGCTCCTTCTGATGCAGGTAAGGATTCTGTGACACCGACACCATCCGTGACTGCGCAGCCGGAGCCGACAGTGACAGAAGCACCTTCCGATGTGGACGATACCGGCAGCGATGACCGGCAGTCGGATGCGCCCCGGGTGACAGAATCGCCTTCGGGCGGGGAGACCGGTGCGGGAATGAACGCTTCAGCAGGGGGCAGAGGAACTGCCGCCGGATATATGCCCGCGCTCAGCCGTCCGGCAGTGATCGTTGCGGCATCAGACCGCGGCTATATGTATCTTGCAAATGAAGAAAAGCCGCAATCCGAAAGCGCCATCGCCGGCGCTCTGGGCCTCATTCCGAGCAGCGCTAAAATGACGAAGGAGGAGATAGCCGAGCGAAAGAAGGAAGAAGAGACTAATCTGGCTTCTTACAGACTGGATCTCCGAGAGTGTCTCCTGGCTATCAAAGCAGCGGAGGCCGCTGTAAATGAAGGGACGGTCCTGTCAAGGATGAACGGGATCGTCAGAACGGTCGGGGACAAGGACCACATCAGCAATGACGGTTCTCCGTTCCTCTCCGTCACTTCGGAGGAGGGTCTCTATGTAAAGACATACATCAGCGAGAAGATGTACGGAAAAGTGAAAGTGGGTGACACGGTCGACATCATGGCCTGGGAGACCGGCATGAGCTATAAGGGACGTGTGCGGGACATTTCCGCATACCCGAATGTCACACAGTACAGTGACCCGCTGGCGTCTCAGTATCCGATGACGATTTCATTTGCAGCCGGAAGCGGTGAGATAAAGAACGGCGAGTGGGTGATGGTCACCTATGAACCTTCCGGGACCGACAGTGATGAATCCATGGCGGACAGTATGGGAATGCTATATCTGTACAGCGCGTTCATCCGCGATGAAAACGGAAAGATGTACGTCATGAAGCGGGGCGGGGACGGGCTTCTCATGAAGCAGTACATTGAGGTAGGAAAGATATCCGGTGAAGGGTCTGAGATCCTGTCCGGCGTGACGACGTCTGATTATCTTGCCTTCCCCTACGGCAAGGAAGTGAAGGAAGGGGCGAAGACCCGCGAGGGCACTATCGATGAACTATATAGCTCCTGACGTCAGAGATAATATCGGGGAAAATCGCAAAATATCAGGCACACATCAGTCACGGGACTTGTAATCTTATACCGGATGCGGAGGACAAATGTTAGAGAATCTTATATATGCTGTGCAGGGTATCTGGTCGCACAAACTGAGGTCATTTCTCACCATGCTCGGTGTGATCATCGGCATAGCGTCGATTATTGCGATCGTGTCGACAATCAAGGGAACGAACGACCAGATCATGCAGAACCTGATCGGCGCCGGCAATAACGCGGTGACTATTTCGCTCATGCAGGGAGAGTCAGAGTATTACATGGACAGCGGCCAGCCGGCCGGCGTCTCAACTGTGTCGGATGAGCAGAAGGAGGCGATCCGCAGTCTGCCGGATGCCGCAGACGCGTCTTTCTATGTGAAGAGAAGTTATGTGGACGGTGTCGAGAGCGGCGAGAACACATTGAATATGGGGAGCATTTACGGAGTGGATCTGCATTATCTTTCAACGTGCGGCTATATTGTGAGTGCGGGCCGGCCGTTCGTTAAGAAGGATTACACGGATTTTCGAAAAGTCATTCTCATTGATGAGAAAATCGCAAAGAGCCTTTTTGACAGCCCGGATCCGCTCGGACTCACCGTGACCGTTCACGGGGAGCCGTTCATAGTGGTCGGCGTTATCCGAAAGGCGGATAATTTCCAGCCGGTCATTAATTCTTTTTCGGATTATATGACTTACCATCAGGAGGATTTAGGGACAATGCTGATTCCTTCCGCAGCCTGGCCGATCATATACGCGTACGATGAACCCGAGAACTGTGTGGTCCGGGCAAAGACTACTGAGGGGATGAGTACGGTCGGAAAAGACGCGGAGAGGATCATGAATCAGTCGGTCACATCCTCCGAGGATGTCAAATACAAGGCCGAGGATCTTCTTGAAAAAGCCAGGAATAAGCAGGAGCTGTCCGCGAGCACCAACAACCTGTTGATCTGGGTCGCCAGTATAGCGCTCCTGGTTGGAGGCATCGGGGTCATGAATATTATGCTGGTGTCGGTCACTGAGAGGACGGCTGAAATAGGATTGAAGAAAGCTCTCGGAGCCAGAAAGAGCGTGATTCTTCTGCAGTTCCTTACCGAATCGGCGATGCTTACAAGCATTGGAGGCATTCTGGGAGTTGCCGCCGGAATTATTCTGGCTTATGTGGTCTCGCGAATGACCGGTACCCCTGTGGCCATATCAGTGCCCGCAATCATCCTCGGTGTCGGGTTCTCGATGCTGATCGGCATCATTTTCGGGCTGCTGCCCTCGATAAAGGCTGCCAACCTGAATCCGATCGAAGCCCTGAGAAGAGAGTAGAGGCATGCCTAAGCATGCGTAACGATGCTCCGGCGGAGCATTGTGCAGCTGAGCGTTTGTCTCAGTGGGGGTTCCCACCGAGATAAAAGGGCTGTCGCGATGCGACAGCCCTTCAAAATTACCTATGATATTATATTAGACTTCATAAACCGAGAGAGTCTTGAGAACTTCCTCGAGCTCTGTGCCCTCCGCGTGAATGTTCAGGTCGATCGGCTGGGAAAGGTCAAGACTGAAGATTCCCATAATGGACTTTGCGTCGATCACATAGCGGCCGGAGACCAGATCGAAATCATAGGAGTAGCGGTTAATATCATTTACAAACTGTTTTACTTTGTCGATAGAATTAAGTGAAACTTTGATAGTTTTCATTTATGAAATACCTCCTTGTGGATAGTCAAGTAACTATCTTAATGGGCAGCTTTATCTGCTGTCCGTATAACAATCTTAGCTTGAATCAGTGTCAAGGTCAAGACAAAAGAAAGGAACTTTAAGATGAAAGTTGCATTTCACAGCCTCGGATGCAAGGTAAATTCATATGAGACGGATGCGATGAGACAGAGCCTCGTACATGCCGGGTATGAGGACGTCGATTTTGCTCCCGGTGCCGACGTTTACGTAATCAACACCTGCACTGTCACCAATGTCGCTGACAGGAAGTCGAGGCAGATGCTGCACAAGGCCAAAGAAATGAACCCCGACGCAGTTGTTGTCGCCGCAGGCTGCTACGTGCAGGACGCCGTCGAGAAACTGACCGCGGATCCGGCTGTCGATATCATTGTCGGCAATCATGAGAAGGGCCGCCTGCCGGAGATACTGGATGAGTATTTTAGGAACAAAGAGATGGGAAAGAAGACCGCTGTCTCGAATATCAACGGTGTGAAAGAGTACGACGAGCTTCATTTTGTGCCGGACGGTGAGCACACAAGGGCTTTCATCAAGATCCAGGACGGCTGTAACCAGTTCTGCTCCTACTGCATGATTCCCTACGTCAGAGGACGCGTGAGGAGCAGGAGACCGGGAGAGGTGATGAAAGAGATCAGAGCTCTCATAGACCGCGGTTATCAGGAGTTTGTCCTGACCGGCATCCACATCAGCTCCTACGGGCTTGACTTTGATTTTCCGGGACAGAACCGGCAGACACCCTATGCTTCCGAAGCCAGGACGAACAGACATCTTCTCGGACTCATGCAGGAAGTGGCGGAAATCAACGGGGTCATGCGGCTCCGACTCGGGTCGCTGGAACCAGGGATCATCACCGAGGAGTTCGCGGCGGAGATTGCGAAGATTCCCGAGTTCTGCCCGTCTTTCCACCTCTCTATGCAGAGCGGCTGCGACGCGACTCTTGCGCGCATGAAGAGAAAATACACCACGGCTGATTTCATGGAAAAGTGCGACCTGCTCCGTGCCCATTTCGCAAAACCGTCTATCACGACGGACATCATCACCGGATTTCCGGGGGAAACTGAGGAGGAATTTGCGCAGACGGTGGAGTTTGTGCGCAGGGTGGGATTTGCAAGGACCCACATATTCAAGTTCTCGGTGCGGCGGGGAACTGCTGCCGAGCGGATGCCCGGTCAGAATACGGAGAAGACTAAGGCTGCAAGATCCGGAATTTTGCTGGACATCGATAAAGAACGGAGAGCGGCCTATGCCGGGAGCTTCATCGGAGAAACTGTCAGTGTGCTCTTTGAGGAGAGAACGGTGGTTCGCGGAAAGAGCATGCTCACCGGCTACACGAGAGAGTATGTCCCGGTGCTCATGGAGTCAGAGGAGGACCTCATGAACCGGATAATGGACGTTCGGGCGGTGTCTGTGACTCCGCAAGGTGAGATTGAGGCATCGCTCACAGAATAATTGCGTATGAGCAGCTGCGCCGCAAGGTCGTGGAAGCTGTGGCTGCGCTGCAAGGTCGTGGAAATTGCAGCCGTGCCGCATGGTCGTGGAAGCTGTGGCTGCGCCGCAAGGTCGTGGAAGTTGCAGACGTGCCGCATGGTCGTGGAAGCTGTGGCTGCACCGCAAGGTCGTGGAAGCTGTGGCTGCGCCGCAAGGTCGTGGAAGCTGTGGCCGTGCCGCATAGACGTAGAGAGTATATGGGAAGGAGCATAAAAGCGTGAGGGAACCGCTCGGGATATATATTCATTTTCCGTTCTGCGTGAAGAAGTGCAATTACTGCGACTTCTTATCGGGTCCTGCAGACAGTGGAACAAGGCGGGCCTATGCGGATGCCCTCTGCCGTGAGATTTATAGCTTTGGCAGAGAATATGGCATGCGAGAAAAGCCCTCTCGTGATGAGAAGATCCCGGTCGACACTATATTCCTTGGCGGAGGGACTCCATCCGTGATGGATCCGGCGGATCTTGTCCGGGTCATTGAGACAGTCCGCGAGGTATTCGACGTCCTTCCGGGAGCAGAGATCTCGATGGAGATGAATCCGGGGACTTTTAGGGAGGAGATGCTCGCATTTGTAAAAAAATACATGGGCAGAGTCAGTCTCGGACTGCAGTCGGCGGATGACGGGGAGCTTCGCACGCTTGGGCGGATCCACACTTATTCGGAGTTCGAGCATTGCTACGATGCCCTCCGGGATGCGGGAATTGCGAACATCAATGTCGACCTTATGTCAGCCATCCCCGGGCAGACATTGGCTTCCTGGGAGCGATCTCTCACTAGTGTGTTAAACATGGAGCCTGAGCATATAAGCTGCTACAGTCTGATCATTGAGGAGGGGACTCCTTTTTTTGATCTCTTTGAGAAGGGCAGGCTGGATCTGCCGGGCGAGGACGAAGAGCGGGAGATGTACTACCTGACAGAGCGTCTTTTGGCGTCCCACGGTTACCGGCGCTATGAGATCAGCAATTATGCCAGGCCGGGATACGAGTGCAGGCACAACGTGCGTTACTGGAGGCGTGCGCCCTACATCGGGTTCGGCATTGGGGCCGCATCTCTTCTGGACGAGATGAGGTGGAGCAATACACGTGACCTTCAGAGATATTTGTCCGGCAGCGGGAGCTTACCTGATATTCGGGAGGAAATCCAGAACCTTAGCATCAGCGAACAGATGGAGGAGTTCATGTTCCTGGGGCTTAGGATGATGGAGGGTGTCTCGGCTGCCGACTTTGCCGAAAAATTCGGGTGTGAGCTTGACAGTGTCTTCGGCGCGGCGTGCATGCGTTTGATTTCTGAGGGGCTTTTGGTCCGGGAGGGAGATCGTTACAAGCTCACTTCCCGAGGGATTGATGTCAGCAATTCGGTGCTGGCGGAGTTTCTGTTATCTTGATCGTATACTTTGTTCAAAGGCAGCAGATAGTCCCGGATTGAGCCAATCTGGTTGCCTTTGGTCTTGGGTCGAGAGAAGCCAGTTTGTCCAAAGGCAGCAGAATGCCCCGGAATGGGCTTATCTGGTTGCCTTTGGTCTTGGGCCGAGAGAAGCCAGTTTGTTCAAAGGCAGCAGAATGCCCCGGAATGGGCTTATCTGGTTGCCTTTGGTCTTGGGTTGAGAGAAGCCAATTTGCCCAAAGGCAGCAGATAGTCCCGGATTGAGCCAATCTGGTTGCCTTTGAGCATAGCGAGCTTCATTGGGTCGAGGGCAGAGGCAACTGAAATCTTGTTTATGAGGTGTAATGGTTGCTTTTGGTCCCGGCGAGCATCAACAGGTCAAAGGCAGAGGCAACTGAAATCCTGCTTCTGAGGTCTAATGGTTGCCTTTGGTCTTGGCGAGCATCTTAAACTAGTACCTATAAATACATGGCGGCAGTAACGCTTCGGACAGGCTGTACTTGCAGTACGTTACCGGAGCAAATCATTCATCTTCGTGAGAAAAACATTGCGGGTCCGACTGAGAGATCGCGTAGGCGGCTTGTCGCCTGCGCAAGCTCGAGGGAAGGACCTGCGTTTTTCGATGAAGATGATGTTTGCGCCGGTAATAGAAGTTTCGCGATAGCCTGTCTGAACCGTTACGGCCGCTCCATGCCCGTTACGGGGCTTAACATGCAGCCATTCTCTTAATAATCCTAAAATAAGTTGATTAAAGCTAAAAAAAAGAGTAGAATACAGATAAGTATGTAAATCTGGAAGACTGTCTCCTGACGACCCTTTATGGAGCAGAATATACATATAGCGAGGAGTTAATATGGCAGATTTGGGAAACACACAATATTTCAAGGTGAAATCCGGCCCTGAGCTCAACGTCAAAGACGTGCTCAGCACTGTCTACACAGCTATGGCAGAAAAAGGCTACAACCCTGTGAATCAGATTGTCGGATACATAATGTCCGGTGACCCGACCTATATTACCAGCTATAAGGGTGCACGCAGCATGATTATGAAAGTGGAGCGCGATGAGATCGTTGAGGAGCTTCTTCGCGCATACATTCGCAATAAGTCCTGGAAGGATGAGGCGTAAGTGAGGACCCTTGGACTGGATTACGGTTCGAAGACTGTCGGAGTGGCAGTGACCGATCCGTTAGGACTAACAGCGCAGGGCGTAGAAATTATCCGGAGGCAGAAAGAGAACCATCTGCGCAGAACATATCAGCGCATCGGTGAACTCTGCAAGCAGTACGATGTGGAGAAAATCGTGCTGGGCCTGCCACTGAATATGGATGATACGATGGGGGACAGGGCAGAAAAGACACTCGAATTCAAAAAAGAACTGGAGCGTCGTTTTTCTGTACCTGTTCTTCTTGTCGATGAACGTCTTACTACGGTAGAGGCCATCGAGATCATGGACGATGCCGGAATAAAGGTAAACGAACGTGAAAAATACGTGGATATGATCGCCGCGACGATCATTCTGCAGGATTATATGAACTCGCATGAAGGCAAATGAAAGCTGCGGAGGCATCACATGGATACGAACAAAATCATACTGATCGACGATGAGGGGAATGAAGAGGAATTTTATATTGAGGAGCAGACGCGTGTGTACGGAAAAAACTATATCCTTGTCTCCACGGCACAGGAAGGAGACGCGGAAGCTCTCATTTTAAAAGATATTTCAGAGGATTCCAATGAGGAAGCAGCCTATGTTCCGGTAGAGGACGAAAGTGAACTGGCTGCTGTCATGAAAATCTTCGAAGAGATGCTGGAAGACATAGATATCCAGTGATAAGAACGTGAATTCTGGATATCGCCAGAAAAGAACGGAGGGATATTTTTATTTGAGAAGCAAAGACAACAAAATGGAGAAGGTGAAAATCATTCCGCTCGGCGGACTAGAGCAGATCGGGATGAATATCACAGCATTTGAGTACAGGGACAGCATTGTTGTCGTGGATTGCGGTATGGCGTTCCCGGAAGACGATATGCTCGGAATAGATATCGTACTGCCGGATGTCACTTATCTTGAAGAGAACTACAGCAAGATCAAAGGATTCGTAATAACGCACGGGCATGAGGATCACATCGGCGCGATTCCATATGTGTTCCGAAAAATTAATGTACCCATTTATACGACAAAACTTACAATGGCCCTGATCGAGAACAAGCTCGAGGAACATGAGATGCTGGACCTGGTCAGACGGGAGGTCGTTGACTACGGACAGTTCATAGAGCTCGGAGATATCAGTGTTGAGTTCATCAAAACGAATCACAGCATTCAGGATGCGGCTGCGCTTGCTCTCCACACACCTGCAGGTGTAATTGTACATACCGGCGATTTCAAGGTCGATTACACACCGGTCTTCGGCGACGCGATCGACCTGCAGCGATTTGCCGAGCTTGGCAGGAATGGGGTGCTTGCGCTCATGTGTGACAGCACCAACGCCGAGAGACCCGGCTATACGATGTCCGAGAGGACAGTTGGCGAGAAATTCCAGAAAATATTCGCGGAGTATGCGAATTCGAGGCTGATTATAGCTACATTTGCATCCAACGTCGACCGCGTGCAGCAGATCATCAACTGCGCGGCAAAGTTTGGCCGCAAAGTATGTCTGGAAGGCCGGTCTATGATCAATGTCATCGGCACAGCCATCCGCCTTGGATATATCGAGGACTCCGCCCACACGATTGTCGATCTCGACACGATCCGGAACTATCCGCCGGAGAAGACGGTGCTGGTGACGACAGGCAGCCAGGGAGAATCCATGGCAGCCCTGTCCCGCATGGCAGCCAACATTCACAAGAAGATAAAAATCATGCCCGGAGATGTCATTGTCTTCTCGTCACAGCCGATTCCCGGGAATGAGAAGGCCGTCTCCAACGTCATGAATGAGCTTGCGGAAATCGGCGCGACAGTCGTTTTCGGCGATACCCATGTATCCGGTCATGCCTGCCAGGAAGATATCAAGCTGATCTACTCACTCGTGCAGCCAAAGTATTCTATACCGGTCCACGGTGAGATGCGTCATCTGCGTGCGCAGGCAGCTCTGGCGCGCAGTCTCGGTATACCGAGCGAGAATACTTTTATTCTGCACTCGGGCGATGTACTTGAAATCGGTGAGGATCATGCCAAGATCATCGGTAAAGTTCAGACGGGGACGATCCTGGTCGACGGACTTGGTGTCGGAGATGTCGGAAATATTGTCATCAGAGACCGTCAGAGACTGGCTGAGGACGGCATTATCGTTGTTGTCATGACGCTGGAAGGTCGGACAAATGAGCTGCTCGCCGGTCCGGATATCGTATCGCGCGGCTTCGTCTATGTCAGAGAGTCGGAAGGGCTTCTGGAGGAGGCCAATCAGACGACCTACGAAGCTGTGATGAAATGCCTCGACTACGGAGTTACGGACTGGTCGAAGATCAAGCTCGAAATCAAGGATGCGCTGAGTGATTTTGTGTGGAAGCGCACACAGAGGAGACCGATGATCCTACCGATCATCATGGAAACGACGCTCTGATTTGCGTCTTGCGCGCATAAGTCTGTTCTGGTATCATAATGTCATATTTCTATTGTACAGAAGGAAGGTTCAAGATGGAAAGCAGTGTTGACGCCTGTACAGATAAGTTGGTAAAAAGTATACTTGAAAGCCGGGCTTACCGTCGTTTTATTAGGGCGCAGGAAAATCTTGATAAACGCCCGGACCTTAAAGAACAGATTAATCAATACCGAACTGATATTTTTAAACTGTATGAGGAGGGGGCGGATGAGGACATCATCGACACTTCCGACATACTCGAGAAGAAGTTCCAGAGCATGCAGAAGATTCCGGAGGTCAATGCTTATATGGACGCGGAGACAGAGATCATCCGCATGGTAAGGGAGATATATCAGCGGCTGATCAGTGAGACCGGAGTGGAAGAACCGGAAGTCTGAATGTGAAAGGATGATTTGATGGCAAAGAAAAACAGAGATGTGGGATATGCGGTCGCGCTGTTCGGCGCAAAGGGAGTCATCAAGATCCTGCTGTATATTCTTGTAGCCATATTCTTTATTTCTATCGCAAGGATGTCCTACGTTTTCGGCTATTCGATTTTTAACGAGCAGGCTATAGCGTCGGAGCCGGGACAGGATGTTCTCGTTGAGATCCCTGAGGGGGCTTCGACCCGCGATATCGCTGATATTCTGGTGAAAAATGACCTGGTCGAGAGCAGATGGATATTCATTGCTCAGGAAAGGCTCTCATCCTACCACGGCCAGCTCCAGAGCGGAACGTATCTTCTCAACACATCTGAAAAACCTACGGAGATGATGCGGATCCTTGCAGGAATAGATACTGAGGGGCAGCCGGGTTCAGGTTCAGGCTCGTCCGAAGAAGAAGAGAATTAATATGGGGACGGTTCTGAGGATCGGTGCAATAAGATGGCACAGGGTCAGCGGAACCGTCCTTGCAATGTAACGGGGAAAGAGGAGCGGCGCTGCGCTTCTGGGTCTACAATGGATAGAATAGAGAGAATGCATACTTTTCTGGCCTCCATGGATACGGGAAATTCTGATTTTCTAAGCCGGCTTGAAGAGGCAGCACAGGAGGCGTATGTCCCGATCATACGCAGGGAAACGCAGAGTGTTCTTCGGGTGCTCCTCGCGGCGGTGAGACCGGAGAACATACTCGAGGTGGGGTGTGCCGTGGGATTTTCCGCCATTCTTATGTGCGAGAATTCTAACGCGCGTATCACGACGATTGAGAATTATGAAAAGCGAATAGAACCTGCCAGGGCGAACTTTGAGGCAGCGGGAGTGAGCGATCGCGTCCATCTCATTTTCGGCGATGCGCAGGACGTACTCCCGGAACTTGACGGACCTTACGACTTTATTTTTATGGATGCCGCTAAAGGTCAGTACATACACTTTCTGCCTGAGGTCATGCGTCTGCTTGCTCCCGGCGGCATGCTGGTCAGTGACAATGTGCTTCAGAATGGGGACATTCTTGAGTCCCACTACGCTGTAGAGCGCAGGAACCGGACGATTTACAAGCGGATGAGAGAGTACCTGCACGAGATCAGTCACAGGGATGACCTTGTGACAACGATACTCCCTATCGGCGACGGGCTCGCTGTATCTGTTAAGAAATAAATGAAAAACTTACCGCGTATTAAGTGTGGAGCATGTCGAAATTGAAAATACATTTTTCGATGAGACTGTTTTACGACTTGGATGCGGGAAGTTTTGTAAGTGAAATGCTATGGAGGATTTATGAAAAGACCGGAACTGCTTCTCCCGGCAGGGAGTCTGGACGTTTTAAAAGTGGCGGTGCTCTACGGAGCGGACGCCGTTTATCTCGGAGGGGAAGCCTTCAGCCTAAGGGCTAAGGCTGCTAACTTTACGAGAGAGGAGATGAAGGAAGGGATTGCATTTGCACACGCGCACGGAGCCAAAGTGTACGTGACCGCCAACATATATGCCCACAACAGCGATCTGGCGGAGGCTGAAAAGTATTTCAGGGAACTTGCGGAGGATATAAAGCCGGATGCGGTCCTCATAGCCGACGCAGGCATGTTCGCGCTGGCCCGCCGGGTCGCGCCGGAGCTTGAGATCCATATCAGCACGCAGGCCAACAGCACGAATTATGAGACCTGTCTCTTCTGGCACAGTCTCGGGGCTTCACGCATCGTCACGGCAAGAGAGCTCTCGCTCCGTGAGATCAAGGCAATACGTGAGAGGATCCCGGATGATCTTGAAATAGAGGTCTTTGTTCACGGCGCTATGTGCATCTCCTACTCGGGCAGATGTCTGCTTTCCAATTATCTGGTCGGGCGCGACGCGAACCGCGGTCTCTGCACTCACCCGTGCCGCTGGAAATACGCGGTGGTCGAGGAGACGAGGCCCGGCGAGTATATGCCGATCGAGGAGAATGAGCGCGGGACGTACATATTTAATTCCAAAGATCTGTGCATGATCGAGCACCTGCCGGATCTGTACGATGCAGGTATTGACAGCTTTAAGATTGAAGGCCGGATGAAGACCGCGCTGTACGTGGCGACTGCGGCCAGGACATACAGGCTGGCTATGGATGCCTATGAGAAGGATCCTGCCCTCTATGAGAAGAATCTGCCGTGGTACCGGGAGCAGATCGCGGACTGCACCTACCGCAAGTTCACGACTGGCTTTTTCTACGGTAAGCCCTCGGAAGAGGATCAGATCTACGACAATAACACCTATGTGAATGCCTATACATTTCTTGGAATTGTGCGCAGGATCGACGAGAACGGCTGCGCGGTGACGGAGCAGAAAAATAAGTTCTGCGTGGGTGACGTGATTGAAGTCATGAAGCCGGACGGCAGAAATATAGAGGTGCCGGTGCTCGCTATCTATGACGCGGATGGCAATGAGATGGAATCGGCTCCGCACCCGAAGCAGGAGCTTCATATAAAGATCGACGCGGAAGTGATGCCGTGGGATATACTGCGCAAGAAGAATTGATGAGGGCAGCAGAAAAGCTTCAAGCTGCCTTGATCCAAAAAAAAGTGACAGTTCAGACAGGCTGTTTCTATATTTCGTTTCCGGCAGCAAAGCATCCATCTTCGTGAGAAAAACATTGCAGGTCCTTCACTGTGAGATCAAAAAGCTTTAGCTTTTTTAGCTCACAGAAAGGACCTGCGTTTTTCGATGAAGATGATGTTTGTGCCGGATTTTGAAACTCTGTTGCAGCCTGTCTGAACTGTTACCTAAATATCAGTCTCTTCTGTGTCTTGCCTTCAGTGTGACGCCGCGGTTCATATCGCCCTCCGGGCTTACGCCGAACTCGTAGTCATTGCCCGGCAGGATCGCGTTCAGCAGAACGCCTGCGATGGAGGCAATAGCCAGAGATGTGAGAGTGATGGATGTGCCGGCAATCTCGAAGGTGAGACCGCTTGAGAAACCGAGTCCGCAGACCAGAATAACGGCCGCGATGATCAGGTTTCTGCTGTTCGTGAGGTCTACACGGTTCTCGACAACGTTACGGATACCGATTGCGGAAATCATTCCGTAAAGGATGAAGCTTACGCCGCCGATGATGGAAGCCGGCATGGAGCCGATGATGCTTGCGAACTTCGGAACGAAGCTGAGCACTACGGCGTAGACAGCCGCGATGCGGATGACCGCCGGATCAAATACGCGGGAGAGCTCCAGAACGCCGGTGTTCTCGCCGTATGTCGTGTTGGCGGGACCGCCGAAGCAGGCTGAGAGCGCGGTCGCGAGACCGTCACCGATCAGTGTGCGGTGGAGACCCGGATCCTCGAGGAAGTTCTCGCCTACTGTCGCGGAGATCGCGGACATATCGCCGATATGTTCCATCATGGTCGCGATGGCAATCGGAGCCATGACCAGGACCGATGTCAGGTTGAACTTGCAGAGTATGAAGTCCGGAAGACCGATCCAGGCTGAGGAAGCTGTGGAAGTGAAATCAATGATCGTGCTTCCGTCAGGGTTCGTCATGCCTGCGAACTGCATAGCCAGCGCAACTGCGTAGGAGATCAGGACACCCATGAGGATCGGAATGATCTTGAACATGCCCTTGCCCCAGATATTGAATGCGATGATGACGATGAGTGCTACAAGCGCGAGGAACCAGTTGGTCTGCGCGTTGTTGATCGCGCTGCCTGCCAGGGAGAGTCCAATGCAGATGATGATCGGACCTGTGACAACCGGCGGAAGGAAACGCATGACGCGCTTTACGCCGACAAAACGGATGACCGCCGCGAGCACCAGATACAGAAGACCTGCCACGACGATGCCGCCGCAGGCGTACGGCAGTTTTTCACCGTAGGTCATATTTGCAAATATACCGGAGTCGAGCTCTGCTACAGTTGCAAATCCGCCGAGAAACGCAAATGATGAACCGAGGAAAGCCGGGACCTTCAATTTGGCACAGACATGGAAGAACAGTGTGCCAATGCCCGCAAAGAACAGTGTGACCTGAATGGAAAGTCCTTCGCCGTGAAAATAGGAGTTGACCAGGATCGGGACCAGGATTGTCGCACCGAACATGGCGAACATATGCTGCAGGCCGAGAATGAGCATTTTCGGCGTTCCGAGCTGTTTCGCGTCGTAGATGGCTCCCTCTTTCTCAGTTGGTGTGTTACTCAAAATAAACCTCCTCCTCTTTTACGTGGGCCGTCTGCTGACCTGAACTGCTAAGCTTCAGCCTTTTCTGTCCGGATCCGCCGGCCATGATGTCAAAAAGTCTAGAACAAAATGCACCACATGAAAGAATATCACCAGTTTCTTTTCTTGTACAGCAAATCTTTCCTGAAATTCCCGCAAAATATTTGGTTCTTCGTATCAGTTCAGACAGGCGCAGCCAAGTTCCAGGAACCGGCCGCAAACATCATCTTCATCGAAAAACGTATATCCTGCCCTGCGAGCTAAGAAAATGCCGTGGCATTTTCTGATCTCTCGGTTGGATATACAATGTTTTTTTCACGAAGATGGATGATTTGCTGCCGGATAAAGGAGCTCAGAGACGCGCCTGCCTGCACTGTTACTCTGGCTTGTACCGGTTCAGACAGGCGCAGCCAAGCTCCGGGAACCGACAGCAAACACCATCTTCATCGACCGACACATCCCTAGCCCCGCACAAATTGATTTTTGCCCACCTCGTGGATACAGCCCTCCATGAGAAGCTCCACGGCGGCGGACATGACCTGCGCCACCGGAAGACTGGTCTTCTGGCTGAGCTCGTCCGCCCCTTGCGGGTCGCTGCTCAGGCAGGAATAGAGCTTCTTCGCGGCGGGTGACAGCAGCACATTTTCCTGTACGGTCTTTTCCGCCTCGTCGCTGTCGAATGTCAGAGTCATCTGGTGAAACTTGACCGGCGGCGCAGATCCTCCATTCAGCCGTTGTTCTCTGACTTGCATGGATCCTGTTATCTGCGTGCTTTGGAAAGCTCTGTGCCGCGCCTTTGCCTTCCTAAGCGCCGCCATGCCCTCGAGCTCCTCCATCACAGCCTCGAAGGACCAGAGTATCCCGGCCCCCTGCGCAATCAGATAGTTGCATCCGTCGGAAAGATGATCACCTATGCGGCCCGGCACCGCATAAACGGTCCGCCCCTGTTCGAGAGCACAGTCTACCGTAATTAGAGAACCTGATTTCTCCCGGGCTTCCACGACGATCACGATGTCGGACAGGGCGCTGATGATCCTGTTGCGGCGCGGAAAGTTGTACCCCAGAGGCTTTGTGCCGGGTTCGACCTCCGCGATGATCCCGCCCCGGACCGCAAGGGCATCGTAGACGGCATAGCTTGTTCTCGGATAGCAGATGTCTACTCCGCATCCGAGTACGGCAAATGTCTTTCCGCCCGCTGCGAGCGCCCCCTCCTGCGCTGACGAGTCAATGCCCATAGCCATTCCGCTCACGACCTGAACTCCGTGCTCGGCGAGGAACTTCCCGAGGGCGAATGCCGTCTTCCGGCCGTAACTGCTGCAGCTCCGCGCTCCCACCACGGCGACTGACGGAATATTGTCGTCCGGCAGGTTTCCTATGCAGTAAAGCCCCATGGGTACGTCGGAGAGTCCTTCGAATCTCAGCGGAAAATAGTCACTGTTTCTTCTTATATAATGTATAGTTTCTGCCATTTATTTCACCTGTCTTTCTCTCGGAGCGGTATACATTTGAAACGTTTTTTCTGGCGTAGTTCATAATCAGGGCGGAGACCGCAGGGATTCGGTTCTTACATTGCTCTGTATTTCTTGTCTACCGTCCGGTAGCTCACAGCCTCACTGACATGTTCTTTCTGGATGAGATCCGATCCGGCAAGGTCGGCGATCGTTCTTGCGACCCGTATGATCCTGAAGTAACTCCTGGCCGTAAGACCGAGTCTGTCGAAAGCTTTCCTGAGGAATATACCGGCTGATTCTTCCATAGGGCAGAATTCTCCGATACGGCTCGATGGTATCTCTGAGTTGAAATGGAAGCCGGCATTTCTGTATCTTTCCTTCTGTATGGACACAGCTTTCATGACCTCTTCACGGATCTCACGGGAAGATCTGCCTGACGGCGCATTTTGCGTCAGCTCATCGATGGGAACCGCAGGGCACTCGACGCACAGGTCTATGCGGTCGAGCAGGGGCTGCGATATTCGGTTCAGGTAGCTGTTTATTTCGAGGGGAGTGCATCTGCACCTTGATCTGTCGGGATAGTAACCGCAGGGGCAGGGATTCATGGCTGCGAGAAGCAGAAAATCGGCAGGAAAACGGAACGTGCCGGCCTGCCTTGAAATGATGATCTCGCGGTCCTCCAGCGGCTGGCGCAGTATTTCGAGCGAACCGCGGGCGAATTCCGGCATCTCGTCGAGAAAGAGAATGCCGCGATGCGCAAGTGTGATCTCACCGGGCTTCGGGATGCGGCCGCCTCCGGCGAGGGCCTGAGGACTCATCGTGTGGTGAGGGGCGCGGAAGGGGCGGGTGCCCATGACCGGGGAATCCGGTGACAGGAGGCCGGCTATGGAGTAGATTTTCGTGATGTCCAGACTTTCGCCCCGGGTCAGAGGCGGCATGATGGTCGGAATTCGCTTTGCTATCATGGTCTTGCCGGAACCCGGCGGACCGATCATGAGGAGATTGTGGAAGCCTGCCGCGGAGATAGCGGCAGCCCGCTTTACTCCGTCCTGTCCGCGTATTTCCGAAAAATCCACATCATACGAATTGATTTCCTGCTCTGAGGAAGATATGTCGTCTTTGGGCAGAACGCCGTCCCGCAGGAAATCGATGACCTCGGGGAGGGAGCCGCAGCCAATGGAGGTAAGGCCGTCAACGAGCCGGGCTTCCGCGAGATTGGCCCTGGGAACGAGCATGGTGCTGACGCCGATTTCTCTGGCTTTCATGGCGGAAGGCAGAATGCCGGCAACCGCATTGATCTCACCGCTCAGGCTGAGTTCTCCGACAGCCATGATGCCGCAAAGGCTTTCGGAAGGGAAGACTTCCTCAGCCGCGAGCATGCCGAGGGCGACAGGGAGGTCAAAACCTGAACCGCTTTTCGGTACATCCGCCGGAGATAAATTGATCGTGATCCGCTTCGGCGGGAGAGCAGATCCGATGTTTTTGAGCGCAGTGCGCACACGGTCGCCGGCTTCTTTCACCTGACTCGAAACGAAACCGACCATAGTAAAATGAGGCAGTCCATCGCTGACATCAGCCTCGACCTGCACGGGAATGACATCCATTCCGACGATGGCAGCGGACATGATCCTGGTGAACATAGTAGGTCCTTTCTGCGTTATGCGATTAAAAATAGGGAAAAATAAGCGGGCAGAACGCCCTGGATGAAATTATTATAGCGTTTATGCGAAGTTTCAGCAAGACGTTTTGATTGTGTGTGCTGCACATTTCAGAAGAAATGCGGCAGTCCAGAAAGGCTGTTTCTGTTTTTCGATGAAGATGATGTTTGCGCCGGATCCGGAAACTTCGCTGAGCCTGTCTGAACTGTCCCGAAGAAATGCCGGCACGTTCTTGAGAATCAGCTGAAAAAATTGAGGGTGCAAAATAGGGGTTGCAAGCAAATTTAATTTATTGTATAGTTTGAAACTGTCAGAATACGGAGACTCTGCTCTCCGCATCAGGAGGTTTTGCATTGGCTAAGAATCTGGTCATCGTCGAGTCACCTGCCAAGGTGAAGACGATTAAAAAATTCCTCGGTTCGAATTATGAGGTCGCTGCGTCCATGGGACATGTACGTGATCTGCCCAAGAGCCAGATGGGCATCGATATCGAAAATGATTTTGAACCGAAGTACATCACGATCCGCGGCAAGGGTGAGCTTTTGGCAAAGCTGCGCAAGTCCGCAAAAGGCGCGTCGCATATCTATTTGGCAACCGACCCGGACCGTGAAGGCGAGGCGATTTCATGGCATCTCATTACTGCTCTGAAGCTGGATGAGAAGAAAGTCCGCCGTATCACGTTTAATGAGATTACCAAGAATGCCGTCAAATCATCGCTGAAATCACCCAGGGAAATCGACATGAATCTTGTCGACGCTCAGCAGTGCCGCCGCGTGCTTGACCGAATGGTCGGCTATAAGATCTCACCGCTCCTCTGGGCAAAGGTGAAGCGCGGTCTGTCCGCAGGGCGTGTCCAGTCGGTTGCCCTCCGGATCATCGCGGACCGTGAAGCGGAAATCGGCGCGTTTATTCCATCCGAGTACTGGACTCTTGACGCGGAATTGGCGATTGCGGGTGAGAAAAAGCCGCTGATCGCTCATTTTTACGGCGGAGACAAGCGGATCAATATTGAGTCAAAAGAGCAGCTTGATAACATTCTGGCAGCGCTTGACGGAGTGAAATATGAGGTCGCTGATACAAAGACGAGCGAGAGAAGCAAGAAGCCTCCTCTTCCGTTCACGACCAGTACACTTCAGCAGGAAGCCGCGAAGACGCTGAATTTTTCTACGTCGAAGACAATGCGTTTAGCCCAGCAGCTCTATGAAGGCGTTGACATTGCCGGTGAAGGCACGGTCGGTGTGATCACTTATCTGCGTACGGATTCGACACGAATCGCTGACGAGGCGGATGCCGCTGCGAGAAGGTATATTGCTGCGGAATACGGCGAGGCCGCGGTAGGCCACGCCCACAGTGAGAACCAGAGCCGGAACGCGCAGGATGCTC
This sequence comes from Lachnospiraceae bacterium, assembly GCA_045112915.1. Lineage (GTDB taxonomy): Bacteria > Bacillota > Clostridia > Lachnospirales > Lachnospiraceae > Chordicoccus. The sequence continues at coordinate 86,995 of JBGUIK010000133.1, forward strand.
ACGAAGCTATTCGCCCTACTGATATTGCACGGACACCGGTGAAAATCAAGGCTTCGCTGAGCAGAGATCAGTTCAGGCTTTATCAGCTGATCTGGAGAAGATTTGCGGCAAGCCGGATGGCCAATGCAATCTATGACACTGTTTCGGTCAAGATACGGGCTGGTCAGTATTATTTCAACGTCTCCGCCTCCAAGATCAAAAAGGCGGGCTTCCTGGATGTTTACACGACGGACGAGGATGAGAAGACGGGCGGTCTTACACTCGCGCGCAGCATTACAAAGGACACGGAGCTGAGCCTTGGACGCCTTGTGTCCGAGCAGCACTTCACACAGCCGCCTGCCCACTATACCGAGGCATCGCTGGTCAGAGCGCTGGAAGAACTGGGCATCGGACGTCCCAGCACCTATGCTCCGACAATTTCAACGATCCTCGCAAGACGCTATATTACGAAAGAACAGAAGAATCTATATATCACTGAGCTGGGCGATGTCGTCAACAGCATTATGTGTATGGAATTCCCACAGATCGTCGATGTGAATTTCACGGCTAACCTCGAGATGCTTCTCGATGGTGTGGCAGACGGCATGGTCGAGTGGAAGACGATCGTCCGCAATTTCTATCCGGACCTCGATGAAGCTGTCAAAAAGGCGGAAGGCGAGCTTGAGAAAGTCAAGATCGAGGATGAGGTCAGCGACGTCATCTGCGAGAACTGCGGACGAAACATGGTAATCAAGTATGGCCCCCACGGAAAATTTCTGGCATGCCCGGGCTTTCCGGAATGCCGCAACACAAAGCCGTTCTTTGAAAAAGTCGGCGTGAAATGTCCGCTGTGCGGCGGAGATATCATTCTGAAGAGGACACGAAAAGGCAGACGCTATTTCGGCTGCGAGAACAGTCCGGAGTGTACATTCATGTCCTGGTCAAAGCCGGTTGAGAAGCGCTGTCCGGAGTGCGGCGGCTACATGACGGAGCGGGGCAATAAGCTGGTATGCGCGAACGAAGCCTGCGGTCACCGTGAGGACGTGCCGAAGTAAGATTTTGCGCCGTTATAGCCCCCTTTTGTGGGTTCTTTTGTGCAATTTTTACGAAAATCCTTCCTGTTTAGGTTAAAAAATTGTAAGTAGTTAGAATTATCAGAAAACAAAACTACTATTGTTGATTTGTAGATAATTTTGTGCTAATATCAATAAAGAAATGATATTAGGGCGGAATTGTGCCTGAAAGACGGCATTTGCCCAAAGCGTATGTATTTTCAGCCCCAGGGCTTTCAGGAAGGAGATGTTGCATATGAGCGTTCAGCTGCTGGATAAGACCAGAAAAATTAACAAGCTGCTGCATAATACAAGTAGTTCTAAAGTGGTTTTCAATGACATCTGTAAGGTCATGGTCGGAACACTTAAGTCCAATATATTGGTAATCAGCAAGAAGGGAAAGGTCCTCGGCGTAGGCCGGAGCGACGGAGTTCCTGAAATTGAAGAACTCCTTTCCGGAACAGTCGGCGAGTTTATTGATCCGCTTCTCAATGAGAGATTCCTCGGTGTTCTTTCCACGAAAGAGAATGTTAATCTGATGACTCTGGGTTTTGAGAGCCCGGATATCAGCAAATATGTGGCAATCATCAATCCGATCGATATTGCCGGTGAGAGACTGGGTACAGTCTTCTGCTATCGCGCGGGAGAACCGTTCGACATCGAAGACATTATTGTCAGCGAGTACGGAACGACTGTCGTCGGACTTGAGATGATGCGTTCGGTCGATGAGGAGAATGCTGAGGAAGCGCGCAAGAAGCAGGTCGTAAAGAGCGCGTTCTCCACACTTTCCTTCTCGGAGCTTGAAGCCATTATCCACATATTCGATGAGCTCAGCGGCCGCGAGGGCATACTCGTAGCCAGCAAGATCGCCGACAGAGTCGGAATTACACGCTCGGTCATCGTCAATGCGCTTCGCAAGTTCGAGAGCGCGGGGATCATCGAGTCGCGTTCCTCCGGCATGAAGGGCACCTACATCAAGGTCCTCAACGATTACATATTCGATGAGCTCGAGGATATTAAGCTGAGGCGCGAGCAGCAGTAATACTACAGGGTATTTGAGAAATTAATAAATGTAAAATAACTTCCCGCTTTATCGACAAAAATGTGTCGGAAAGCGGGAAGTTTTTATTTGGCATACGATGACACGCAGGGATTTGGTTTCGAAATGTGTTAGTTACGCTGCCCCGAATACTGTACCAAGCCAAGAAAGCGAGACTTGTGGTATGAATGCAATATTTCTGGAGTTAATAATATATGTTCTCGCACAATGAAGGAATCGGGTGTGAATCAGGGTTTATACTCAGCTTTCCGGCGCGTCATGTACTTGATGCAGTTCAGACAGGCTGTTCTTGAAATCAGTTATCGGCGCAAAGCATTCATCTTCGTGAGAAAAACATTGCGGGTCCGACTGAGAGACCGCGTAGGCGGAAGCCGCCTGCGCAGGCTCGCAGGGAAGGACCTGCGTTTTTCGATGAAGATAATGTTTGCGCCGGTTTCTGGAGCTGCGTTACAGCCTGCCTGAACTGCTGCCTCATATCAACGTGTCGGAAAGACGTCATGGACCCTGATTCGCTTCCGGCGCACAAATTGAAAAAAATTGTTGACATTATACGAAGCGGAGAGTATATTACCATATAGATGTTAGCACTCCATATAAATGAGTGCTAATAAGTAAACTGACTACACCTGAACATACATATAAGGAGATCTGCCGGACGGGTTCGAAGAACAACGTCCACGGCACAGGTCAGTAAATCAGAATTCAATTACGAGGAGGCAATGTTATGAAATTAGTACCACTTAGCGACAGAGTCGTTCTTAAGCAGATCGAAGCTGAGGAGACAACAGCATCCGGTATCATCCTGACAAGCCAGGCTAAAGAGAAGCCGCAGCAGGCAGAAGTTATCGCTGTTGGCCCGGGCGGAATCGTTGACGGTGAGAAGGTCGAGATGAATGTCGCAGTCGGTCAGAAGGTCATTTATTCCAAGTACGCCGGCACAGAAGTCAAGCTCGGCGAGGAAGAATATATTGTAGTACGCCAGAACGATATTCTGGCAGTTGTAGAGGAGGACTAAATCATGGCAAAAGATATTAAGTACGGCGTAGAAGCCAGAGAAGCACTGCAGGCCGGTGTAGATAAGCTTGCAAATGTTGTCCGCGTCACTCTCGGCCCGAAGGGCAGAAACGTTGTCCTTGACAAGAGCTACGGCGGCCCGACAATTACTAACGACGGTGTCACGATCGCGAAAGAGATCGATCTTGAGGACGGCTTCGAGAACATGGGCGCTCAGCTCATCAAGGAAGTTGCTTCCAAGACAAACGATGTTGCAGGTGACGGCACAACAACAGCTACTGTCCTTGCACAGGCTATGGTAGGCGAAGGAATGCGCAACCTGGCAGCAGGCGCTAACCCGATCGTTATGCGCAGAGGCATGAAGAAGGCTACTGACGCTGCAGTTGAGACACTTGCACGCATGAGCAAGCCGGTATCCGGTAAGGCTCAGATTGCCCGCGTTGCCGCAGTTTCTTCCGGCGATGACGAAGTAGGCGATATGATCGCTGACGCAATGGAGAAGGTCTCCAAGGACGGCGTTATTACGATTGAAGAATCCAAGACAATGCTCACAGAGCTCGACCTCGTTGAAGGTATGCAGTTCGACCGCGGTTACATTTCCGCTTATATGTGCTCCGATATGGAGAAGATGGAAGCCAACCTTGAGGATCCGTTCGTTCTCATCGTAGACAAGAAGATCAGCAATATTCAGGATCTTCTTCCGGTCCTTGAGCAGATCGTAAAGAGCGGTGCTCAGCTGCTCATCATCGCTGAGGATATCGAAGGCGAAGCTCTGACGACTCTTATCGTCAACAAGCTGCGCGGCACATTCAATGTTGTCGCTGTCAAGTCTCCGGGCTATGGCGACAGAAGAAAAGACATGCTTCGCGACATCGCCATCCTGACAGGCGGCGAGGTAGTCTCCGATGAGCTCGGCATCGAGCTTAAGGACGTCACAATGGCTCAGCTCGGCCGTGCTAAATCCGTCAAGGTCACCAAGGACAACACGATCATCGTCGACGGCATGGGCGATCCGGCAGCTATCGCAGAGCGCGTTGGCCAGATCAAGGCTCAGATCGCTGAGACAAAGTCTGACTTCGACCGCGAGAAGCTTCAGGAGAGACTGGCCAAGCTTGCAGGCGGTGTCGCAGTCATCCGCGTCGGTGCTCCGACAGAGACTGAGATGAAAGACAAGAAGTATCGTATGGAAGATGCTCTGAACGCTACACGCGCAGCAGTCGAGGAAGGCATCATCGCAGGCGGCGGCACAGCTTATATCTATGCTGCTGACGAGCTGTCCGAGCTGATCGCAGGTCTTGAAGGCGACGAGAAGACAGGTGCTCAGATCATCCAGAGAGCACTTTCCGCACCGCTGTACCGCATCGCTGAAAATGCAGGCGAAGAGGGTGCCGTCATTGTCAATAAGGTCCGCGAAGCCGGCGAAGGAATCGGCTACAACGCGCTGACTGGCGAGTATGTCAACATGGTAGACGCAGGTATCCTTGACCCGGTAAAGGTCACTAGATCCGCTCTGCAGAATGCAAACTCTGTAGCAGCAACACTGCTTACAACAGAGTCCGCTGTCGCTCAGATCAAGGAGCCGCAGCCGCCGATGCCGGCAAACCCGGGAATGGGCATGATGTAAAAAAGATATTTGCATATAGGGGGCTGTCGTATGACGGCCCTCTTTTAATTTGCCCAAAATTGTAGTAAAATTGTTACACTACATGTTGCAAGGAGGAGTACTTATGGGAGATATATTTGCAGAACAGCTCGTGAAACGTAAGAAAAAGCCGAGTGAACAGTTCCTCAAATACGCTCTGACCGCGCTGATCTTCGTGTTCGCCCTCGGAGGATTGTTTGTGAACGGGATCCTGGTTTATTTAGCGCTTGCTATCGCAATCGCCTGTTACTTTATTTTTCCGCGTTTTAATGTCGAATATGAATACTCCTATGTGAATGGTGAGTTCGATGTTGACGTTATATACTCAATGCAGAAGAGAAAAAAGAAAGAAGCCTTTAATCTGCAGGACGTCGATTGTGTCGCTCTGTACGGTAACAGTGCCCTTGCCCCGTACCAGACAGGCTATACTGTCACCGACTACTCCGCTTTCGATGCGACAAGACCGCCGTATGTTATCGTGAAGGGTTCGGAAAAACGCCTCATCTACATGCAGATCGAGGATCCGGCCATTCTCTCCGACATGAAGCGGAGACTGCAGAGAAAGTTCTGCGAAAACTAAACATTCTTTGACGAATCGTTGAAAATGGTATATGATGTTCTGCGCAACGGATCCGGTCCGAAATTTCGCAAGTTGTCGCCAGCCCGGATTCCGCGCCGGGGTCCTTGAGAGAGACCTTACTAACGATAAAGGGGAAGAGTATGAAACAGTTTACTATTAAGCTCAACGATATCAAAGATGTGAAAAACTTTGTCACAGCGGTCAACGCGTATACTTTTGATGTTGATCTGGTCACAGGCCGGTATATCACCGATGCGAAATCCATCATGGGAGTGCTGAGCCTTGACCTTGAGGACAAGCTTATATGTGTTGTCCATACGGATGACAGTGAAGAGATCGCCCAGGATCTCGAACCGTTTATTGTAACCGAATAATGTGAGCAGCTCTGCCTTGCAGGGCGATGGGCTGCTAATCCCAGCTGCAGTGGGTGACTTGTCACGGCTGCAGCTCTTTCATATCAGGGATTTCCGCGCCCGGAGCGAAAGCACCCTGCCGGCAGCGCGGATAGACGGCGGACTGATACCCTCCGCCTGTGATTATGAGTGAGAAAAAAAGAAATAACGCGTCGGTTAACAGAAGAAGAAAGAAAAGAAGGAAAAGAAGCAGATTTCCACAGCAGCTGCTGACTATATGTATTCTTATCCTGGCATTGCTGTGTCTGGTTCTTCTTGGCAGGACATTCCTTAGAGCTATCGGAAAGAGTCCTGCCGGGAATGAAGGCGCTGAGACAGTATCCCAGAGCATTGAGGTCCGGACGGATCAGGAAGAGCAGGAAGGTCAGGGCGAAATAATCGCTTCGCCGACCCCTGAAATGATTTCTCTGACTGAGGATATGATTCACACAGGTGACCTCGTTCTCGTGAACAGCAGCTATGCTTATGATTTTGATGCTAACGAGAGCACGATCGATCTTGTGAATATCCGCAACTCTCAGAGCTTTTATTATCAGGTCGAAAAGACGGATTATGAAGTTGCCGGGCGTATGCTGCCCTCGCTCGATCAGATGATATCTGCCTGCGACGCGGCTATGGGTACGAGTGAGACCGGTATAACGTCTGCCTATCGCTCCTACGATTATCAGCAGAATGTCTGGGATACGACCGCGGAACAGAGCGGTGAGGATTATGCGAGAGCTTATGTCGCAACTCCCGGCTACAGCGAGCATCACACCGGACTTGCGGTCGACATCGGCATATTCTACTCTGACGGTTCACAGGGAAGTTTCTCTGAGAGCCAGAATGCAGTCTGGATGGACGAACACAGCAGTGAGTATGGATTTATACGCCGCTATGCCGAGGATAAGGTGAGCATCACGGGCATCAGCAATGAAAAGTGGCATTTCCGCTATGTAGGCCTGCCGCACGCAGTGTATATGAAGCAGAATAATCTGTGTCTTGAGGAGTATCTGGAATACCTGAGAACACAGACCGGAGCGGGGAATCCGCTGACCGTCAGCACCTCTGAAGGAACCTATTCCATATGGTACACGACAGAGACGTCTATCCCGAAGCCGAACGGAGATTACCGGGTCTCGGGTGATAATATTGCCGGCTATATTATTACAGTGCGGGAATGATACAGTCTCACCGGCGGGTTATATCCCGGCCTCCTGCGCGTTGCCTGCGCAAAGCAGCATTGAAATGGACCGCAGGATATCGTGAGATTGATAAGAACGGAGCAGACTCAGACTATGACGAAAGACGAAGTTTACTCAATACTAAAAAATGCGGAGGGCTATGTGTCCGGCGAAAAAATCAGCAGCCAGCTGGGAGTGACCCGCGCAGCTGTCAATGCGGCGGTGAAAACCCTCAGAAAAGAAGGCTATGAGATTGCCTCGACGACGAACAGGGGCTACTTACTTGTCAGCAGCCCGGACAGACTGACAGTCGCAGACATTATGAGCTATCTTGGCTCGGAGCGCATGCAGACAGTGCAGGTCCTTCAGACAACGGATTCTACGAATCGGCGTGCAGCAGAGCTCGCTATGAACGGAGCACCGGACGGAATGACAGTTGTTGCAAATGAGCAGTCCGCCGGGCGCGGACGTCTCGGCCGATCTTTTCACTCCCCGAAGGATACGGGAATTTATTTTTCCGTCCTCCTTCGACCGACTTGTGAGCCTGCCGAGATCGTCCAGATCACGACATGGACGGCGGTGGCTGTCGCGAGGGCGGTGGAGCGAACGACCGGAACGCGGCCGGATATCAAGTGGGTCAATGACCTCATGATGGGAGGGCGAAAGATCTGCGGCATTCTGACGGAGATGTCCGTGGAGAGCGAGACCGGAACGATTCAACATGTAGTGGTAGGCATTGGAGTGAATGTCAACGAAGCGACAACGGACTTCCCGGAGGAACTCCGCGGGATCGCGGGGTCGATCGCGATGGCCGTCGGCCATCCTGTCCAAAGAGCAAGACTTGCGGCCTGCATGATCGAGGAGATGGACAAGATGCGTAAGGCCTGGCCATCCGGAAGAGCGGATTACCTTAAGGCTTACAGGGAAATGTGTATAAGCACCGGGCGGGAAGTTTTGGTGACGGACGCGCGTCACACCGGGAAATTTGCAAAGCACGGGTTCTGCGAAGCCGTGAACGATGATTTCAGTCTGCGTATACGCTACGAGGATGGCTCATATGAGAATGTGAGCAGCGGAGAAGTGAGTGTCGTACCGCAGCGAGACTTGAATGGGTGATTTTGCCCAACACATAAGGGGCTGCCGCGTTAGACGGTGTCCAACTGCATTTAGCAGACATTTGCAAATGACGTCAGCTATATGCAGCGAGGACTCGCCTTAATGCGACAGCCCTTTTTTCTGACCTTTTATGACATCACGTGAAGCCTGCTTCGTGAAGCATAAAAAGGTCTCTTTCGGCACAGTATTTATTCTTTATTCCGGTTCAAAGTTCTGATATATTCGAGCAGTCTTATGAGGGTCTCCTTATCCTGTTCGTTTCCGGCCTTGCAGATTTCCATGAACAGATTGTGTATTTCCGGCGATTCCTGATCTGCCGCCAGCAGCGAGCGCTGCCACTGTGTGAGGAATCGCTGACTCTTATCCCTTCTTTCGGGATCCTCAATGAGTTCGTAGATCGGGCAGCCGAAATAGTCGGCAAGCTTTATTAGATTTTTCCATCTAGGGTAGGCTTTCTTACAGACCCAGTTATTAATTGTCGTAAGATTAAGCCCCGCCCCGCGTGCTGCTTCTGCCTCGGTGCAATTGTTGGCACTAAGAAATCCGTTGATGTTCTTGGCAAGATAGAGCAGCATCTCATCGCCCGTGTTGCTCATTGAAAAACCCCGATGATTTACTGAAACGCTCATAATTCGATAATGTACGAACAATACTATTATACGAAGCGGATTCGGATTGTACATACATATAGAAACAGAGTATCTGTATCATTTGACTTATCTAATTTTACAGAAGCTCCGACCGGGTCGATATTATTTATGATAATAAACATCGGTCGGCATCATAAAAAATCCATTTTTATTGGATTCTTCCAAAGATTACCGGATTATGAAGCGTGGGCTTGCCGAATCGGGATTTTTACGCTATATTGTATTCGACCAATAGAGGATATTGATCTCCGGTGGGATTTGATACACCGGGGAATCAGCTCAGCGGAGGATTTCCGACACAGAGTTGAAAGAATCTCCGAAGTGTTATGTTGATCCGAAGGGCAGCCAGCCCGGGCAGGATCTACACAGGGTTTTAGAGGAGGAATTAAAAACCATGAAAATTCAGAATCTTGGAGAACTTCTGGCGTCAAAGACATACCCCGGCCGCGGCATCGTACTCGGCAGGAGTGCTGACGGAAAGAGCGCGATAGCTGCATACTTTATCATGGGCAGAAGCGCCAACTCCCGCAATCGCGTCTTCGTGGCTGACGGTGAGGGTATCCGCACGCAGGCATTTGACGAATCTAAGATGGAAGACCCGAGTCTCATCATCTACGCGCCGGTCAGAGTTCTCGGATCGAAGACTATTGTCTCCAATGGCGATCAGACCGACACGATTTATGAGGGCATGGACAAGCAGTTCACATTTGAACAGAGCCTTCGGACACGCAGGTATGAGCCGGACGGTCCGAACTGGACACCGAGAATCTCCGGTGTTATCCGCTTAAAGGACGGTTCTTTCAATTACGCTCTCTCGATCTTAAAGAGCGCAGACGGAAATCCGGACAGCGATCACCGCTTTACATACAGCTACTCACCGGCTCTGGCAGGCCAGGGACACTTCATCAGCACTTACATCGATGATGGCAGCCCGATCCCGAGCTTCGAGGGCGAGCCGATCCCGGTAGAGCTTCCGAACGACATTGATGAGCTGACTGACATCATCTGGACCAACCTCAATGAGGACAACAAGGTCTCTCTGTTCGTCCGCTACATCGACATCGCAACCGGCAAGTACGAGACAAAGATCGTCAACAAGAACCAGTAATTAACTAAAACTTCCCACACGAAATTTCGATTTCGACTGGCCAGAAGTCAATAAGTGGGAAGTTTTGCCCGAGATTCAATAAAGGAGAACAATTGGCAATGAAAGAATTAGAACTGAAATATGGATGTAACCCGAATCAGAAGCCGTCTAAGATTTTTGTGAACAATGGGTCCGACCTTCCGATCGAAGTGCTGAGCGGACGTCCGGGCTACATCAATTTCATGGATGCCCTCAATGGATGGCAGCTGGTCCGTGACCTCAAAGCGGCCACAGGTCTCCCAGCAGCAACATCCTTCAAGCACGTCTCCCCGGCAGGCGCAGCTGTTGGCCTTCCGCTCAGCGACGTCCTGAAGAAGATTTATTTTGTCGATGATATGGAAGAGCTCTCCCCGCTCGCATGCGCATACGCAAGAGCACGCGGCGCTGACCGCATGAGCTCCTTTGGCGACTTCATCTCTCTGTCCGATGTGTGTGATGCTTCAACAGCCAGGATCATCAAGCGCGAGGTCTCAGACGGCGTTATCGCTCCGGGATATACTGATGAAGCGCTCGAGATCCTCCGCTCCAAGAGGAACGGAAACTACAACGTCATCAAGATCGATCCGGAATATGTGCCGGAACCGCTTGAGCACAAGGATGTTTTCGGTATTACATTTGAACAGGGACGCAACGAGCTCGTCATTAACAATGACATTCTTGCAAATGTAGTCACCGCCAACAAAGACCTCCCGGAATCCGCAAAGCGCGATCTCGTGATTTCCCTGATCACTCTGAAGTATACACAGTCCAATTCTGTATGCTACGCTTACGACGGTCAGGCGATCGGTGTCGGCGCAGGACAGCAGTCCCGTGTACACTGCGTACGTCTCGCAGGCAACAAGGCTGACAACTGGCTGCTCCGCCAGTGCCCGAAGGTCCTCGAGCTTCCGTTCGTCGACGATATCCGCCGCGCTGACCGCGACAACGCGATCGACGTCTACATCGGTGAGGAGTACATGGATGTTCTGGCTGACGGCGCATGGCAGAAGATCTTCAAGGTGAAGCCGGAAGTCTTCACACCGGAAGAGAAGCGCGCATGGCTCGATCAGGCTCACGATATCGCTCTCGGCTCCGACGCTTTCTTCCCGTTCTCCGATAATATCGAGCGTGCGAAGAAGAGCGGTGTCAAGTACATCGCAGAGCCGGGCGGATCTATCAGAGATGACGCTGTCATCGAGTGCTGTGACAAGTACGGCATGGCTATGGCCTTCACAGGTATCCGTCTGTTCCATCATTAATTAAATCGTAGTATTAAAATATATACGGCTGCTGCATTTGACGCTGCACCACTTATACTGCGGACTTAATTTTCATTGTCCGTTATATGAAGTGGCGGCAACGGCGGATGTGGCAGCTGCTTCATTTCAGCCGAAAATGACCCGAATCCCACGCCAAGTCTTACATACGTGCCTTGAATTCTTCTGTATAATTGTCTGAATTCATGCTATAATCAGCTTATAAATAGTGACAGGTACAGATTGAAGACAAAGAGGAGGTGCTTTTATGCTGGTAAACCTGAAGGAGATACTTAAGCCTGCCAGAGAGCAGCACTATGCAGTCGGGCACTTCAACACACTGAATGTGGAGATGGCCCGTGCGGTCATAAGAGCTGCGGAGGAGGCCGGGGCACCGGTCATCCTGGGAATAGAAGAGAGGCAGCTCGATATATGCCCGATCGATGAATTTGCGGCATTTTCGGTCGCTATGGCAAAAAAGGCTAAAGTGGATGTGGCTGTGCATTTTGACAGGGGAAGAACATTTGAAAAATGCATTGAAGCCATGAAGCTTGGATTTACGTCCGTGAACTATGACTGCTCCGAGCTATCCATGGAGGAGAATGCGGAGAAGGTTGCTGAGCTGGTGCGCGTAGCGCATGCCTACGGGGCAAGTGTGGAGGCGGAACTCGGCCATGTGCCCGAGGCTGTCAATCTCTCCGAGGAGGAGAAGAAAGATTATCATACGACGCCGGATCAGGCGAAGCGCTATGTTGAGATGACGGGAGTCGACGCGCTTGCGATCGCCGTCGGCACCGCCCAGGGCCAGTACATGTTCACCCCCAATGTTGATTTCGACAGGATCCGCGCGATTTCCGAGGCAACGCAGCTGCCGCTCACCCTGCACGGTGGATCCGGACTTTCGGAGAATCATTTCAGGAAAGCGATCGATAACGGTATAAGTAAGATCAATATTTTCACGGATCTGAATATTGCGGGCGGCCAGGGGGCTATATTTGCAATCAACAGCGGCTACAATCAGATGCCGGAGATCATTCAGTATGAGGTGTACTCAATGAAGGTGCAGGCGCTGGAGAAAATCCGCCTGTTCCGGAACGGAAAGTGAGCGAAGGAGAAATTATGGCAGTAAATCCAATGGACATGTTTAAAATTAAGGGCATCTGGGACCGGTTCTGCGCGGCGCATCCGAAGCTTGTCCCGTTCTTCCGGACGGTTCGTGCGCAGGCAATCGGAGAGGGAACGATCATCGATATCAAGGTGACGGACCCGAACGGGAAAACGTTCCACTATAATCTGAAGCTTACGCAGGAGGATATCAATGATCTTGCCGAGGTCAGAGGACTCATCACATCTATGAATCCGATGCAGTGAGGTCAAGTACGTTGCACACGGATACTCTGCATTTCATGCTGAGTGTTCAAACTCCCGGGGAGTTCTTTAATGCGAGCGAGACTTGAGGCTACAAAAAAGGGATTGCCGATTTGGCAATCCCTTAAAAAATGCGTTTTAATTATTTGATTTTGCAGATCCAGCCTTCCGGTGCCTCGATGCGGCCCATCTGGATGCCTGTAAGTGTATCGTACAGCTTCTGGATCGTCGGGCCCATCTTTTCCATGCCGGACGGGAATGCGATGACCTTGTCGCCGTCCACGATCTTGCCGACCGGGGAGATGACCGCAGCTGTGCCGCAGAGACCGCACTCTTCGAACTCGCCGAGCTCGGTGAGCGGAACATCGCGCTCCTCGACTTCGAGGCCGAGATAATGCTCTGCAACATACTCAAGAGAACGTCTTGTGATGGACGGAAGGATCGTCGGGGAACCTACTGTAACGAACTTGTTGCCCTTGATGAAGATGATGTTGGCGCCGCCGGTCTCCTCGACCTTTGTGCGTGTCCTTGAATCCGGATACAGGTTCTCAGCAAATCCCTGCTTGTGAGCTTCTACGATTGCATGAAGACTCATAGCGTAGTTAAGACCGGCCTTGATGTGGCCTGTTCCGCGAGGTGCGGCACGGTCATAGTCGGCAATCTTAAGTGTGATCGGCTTTGCGCCGCCCTTGAAGTACGGGCCTACCGGTGTGCAGAAGATGCGGAACTGATATTCATTTGAAGGCTTAACGCCGATGACAGCGTCAGAACCGAACATATACGGGCGAAGATACAGTGTAGCGCCGGAGCCGTAGGGCGGGACCCAGGATTCATTGGCAGCTACAACTTCTTTGACTGCTTCCACGAAGCGGTCTTCCGGGAACGGCGGCATCTCAAGGCGTCTTGCGGAGTCAGCCATGCGGGATGCGTTGAGGTCCGGACGGAAGCATACGATGTGGCCGTCCTCTGTCTCATATGCCTTCAGTCCTTCGAATACGGACTGGGAATACTGGAGAACGCCTGCGCACTCGGTGATCTGTACCATCGGATCGTCGATGAGACCGCCTTCATCCCATGCACCATTCTTGAAGTTTGAAACATAACGCTTGTCTGTAGCAATGTAACCGAAGCCGAGACTGCCCCAGTCAATGTTCTGCTTTGCCATTGTCTACCTCCCATCAATTTTTCATAAAATAGTTTTTCTTTAATATCCGCAATGAATTGTGAGAGCGGATTAATTAAACAATATATATAAACATTTACCATTATAGTCCTCAGAATTCTGATGTCAAATAAAAATCTGTACTTTACCCCGTTAATCCGATAAAGAAACGGGAGAAATGACCAAAATGCAAATGTTAGGTTGAAATTCGCCAAAACATGCGGTAAACTAAATCGCATGAATCTATATGAAGCTATTTTCCAGAGAAAATCGACACGGAAATATCTGATGGAGCCGGTGGAAGCTTCAAAGCTTGCCGCGATCGGCGCATTTTATGAGGAAGCGCCCTCGTTGTTTCCGGGTATTCGGACAGAAATCGGCATTACCGACAACACAGATGGAAAGCATGCTCCCAAAGGTTTTTTTGGAGTGCGTGCGCCGTATTATTTGACTATATATTCCGAGAAGAAAGACCGCTTTATGATGAATGCGGGCTGTATTATGGAGCAGCTCAGTCTCTATATGCTCACGCTGGGGCTTGGAAGCTGTTTCCTCGGAGGTGTAAGCTACAGACAGAAACGCGGTGACCTTGAACCTGTCATCATCATGGCATTCGGAAAGAGTGCAGGCGCGCTGACGCGCCGCGCGACCGAAGCGAAGAGAATACCTATGCACGAGCTGTGCATTTTCAAGGAGGAGCCGCGCCACTGGACACAGGACGTCATGGAAGCAGCGCGCCTTGCTCCGTCTGCGATGAATTCACAGCCGTGGCGGTTCGTGATAATGAAGAGCAGGATTCATTTCTTCTCCAAGAAGCGGGATATTGACCGCTTCGGCAAGTGGGATGAGTTCAGTTTCGGGTGCCTGTTCGCCCATGTCCTTGTGACGGCGGAGGAGCAGTGGCTCGATGTCGACCTGATTAGGCTTGAGAATATCAGCCAGAAGAACTTCAGGAGCAGTCAGTACGTGCTGTCGGCGCTGATAAAGGCGGAGTGATCGGGGAGAAGTCGTTAAATTTGTAAAGGTGTATATACAATACAAAAAATAAGGACAAATCGAAAAACTTTAGAAAGACGTTTGACACATGTCCTTAAATGGTGTATAGTATTCATTGTCAGCGGTGCTGACAGATGCGCGAGTGGCTCAGCGGTGGAGCACCACCTTGCCAAGGTGGGGGTCGCGGGTTCGATCCCCGTCTCGCGCTTCTTTTTTTGCGTAGGCGACAAGCCAAGGTGCCTGATTCGTGCTTGCACGAGATGAAGGCACTTTGGCGACCGCCCGGCATCGAGCATGAAATGCGAGATGGAGGCGGTGACGCCGGGTGGGTAGTATTGCGGCTTGCCGCATACTACCCACTTTTTATGTGGCTGTCGCACTAGTGCGGCAGCCATTTTTGTTCAATTCGGCATTCATTGACTGCCTGGATGGTTTGAGGGCAGTAGCTTTCATTAATATATACTCCATTCTACTGAAAGCAAGAGTGCAGGCAATCAGTCATCTTGGCTCAAAACGGCGCTTCATGACTGCCCGGGTGAATGGAGGGCAGTCGCTATCCGTGAAATCATCTCTATTCTACTGAAAGCAAGAATGATGGCGGGCAGTCACCATAGTTCAGTTCGTGGGTTCAAGACTGCCCGGGTGGTATGGCGGGCAGTCGCTATCCGTGAAATCATCTCTATTCTACTGAATGCAAGAAAACTGGTCTCCAGTCATCTATGGTCAAAACGCCGCTTCCTGACTGCCCGGGTGGTATAGAAGGCAGTAGCTTTCTGTGAAATGACCTTTTATCGACTGAAGGCTGAAATCTGATATAAATAGACCATACGGTCACCGAACATCAAACTCAACAAAGGTGACTGCTTCTTCGCTGAAAATTCAGTAACGTGTTAAGCTGATTTAACAAAAAACGAGTCAGTGAGACTGCCTATGCGCTTTGATTTGACCCTTATATAGCACTGCACATGTGTGTTATTTTGCAAGAGCGACTGCCGACTTCTTGATCACAAGGTTTAAACCAGATAATTTACCGAAGACAAAGCTAAAACAAGAAAAATCCGGCCGCTAAAGCCGGATTTTCATCGATTGGTCCTACTTGGGGTAGAATATCATACTGCGAAAGCCCCATTTTTTCTGAGCACTGGCGACGGTCACCCTTGTTCAATTCAGCATTCATTCACTTCAGCCATTCACTTTAGCCATTCACTTTAGCCATTCACTTCAGCCATTCACTTCAGCCATTCACTTTAGCCATTCACTTCACGCACTTTGTCAGCTGTTTCCCTCTTGATTTCCTTCCCCTCATGGAATATAATTAATAGGCGGTTAGACAAAACTAACCTGTTTTTTTGTCATGGTCTTTTCTCAGGCTTTTATCAGAAAGAGGTGCAGATTGAAAGGATATTTATCAGTTCAGCAGACAGCCGACAAATGGGGCGTCTCTGTGCGTTGGGTGAATCAGTACATACTGGAAGGAAGGATACCGAGCTGTGAACGCTTTGGACATGCCTGGGCTGTTCCGGAGAATGCAATAAAGCCGAAGCGCCTTACTCCGGGAGTGAAGGCAAAGCGATCTTCTTGTGTCGGTAATGGCGGTGAGAATACGCGAATGTAATTTTTTGCCCAAAGGTTAGTAATAGCTAATAAAAGGAGGGATTATGGTTATCAATGAATACGGGAACAAGAAGGATCCTATCGTCCTGCTTCTCGCGCCGATGATGGTATCAGGAGAGGATCTGTATCAACTGATGCATCCGTACTTCTATAAGGAATATCACTTTATTGCGCCGGATCAGGGCGGTCACGGGAAAGCCGGCTCTTATATCAATGCCGATGAAGAATATAAAACACTGAGAAGTTTCCTGCTTGATTCAGGGTATACAGAAATCGAACTCGTTTATGGTGCATCTCTGGGTGTGGCGCTTGGCTACAGAATTTTTCTGGACCCGGCTTTTACGATTCACCATGCCTGGTTTGACGGCGTTGCCCTAAGCAGGAACGCACGCTTTGCCGAATGGTTCATGAAGAGGATGTTCAGGAGCCGCAAGAAAAAGCTTGCAAAGACGAAGGCGGAAGCCTCTCCTTCTCTGGTTCAGATGTATGGCTATGACTTCGCAAAGATGATGACAAAGAACTTTGAGCGAATCACAGTAGACGATATTGATGCGATCTGTCACGCTTGCTGCCATTATGATTTGCGAAAATTGACAATTAAGGAGCAGAAAAAACTTCATCTTGATTTTGGTGAAAAAGATTTTGACTGGAAATATTCAAAGAAGACGATTCCGGTCTATATGCCGCAGGCAGAGCTTGTGATCAGGCAGGGATTCCAGCATTGCGCTTATATGGCTGCCCATCCAAAGGAATACGTCGAAGAAATTGAAAGCTTCATCAGGAGGTAACAGGATGTTTTGGGATAGAGTCGCCGGTGTATATGACATTTTCGTCAAGGTCATTAACAGGAAGACGCACAAGAAGCTGAAGAGGATCGTAAGGAATCTGATCGAGCCTTGCGATATTGTGTTGGAATGTGCCTGCGGAACAGGGCTTCTGAGCGCCGTTATTGCACCGAAATGCAGACATCTTACAGCAACGGACTTCTCTGAGAAGATGCTGAAGAAGGCTGAAAAGAATTGTCGTGTTTTCCTCAACATCACATATGCCAGGACTGACATCACGGCACTTCCCTATGAAAACGGCAGCTTCGATAAGGTCGTAGCCGGTAACGTGATCCACCTGCTCGACAACCCGCTGACAGCACTGAGCGAACTGAACCGGGTCTGCAAAGACGGCGGTATGCTGATCATCCCGACCTACATGAATAAGGATGCCAAGGGAAAAACAAGCGGATTTGCCGGAGCTGTCGGAAAAGCCGGCGCGGATTTTAAGAGACAGTTTACTGTGAAAAGCTATAAACAGTTTTTCCTTAATGCAGGGTATCCCGATGTGCGGGTCTTGTTGGCTGACGGCCGCATTCCCTGTGCTGTGGCAGTTATGAGGAAGGCATTAAAAAATGAAAGTGTATGAGTTTGGAAAAGAACATACGAAATTGTTCGTCATGTTTCAATGCGCAGTCGAACCCTGGTGGGTGTTCAAGGCGTCCGCCAAGGAGATGGCAAAGGACTATCATGTATATCTCTTTATCGCGGACGGTCATGATGGGCTCGGCACTGAATTTGTTTCTTTGGAAAAATACGCGAGCGACGCTGCGGAGTATCTGAGGACAAAAAAAATCGACCGGGTAGACGCGATGTACGGCGTTTCTATGGGCGGCGCTGCCGTGATCCGCTTTCTGGCAACGGAGGATATACCTGTTGAGAATGCAATCATCGATGCCGGGATAACGCCGTATCCGTACCCAAAGCTGATCTGCAGACTGATATCTGTCAAGGACTGGATCATGATCATGTTGGCGACCAGGTCTCTTCGTATGATGAAGCTCGCCTGCCCGCCGGAGAGGTGGACTCCTAAGGGCGAGGACCCGGAGAAGCATTATCGGACCTTGCTGAAATTCTATAAGAAGCATTATTCACCGAGAACGATTTATAATGTCTTCTGGTCCACGGATAATTACTCCATGCCGGATGATGTTCCTCGTGTAAACACGAAAATAGAGTACTGGTACGGAGAAGAAGAAAAACGGGCAAGGGAGAAGGAACACGATATAGAATTCGTTTGCCGGACCTATCCTCAGACCGTTCTCAGAGAATTCAAAGGCCTGGCTCATGCGGAGCTGGTGATGATGTTCCCGAAGCGGTTTGCCGAAGAAGTGAAAAAATTTTTGGAGCATCCGGTATGAACCGGATGCCGGGAATTGATAGGAGCGCAGTAAAAGTATTTAAGGAGGATTGAAAATGGGGCTGTTTAAGAATTTTGTGAGTCAGACGCGTAAGCCGGAAGGGTTTCTCGGAAAAATGATGCTGGGAGGCATGAATTCAGGGCACGCCAAGTTAGCAGACTGGGGCTTTATGCATTTGCCTGAGATAACACCGGGAAAAGCCGTGGATCTTGGCTGCGGCGGCGGACGGAATGCAGGTGAGCTGCTGAAGAAATATCCGAAAGCGCATGTGACTGCGGTAGACTACTCCGCACTGTCCGTGGAGAAGGCCAGGGATTACAACAAGGCCATGATCGCCGCAGGACGATGCAAAGTCCTGCAGGGGGATGTGTCAGAACTTCAGCTTCCCGCGGGAGAGTTCGACCTTGCCACGGCATTTGAAACTATTTATTTCTGGCCGGGACTTGAGAAATGCTTTGCTCAGGTAGCCAAGGTGCTGAAGTCCGGCGGAATATTCATGATCTGCAATGAATCGGACGGGACCGATCCTACAAGTCTGAAGTATGAAAAGATTATTGACGGGATGAAGATTTATACGGCGGAGGAAATAAAAGCAGCGCTGAAAGCCGCAGGTTTTTCAAAAGTAAAGAGTTACCATCATCCCTCTAAACCGTGGATCACAGTGTTGGCGAGGAAATAATTGCGTTAAATATGCAGGCAGTTATA
Organism: Lachnospiraceae bacterium; assembly: GCA_045112915.1. Classification (GTDB taxonomy): domain Bacteria; phylum Bacillota; class Clostridia; order Lachnospirales; family Lachnospiraceae; genus Chordicoccus. The sequence goes on from JBGUIK010000133.1 coordinate 106,076, forward strand.
ATGTTCTGACATTCAGATGGACATACACAGTATTATTTTATGGAGCGTTTCTTCGGAAACGCTTCTTTTTTCGAAGGTATGGGGCCAAGGTGCCTAAATACAAACTTTATTTGAGATTTTTGTTGACATCTCTGTGCAGATAGTGTATTATTCTTTTTGTCGTCAAACGACAATGCGCGAGTGGCTCAGCGGTGGAGCACCACCTTGCCAAGGTGGGGGTCGCGGGTTCGATCCCCGTCTCGCGCTTCTTTTTTTTTGCGTTTTTTTATTTTTCACTTCTCATAATTTCCCTAATTCCCCGATTGTAAATGATGAACTACAGGATATCTGCTATAATATAAATAATCAGACAACTGCTTTGCAAAGTCTAAAAGAACAGATAATGTCAACGTGTAATCGCAGTAAAGATGGAGGTAAAAGCCATGAAGAGATTAAAGCCATATCTGGCAGCCATTGTATCTTTGTGCATCATCGCTGCCGTTTGTCCTTATATGACGTATGCTTCAACTGCCGAACATGACAACACAGGTGCCATATGGGACAGTGCTGCAGATATAACAGAATTGACAGAAGAAGAGGCTCTGACCTTTTCCGGTGAGACGGAAGACTCGGCACCCGTCCTCGCTGATGATGTGGAAAATGAACCTGAAATGGATCCGGATGAGCGGGAGGAGCTGACTGAAGAGATGGTTGCAGATGATCCGGATGCGGCTTATGCCTCAGGAGCAATAACCGGGACTGAAAGTCCATCACGAGGAGCAGATTTGACGGAAACAGACGATGTCTGGCCGGAAGATAACGACAGGTCAGAAGAGAACGCCGGATCGGAAGATAACGACAGGGCAGAAGAGCACGCCTGGCCGGAAGATAACGGCAGGGCAGAAGAGCACGCCGAGGAGCTTGTCGGGGCTCCGAGTGTGACTGTCGGCAACGGTGTAACGGCAACTTTTGACGCAGCCGCCGGGTCTGTCGCCTTTATGTCGAATGGCGGAACGCTCTGGAAGAACTGGATCACCAAGTCCGGCTTCGGAGCTGACAATATAAAACAGATATGGGTTGCCCATGATTCGGGAACAGTCTATCTGCCGGAGGATGCGGGCGGTATCTTTGAGGGGCTGAAAAACGTGACTTCACTGGATCTGCGCGGCATGAACTCAACAGATGTCACCAACATGCAGAACATGTTCCGGAATTGTAATAAAGTTGAGATGCTAAATCTCAACTACTTAGACACATCGAACGTGGAGAACATGAACGGCATGTTTCAGGGGTGCAGCTGTCTCACCGAACTTGACCTTGGCTCACTTGATGTGTCCAAAGTGAGGTCTATGAATAATATGTTCAATGGCTGCAGCCGACTTCATAAACTGAGTTTTCCAGGTACTGTCACACAGATGGTGAACCAGGTGAACAGCATGTTTGCCGGATGTAAAAGCCTTGCGGCGATTGATCTGAGTTCTTTTAATTTCTCGAAAACATATAACGTAAGCCTTATGTTCTCGGGATGCGAGAGCCTGAAGGTCATGAAGACACCGGTAAATTGTGCGTATGATATTGACCTTCCTTTTACTATGTATGACAGCTCCGGCAAAGCGTACAGCAAGCTGCCTAAATACATAGAAAGCAGCTGCTTTCTCACAAAATCGAAAAAGATTCCGGAAGGATTCTTAGTCGGCGACGGTGTGACGGCGACTTTAAAGAACGGTCATGTAACCTTTTATTCTGACGGCGGAACTCTGTGGAATGACTGGATAAAACGGTCGGGAATCGGGGCGGATAATATCAAGTCCTTCAGTGTCGGCGCTTCATCAGGAACGGTCTACCTGCCGGAGTATGCAGCCAACGTGTTCGGAGAATGCAGGTATCTCACCGGACCGGATCTCAGTGGATTCAATACGTCGAAGGTAAAAAGTCTGCTTGGGATGTTCTATAAATGCGCAAGTCTCACTTCACTCGACCTCAGCGGATTTGATTCGTCCAATGTCGAGATCATGACAAGCCTTTTTGATGGGTGCAAAGCCCTCACAAGCCTCAATCTGGACGGCTTTATCACGGGCAAAACGACGTCGATGTTTCGTATGTTCGCCGATTGCGGAAAACTTAAAAGCATCAATTTTGGAAAGGTTGATACTTCTCATGTGGACTCCCTGCATTTTACGTTCTCCGGCTGCAAGAGTCTCACATCACTCGATCTAAGTATATTTGATACGTCCAATATGGACAGCATGTATAATGCGTTTAACGGCTGCAGCGGCCTTGTGTCCCTGGATCTTAATGGATGGAACACTGCAAATGTTGAGAGGATGGGAAGCATGTTCTCCGGCTGCAGCGGTCTTGCTGAGCTCAATCTCAGCAGTTTTGATCTGTCGAAGCTTTCAGAATTGCCCGGCTATATGTTCTCCGGGTGTGATAATCTTTCCATCCTTGTGACTCCGAAGAAGAACACCGATGCCAATATAGCCCTGCCCCATACGATGTATGACAGCTCCGGGAAAGCTTATTCGAAATTGCCGGTCCTTACAAAGAGCATCGTGCTGGGCCTCACCGCAAAGGCCGCCAAGGATTACGAGGCAGCACATGCCGGCAGCGGAACGATCGTCAAAAAATTTAAGGATGTTCAAGACCCGGCACACGCCTTCTATACTGCAATCTACTGGGCGGCGGAAAAAGGCATCACTAAGGGCTACAGTGATGGCACGTTCGGTATCGATAAACCGTGTACCAGAGGGCATGCCGTCATGTTCCTGTGGAGAATGGCCGGCTGTCCGGAGCCGAAGAGCACCGCGAAATCACCATTTTCAGATGTTCCCAAAACGCATGCGTTTTATAAAGCGATTCTGTGGGCACAGCAGAAGGGAATCACGACAGGCTATACATCCGGCGCAAAAAAAGGCACGTTCGGCATTGACGAGACCTGTACACGCGGCCAGATCATGACATTTATCTGGCGATTTAAAGGCAGACCGGAACCGAGTAGTATGGCGTGCCCGTTCAGAGATGTTCCGAAAACGCATACCTACTATAAGGCTATTCTCTGGGGTTCTCAGAATAAGATTACAAATGGGTATACGTCCGGCCCGAAGAAAGGCACATTCGGCATGAATGACAACTGTACACGAGGCATGATCGTCAAGTTCCTGTACAATATCAGATAATGGACCTTTGCCGCCATGCGGTGCGGCTTCTACTGTGGACGTGGTACTCTGCTGCGTTCCATAGAAACAGCGCAGATTGTTCATGTTGCCGGGACGATGGAAAATGTTCGTGCATATAGGGCGTCGCGTGGTATAATGTCCGAAGAGATTATGCGGGAAATGGGCGACGCAATCGAGACATAAGAGCAACAGGAGGCAAGTTTTGAAGAACATATCTAAGAAGCCATGGTTTAACGGAGCGGTCATAGCATGCATCGGCGTCATTCTGTATTGTATTCTGAACAACTTGTCTGCAGTACTTTCTGCGCTCGGCAGCTTTGTCGGATATTTCAGACCGGTCATTCTGGGCGCGGTGTTCGCTTATCTTCTGAGTCCGCTGGCAATTTTCTTCAGTACGAAGGTGTTCCGAGGAAAGGTGTTCGACAGGACACGATGGGCTTTTTCGGTCATTCTTGCCGTCGCGGTCATGCTGCTCGCCCTGACCCTTTTGATCGGGACGCTGCTCCCGCAGCTCATTGACAGCATTGTTCTTTTTTCTGCAAATGTCGACGGCTACGCCACGACCCTCATGCAACTGATTGAAAACAGCTCGATTTATAACCTCATCGATCAGGAGAGCTTTATGACGTTTTCCCAGAATTCGCTGACGTCCGTCACGAATTTCATAAAGGAAAATGCCGGTAATATCGTGGGCTTTGCTGCCAGCTCGGGTAAAAATATCGCGTCAATCGTCATAGCGATGATTCTGGCTATCTATCTGCTGATGGACAGCAAAAGAGTTGTAAATGGCATCAAGCAGCTGTGCAGCCTTGTGCTCCCTGAGAAGGGATACAGACTCTTCCGGGATTTCGTTGTTCGCTGTGATAATATTCTCATCAGTTACATCGTGCAGAGTCTTCTGGACGCGCTGATCATCGGCTCGGCCAACGCCGTCTTTATGACCATAACCGGGATGTCCTATGTCGGTCTGATCTCAGTCGTAGTCGGAGTGACAAATCTGGTCCCGAATTTCGGTCCGATTATCGGCGGCGCGATCGGCGCTTTTATCCTCATTCTTGTAGATCCATTTAACGCCCTTATATTCGTGATTTTCTGCCTCATGCTGCAGACGATCGATGGTTATATTTTGAAACCGAGGCTGTTCTCCGGTTCGCTCGGCGTCTCTGGTCTTCTGATCCTGTCCTCGACGATCGTGCTCGGGAACATGTTCAGCGTCCTTGGCATTCTCCTGTCGATCCCGACGGCAGCTGTGCTGAGCTTTCTCTATCATGACTACCTGCTGCCCTGGCTCAAAAAGCGGAAACAGAAGAGGGCGGAGTCGAACATTTGAAACGGTACCGCCTGATATGGCAGTGATGCCGGTGCGCACCTGTCATATCGGGCGGTTTTTGGTGAAATAATTACTGTATGAACTTTACGTATGTGATCCATGAGGAAAAAGAACCGTATATTGAGCTGACCGGCTGCCTTCACGCGGAGCGGGTCCTTCGTCTTCCTGCCTGTGTTGACGGGGTTCCGGTGCAGATGGTCGCCCCGCATGCATTTGAAAGGCTCCCCGATGTGGAAGAAATTATTCTGCCGGGGACGATCCTGGCCGTCGGCGCGTTCGCCTTCTACGGCTGCCGGTCACTAAGAAAGATTACAATGAGCGATATGATCGACGGATGGGGCTTCGGCGCGATCCGTTTCTGCGACGAGATGAGCGAGCTTGTGATCCGGATGAAGAGGAACCGGCTGACTGTTCTTCGGGATCTGCTCGGGGATGTGGATTACGCTTTCCGCGTGATCCTCGAGTACGAGGATCATATGGAAGGGTATTATTTTCCGAGGTATACGAGAGGGTTTGACGAGGATACATTTGCAAGAGCTATCCACACATTCACCGAAGGATCCGGCTGGGCCTTCAGAGAGACGGTGCTGCGCGGCGGAATTAACGCGCGGGAGTATGACAAGCTGTTTTTGAGGGCGACCTATGACGGCATTCAGACCGGGGCGGAGATCGCGCTCATGCGTCTCATGCATCCGGAGAGCCTGTCCGACAGAGCGACGGAGCAGTACAGAGATTACCTGACAGAGAATGCGCAGGAGATCCTCCCCTGGCTGGTGGGGAAGGGCGAGAGGGAGCGATGCATGTTCATGCTGGCGGAAGGGCTGGCAGGTCCCGGCGATGTGAGCCGTGCTATTCCGATCGCAGTGGAACTGAATGACCCCGAGCTGGTCGCGACCCTGATGGAATACGGGCGAGCGGCAGGACCGGCGGATTTCGACACATTTGACCTTGATGACCTTTGAGGAAATAAGATGAAAACACGTATCGCCCTCGAGGAGGCCGGTGAGAAAATTTTGAATGAGACGAGGACAGAGCTCTATCTGTCCATGCACTATATGGGAGCAGCCCTGGATCTTCTGGGCTGGAAGATGGATCTTTCGACCTTCTGGGCAGGGACCGACGGATCCTTTATCCGCTATAATCCGCAGTATCTGATCCAGACGTTTCTGAATGATCCGAAGTCACTGCCGAGGCTCTACCTGCATATGATCATGCACTGTCTTCTGCTGCACCCGTTCAAGGAAGATATTGAGGACAGGATCACGTGGAATCTGTCCTGCGATCTGGCCGCCGAGCACATCATCGATTCCATCGAGAACTGTCCGCCCATATCGCGAACGATCCATGATTTCAGGGTGGAGTGGTACGAGAGGCTGACGGAAGCAATACATGTACTGACGGCTGAAAAGATATACAGCTATTTCACTGAGAATCCTCTGGATTTTGACACGGAGGACAGACTTAGGAACGAGTTCCTCATGGATGATCACTCTTTCTGGGAAAAACTTGAGGATCAGAAAGATGATGATAATAAAAAGAATCAGAAGACTCCTCCGGATGAGTTGACGAATCCGGGAGGGCAGTCTTTGGAGGAGTGGAAGACGAAGGCCGAGCGGATGCTTGCCTATCTTGACTCTTTCGGCAAGGAGATCAGCTCGGAGACCGGAACGCTCCGCCGCATTCTGGCCGTACAGGCAGGGAAGAAGATCAGCTACCGGGATTATCTCCGGCGCTTTGCGGTCGTGCGTGAGGAGGCAAGGGTCGACCTTGATTCCTTTGACTATGGATTTTATAATTATGGGATGGAACTGTACGGCAACATGCCGCTAATTGAGGAGAACGAGTACCGCGAGGCCAGAAAGATCGAGGAGCTTGTCATAGTCGTTGATACGTCCGCGTCCTGCCAGGCAGATCTCGTGGAACGGTTCCTCACGGAGACGGCCGCAGTTCTTGCCGAGCAGGAGACTTTTTTTCACAGAATTAATCTGCATATCATCGAGTGTGATGACAGGGTCCAGAAGGTCCTCGTCATTCACGACCCGGACGAGATGAGGAAGTATCTGGATTCATTTGAAGTCCTGGGCGGGTACGGAACGGATTTCCGGCCGGCATTTGCCTATGTCGACGACCTTCAGGCGCGAGGTGAGCTAAAATACCTTCGCGGTCTTATCTACTTTACGGACGGCTACGGTATCTATCCGGAGACCGCGAGAAGCTATGAGACGGCTTTTGTCTTCCCGCGGGAAGATATGAGCGAGCGCCCGGTGCCGCCGTGGGCTGTCCGTCTCTATCTGGCAAATGACTGAAGCGCAGCCAGCGAACATAAGACGGCGCTCGCAGGAAAAAATCTGTATTTCCGGAGAATAAGGAGCATAACTTGAACATTAAAGAAGCAAAACAGGAAATTATATACACGATCGGTGCTTATCTTGCGCAGGATGAGAACGGGACATATGAGATCCCCCGGGAAAGGCAGAGACCGGTCCTGCTCATGGGACCTCCCGGTGTCGGTAAGACAGCCATCATGCGGCAGATCGCGGAGGAAATGGGAATCGGCCTTGTGTCCTACACGATCACCCACCATACTCGCCAGAGTGCCATCGGTCTCCCCTATATCGCAAAGCGAAGCTACGGCGGAACGGAATACTCTGTGACGGAATACACGATGAGCGAGATCATTGCATCGGTTTACGAGCAGATAGAAAGATCCGGCGTCAGCCAAGGCATTCTTTTTCTCGATGAAATCAACTGTGTCTCCGAGACCCTGGCGCCGACGATGCTCCAGTTCCTTCAGTACAAAACATTCGGAACACACAGGCTGCCCGATGGCTACGTGCTCGTCACGGCGGGAAATCCGGTGGAGTACAACCGGTCAGTCAGAGATTTCGACATCGTCACCCTGGACCGTGTGAAGAAGCTGGATGTGGATCATGACTTCACGGTCTTCAAGGAGTACGCCTACAGGAACGCGATCCACGGCTCGATTCCCGCTTATCTTGAGATCCGAAAGGAACATTTTTATGAAGTGAAGAGTGAGGCGGACGGAAAGAAGTTCGTCACAGCGAGATCCTGGGAAGACCTGTCGGATTCCCTGAAGGTCTATGAGAAGCTCGGACAGCCCGTTACGGAGAACCTGATCGGCGCATTCCTGCAGGATCCGGAGATCGCGAGGAGCTTCGCGGTCTATTATGAGCTCTGGAACAAATACAGGAATATTTACCGCATCCCTGATGTTCTTGCGGGACGGATGCCTGAAGATACGGAGATGCTGAAAAACGCAGGCTTCGATGAGAAACTGAGTCTTATAGGTCTTCTGGTCGCCAGCCTCACGCAGGAATTTACCGCCTGCGATGAGGAGAAGAAGGTACAGACGGAACTCTACGGCATACTAAGGCAAATCCGCGGGGAGATAGCCGCCGATTCGGAAGGCAGGTCGGTGCTCGCGCTGGTGCGTGACCACTGTGATGCGCTGTCTGACGAGCTGGATCGAAAAAAGAACGCTCAGATGCTTTCCCGCGAGGATGAGAGGACCGGCCGCACGGCTGTGAGAATACTGCATGATCTTTTGGGACTCCTGGCAAGGGAAGCGGGAGGAGACGCTGCCGGCGATTACAGACTGGTAAAGGGCTGGTTTTCAGATCGCGAGACGGCCAGAAAAGAGAATGTGTTTCTTACGGGCATGCATCTGGAGAATGCATTTGCATTCCTGAATTCTGTCTACGGGGAGAGTCAGGAAATCGTTATGTTCCTGACGGAACTCACCCGCGGACATTTTGCCATGCGTTTTGTTGAGCAGTATGGCAGTGATTCTTTCTACAAATACAACAAGCTGCTGCTCCTTCGGGACAGAAAGAAAGTCCTGCAGGATGAGATCATGCAGCTTGTGGATTAGAGGAAACCGGATGGCTAAGAAGAGTACAGTGCATAGGATCCGAAAGATGGAGTTCAAGAAGGTCATGATCGCGCTTCTTGCGATCTTCTGGATCTTTGTGTTATTTGCAAATAACGTAACAAACACCTCACGGACCGACCGCCTAAAGGAAGCCCAGATCCGTGAGGAACTTGCCCTTGAGAGCGAACCGGAGGCAGCGGAGTCTGTCCGCGACGCGTGGGACGTTTTTGATGACGAGAGCAGTGTGTCATCTGCCCGGGAATCGGATACGGACAGCTTCCCGGCCGTTAATGCGCAAGACACAAGGGAACGAGCTGAGAAAAAGCATGGCTTCAGTATCGTCGTGTTCATGGCATGGCTGATGGTCATTGTTCTCTCCGTTATGGCTGTTGCCTTTATCGATGGTTCGACCGGCGAGGATTTTCTGGCTCTCGCGGTCGTGCTGGGACTCCCTACGATTTTTCTCACGCCTTTTCCTATGCCGATCGATGAGGCGACTCATTTTTTCCGCTGCTATATGATGAGCCGCGGCCATATTCTGCAGGTCACAAATAAAGCGGGACTTGTCGGCGATTACGTCCCCGCGGGCCTTGCCGCGATTCTTCGGCACCCGGAAAACCAACTCACATTAAGAACTCTGACTGAACATTTTGATTACTGGACGGTCTCGGTGAACGGGGCTATGAATACGTTCTACGAGAACGGCTACGCATCCTATTACCTGCCTGTCGGCTATGTGCCGGCAGCAGTCGGGCTGGTCATCTCACGTGTGCTTCACATGCCTTTCTTTGCGCAGGTCTATATGGGAAGATTTACGAACTTCCTTTCTTATATCGGTCTTGCGTATGCCGCCTACAAGAAGGCTCCGTGCTATCGAAATGTGTTTTTTATTGTCGGGCTCGCGAGCGGATCCGTCTATCTTGCGGGAAGCTTCTCGACAGACCCGCTTCTCATCGGCTGCTCACTGCTCTATGTCGCGGTGATCCTTAAGCATTATTTTGTACCGTCCGGAAAGCTCTCGAGAGTGCCGCTTTCGGACTGCGCGATTCTCGTCGCCTGCGCGGGTGTCATCCTGTCGATGAAAGTTTTTGTCTATACGCCGGTACTGCTCCTCATTCTGCTCATACCTGCAAATCGATTCGGTATGAAGCGCTTTATACCGACTGCTGTGGCTATACTGGCAATTGCGGCATTCGAAGCCGTGTGGCAGGTGAAGCTTTTCGGTCAGTTCACTTATAATGACAAGAGACTGACGAGCGGGACGGATGTGTACGGTCAGATCGCATTTGTAAGAAAATATCCGATCCTCGTTCTTCGAATGATCATGAACTGGCTCGACAAGAATATTTACTATCTGACAGGAAGTATCAAGTCACTGCAGGAGAGCGCGGGCGTCGCTGCCATCGCGAGGTTCACGACGGTTCTGCCGTTCTTCACAGTATTCTTCACCGAAGATAAACCTGCGAAAAAAAGTGAGGAGGTGCCCGGAGATTTCCGCCGGTCCTGCTTCATCCTTTTTGCGGTCGAAGCCGTGCTGATTGTTCTGTCGCTGTATATTATTTCGTCCGATATGGCGGGCGGAACGGTCACCGGGGTTCAGAGCCGTTATTTCCTCCCGGTTCAGCCGCTGCTGCTTCTCGGGATCGCAGGCATTAATCTGGATGTCAAGATGCACGGCTACGGGAAATTCGTAGGGTATGCAGCCTGCTTCAGCATTCTGTCGATGCTGGTCGTGGATCTCGCCCTGCTGCTTTGATACTCCGGCAGGCTGCCTCGGGATTATATCCGGCGCAGGCATCATCTTCATCGAAAAGCGCACATCCTTCCCTGCGAGCCAAAAAAGCTAACGCTTTTTGGTCTCTCAGTCGGATATGCAATGCTTTTCTCATGAAGATGGATGCCCCGCAGCCGGCAGCGAACTGCAAGGAGCAGCCTGCCTGACGACGCAATAACTCCGTCAGGCTGCCTCAGGATTATTCCCGGCGCAGGCATCATCTTCATCGAAAAGCGCAGGCCCTGCCCTGACTGAGCGAGACTTGAATACGCACAGCTCTTGTCAATAATTGACAGCTTTTTTCTTTACTGAATACCATAAATAGTGTAATATATCTCAATGGGACCCAAAACGGTTACACTGATATGTGCCAATTTCCCAATAAGTGGGCACAAAATCAGTCCCAGTGTGATACACACCAAAAGAGAACCAAACGGGACGTGCGCGACGCACAGCCCCGATGAAAAATATAAACGAGGATGGTAACAGTTATGCGTGAAAGTGGAATTCTTTGCCCGATCTCATCGATCTCGTCTAAGTACGGTATCGGATGTTTTTCGGCGGAAGCCTATGAATTTGTTGATTTCCTGAAGGAATCCGGCCAGAGCTATTGGCAGGTCCTGCCGTTCGGACCGACAGGCTTCGGAGATTCACCGTATCAGAGCTTTTCAACATTTGCTGGAAATCCCTATTTTATAAGCCCCGAACAGCTCGTTGTGGACGGTCTGCTCTCTGTACATGAGATCAACGTTTTCGACTTTGGCAACAACTCTGAGGTCGTCGACTACGGCGCGCTCTACAATAACCGCTTCAAGCTCCTTCGGATCGCTTACGAGCGATTCATGCAGAATCCGGATCCGGAGTACGCTGCCTTCAAGGAGGAGGAAGCTGACTGGCTGGTCGACTACGGCCTCTATATGGCATTAAAGAGTGCAAATGAAGGAAAGAGCTGGATCGACTGGGACGTCAGCCTGCGGACACGCGAGCCGGAAGCCATCGAGAAGGCCCAAGAAGAGTATGCCGATACGATCGAGTTCTACTCATTCCAGCAGTATGAGTTCCTCAAGCAGTGGAAGAAACTTCGCGCGTATGCCAATGAGAACGGAATCAAGATCATCGGAGATATCCCCTTCTACACAGCCTTCGACAGCGCTGACACATGGGCGAACCCGAAGATGTTCCTCTTTGATAAGGAAAATATCCCGACCAAGGTAGCAGGATGCCCGCCGGATGCGTTCTCCGAGGACGGTCAGCTCTGGGGCAACCCGATCTATGACTGGAAATATCTGAAGAAGACAAAATTCGCATGGTGGATCAGCCGCATCGAGCACAATCTGCAGTTCTGCGATGTGCTCCGCGTCGACCATTTCCGCGCGTTCGACGAATACTACGAGATTCCCTACGGCGAGAAGACGGCAAAGAACGGCGAGTGGATGCCGGGACCGGGCATTGCGCTTTTCAAGGAAATCAAGAAGCAGCTCGGCGACGTCTCTGTCATCGCCGAGGACCTCGGCTTCATCACACCGAGCGTCATCAAGCTTGTCAAGGATACAGGCTTCCCGGGAATGAAAGTTCTGCAGTTCGCGTTCGACTCACGTGAGGAGAGCGATTATCTCCCGCATAACTATGACCACAACTGTGTTGTCTACACAGGTACTCACGACAACGAGACAACACGCGGCTGGATCGAGAACATCAATGAGCAGGACCGCAACTTCGCAAGACAGTACATCAATTCCATTTATACAGACTACGGCGCGTTCACCTGGGATTTCATCCGCTGTGCTATGGCAAGTGTCGCGGATCTGTGCATCGTCCCGATCCAGGATTATCTTGTACTCGGCAACGAGGCGAGAATCAACCATCCGTCCACCCTCGGAACGAACTGGACGTGGAGGATCCGCCCGAATTTCCTGTCGAGAGAGCTTGCTGAGAGCATTCGCAGGATGACGAAGCTGTACGGACGTATCCCGAAGAAGCCTAAAGAGGAAAAAGACGACAAAGAGGAAAAGAAATGAGTCTGGCAGATCAGATTTTTATCGATATGTGCAAGGATATTCTTGCAAATGGCACCGACACCCGCGGTCAGAAAGTCCGCCCCCGCTGGGAGGACGGAACTCCGGCTTATACGATCAAGAAATTCGGCGTGTGCAACCGGTATGACCTTCGGAAGGAGTTCCCTGCCATCACGCTGCGCCGGACGGCTTTAAAGAGCGCAATGGACGAGATCCTGTGGATCTGGCAGAGAAAGTCCAACAATATCCATGACCTTCATTCGCATATCTGGGATGAGTGGGCGGATGCTGACGGTTCCATCGGCAAGGCTTACGGTTATCAGATGAGCGTTAAGCATGAATATAAAGAGGGAATGTTCGATCAGGTCGACCGTGTGCTTTATGATTTAAAGAATAATCCATACAGCCGCCGCATCATGACGAATATCTATAATCATGCGGATCTGCACGAGATGAATCTTTACCCGTGCGCATGGTCGGTGACCTTTAATGTCACGCAGCGGCCGGGCGAAGACAAGCTCACGCTGAACGCGGTGCTCAGCCAGAGATCGCAGGATGTGCTTGCGGCCAACAACTGGAATGTGTGCCAGTACGCGATTCTTCTTATGATGTTCGCTCAGAGCTGTGACATGTATCCGGGTGAGCTTGTCCACATGATCGCGGACGCTCACATCTATGACCGTCATGTGCCGCTGATCGAGGAGTTGATTTCGCGTCCGACTTACGATGCTCCGAAGGTCACGCTCAATCCGGAGGTGAAGGATTTCTACGCTTTCACTACGGATGACCTGATCATCGAGAATTATCAGCACGGGCCGCAGATAAAGAATATTCCGATTGCGGTCTGAGAAGCCGGTAACAGTTGAGAAATTTCATTGTGAGATACGAAAAAAGGTGCTGTCGCATTAGAGCGGCGGCACCTTTCATTAACAGCGGCTTTATATTTGCTCTTGCTGACTCTGGAAGGAAAGATGGTGGGCAGTCATCAATGGTCAATGTGGCGTTCGTTGACTGATTGGGGGTCAAATCATCATTTAATAAGTGTACAGTATAAATCCAAAGGGTTCTTTTTGTACTGTCATTTCAAGTCGATTCATTTTTTCTTATAAATGACGAAGCGGTATGTGATCCCCTCATAATTCATTGTCTCCGATTCACTCTCAATCTCCCACTCAGGATCACTGTCCAGATCCGGGAAGAAGGTGTCAGCATCGAAAATTCTGTCGATCCGGGTCACATAAGCCCGGGTGCAGAAGGGCAGCATCTGGCGGTAGATGGCTCCGCCGCCGATGACGAAAACGTTTTCCGGGTCCTCGTCCTTCACTGCGAGACGCGCCTCCTCTACGGAGTTTACGATTTCCGCGGTTCCGGCATCATAATTGGCTTTGCGTGTGATCACAATGTTGCGCCTCTTTGGCAGAGGTTTCTGCCCGGGGAACGATTCAAGTGTCTTTCGCCCGTAGATGAGCGTCTTCCCAGCCGTCACTTTCCTGAAATATTTCATATCCTCTGGAATCGAGATGAGCAGATCATTATTCTTCCCAATCCCCCAGTTAGCGTCTACAGCGACGATACAATTCATGGTATTTCCTCCTGTGTTTTATGACACTTTTAGATTTCTTCTGAACCAAAGGCAACTATTTTATCAAATAAGCAGGAATTTAGTTGCCTTTGCTGTTGAACCGATGCAGCCAGCAAGTTCAGGCAGGCTGCTTTCGTATTTGGTTACCGGCAGCGGGCATTCATCTTCGTGAGAAAAACATTGTCGGTCCGACTGAGAAATCAGTAAATGCGAATGCATTTACTTAGTTCGCAAGGAAGGAACGACGTTTTTCGATGAAGATGATGCCTGCGCCGGATATAGTTTTGGGCAGCCTGCCAGGTCTTATATCTGGGCAGCCTGCCGGGTTGTCACGCCCAATGTTCCAGCCTGCCAAAGAATTATATCATAAAAATGGAGATATGAGCCCGAATGTGATATAATTTAGAAACCTATAGGGTCAAGAATGTCCTCAAAATGAAAGGCGCGTACCATGTACAGAGATCATACAAAAGAAGTTCGAATCGGAGACAGAGTCATCGGAGGAGGAAACCCGATCACTGTCCAGTCTATGACCAACACGAAGACAGAGGATTTTGAGGCGACGATCGCCCAGATCAGAAAGCTCGAAGATGCCGGCTGTGAGATCATCCGCAGCACTGTTCCGACCATGGAGGCGGCGGAGGCATTTGCCAAAATTAAGAAACAAATCAACATCCCGATCGTGGCGGACATTCATTTTGATTACCGCCTCGCGATCGCGGCTATGGAGTACGGCGCGGATGCGATCCGGATCAACCCGGGCAACATAGGCAGTATCGACCGCATCAAGGCCGTCGTCGATGTCGCGAAAGAGCGGAGCATCCCGATAAGGGTCGGTGTCAACTCAGGTTCGCTCGAGAAGGAGATTGTCAAAAAATACGGACGGGTGACCGCGGAAGGCCTCGTTGAGAGCGCGCTCGACAAAGTGAAGATCATTGAGGACCTCGGCTATGACAACATGGTCATCAGCATCAAGTCTTCTGACGTCCTTATGTGTGTCAGGGCTCATGAACTTATCGCGGAACAGACCACCTATCCGCTCCACGTGGGCATCACCGAGGCGGGCACCGTCTTTTCGGGCACGATCAAGTCCTCTGTCGGTCTCGGCATGATCCTTGGTCAGGGCATCGGCGACACGATCCGGGTCTCTCTCACAGGGGATCCGGTAGAGGAGGTCCGGGTAGGAAAGAGGATCCTTCAGACGCTCGATCTTCGGAGAGGACATATCGAAGTCGTATCCTGTCCGACCTGCGGAAGAACACAGATCGATTTAATTAGTCTTGCAAATAGTGTCGAGCGCCTCGTCGAGAACATCCCCCTTGAGATCAAGGTGGCTGTCATGGGATGCGTCGTCAACGGCCCCGGTGAGGCGGCCGAAGCCGATATCGGCGTCTGCGGCGGAAAAGGCGAAGGCCTGATCATAAAACACGGAAAAATTATCAGAAAAGTGCCTGAGAGTGAACTCCTCGGAGCCCTTGAAGATGAATTATTGAACTGGAGATAATATATGTCCGATAAGAGGATGACATTCCTTAAGGCTTTCCCGGGCCTCGATCTCCCGCGGGAGATACGTGATCTCATGGAGGGGGTCACGGTCACGAGGCTGGCTATCAATCAGGCCAGGAACCGCCTTCATGTCTATATTACATCAGAGAACTGGATAAAGAAGCAGTACATATATGAAGTCGAGGACGCAATCGCCGGACAGATATTCGAAAATGTCACGATGGAGGTCAAAATCGTCGAGCGCTTCGTGCTGTCCTCACAGTACACGCCGAAGAACTTCTATAAATACTACAGGTCCAGCATGCTCCTTGAACTAAAGGAAGTAAGTCCTCTTCTCCATCAGATGTTCCTGCATACAAATCTCGAATTTGACGGGGACACGATTTACGCGTCTATCCCGGAGACGATCATATCCAGGGAGCGAAAGAATCAGCTCGTTGAGTATCTGGATAAGATATTCGCGGATCGGGCCGGATTTGCGGACATCCACGTTGAGGGCGACCTCATCCCGGCCAACACGAAAAGTCTCTTTGAGGCGGATGATGAGCGCATCAGAAATAAGGTCAACGATGTTCTTCGGAAAAACGCCAGCCGACGAGAAAAGCACGAGGAGAGTCAGGAAAAGCAGCAGAAGCTTCCGAACGCCTCGGAAAAGAAATACCGTCAGCAGAAGACCTTTATCTCGAGCGACCCGGATGTCATTCTCGGCAAGGGAATCAGTGAGGAGCCGACTCCGATTGCCGACCTGGGGGAAGACCCGCATGAGGTCGTCATCCGCGGCTGCGTCTTCGGCAGTGAGAGCCGGGAGACTCGAAACGGAAAGATCATTCTGAATATTGCGATGACAGACTACACGGACAGCATCCGCATGAAGCTCTGGCTCCTTCCGGAGGAGATGGACCAGTACGCGTCTGCCTTCAAGAAAGGCAACTGCTTCCTGGTCAAGGGAATGATGGATTTCGATCAGTTCGAGAAAGAGGTCATGATCAAGACCGTCTACTCCATAAAGAAGATCGGTTCCTTTAAGGAAGATCGCATGGATACAGCTCCGGTCAAGCGCGTCGAGCTCCATTGCCACACCAAGATGTCCGATATGGACGCGGTCTCATCCGCGAAGGATATCATCGGTCAGGCCAAAAAGTGGGGAATGAAAGCACTGGCCATCACAGACCACGGAGTCGTCCAGGCTTTCCCGGAAGCTCACCATGCGTCAAATGAAAAAGATCCGGATTTCAAGGTCATATACGGCTGCGAGGGCTACCTCGTCGATGACATGACGACTCTGGTCACAGGTCCGGATGATATAAGCACGCAGGATATGGTCTGTGTGTTCTCGGTCGTGACGACAGGACCGTCAGTCCTTAAGCATGACCTCATTGAAATAGCCGCCCACAAGATCAGCAAGGGCAACATCACGGAGAGCTTCTCAGCGATAATCAATCCCGGCAAGCCCCTTCCTTTCAAGTTCACGAGAGAGACGGGTATCGGTGACAGCCATGTGGCCCGGGGGAAAGCGCTGGGGGAGGCGGTCTCGGACTTTCTTGCATTTGCAGACGGCACGCCGCTCGTATCCTACGACGCGGATATGGGAGCCGCTTTTATCGAGCACGCGTGTGAGATGAGCGGCATCAACTGGCAGCCGGACGGCAGGGAGCACACGATCGTCGATATACCTTCCTGCATTCGTTTCCTTCTGCCGCACGTGAGCAGGGGGACATTTGATAAACTGACAAAGGCTTTTAAAGTCAACTGCGCTAATCCGCACCGGGCTGGAGACAGGGCCGAAGCGCTCGCGCAGATCTACCTGCAGCTCATGGACGCCATGAAGAAGCAGGGCGTTTCGACCTATGCCGAACTAAATCAAAGGGGCATGGTCTCCGACGAGCGGATCCGCAACCTGCCTTACTACCACATTATTATTCTGGCTAAAAATGAGCAGGGAAGACGGAATCTTTACACTCTGATCTCGGAGTCCCACCTTCGCTATTTTAAGAAGCGGCCTCGCATACCGCGCTCACTGCTCATAAAGTATCGTGAAGGTCTGATCCTCGGCTCGGCCTGCTCGGCGGGAGAGCTGTACAAGGCTATCTTTGAGGAGAAGCCGGCATCCCAGATCGCGAAGATCGTTCAGTTTTACGATTATCTCGAAGTCCAGCCGGTCGGCAACAACGAGTACATCGTCAGGGAGCAGATCCGGGGAGTCACGAACTTTGACGAACTCCGCGAGATCAACAAGAAGATCGTCAAGCTCGGCGAGGACTTCGGCAAGCCGGTCGCCGCCACCTGCGACGTGCACTTCCTGAACCCGGAGGACGCGATCTACAGGTCGATCATTCAGTCCGGTCACGGGTATAAGGATGAAGGGCAGCCTCCGCTCTATCTTCACACGACGGAGGAGATGCTGAGCGAGTTCGCCTATCTCGGCGAAAAGAAGGCCTATGAGGTCGTTGTTGAAAATACCAATAAAATCGCGGGCTGGATAGAGCAGATTTCTCCAATCCACCCGGACAAGTGCCCTCCTGTCATCGAGAACTCCGACAGGGAGCTCGAGGATATGTGCTACGAGACGGCAAGAAAAATCTATGGGGAGAACATCCCCGAGCAGGTCAGCTCCCGCCTGAAAAAGGAGCTTACGTCGATCATAAAGAACGGCTATGCCGTCATGTACATTATCGCGCAGAGGCTGGTCAAAAAGTCCAATGACGATGGATATCTGGTCGGATCCCGAGGGTCTGTCGGATCTTCACTGGTTGCGACAATGGCCAATATTACGGAAGTCAATCCGCTGCCTCCGCATTATCTCTGCCCGGAGTGCCACTATGTGGATTTCGACTCCGATGAAGTCAGGGCATACGGCGGCAGATGCGGAGCGGACATGCCGGATAAGGTCTGCCCGGTCTGCGGACATAAGCTGAGCAAGCTCGGCTTCGACATCCCGTTCGAGACGTTCCTCGGATTCAAGGGAGATAAGGAGCCGGATATCGACCTCAACTTCTCCGGAGACGAGCAGGGCGTTGCCCAGGCTTACACAGAAGTGATCTTCGGCACAGGTCAGACCTTCAAGGCGGGCACGATCGGCACGGTCGCAGACAAGACTGCCTACGGGCTGGCCATGCACTATTTCGAGGATAAAGGCATTTCCAAGAGACCGTGCGAACTTGAACGCCTCTCTCAGGGATGTACCGGCGTCCGCAGAACGACCGGTCAGCACCCGGGCGGTGTCATTGTTCTGCCCAAAGGCATGAACATCAACTGGTTCACCCCGGTCCAACATCCTGCCAATGATATGACGAGTGATATCATCACTACCCACTTTGATTATCACTCAATCGACTCGAATCTTCTGAAGCTCGATATTCTCGGACACGATGATCCGACAATCATCCGTATGCTGCAGGACCTCACCGGGACGGATCCGCTAAAGGTCCCTCTTGACGATCAGGGCGTTCTCAGCCTGTTTTCGGGAATAGAAGCCCTGGGACTTAAAAAGGGCGATCTCGGTGAAATCGACCTCGGGACTCTTGGGGTTCCGGAATTCGGGACCAGCTTTGTCATGGGCATGCTCCGGGATACGAAGCCGAAGACTTTGTCCGAGCTCATTCGCATTTCAGGACTGTCCCACGGTACAAATGTGTGGCTGGACAATGCTCAGTACTTCATCAAAAACGGTGACTGCACGCTGGGAACTGCCATCTGCACACGCGACGATATCATGCTGAACCTTATTGCGTGGGGCGTGGAGCCGGAGCACTCCTTCAAGATCATGGAGTCCGTCCGAAAAGGCAGAGGCCTTCGCCCGGATCAGGAATCGGAGATGCGTGAGCACGGCGTGCCGGAATGGTACATTGAATCCTGTAAGCGCATCAAGTACATGTTCCCGAAAGCGCACGCGGCGGCATATGTTATGAATGCCTTCCGCATAGCATACTATAAAATCAATTATCCGCTGGCGTATTACGCCGCCATGTTCTCTATCCGCGTCACCACTTTCGACTATGTCCTCATGGGGCGGGGGAGAGAAATATTTGAGGCCAATATGAAAGAAATCGAGAGCAAGCCGGAGAAAACGCCCAAAGATGAAGAACTTCTCAAGGATGCTCTTATCGTGAGAGAAATGTACGCAAGAGGCATTGAATTCCACAAGCTGGATCTCTTCAGGGCCAAGGCCAAGGAATTCTCTATCATAGACGGGAAGCTGATGCCCTCCATCAATTCAATCGCAGGTCTCGGCGATGCCGTCGCTGTCCAGATCGAGGAGGCCGCAAAGAACGGGCCGTTCCTCTCCAAGGACGATTTCCGCCAGCGCACAAAAGCATCACAGACACTTATCAACCTGTTCGACACACTGGGCGTCCTCGGGGATATCCCGGAGACGAACCAGATTTCACTGTTTGACCTTGTTTAAAGGAGCACACCATGAAGTGGACACTACAAGATCCCGGCGAATGGTTCGAAGAATCCTCACCGTCTCTTCTCCTATCAGTGGAGCGGATCGAGGCACAGACCGTAGTCGGCGAGAATATCAGGGGAAGAATTAAAATTGAGACGACGAACGGGAGAAAAGTCCGGGGCTCGATTTCTGTCTCGGAGGCAAGGATCGTACCGGAGCTGGAGAAGTTCTCAGGAATGACGCTTTCTCTGGTCTACGGTATCGATGTCACTGGGCTCATGGATGGCGACACGATCGACGGTAATATTCTTCTTTCGACTAACCTCGGAGAGTATACGATCCCGGTCCATGTGGAGATACGCGACGTCCGAGTGAAATCTTCGTCGGGTGAGATCCGTGACCTTGCCGCGTTTGCCGATCTGGCGAGGGAGAATTATGAGGAAGCTTTCAGGTTGTTTACCGGACCTGCATTTGCAGGACTTCTTGAGGGTGAGGACGCAAAGTATCTGGCTCTCTACAGGGGACTGATCCGCAATCCGGTCACGTATCACAGGCTGGAGGAGTTCCTGGTCGGCTGCGGGCTTAAGCAGCCTGTCAGTTTTACCGCGGAAAAGACCGAGAGGGATTTTACCCGTCTTCGGGAGACAAGGCAGGATGTTATCAAACTGCGCCGCAGCACATGGGGCAGTCTCAAGATTGATGTGGAGACAGATGCCGACTTTATTGAACTCCCTAAAAAGAAGATCTACGGGGAAGACTTTGTCGGTTCTGTATATAATTTCGCCTATATTGTAAGATACGAAAAGATCGGCCGCGGTAAGCGCTACGGAAAGATCACACTGCGCTCATTCGAGAACACGGTGGAGATTATCGTGAACGCGTCTGCCAATATCCATGTTCCTGTAAGCATGGATATGGTCCACAGGCGCAACCGGACGAAACTGACGCGGCACTATATGGACTACGAGATGGATAAGATCGACCGCAAGGAATACATTAAGCGGACGAGGAGTCTTCTTAACGCAATACGCGAGCTCGATGAGTATCCGGTCATTTATGCCCTCTATGAATCCTATATTGAGGAGCTTTCCGGCGACAAAGAAGCGGCGGGCAGCATCATCCGAAGTCTTTCCGGCGTTGATTTTCGGCGTGAGAGCGCCGAAGTGAAAGCGGCATTTATGTACATGGGACGTGTGACGGGCGTTCTGGATCCCAATGTCGATATTCTGTCCCGCGTAAGGGAATGGCAGGGAAGATACAGGGAGAGCGTGATACTCACTCTCATTTATTTCCGGGTCGAGCCGGACATCATCCGCACTCCTACGCGGAAGATGGATTATCTGAGAGATCTGTACAATCAGGGATCCCGCAGTCCGATCCTCTATCTGGAAGCGCTCAAGATCCTGAGAAGGGATGGCAGGGAGCTTCGAAGACTCACACCCTTTATGCGTCACGTTCTCATGTTCGCCACAAGGAATGGAATCATGACTGAGGAGCTCGCAAACAGGGCAGCCCTGCTTTCTGACAATGAAAAGGGATTCTCTCAGGAAGTCTATCATATCCTTGCCGGCGCGTATGAAGCGTTCCCGAGTGACGAGATCCTTGTCGCGATATGCAAGCTTCTCATGAAAGGGGCGCCGCGGACAGCTCAGACCAGGAATGAGTATTTCAACTGGTTCGAGCTCGCAGTGAACCGTGAGCTTCGCATTACAAAGCTCTTTGTCTTTTATGTTGAGAATCTGCCGGATTCCTATCAGAAGATCCTGCCCAGGCCTATTCTCGTGTACTTTGCCCTGAACCGGGAACTCTCGGACCAGAAGACCGCTTTCGTCTATGCCAATGTTATACGGAACAAGGACCTTGATCCGCAGACATACGAGATGTACGCGCCGAAAATGCGTGAGTTTGCCCTGGAATCTCTTGAGAACGGCAGGATGGACGGAGATTATGCTGCCATCTATCAGGAATTCATCAGAGATATCAAGAACAAGAAGAGCGGGGAAGCCATTGCGAGGGCGATATTTACCAGACGAATTTTCACTGATGATCCGAACGTCCGTGAGGTCGTAGTATGCCACGGAGAGCTGGTCAGCGAGAAATCTTATCAGATCCGAAACGGATCTGCCTATATTGAACGATATACCGACAGTGCCCACATTTTCTTTACAGACGGTATGGGAAAGCGCCATGCGTCGCGTGTGGCAAGTTCGGAGTCGGCCATGATGGAACCGGGGGCTATGGCAGGACGGCTCATGGAGATCGGCGTTGAGTTCCCGGGACTCCTCCTGAATATCGTCGCCGGGCGAGGCGTGTATGAGCATGCGGATGAGAAGAATATTTCCGCGTGGGAGTGCATAGCTGATTCTTCTGCATTCACACAGGAGTTCAGAGACCAGGCCAAGAGAGAACTTCTTTCCTTCATGAGTTCGCACGAGGAGGATGAGTCTGTCAATGAGTATCTGGCGGTCATCGACATCGATGATTTCGCCAGAGTGGACCGGCTTATGCTGCTCAATGCTCTGATCAGCAGAGGCTTCTACGAGAAAGCATTTAAGGTCGTAAAAAAATACGGCGGCGAAGGAATCGAACTCTCCTCGCTGGTCAGGCTGGTCACTAACCTCATTGCCGACCATGGTGATGAGGAGGACGAGGACCTGCTGCTTCTCACCCTGCATACCTACGAGAGAGGTAAGTTCGATGAAAACATGCTTACCTATCTTGCGGATAACTATCAGGGAAGTCTTGATACAATGCTGATGATCAGAAGAGATGCCAAAACGTTTTATGTCAATACGGTAGCCCTTGATGAGATCATTCTGAAACGGATCGTCTTCGTGAGACGGCCGGTGCCGGAAGCGGACGAGGTCCTTCGAAGCTATGTGATGGCCGGGGGCGGAGGAAAAGCAGCCAGCGACTATATCTCTTTCATTTCAATAAGGTGCCTTCGGACGAACACGCCGCTCGATGAATACGCGGCTGCCTATATTGAAGAACAGTTCCAGGTGAATGATGTATCCGCCCAGCTCTGGAGAATAGCGCTTCTTCTGACATACTCCAAGAGAGAGAGTCTTACACTTCAGCAGGAGACATTTGCCGAGACCGTACTCGAAGAGTGTGCCGCGTCAAAGCTGAGATTCGCCTTTTTCAAGGATCTCCCGGAGATGCTGACTTCGCCCTACCAGCTGGAGGACCGCGTCTTTATTGAGCAGGCAGCCGGCGAATCGGATGAGGTCATGCTGCACTATCATCTGTCGAGCGATGAGGATACAGAGTATAGGGCTATGCCCCTCACCCATATGTATATGGGCATATTCTCCAGAGAGTTCATTCTCTTCTACGGTGAGTCATTGACTTATTATGTAACGGTGAGACGGGACGATCTTGTGTGGAAGAGTGAGGAGCGCACGGTGAAAGCGGACGTAAGAGAAGCAAGCGGCCGAAGCCGTTACCAGATGATCAACCGGATCCTGATCGCTAAGAGCGAGGGAGATACGGAGAAGCTTAAAGAAAGCATTACAGAATATGAAAAGGCGGAACAGGTCGTCAGGCAGCTGTTCACATTGGAGGGTGAGTTTTGAACGAAGTTCGGAATGTACTCGTGGGATTCGAACTCGGAAAAGAGGAATCCCAGCTGAGTTATTACAACAGGAACGCGCAGGAGCCGGTCTCCGTGCCTACTAAGGTCGGCACGAACCTCTTCCGTTTCCCGACGGTACTTGCCAAAAAGAGAGGGAGATTGGAGTGGCATTTCGGTCTCGAGGCAGAGTATTTCGGGACCCGCGATGATTTCGATCTGGTATGGGGAGAAGAGATCCTCGGCACGGAGGAGGTGGATCTGCCGGATAAGAGCTACACGCCGGCGGAGCTTCTTGCGGCATTTATCGGGGAGTCCCTGAGACTTCTCGGCCTTCGGGATCTGACGGGGAGTATATCCTGCGTCATGGTCACGATGGAGAGTCTGCCGATCCATCTGGTGACTAATATAAGGAGCGCTTTCGACTCTCTGGGCTTTACCCATGAACAGTACTCTCTTCAGAATTCGATGGAGAGCTTCTATTACTATGCTTACAGTCAGAAACCCGGATTCTGGGCGAGGGATGTCGCCCTCTTCATATTTGCTGAGGACCGGGTGAGCTTCAGAGCTTTAAGGGAGGATGCGACCGAGAAGCCCCAGACAGTGAGGGTCATTACGGCACCTCCGGCTACTTTGTCGGAGGATCTTAAGATACGCGACCTGCAGCTTCTCGAGTACGCGACGAAAAATATGTCGAACGGCTCATTCTCCGGCGTGCTCATCACCGGCACAGGATTCGATATGTCATGGCCTGAAAAATCGATCCGCTATATGTGCAGGGCGGCTAAGGTGTATTACGGGGACAATCTCTTCGTAAAAGGAGCCTGCTACGCGGCCTATGAGCATATGGAGACCCATGCCCTTAAGGGCAAGATCTATATGAGTGAGGATCTGGTCAGGATGAGTATAGGCATGGATATGCTGGTCAAGGGAAAGGCTATGTATATTCCGCTCATAACCGCAGGCAGCAACTGGTTCGATGCTGCAAATGAAATCGAGTTCATTCTTGACGACAAGCGGGAACTTATTTTCATCCTGAGTTCCCTCGACGAGAAGAAGCGGCGCAAATGCATGATGGATCTGCCGGATCTTCCGGACAGACCGAACCGGGCGACCAGGATACGTCTCAAGCTTTTCTGCTCCTCGGCAGATGTCTGTCACGTGACGGCAGAGGATCTCGGTTTCGGCGGCTTCTTCCCTGCGACTCATAAGGTATGGGAGGACACGATACCTCTGGAAACTTTTGATGATGAATAAAGGGGGATGACGCGATATGGCAGGCTACAGACTGTGCGGCGCAAAGTACGCGCAGACACCATATTACATTGAAAATGTCAGCACCAGCATCTATTCGATCGAGGAGCTTTGCTATTATTTCTATAATAATATACCTCTGCTCGATTCAACGATCATAGGCACAGAGCTGACAAAGTGGATCGCTTCAGAGCTCATGCTGCCAAAACTGGCTGAAAATATGAATATTGCGCTCGAGCGCAGGAAATCCATATCGGGATTTGTAACGCCGGTGTTCCGTGAGTGCGGATATCTCAGCAGCTCACAGCTTGACGCCTACACGGCCCGGCTCTCGGATTATCTTCAGCTTCCCGGTCCGCTGCGTCTCAAAGACAAGGGGGATGCGCTGACCCGCACCGGTAAGTATTCTGCGGCGGAGGCCGCCTACCGTCAGGTCATAGAGGATGGAAAGTCCGCGGCGTTCAGACCCGAGTTCCTCTCGGCGGTCTATCACAATCTGGGGGTGGTCCTTATGCGTATGCTGCTTTTCGAGGATGGGCTCCGGGCGTTCGAGGAAGCATGGAAGCTGAGGCCGAGCCAGAAGCATGTGCTCTCTTATGTGAGAGCGATCGCGATCACGAAACCCGAAGAGAAAGCCCTTATGGAGCTGAGGCTGAAAGGCCTTTCCGAGGATGAGGCACGGTCCGTCTACTCCGAGGCCGAAACGACCATTAATTTCGCAAGGACTGCCTCAAATCCCGTGATCCCGGATGACGTCGACACCTATGTCAGGCACCTCATGGAGGATTACCACAACTCGGTCGGGGGATGAGATGGAGTACCCCGTCCGGGCTGCCACCGGGGTCTATGGGACAGCAGCCCGTCCGTGGTGCCGCCGGGGTTCTGGGGCGGCAGCCAAGCACCATCTTCATCGAAAAACGTACATCCATCCCTGCGAACTAAGAAAATGCGCTGCATTTTCTGATTTCTCGGTCGGAT
>JBGUIK010000134.1:0-2181 GCA_045112915.1 Lachnospiraceae bacterium
GGTCTATTTTATAAGTGACGGAATCAAGACATTTGATCCCGACGGTGAACTGCGGCTCACAATCATGGCGACCCTTGCCCAGGACGAAAGCAGGAAAACCTCTGCCCGTGTAAAATGCGGACAGCAGACATCCATGGAGAAAGGCGTGGTCTAT
Source organism: Lachnospiraceae bacterium (assembly GCA_045112915.1). Taxonomy (GTDB): domain Bacteria; phylum Bacillota; class Clostridia; order Lachnospirales; family Lachnospiraceae; genus Chordicoccus. The sequence continues at coordinate 155 of JBGUIK010000134.1, forward strand.
GGGAACGGTAACGTATTGGGCTACGACCGTGTGGGTCGGGAACTTGTCGTGAATACGGAGCAGGCGGATACTGTCCGGAAGATCTTCAAGTGGTATGCCGAAGGCCGGGGACTGCGGTGGATCATGTGGGAACTTGAAAAGAGAGGGATAAAGACGGCGACCGGCAGATCGAACTGGCATGAGGCAAATATCTACCGCGTACTGCAGAACCCTATCTATATCGGCATGCTTACATATCATAAGCAGTATGTACCTGATTACCTTGAGCAGAAGAAGGTGCTGAACCACGGCGAGATGGAGGTCTTGCAGGTCAGGGGAAGGCATGAGCCGATCATCTCCGACGAACAGTTCGAACGGGTGCAGCAGATCATTGCGAAGGGACGCGAGGACAGGGAGAAGCTGGCTGCGAGCGGGAGTAAGGCATTTGCGCGAAGAAAGTCAAACGACATATGGGTCAATAAGATGCAGTGCGAATGCGGGAAGAACTTTAATCGGAAAGGAATGTCCAAGACGGAAGACGGGCAGACCGAATGCATTTATATGTGCCATGGCCAGGTATGTACCGGGACTGCTGCGGCGAGGGCGAAGAAGGGGCTTGGGACGGAGAGCATTTGCAAAGTACCGATCATCCCGAGCTGGAAATTGCAAATGATGGCCTATGAGGTCTTTCATGCCTGCCTGCAGGATGTGGACACGATTCTTGAACTGGCGCAGGGGATGCTGGAAAAACACATCAATGATAGAGCAGAGAGGAAAAGTAGCCCGGCCAGGGAGGCAGAGATCCGTGAGGAGATAGACGAGCTGAAAAAGCGGATTGACAGATGCACAGAGCTCAGGATTGACAATGAGATTTCCAATGAGCTTTACAAGAAAAAGAAGCAGGAGTACGAGATCCGGATCAGTGATCTGACATCGGAACTTGATGAGATATGTGGCAGTGAGGAAGGAATGATTGATGAGAATGCACCCGTTGCTGATCGGGTAAAGACACTGGGAAATCGGCTGAGGCGGGAGACCGTAGATCAGAACATCGGGTTAGTTAATATACCGGAGGAGATTATTGAAGCATTTGTCGACCACATCGTGGTACATGAGAGTTCATTTGACTGGTATCTGCGGTGTACGGGGAATAATGATTGGGATAATATGATTTATGATGAACCAGATTCTGATCTGAGTAAGCATAGAAGACGTTCCTCAAAGGGCTATTACGGTTATATGCCCAGTAGAGGAAAACAGAATAATAATCCTATGGATGATATTTATGAGGAATTTCATGGGGATAGGCCGAAGGCGACGGAAATCTTGACGTTCGTGCTGACGAGAAAGCATGTGGATAAGTTTCGGGAGAAACAGGGGAAGGATAGAAGAAAGATACGGTGGAGGAATATAGTGGTGAGGGTGTTTATATAAAAGATGTGTTTATACTATGGATTTTTATATAAGCAGACATGAACATAGAAATAAATGATCTCTGCAAAGTATTTGGCAAAGTTTTGCTTGTCGGAAGTTGAATTGTGCTAATTAATTTGTATAGGTAAACATTCGCTTCATCTGAATATAATAATGATGAACTGAATAAAAAACAATGATATATTATCGTTCGCAAATTACCTAAGGCTGCTGATATGATATAAATATATGGGGCAGTACCCATGTAACTATAACATTACTACTTTTTATGCTAATATATAGTAAGCCCCATTAAAAGTCTATGGATTGGAGGAGATTATATGAAATGGGAGATAATATGAACATTATAGATAACTTATGGAATCCTTTTATCGACAATTTTGGCTTTATTTTTACAGCTATTTCGTTAGTAATTGCAATACTAGAACGACGCGCTCGTATAAATGCAGAGAAGAAGCAGGCTGAACTAGAGACAAAATATAACAATTTAAATAACTATATAGAAAGAGTATCATTAGATGAAGAGTTAATTAGGGTATGCTGAACAGGTTTTCAGCGTACTCCCAACACTCGTTTTTTCTGTATAGAATCAGCATTTCCGCTGATAACAGACT